>NZ_PKIZ01000002.1:94786-189046 GCF_002847825.1 Kytococcus schroeteri | reverse complement strand
CGAGGGGGTAGAAGTCCTCAGATCATGCCCGGGACCTCGACCCCTACCCCCAAGCACCCACGCTCAACTCCGAAGAGCCCGATATCACGCGCGATCAGATCATGCTCACCGACGAGCTGTTCGACATCTACGCGCGGCACTAGCGAGAGACCGACGACGCCCTGTCGGCCTATGGCCAGCGCCGCGCGTACCGGGCCACGGCGAAGCTGGAGGCCCGTCAGCTCTGGTCGGCAGCCGCCGCGATGTGCCTCGTCCTCCTGCCGGTTGCCGTTGTCGTCGCCGGGTTCTGGATGGGTGTCGCGGGGCTCATCGCGGGCGCTCAGTGGGCGCTGGACGTGGACGGGAGCGTGTGGCTCGGCATCGGGCGCTGGCTCGTGGTCGCCGTGGGCCTCGCCGGGGCCGGCTACGGGCTCTTCGCGTCCGCTCGCTGGGCCGCTGGCCTGGTGGAGACCTGGAAGGGCCACGGCATGCCGAAGTGGCCGGGGTGGCGCAAGAGGTGACCACGAACCCCAAGGGCAAGCGCGCGGAGCGCGTGCGGCAGCCTGTCGAACTCAACAACGTGGCAGTCATCGCTGTATAGTTCAGTGCATGCTGACTATTGCTACTCGCCTCGACGTCATGAACCGGCTGGGCCGGGCCATGGCGGACCCGACGCGCTCCCGAATCCTGATGACCTTGCTGGATGGCCCGAGCTACCCCGCTGCGTTGTCCCGCGACCTTGAACTGACCCGCTCGAACGTCTCGAACCACCTGACCTGCCTGCGCGACTGCGGGATCGTGATCGCCGAGCCCGAGGGTCGGCAGACCCGGTACGAGATCGCCGACCCTCACCTCGCTGCGGCACTGACGAAGCTCATGGACGTGACTCTGGCCGTCGACGAAAGTGCGCCGTGTGTGGACGTCGCGTGCCCGGTGCCGGGCTGCTGCGGGGCGGAGGCGAACGCATGAGCGCGGCGCTGACATCAGAGCGCCGCGCAACCTTGCACCGCCGGGTCCGCTTCATCGTCGGGTTCACGATCACCTACAACGTCATCGAGGCCATCGTCGCCGTCGCCGCGGGTGTGCTGGCCTCGTCGGCCGCGCTGATCGGCTTTGGCCTGGACTCGGTCGTCGAGGTGCTGTCGGCCGTGGCGATCGCGTGGCAGTTCACCCGCAAGGACCCCGAGCGGTGGGAGAAGGTGACCGTGAGGGCGATCGGCATCGCGTTCTTCGCCCTCGCCGCGTACGTCTCCGTGGATGCCGTGCTGGCTCTGATGGGCCAAGAGGGCCCCGATCACAGCCCGCTGGGCCTCGGGATCACTGCGCTGAGCCTGGTCGTCATGCCGCTGCTGGCGTGGTTCGAGGTCCGCACCGGGCGCGAGCTCGGCTCCAAGAGCGTCATGGCCGATGCCAAGCAGCTCATCCTCTGCATCTACCTCTCGGGCGCGGTGTTCATCGGTCTCGTGCTGAACAGCCTGTTCGGCTGGTGGTGGGCGGACTCCGTCGCCGCGCTGGTCGTCGCCTTCCTCGCCGTCCGCGAGGGGCTGGAAGCGTGGCGCGGGGACGTGGAATCGCCCCTCGAGGTGCTGGAGGATCTCGAAGAAGAGGGCGACTGACTCGATGTCCAGAAGGGTTTCGCTGGCTCGACGTCGGCGGAGCCCTTCGAGGCACGTCTCCTGGTCATTGCAACCAACGTCATATCCAAGAGATGCGCTACTGCATCGCCGTCCACGCCCCGGTGCAGCCGGACCTCACCCTCGACGGGCACCAGGTGCTCACCGGGGAGCTGCCCGACCGTGTTGAGGCATTCGTCACCACGGAGGTCCCTGCCCCGGGCGGCTCCGGTGATCCGGACGGGTCCGAGGCACGGCTCGCCGGCGGCCCCCTCCCGCAGCCTGCCGCGATCGCGCTGGCCGTGGTGGCGGAGGAATCAGGCGCGGACCCCTCCTGTGTGCGTCAGCACACGAGAGTCTCCGACGAGGGGTTCGTCCTCGAGTGGTGCGTCACGTTGCCGTGAGTCATGGACTCGTGGCGGTAAGGTCGACGTCCTCACCCACCGCTGTCTGACTCGGCCGCCTCGTGGACGGGCGGAGTGCCCTGCCGGTGGGGCGCCCTCGGCGCGGAATGAATCGCAGCAAGCCCCCCGGCGCGGCCGGGTCGAGCGAAGGGGAGCACGAGCATGCCTCGCCCAGTCAACAAGTCCGCCACGTACTTCCCGGGCCTCGACGGCCTGCGGACGGTCGCCGTCGCCCTGGTGGTGGCGTACCACATCGGCGTGCCGTTCGCCGGCGGGGGACTGCTCGGCGTGGGCGTCTTCTTCACCCTCTCGGGCTTCCTCATCACCTCGCTGCTGCTCTCGCGGTGGCAGAAGCACGGCAACCTGGACCTCAAGAACTTCTGGGTCCGCCGCTTCCGCCGCCTGCTCCCGGCCGTGGTGCTGCTGCTGGTCGCCGTGCTCGTCACCACGGCAATCGCCGAACCGCACAACATGGGGCAGCGCCTCAAGGAGTCCCTGGCGGCGCTGTTCTACGTGGCCAACTGGCAGGTCATCTTCTCCGGCAAGAGCTACTTCGAGCAGCAGGAGGGCGTCGGCCCCCTGGACCACCTGTGGTCCCTGGCCGTGGAGGAGCAGTACTACATCGTCTGGCCGCTGCTGCTGGTGGGGCTGATCACCGCCTGCAACGGCCGGCTCAAGAAGATGGCCGCGGGCACCTTCGCCCTCGGCCTGGTCTCCATGGTGCTCCTCGCCCTCCTGGCCGACCCCTCGGGTGACTCGACGCGCGCCTACGAGGGCACCGACACCCGCGCCGGCGGGCTGCTCTGGGGCGCGGCCCTGGCGATGGTGTGGCGTCCCTCCGTGGTCGCGAAGCTGCGCCCGGCCGGCAAGTGGGTGTTCGACCTCATCGGCCTGGCCGGCCTGGCCGGCATCCTCGCGCTCGTGGCCACCACCACCCAGGAGACCGACAGCCTCTACACCTGGGGCATCGCCGCGCTGACCGTGGCGACCTGTGCCGCGCTCATGCCGCTGGTCGTGCCGGGCTCGATGCTGGGTCGGGTCATGGGCATCGCCCCGCTGCGGTGGATCGGTGAGCGCAGCTACGGCATCTACCTGTGGCACATGCCCGTGGTGGCCTTCCTGCCCGAGCGGGCCTTCTTCGGGCAGCCGTGGGTGCGCGGAGCCATCGTGGTGGGTGCCACCGTGGTCCTGGCCTCCCTGTCCTGGCGCTTCGTGGAGGACCCCATCCGTCGCCACGGCTTCCTGGCCCTGGTGACCGGGCGGGCCGGGCGCTCCCCGGAGGCGGCCCGGGGTGCTCGCCCCGGGGCCGCGCAGCTGGCCGTGGGCACCGTGGGCGTGCTCGCCGTCGCGGCCGCCTCCCTGGTGGGCGTCGGCAAGCTGCCGCAGAAGTCCGTCGTGGAGATCGCCCAGCAGGAGAACGGCGGCAAGGCCGGGGTGGACTCCGTGACGGCGCCGAAGGCCAAGAAGGCCGCGCGCCCGAAGGCCACGAAGACGGCGTGCAAGACGGTGATCCACATCGGTGACTCCACCTCCCTGGGCCCGGGCAACACCCCCGAGACGCGCATCCCGGACAAGAGCAAGCGCATCACCGCGCGCTACGAGGCCGTCGGCGTGGACACCGTGATCGAGGACATCCTGGGTGGCCGTTCGATGCTGGAGCACATGGGCCAGGGCGGCAAGGACACCACCGCCTCGGAGGCGATGGAGGAGCACGCCGGCGAGATCGGTGACGGCTGCTGGGTGGTCAACGTGGGCCTGAACGACTCGGCGAACATGGCCAAGGCCGATGCCTGGGCCGGTGCCGAGGGCCGCATCGACTCGGTCATGAAGGCCTCCAAGGGCCGCCCGGTGCTGTGGGTGAACGCGCTGACCATGCCGTGGACCAACAACAAGTGGTACGCCAACGAGAACGTGCAGAAGTTCGACAAGGTGCTGGCCGACTCGGTGAAGAAGTACCCGAACCTGTGGGTGTACGACTGGTCCACCGAGGCCAGCTCGCACCCGGAGTGGTTCCTGGAGAACGACGCCAACCACAACAACACCGAGGGCTCCATCGCCAAGGCGCAGGGCATGGCCAACGCGCTCGTCGCCGCCTTCCCGGAGGGGCAGCCGAAGTCCTCCGAGAAGATCGTGCTCTCGAAGTGACGTTGACCGTTCCCTCAAGCGGAAGATATCTTCACGTTCTGTGAAGACTCCACCGTCGGCCCTGACGCCCTTCGTGCGCTCCGACGCCGTGGGGGCGCTTCTCGCCGAGACCCTGGGGCACCCTGACCGGGAGTTCTCCCTGGCCGAGCTGGGGCGCCGCACCGGCGTCGCAGGGCCGGTGGTGCACCGCGAGGTGGGGCGGTTGGTGGAGGCCGGCGTGCTCCGCGACCGTCGCGAGGGGCGCAACCGTCTGGTCTCCGCCGACCCCGACCACCCCCTGTTCGCCCCGATGCGGGAGGTCGTCGCCGCGACGTACGGACCCGTGCCGGTGCTGCGGCAGCTCCTCGAGGGGGTGGACGGAGTGCAGGAGGCGGTGGTCCACGGCTCGTGGGCGGCTCGCCGGGCCGGGGAGCAGGGTGCCTTTCCCCGCGACGTCGACGTGGTGGTCGTCGGGGACGTGCCGCGGCGCACCCTCGCCGAGCTGGCCACCCGGGCGGAGGCCCAGCTCGACCGGGAGGTCACCATCTCGCGGGTGGCCGTCGAGGACTGGGAGGCCGACGAGCCGACTGGCTTCGTGGCCACCGTCCGCTCACGCCCGATGGTGGACCTGCTGACGGGAGAGGTCCGTGCCTGACCTGCCCGAGCTGCCCACCGAGCTGCGCCGGATGCTGCGAACCGGCCGCCTGGACCGGGTGGAGCCGAATCCGGTCCACGCCGCCACCCTCATGACCATGGCCGAGCAGCACCTGGCCACGGCCCGCGCCCTGAGCTGCACCGAGGACGTGGCCATGGCGTTCACCGCTGCCTACGACGGGGCCCGCAAGGCGCTCACCGCCGTGCTGGCCGTGCACGGCCTGCGCGTGCGGCCTGTCGGGGGAGCCCACCGCAACACCGGTGTGGCCGCATCGGAGCTGGTGGAGGACCCCGCCCTGGGCGAGTTCGACTGGATGCGGCAGGTGCGCAACGCCACCGAGTACCCCGACGCGGACCGCCCCACGGCCTCCCGGCAGGACCTCGAGGAGGCGTTGGAGGCGGCTGCGGACATCGTCTCCGCGTGCCGGCGGGTCCTGTGAGCAGCGCGGAGTCGCCCACCGAGGAGGTCCACCTGGCCGGTGGCTGCCTGTGGGGCGTGCAGGCCTTTCTCGACACGCTTCCCGGCGTGGTCTGGACCGAGGCGGGCCGGGCCAACGGGGCCGCCGACCACCTTGACGGTCCGTACGACGGGTACGCCGAATGCGTGCGCGTCCGCTTCGACCCGCGGGCCACAGACATCGAGCGGCTGCTGGGGCACCTGTTCGAGATCATCGACCCGTACGCAGTCAACCAGCAGGGCCCGGACGTCGGGGAGAAGTACCGCACCGGGGTCTACTCCCGCGATCCCCGCCACCTGGAGGCGGCCCGCGCGTGGTTGGCGGCGCGCCCTGATGCGGACCGCGTCGCGGTGGAGGTGCGGCTCCTGACCCGGTGGGTGCGCAGCGCCGAGGAGCACCAGAAGCGTCTGGCCCGCTGTCCGGATGACGCCTGCCACCTGCCTCCCGAGGTGCTGTACCGGCACCGGACGTAGGGCCACCAGCAGGCCTGATGCAGGACCCGGACGGCGCAGGCGGCTGACGGGCGTCAGTGCCACTCGGCCCGGCGGGTGGCCAGCAGACGCTCGAAGAGCTCCTCGGGCAGGGGGTCCTCGACCGTGAAGTGCAGGGCGCTCTTGGTGCGCGACCGGTCGCCCAGGCCGTCGGCCAGCGTCGTGAGGGTGGTGCCCGAGTGGGGGTACCAGCTGAGGAAGTCCCGGTGGGAGAGGACCCCCCCGATGCGGTGGCCCTCCACCTCGAAGGTGGGCATGCGGTAGCTGATCGTCTCGCGGGCGCCGGGGTACCAGTCGTGGACCAGCCCCCGGAGGCGGGCCAGGCAGGCGAGCGGACCGTTCGGGGAGCCCTGGGTCGGGTGACGGCGAGGGTGCCTTGCGTCCGTTCGAAGCGCGGCGACGAAGCCGACGGGACTGAGGGCCTGGACCCCGCCCGTGGCTGAGGGCCTACCCCTCAGCGCATGCAGACCAGGACGTCGCCGTCCCAGCGCATGAGTGCGACTGTCTGCGAGGCAGTGCCTCGATGAAGCGCCTGTCCACCTCGCGCGGCTCAAGGACGTGCTGGAGGCAGGGTGGGCCTCACCGGTGGAGGGACCGCTTGACCAGTGGGCTCGGGTCGCACGCGGGGTTGCACCAGTCGGCCCGCCCCGGGTGCGTCACCTGGATGACGTCCACGCCCGAGGGGGAGCGGTGCACCCGGCTGGTCCAGCCGCGTCGGTTGTCCTCACGGAAGGTGCCCCACTCGTCGTGGGCCCCCAGCATGTGACGGCAGCGCGCGGCGACCGTGCTGCCGAAGCACACCACCGTACGGGTGCCGAGTCCGTCGATGACGGCCTGGTGGAACGGCCAGCAGGCTTCGGCGAGGCGCGGTAGGTCGGTGGCGATGCCGGACTCCTGGCGGCTGCGCACGAAGACGAGGTTGCTCGAGGGGACTCGGCCGGCATCGAGTCCGAGGTGGTCGAGGAGGTGCAGGACCCGTCGTTGCAGGGGGGCTGGTCCCGGCGGGTGCGCCCCACTCCTCGTCGCGGTAGCGGGACCACCTGGGCTGCGACGCACCGAGGGCCCACTGAATGTCCGTGCGGACCGTGGCCTCGCGCAGGGTCTCGGGATCGCCCCCGGGGTTGAGCCCCAGGAGGTAGAGCCCGCCGGGCTGCTCGAAGGCCTCGCGCCCCGAGTAGAAGACGGAACCGGAGCGGTCCAGCAACTCGTCCGGCACCAGGGCAGCCAACTCCTCGAACGTGGGCGTCATGCCGTGAACCTAACCCGACTGCCCGGGCGGCTCACCCCATCGGCGTCGGAGGCCGCTGCCCGCTGAGGGGCACCCCGGTCCGGTGGGCCTCCCACGACCGCGCACCGAGCAGCACCCAGCAGGCCACCGCCATCGCCGAGAGGGACGCCGGCACCCAGTGGTGGAGCAGCAGCGAGGCCGCCGTCGCCGACACGAAGGCCAGCAGGTTGGCCACCACGTCGTACGCGGGTGCCACGAAGCGCCGGTTGAGCACGTGCGCGCCGGCGATGAACAGGCCGCAGGCGAAGGTGACCGAGAGCAGGGTGTTGACCACGCGCACAGGGTAGGGGCGCGCGGGTGCGTCTCAGGCCGGCTCGGCCTCGGGGAAGAGGGCGGCGAAGGCCGTGACCTGCTCGGCGGGAACCCACACGAAGACGCCTCCCTGCCCGTTGTCGAGGTACAGCATCGTGCGGCCCGGCACGCGGCGGAAGTCCTCGATGATGGCGTCGGCCACCTCCGGCACCAGCCAGTCGCCCTCCTGGACGAAGTCCGTGCGGCGCACCGTCCCGGCGAGGGTGTACTCCAGCCAGGAGTTGCCGTCGAGCTCGGTGTGGCCGGCCAGGTGGGTGAGCTCGGCGGTGCGGCCCGTCGCCTCGGCCCACTCGGCCACCCATGCGGTGTAGGCGTCGTCGTCCTCCACCATCTCGGCGTCGTAGGACAGGACGTGGTCGAAGGCGTACCCGCCCTCGTCCCAGGCGGTGAGTACGTCCCACGGGTCGTCGTCGATCCCCTCGAGGGCGGCCGGGTTGCGCAGGGTGAACCCCAGGTGCTGCAGGTGGGCGACGGTCTGGGCGTGGGTGCTCATGCCCGGCATCCTGCCCGGACCGGGGCGGCGACCCAACCCTGCCCGGGCTCGACGCGGTGTCGGTGGCCGGGGGCACAATGCGAGGTATGGAGATCACCGTGCGCAGTGAGGCCACCGGCCGCCGTCAACCCGAGCTGTCCACCCTGTGGGCCACCGCCAGCGCCGAGGGGACCGACCGGGCCGCCGCCCGCCAGCAGGTCACCGCCGTGATGCAGGAGCTCGTCGACTCCCTCGACGAGCTGGGGGCCAGCCGCCCCGATGCCGTGCGCTCCCGCGTGGTGGCTCCCCTGGCCACCCGTACGTGGCAGCCGTGGGGCGACGACGGGAAGCGCCTTGACCCCCGTCACGAGGTGACCGGCCGGGTCCGCGTGCAGCTGGCCGACCTCGAGGCGCTCGCGGACCTCACCACGGCGTGGTCGGCGCGCGACGAGGTGGCGCTGCAGTCGCCCACGTGGTCGCTCACCGACGACAGCCAGCGTGCCCTGCACGCCGAGGTCACCCGTGATGCCGTGCGGCAGGCCCGCGAGCGGGCGCAGGTGATGGCTGAGGCGTCCGGGTTCTCCACGGTGGAGCCGCTGCAGGTGGCCGACACGGGCCTCCTCGGTGGCGGGGACGACCGGCGCGTGGGAGAGGTGCAGGCCTTCCGTGCAGCCGGGGCCGGTGCGGCGGACGACGGTTACGACCTCACCCCGCAGGACGTGGAGGTCCGGGTGACGGTGGAGGCCCGCTTCCGCGCGGAGTGATGGGTGTGGCAGGGGAGCGTGGACAGGCGGGCCTGCCTGGGCGGGACATGTCGGTGGCGCCAGTGCCGTGGCGCGGGCGCCACCGACCTCAGAATGTCTGGGGCAGACCCGGGGTGTCAGCAGACCTCGAAGGTCATGCCCGTGATGAACATCTGCTGAGCCGCAGTGCCGGTGCTCGACGAGAAGTCCACCGTCATGGAACTGAGGGGACCAGCCATCGTCACGGTGGATCGATTGGCCTTGTTGTCGGAGTTCACCGGACTGGTGGTCGTGGCACGCAGCGGGTCGCCGGTACCGCCGGAGCCGGTAAGTGAACTGCCGTTGACAACGCTGGTGGGGGCGGGGCTCAGGGTCACGGAGTCCCTGTACTGCTTTCCACTGTTGTCGATGTCAGCCACGACGAAACTCAGGTTGGACACCGGCTGGCTGAACGTGAAGGTCAGCCTCTGGCCACCAGTGCCCTGCTGCTGCAACTGCAAACCGTCGGTGGCGAGGTCGCCCATGCCGTTGTAGCCCTTGTTGACGTTGCCGGCGGCGGTGAGGTTGTTGCTCAAGAGGGTCTTGCCGCCGTAGGAGGCAGTCGACAACGAGACAGTGACGGTGGAGCCGTCCGAGCCCCTGAAGGTGTAGCTGAGCGGAACGGGGTTGTAGGAGCTCGGCTGGGTGAAGGCTCCCGTATACGTCACACACGCGCTGACGGCCACAGCGGGAGCAGCGGCTGCGATGGCGACGGCCGGAGCGGACCACAGGGTACCGGCAGTAACGGACCGGCGACTGACGTTCTGGGGATAGGAGTTGGTCATGGCGGAAATCCTCTCGGAAGGCGCGGACCCAGCAGGGGGCGCGGGGGGGCTAGTGTCACTGGAGTGGGAGAATGTCCCAATACGGTGATACTAGCCCCCCGCTGTGGGTCTGAACTCACGGGGAAGCACAGACCGGCGTCTCCCTCCCCGTAGATTGCCCAGTGTCGGACCCTTGCGTGAGCGATCCCACGTCTCGCGAGTGCATCAATCCCCGCATCCGTTCTCATCTTGTCGTCCAGGTGCCAGGTGCCAGGTGCCAGGTGCCAGCTGGCAGGTGCGCCATCTGCCTGGCCCCAACTAATGTCTATCCGTCGCCCGGGTCACTGGAGCTGCCCGGACGGTGGCCCGACGCGACCGCCGCCCTGGGGGACCGCCTGCCCGGCGCCGTCCTGCGCTGGGCAGGCGCGGAGGGGGAGCGGGCGCGCGGCCGGTTCCAGGCCCGCTTCGCCGGGTTCGACGCCGTGCTCGGCCCTACGCTGCCGTGCCCTCCCGGGAGGGGCTGCCGCTGGGCGTGCAGCTGCCGGTGACGGGCTCCGACGAGGGCGTGCTGCTGGGCCTGGTGGCCGGACTGGAGGAGCTGCCCGGCTGAGTTCAGGCGCTCGGCGGCTGCGCGCCCGAGGCGTCGATGCCGCGCCGGCGCCACCAGGCCGTGCCCGCGAGCACCGCGAGCACGCCGGCCAGGGCCAGCCACAGCCACGCGGAGGCCACTGCGTGACGCACCAGGAGCACCCACGCCGTCCACCCGATGGTGCTGTAGATCCCCGCCCACAGCGCGGCACCGGGCACCTGGGCGGCGGTGAAACGGCCCCACGGCATCCGCATCGCGCCGGCGGAGGCCAGCACCACGGTCTGGACGCCCACGGCCAGGTAGCAGAGGGTGACCGCAGGCCACCCGAAACGCGTGAGCTGCTCCCTGCCCCGGCGTGCGGTGGGGCTCTGCGCCCAGCCTCGCCACCGGGGGTCGTCGCGGCCCCGGCGTGCCACCCCCGATGCGGCGCCGCGCGCCAGCCAGTACGTGGCCTGCCCCCGCAGCAGGGCCACCAGGAGGAAGCCCAGGAAGGCCCAGACCAGCCCAGTGGGCATCGTCGTCGCCTGCACCGTCTCCTCCCGTGGTCCGCCGGGCGCACGGTACCCGGCACGGACGGGGGCTGCGCCGGCAGGGGGAGCGGGCGTGCTGTGCACGGTTCCTACCCTGAGTCCATGACGAGCTCCGACGTGGTGGACCGCAGCACCGGCACCCTCGCGCGCCTCCTCCGGTGGGCCCTCGCCGTGCTGGCCGCGGCCATGGCCTGGGTGGCCACGGCGGGCGCCTGGGTGGTGACCTGCACCGAGCCCGCCCGGTCGTTGCCCCCGACCGGGGGCGGCAACGCGCTGCTGGTCTGGGTGGGGTGGGCCGCCGGCCCGTTCGCCACCCTGGTCGTCGGCTCGGTGGCGTGGGAGCGGGTGCGCGGGCGGGGTGGGCCCGGTGACCGTCCGGCCTCGGCGCACACCCTGGAGCCGGCCCCCGGCGTGCCGCAGGAGCACTTCCGGTGCACCCGCCGCTCCCTCGTCTGGCGTGCGGTCGCGGTCCTCGTCCTCGGCGGGCTGTGGGCGGCCGTCATGGCGCAGTGGCCCGGGGCCGTGCTGCGGGTGCTGGACGGTGAGCTCGACGGCCTGGGGCGCTACGACCTCGCCTTCGGGCTCATCGCGGGACCGCTCCTGCTCGTCCTCGTCATCGCGGCAATGGCGGCGGGCACGAAGCACCGCTGGACGCGCCGACGGGGAATCATCCTCTCCCAGCCCGGCATCTGGGTGCGCACGCCCGGGTGCGACGTGGGCTTCGTGGCCCGGGACCGGGTGGTCGCCCTGCAGCGGCGCCCCCGGGGACGCCGCCGGAGCAGCTGGTGGCTGGTGGGCCGCGGCGACGCCCGGGCGGTGATCACCGGCATCTCCAACGAGAGGCACTACACCACCTCCGGTGAGGAGCACTGGGCGTTCATGCTCCCGCTGGGAGAGATCCGTGCGGAGGAGCGTGCGGCCTGCGTGGAGGCGCTGACCCGGTGGTGCCCGCCCCACGCCCGCCGTGACTGGAGCGTGCCCTCGCGCACATTGGTCCAGGAGTTCCTGGACCGGTGACCCCTGGCTCGGGGGTCAGCTCTGGCCGGGCGGCAGGTCGCCCTCGTGCCGGACCCGGCGCTGGGCGGGGTCCCAGGTGAACGTGGAGACGGCCTCCCCGCTGGGGGTGTCGGCCGGGTCACCGTCCTGCGGGTAGGGGTAGGTGACCCGGATGGTGGACCCGTCGACCCGTGCCACCTGGGGGTGGTACTCGGTGGGCGAGTACAGGGTGGTGCCCAGGTAGTGGCCTCGGTGGAAGAGCATGATCTGGTGCGGGGTGGGCTCGTCCCCGGTGTCCGCCACGAGGATCCACGAGAGCTCGGCGCACGGGGCGTACCCCGAGTAGTCGCTCGCGGCGCCGGTCCACTGGACGGCCGGGTCGCCGGAGGCGGGGCGGAGGAGGGGCAGGCTGTCTGCGAGTGCCTGTCGGCCGTGCGTCGGGCCACACCGCGTCTCCCGCGAGTCCGAGCCGGTGCCATGGTCCTCCGGGAAGGCGTCCCACGGCACCTCGCTGGCCCGCACGGGGGCCGCATCGGGCTGGGCCCCGCAGGCCGCGAGCACCGTGCTGCAACCGAGCACCGCGGCGGCGCGCATCGCACGGCTCCTGCGCAGCATCGGTCCTCCGGGTGGTCGTGCCGGCACCCGCGGGTGGGGCGGCGGGGGCCCAGCGTATCCAGCGACGTCCGAGGGTGATCCGCAGGGACTCGCCGCCCACCGGGGGCGGGGGTGGTCGGGGCAGGTGGCGTTGCTAGCCTCCCGGCGAGCCCGACCCGCTCCCGGACGAGGGTGGTCGTACCCGGCAACGCGACAAGACGACCACGGAGGAACTCTCATGGCATGGATCGTCCTGGTCGTCTCCGGCATGTTCGAGGCCGTGTGGGTGACGGCGATGAGCCGCATCCAGGGGGTGCACAGCTACGGGGCCATCTCGGCCTACGTGCTGGGCAGCATCGTGTCCCTCGGCGGCCTGTGGTGGGCGCTGCGCACGCTCCCCACGGGGACCGCCTACGCGGTGTGGGTCGCCATCGGTGCCGCCACCACCGTCTCGTACGCGGTCGCCACCGGCGAGGAGCCGTTCAGTCTGGCCAAGGCGCTGCTCCTCGTGGGCCTGGTGGGGTGCGTGGTCGGCCTCAAGCTCGTCGACGGCTGAGCACCCGTTCTCGGAGGATCGCGGCAGGCCCGGTGCCTCGCCGCGCTCCTACACTGGGGCCATGGATGCCGCCCCCTCGCCCGTGACCCGTCTCGACGGCCCCTGGACCCCGGAGCACCTCGTCCGCGTCACGCTGACGGTGGTGCCGTCTCGTGCCGCCGCGGCCCGGGGTGTGGAGGCACGGCTGGTGGAGTGGTTCGGCGCGCTCACGCCCTCGCCCGGGCAGCCGCAGGACCGGTACGCGCTCTCCGGTGGGTCGGTCCTGGAGCGCTACCCCGTGCCGGCGCCGTCGCCGGTGGGGGACCTCGGCGCCCAGGTCGTCGTCATCGTCTCCGGTGGGGAGGACGGGCTGGACTCCGCCGGCGACGAGGTCTCGGCCGCCCTGGACCTGGTGCGCGAGGTGGACCCGGACGCGCTGGTCTCAGTGCTCGAGCAGTGGCGCACCGAGGACTCGGCGTGGCAGCTGGCCGGCCGCCCGGTGGTGCTGGAGGAGCACCTCCGGGAGGGCCACCCGCTGACGGCGGCCCTCCCGGTCAGCGGCTGAGGCTCAGTTCCCGAGGGCCTCGGGGGTCTCCGGCAGCACCTGCCCGCCGTCCACCACGAGCGCCTGACCGGTCACGTACCGCGCGCCGTCGGAGGCCAGGAAGGCTGCCGCCTCCCCGATGTCCTGCGGCTCCCCGAGGAAGCCCAGCGGCACGGTGCGCGCCATCTGGTCCATGTACTCCTGCCCCATCGCCTCCAGGCCGGGGGTCACGATGTTGCCCGGCAGCACCGCGTTGACCGTGATGGCGTCGCGCGCCAGCTCGATGGCGGCAGACCGCACGAAGCCCATCTGGGCGGCCTTGGTGGCGCCGTAGAGCGACCACCCCGGAAAGCCCGTGAGGTTGCCGGTGATGGAGCTGGTGAGCACCACGCGCCCCCGTCCGGAGTCGCGCAGGGCGGGCACGGCGGCCTGCACCACCTGCACGGTGCCGCGCACGTTGACGTCGAAGATCGTGTCGAAGTCCTCGGCGGTGGCCGTCTCGATGCGGGCCTGCGGGTAGATCCCCGCGTTGGAGACCAGCGTGTCCAGCCCGCCGAGCGAGGCGGTGGCCTGCTCCACCACGGCGCGGCAGGCCGCGGGGTCGCGCACGTCGAGCACGAGCGCCTCCATCCCCTCGGCGCGGGCGGCCTCGCACTCCTGCTCGTCAAGACCCGTCACCACCACGCGCGCGCCGTGGGCGGCCAGCACCTGTGCGATGCCGCGGCCGATGCCCAGCGTGCCCCCGGTGACCAGCGCGCGGCGCCCCTCCAGCAGTGCCTCCATGTCGTGCCCCTTCCCCTCGTGTCGGTGTCCGTGACTCCGACCCTAGCCCCGCCCGGGCGCCCGGTGCGGGCGGGTGCTCAGGTGGCCTCGACGTCGAGGATCATCCCCACCGCGTGGCAGGCCCCCTGCGGGTCCACGAGCACGGCGCCGTAGATCTTGGTGAGGTTCTTGAACGCCCGCCCGGTGAGCACGGTGGGCGTGATGGGGAAGGCCTGCGGCAGCAGCCGCGCCCCCTCGGTGGCGGCAGCGGGGTGCACCACCAGCGTGGTGCCGTGCTGCTGCCCGGCGCACGCCTGGGCCATGTCCCACAGTCGCTCGGCGTCCCCGTCGTCGCCGAACACGCGCCGCACCGTGTCGGCGAAGCGCGCGCCCGTGGTCAGGGCCTCGTCGGCGAGCTGCTCCATCGACCACCGCAGGTCGGCCTGTCCGTCCCACATCACACGCCCAGTCACCGAGGGGTTCTCGCAGCCGCCGGTGCGCGGCGTCGAACGCCGGTGCGTCAGCGGCGCGTCGAGTGTGCGTGCGTCAGTGACGGGTGGCGCGTGTGCGCGTCAGCGGCGACGCAGTTGCCGCACGAGCAGGAGCACGCCCCCGATGCCGAAGAACCCCGCCGTCAGCAGACCCACCGGCAGGGCAAGGGGCTGCCGGCGGCCCATCGGCTGGCCCTCCATGAAGGAGGTCACGACCATGGCCACCCCGGCAGCGGCGAAGAGAAGGCTGCTGCTGATGACGAGCCACCGCCCGGCGGGTGTGTCCGGCCCCACCGCCATGGCGATCCCGGCGAAAACCAGGCCGATCAGGGCCAGCTTGAGGGCGTCGCCGCGCTCCGGGGCGTCGGGGTCGTACGGGCCGTCGGTGTGGCTCACCGTCCCAACACCGCCCGGTGGGCGCGCTCGAGGAAGCGTGCGAACTCGTGCCGACCGGTGCCCTTCATGCGCACGATGCGCACCGAGTGCACCCGTGGGGTGCCGAAGGCCCGGGGGCGGGCAGCGTCGTTGAGGACACCGCGCAGGGAGGGATCGAGCTGGTCGGCGCGCATCTGACCGGCCGGTGTGAAGGGCATGACCAGGGCCAACTGCCTGCCCTCGTCCCACGGGGCGTCCTCCATGCGCTCGGTGGGAGGCTCTAGGTCGCCCCACGGCACCGGGCCCACCCCGTCGATGGTGATGCCCTCGGTGCCGATCACCCACGTCCGGCCCCGTGCCGTCGCGCTCCGACGCCACGACCACAGGGCCGCGGCCCCCAGACCCAGGGTCACCAGCAGGATCCCGACGACGGCCATGCCCAGTGACGCGTCACCCCGGGCCGCGGCCAGGACCCCGAGCAGCACGGTCAGCAGTCCGGCGGCCAGGGCCAGACCTCCCAGGATCATCGTGGCCCCGAGGGCCCCGGGGCGGACGGTCTCGGCCACGATCTGGCCCCGGCCACGGAACTCCGCGAAGAGGTCGTCGGCGGACCGCCGGGCCCCGCGCGACGCGGTGGCCTGTTGCGAGGGGTGCCCGGGTGACGTGCGGGGCGACGTGGTGGGCCTCATCCTGACCTCTCTGTCTCGGGGGATCCGGCGTGGGCGTGGGCCGGCGCGTGCCCGCGGGACTCGGCGTGGGCGACCGTGAGAAAGGTGGCGAAGACGTCCAGGCCGATCTCCTCGGCCTTGAGGGCGATCTCCACCGTGTTGCGGATGCGCTCGCTCTCGGTGGGGGTGCGGCCGGTGGTGGGGTCGGTGGTGACGTCTCCGATGGTGAAGATACCGAACTGCATGACCCTCCTGATGGACAGGTGGAGAAAATGTGATGCGTCAGGTAACAGGGGGAGTGGCCTGACTGCTCCCGACCCTTGTGCGCGGTGCGGTGAGGCGATAGACCGGGTGGCGAGGGTGGTGCACCCCGCACCACCGCAACCAGGAGGACGGCCATGGCAGAGCACACGGTGTACGCAGGTTTCGAGGGCAGGGTGGCGCTGGTCACCGGGGGTGGTTCCGGCATCGGGGAGGCGTGCTGCATCGACCTCGCCCGGCAGGGCTGCAAGGTCGTGGTGGCCGACATCGACCTCGCTGCGGCCAGGCGGGTGGCCGACAGCATCACCTCCACCGGCGGTGAGGCCGCGCCGTTCGAGCAGGACGCCTCCGACCCCGACGCCAACAAGGCAGCGGTGGACTTCGCCGTGGAGACCTTCGGCGGGCTGCACCACGCGGTGAACAACGCCGGCATCGGGGGCACCACGGACCCGGCCGGCGAGCTCGCCCCGGAGGACTGGTTGAAGGTCATCAACGTCAACCTCAATGGCGTGCTCTACGGCATGCGCTACGAGCTGCCCGCCATCGAGGCAGCTGGCGGCGGTTCCATCGTCAACATGGCCTCCATCCACGGCACCGTGGCCACGGGGGTGGGCAACTCGGCTTACACCGCGTCCAAGCACGGCGTGGTGGGGCTCACCAAGCAGGCCGGCGTGGACTACGGGTCGCGTGGTGTGCGCATCAACGCGGTGGGTCCGGCCTACATCGACACCCCGCTGCTCCAGGGCCTGGACGACAGCGCCCGCGAGGGCCTGGTGGCGCTCCACCCCATCGGGCGGCTGGGCAAGGCCGAGGAGGTCGCGCACCTGGTGACCTTCCTGCTCTCGGACGACGCGTCCTTCATCACCGGCAGCTACCACCTGGTCGACGGCGGCTACACCTCCCCGTGAGCCCGACCGGCTCCCGGACGAGGGTGGTCGTACCCGGACACGCGACAAGACGTCCACGAGGAGAATCGTCATGTCGTGGATCGTGTGGGTGCTCTCTGGGCTGTTCGAGGCCGTCTGGGCCACCGCCCTGGGGAAGATCGAGGGACCGCAGAGCGCCGGGGCCATCACGGCCTTCGTGCTCGGCAGCGCCGTCTCGTTGGGGGACTGTGGTGGGCGATGAAGGACCTGCCCACCGGCACCGCCTACGCCGTGTGGGTGGCCGTGGGTGCCTCGACCACCGTGGCCTACGCCGTCGCCACCGGTGAGGAGTCGTTCAGCATCGCCAAGCTGCTGCTCCTGCTGGGCCTGATCGGCTGCGTCATCGGCCTGAAGGTCGTCGACGGCTGAGGCCCGCCGGCCAGTCGACCTCGGCGGCCACCTGGCGCCACTTGTCGGCCAGGGTGTCGATGTTCTCGTGCGCGTTGAGCCCCGAGGGCTGCGGCACCACCCACAAGGGGGCGCCGGCGACCCGCCCCTCTTGGCGGCCGAGCTGGGCGTCGCGGTCGCCCCAGGCCGTCCGGAAGGCCGTGATCCCCGCGACCGCCACCACGGGGAGCCGCCCCGTGCCGGCGTGCAGTCCCTGCACCAGGCCCTCCAGGCGGTGGTGCCCCTGGCGCAGTTCCTCGGTGCCGAGCTCGTCGGCGCGCACCGAGGCCCGTGCCACCAGGTTGGTGATGCCGATGCCGCGCTCGCGCAGGTGGGCCGCGTCCGCATCGGACAGTCCGTGGGTCACGTCCAGCTGGTGGTCGGTCAGGCCCGCCCGGTGGAGCGAGGGCCAGAAGCGGTTGCCCGGGCGGGCGAAGGGGGCGTTGACCGCCGCCGTCCAGAGCCCGGGGTTCACGCCCACGATGAGGAGTCGCACCGCATCGTGCAGCACGTCGTCGACCGTCTCGTCGGCGAACTGGGCCAGCTCGTCACGATGCGGACGGCGCCCGCCCAGAGGGGACGGGCGCCGCGGCACGACGGGAGGATGCACTGCTGTCAGTCCTGCGGGGCCCGGGTGGCACCGTCGGCCGAGGCCTCGTCGTCCGTGAGCTGCGCGCCGGTGCCGGCGCCGGCCGCTGCGTGGGCCGGCTCGCGCCCGGCCTCCTTGTCCTTCTCGTCGCGGCGGTAGCCGCTGCCGTGCTTGCCGTGCTCCACCTCGTGGGCGAACGGGCCGAAGGGCAGCACGTGCAGCACCGCCACGATGATCGCGCCCCAGACGAGGCCCAGTGCCATCGCCACCAGGGTGTCGGCGAGCCAGGCCAGCAGTCCACCGATCACCGGGGTGCCCGCGACCATGTCGGCGAGGTGGTGGGCGAGGTCGTAGGGGGCGCTCAGGCCGTACTCGTCGATGCCGACCATGATGATGTGGCCACCCACCCAGAGCATGGCCAGCATCCCGACGAAGCCGATGATGTCCAGCACGGTGGGCATGGCCTTGACCATGCCGCGGCCCAGCCTGTGGCCCGCCGAGCCCTCGTCGTTCTTCTGGGCCAGGTGCAGGCCCACGTCGTCCATCTTCACGATGAGGGCGACCGCGCCGTAGACCCCGACGGTCATGAGCAGCGCCACCACGACCAGGATCAGTCCGCGGCTCAGCAGGGACTGGTCGGTCACCTCGTTGAGGGAGATGACCAGGATCTCGCAGGAGAGCACGAAGTCGGTGGTGATGGCGCTCTTGACCACCTGCTCCTCGTCCTGCTCCGAGCGCTCGTCGGCGGCCTTGCCGTCGTCACCGTGGCCGGAGATCTTCTCCCAGACCTTCTCCGCGCCCTCGAAGCACAGGTAGGTGCCGCCGAGCATCAGCAGGGGCGTCAGGATCCAGGGGGCGAACTGGCTGAGGAGCAGCAGCACCGGCACGATGATCGCCTTGTTCCGCAGCGACCCGGTCGCGATGCGCTTGATCATCGGCAGCTCGCGGTTGGGCTCGGCGCCCTCCAGGTACTGCGGGGTCACCGCGGCGTCGTCCACCACCACGCCGGCCGCCTTGGTGCTGGCCTTGGCCGCCCCGGCAGCCACGTCGTCCACGCTGGCCGCGGCCAGGCGCGCCATGGCGGCGATGTCGTCGAGCAGGGCAGCGAGTCCGCCGGCCATGCGGAACCTCCGGGCTGGGCTGGGGTGGGGGGCTGGGACAGCCTAGCGGGACGTGTGCGCACGGTGACCGCGCCGGCCGGGCCGGTGGGCGAGCTCGACGCGCGCTGACCCCGAGTTGTCCGGCGTTCCCCGGTGGGTAGGGTGTGTGACGTACCCCACGGGAGCTCGGGCACGGGCTGAGAACGGACTGACGCCGTCCGGACCGTCCGAACCTGACCGGTTAGCACCGGCGGAGGAAGCGAGGACGACGATGTCGTGCACCTGTGCCCACGAGCAGAACCCCACGATGACGGGCGAGAACCACCCCCAGCACCGGCTGGTCACGCGCACCGACGGGGAGGTGACCGTGCCGATGACCGCCATCAGCCTGGCGGACTCGCCCGACGGCACCCCCAACGAGGACTTCGTGGTCTACCGCACCATGGGGCCCGGCTCCGACCCCGAGGTGGGCCTGGAGCCCGCCCGCCAGCAGTGGATCGAGGCCCGCGGCGACACCGAGGTGAACCCCACCCCGCGAGGCCGGAACCTGGCCGACGACGGCCGCTCCGCCGAGCGACGGGGTGAGGCCTCGCAGGCCTGGCGTGGCCGCACCCAGCAGCCCCGCCGTGCCGTGCCCGGCCGCACGGTCACCCAGATGCACTACGCCCGCCGGGGCGAGGTGACCCCGGAGATGCGCTTCGTGGCCCTGCGCGAGGGCTGCGATGTGGAGCTCGTGCGCTCGGAGGTGGCCGCCGGGCGCGCCATCATCCCGGCCAACGTGAACCACCCCGAGAGCGAGCCGATGATCATCGGTCGCGCCTTCCTCACCAAGGTGAACGCCAACATCGGCAACTCGGCGGTCACCTCCTCCATCGCCGAGGAGGTGGAGAAGATGTCCTGGGCCACCCGGTGGGGTGCCGACACCGTGATGGACCTCTCCACTGGAGACGACATCCACACCACCCGCGAGTGGATCCTGCGCAACTCGCCGGTGCCCATCGGCACCGTGCCCATCTACCAGGCCCTGGAGAAGGTGGCCGGCGTGGCGGAGGACCTCACCTGGGAGGTCTTCCGCGACACCGTCGTCGAGCAGGCCGAGCAGGGCGTGGACTACATGACCATCCACGCCGGCGTGAAGCGCGAGTTCGTGCCCCTGACCGCCGGGCGCGTCACCGGCATCGTGAGCCGGGGCGGGTCGATCATGGCCGGCTGGTGCATGGCCCACCGGCAGGAGTCCTTCCTCTACGAGCACTTCGACGAGCTGTGCGAGATCTTCGCCGCCCACGACGTGGCCTTCTCCCTGGGTGACGGCCTGCGCCCCGGTTCGCTGGCCGACGCCAACGACGCCGCCCAGCTGGCCGAGCTGCGCACCCTGGGCGAGCTCACGCAGCGCGCGTGGGAGCACGACGTGCAGGTGATGGTGGAGGGCCCCGGCCACGTGCCGCTGCACCTGGTGAAGGAGAACGTGGACCTGGAGCAGGAGTGGTGCCACGGGGCGCCCTTCTACACGCTCGGCCCGCTGAGCACCGACATCGCGCCGGGGTACGACCACATCACCAGTGCCATCGGGGCGGCCCCCATCGCCCAGCACGGCACGGCGATGCTGTGCTACGTCACCCCCAAGGAGCACCTGGGCCTGCCGAACCGCGACGACGTGAAGACCGGCGTGATCACCTACAAGATCGCCGCGCATGCCGCCGACGTGGCCAAGGGGCACCCGCACGCCCGCGAGTGGGACGACACGATGAGCAAGGCGCGCTTCGAGTTCCGCTGGCACGACCAGTTCGCCCTGGCGCTGGACCCGGTGACCGCCCAGGCCTTCCACGACGAGACGCTGCCGGCCGAGCCGGCCAAGAACGCCCAGTTCTGCTCGATGTGCGGGCCCAAGTTCTGCTCCATGCGCATCAGCCGCGACATCAACGAGGAATTCGGCGACCAGATGGGGGCCGGGGGCCCGGTGCCGGTGAGCATCGGCTCCGCGCCGCCCGCCGGCGCCGCCCCGGGTGCGGCCCTGGCCGGTGCGGGCGATGGGACACTGGGGGCATGACCACCACCACCCCTTCCCCCAAGCACCTCGGCACGCTGCGCACGATGGCGCTGGCCACGGCCGTGCTGACCGTCGGCCAGGCCGCGCTCGGCCTGCTGCTGCTGTTCACCGAGGTCGACATGTACGACGTGCACGGCTGGATCGGCTACGCCACCTTCGGCTGCGCCGTCGCGGCCGCCGTCTTCGCCTTCCTGTGGAAGAAGGAGAGCGGCAACACCGGTCTGTTCATGCACGCCGTGGGCCTGGCCGTCATGGCCCTGCTGCAGATCGGCCTGGCCGAGATGGGCGCCAAGTGGGTGCACGTGGTGCTCGGCCTGCTGATCCTCGGCGCGGCCCTGGCCCTGGCCTCCCTGGCCCAGCGCAAGCCGGGGGCCCCGCTGGCCGACCGCGCCCTCTGAGGCAGGCGGGCGCGGCGGTCTGACCCGGAGCGCGGACGCCGCACGCGAGAGGTGCCGCCCGCACGGAAAAGGTGCTGCCCGCACGGGATTCGTCCTGTGTGGGCAGCACCTTTTCCGTGCCCCCGCGCCTCTTCCCGCGCGGGGCGGGCCGTGACAGCATCGATGCCGTGAGCCACCCGGTGGTGTTCGACGAGGACGACCCCTTGCTGGAGCGCGTGCGTTCCCTGTGCCTGGCCCTTCCCGAGGCCACCGAGAAGATCGCCCACGGCCGGCCGTGGTTCAGCACCCGCACCGGCTTCTGCGTCTACGGCGGCCACCACCGCGCGCCCGGCGGCGGCGTCGGGGACCCGGCACCCCACGCCGTCATGGTCAAGGTCGACCCCGCGGAGCGCGCCGCCCTGGCCGCGGACAAGCAGGCCTGACGCCCCGCGCACGCGGACGGGCCGCACCCGGGTGGGGTGCGGCCCGTCCTGCAGCGGCGGGTGCTCAGGCGCTCATGCCGTCGATGACCTCGTTGAAGGTCTTCGAGGGACGCATCACCGCGGAGGTCTTGGCCTCGTCCGGGTGGTAGTAGCCACCCAGGTCCGCCGGGGAACCCTGTGCGGCCAGCAGCTCGCCGGCGATGGCCTCCTCGGCCGCGTCGAGCTTCTCGGCCACCGGGGCGAAGGTGGCGGCCAGGTCGGCGTCCTCGCTCTGGGCGGCCAGCTCCCGGGCCCAGTACAGGGCCAGGTAGAAGTGGCTGCCACGGTTGTCGATCTCGCCCACCTTGCGGCTCGGCGAACGGCCCTCGTCGAGCAGCGTCTCGGTGGCGCGGCCCAGGGCGTCGGCCAGCACGGCGGCCTTCGGGTTGCCCTCGTGCTCGGCCACGTGGCGCAGGCTCTCGGCCAGGGCCAGGAACTCACCCAGGGAGTCCCAGCGCAGGTGGTTCTCCTCGGTCAGCTGGTCCACGTGCTTGGGGGCCGAGCCGCCGGCACCGGTCTCGAACAGGCCACCGCCGTTCATCAGCGGCACCACCGACAGCATCTTGGCGCTGGTGCCCAGCTCCAGGATGGGGAAGAGGTCGGTGTTGTAGTCACGCAGCACGTTGCCGGTGACGCTGATGGTGTCCTCGCCGGCGCGGATGCGGTCCAGCGAGAACTGGGTGGCCTCCTCCGGCGCCATGATGCGGATGTCCAGGCCCTCGGTGTCGTGCTCCTTGAGGTACTTCTCCACCTTGGCGATGAGCTGCGCGTCGTGGGCGCGCTCGGCGTCCAGCCAGAACACGGCCGGGGTCTGCGAGGCGCGGGCGCGGGTCACGGCCAGCTTCACCCAGTCGCGGATCGGCTCGTCCTTGGTCTGGCAGGCGCGCCAGATGTCACCCGGCTGCACGGCGTGCTCCATGAGCACGGTGCCCGAGGAGTCCACCACCTGCACGGTGCCGGCGGCCGGGATCTCGAAGGTCTTGTCGTGGGAGCCGTACTCCTCGGCCTTCTTGGCCATGAGGCCCACGTTCGGCACCGAGCCCATGGTGGTGGGGTCGAATGCGCCGTGCTCCTGGCAGTCCTCGATGACGGTCTGGTACACGCCGGCGTAGGAGGAGTCCGGGATGACGGCCAGCGTGTCCTGCTGCTCGTCGTCCTTGTTCCACATCTGTCCGCTGGTGCGGATCATGGCCGGCATGGAGGCGTCCACGATGACGTCGCTGGGCACGTGCAGGTTGGTGATGCCCTTGCGGGAGTCCACCATCGCCAGGTCCGGGCCGTCGGCCAGACCCTTCTCGATGGCGGCGCGGATCTCGTCGGCCTGCTCGGCCGGCAGCTGGTCCAGGCCGGAGAGGATGGCGGCCAGGCCGTCGTTGGGGGAGAGGCCCGCGGCCTTGAGGGTCTCCCCGTGCTGGGCGAAGACCTCCGGCAGGAAGGCGCGCACCACGTGGCCGAAGATGATCGGGTCGGAGACCTTCATCATCGTGGCCTTGAGGTGCACGGAGAACAGCAGGCCCTCCTCCTTGGCCAGCTGCACCTGCTCGGCCAGGAAGCGGTCCAGTGCGGCCACGTCCATGCAGGTCGCGTCCACGACCTCGCCGTCCAGCACCGTGATGCCGTCCTTGAGCACGGTGGTCTGGCCGTCGGCGCCCACCAGTTGGATGGTGAGGGTGTCGTCGCCGTCGATGGTCACGGACTTCTCGTGGCTGAAGAAGTCGTCCTCGCCCATGGTGGCCACGCGGGTGCGGGAGTCCTCGCCCCAGGCGCCCATGGAGTGCGGGTGCTTGCGGGCGAAGTTCTTGACGGCCTGGGGGGCACGGCGGTCGGAGTTGCCCTCGCGCAGCACCGGGTTCACCGCGGAGCCCTTGACGGCGTCGTACTTGGCGCGCACTGCCTTCTCGGCGTCGGTCTGCGGGTCCTCCGGGTAGTCCGGCACGGCGTAGCCCTGCGCCTGCAGCTCGGCCACGGCCTCCTTGAGCTGGGGCACGGAGGCCGAGATGTTGGGCAGCTTGATGATGTTGGCGCGCGGCGTGGTGGCCAGCTCACCCAGGTTGGCCAGGGCGTCCTCCACGCGCTGGTCCTCGGCGAGCTCCTCGGGGAACTGGGCCAGGATGCGGGCGGCCAGCGAGATGTCGCGGGTCTCCACGTCGATGCCGGCGGCCCCGGCGAAGGCCTCGACGATCGGCTTGAGCGAGTAGGTCGCCAGGAGCGGCGCCTCGTCCGTCCGGGTCCAGCTGATGGTGGCCATCTGTCGTGTTCTCCCTCGTCTCGGGTGGTCCCGCCCCGCTCCGTGGGCGCGCGGCACCACGGGGCGCGGTGCGTGCGAGTGGGGCGGTACGGGTGGCGTACTGGTGCCCCAGCCTAGTTGGCCGCCCGATGCGGTGCCCACGGTCGTCCCCGATCAGCCAGTTCCGCACCGGTGCGGTTCTCGATGGGGCGGTGGCCCCACATCGGCACCGGTGCGGTTCTCGACAGTCGAGTTCGGCACCGGTGCTGAAGTCGGAGCGGCGGCAGGCCCAGATGCGCACCGGTGCGGTTCTCGAGGCGGGGTGGCAGGCCCAGATGCGCACCGGTGCGGAACTCGGGGCGGGGTCCCGGCATGATGGGGGACAGGTCACCGGTCCGGTGCGTCCGCCGGGGCCGACCCCGCCCCCCACTCCTGGAGAGTCATGCGCATCGCCGTCGTCATCGGATCCACCCGCCCCGGCCGCAAGGGCGAGGCCGTCGGTCGCTGGGTCGCCGAGCAGGCCACCGCCCGCGTGCAGGCCGGCGAGGCCGCCGAGGGCGTGGAGTACGAGCTCGTCGACCTGGCCGGGTTCGACCTCCCGCTGCTCTCCGAGCCCACCGTCCCCGGTGCGGCCAACGGCCAGTACGAGAACCCCGCCACCGCGGCCTGGGCCCGTACCATCGCCCCCTTCGACGGCTACCTGTTCGTGACCGCCGAGTACAACCACTCCATCCCGGCAGCGTTCAAGAACGCCTTCGACGTGCTGTTCGTGGAGTGGCGCCACAAGGCCATCGGTTTCGTCGGCTACGGCGCCGCCAACGGCGTGCGCGCGGTGGAGCACTGGCGCGCGGTGGTGGCCAACGCCTCGATGCTGCAGGCCCGCAACCAGGCCGGCGTCAACGTGTTCACGGCCTTCTCGCCGGACGGCACCTTCACCGCCCCGGAGGAGCTGGTGACCACGCTGCGCACCACCCTCGGCGAGCTGGAGGAGCTCACGGCGCTGGCTGCCTCGCGCCGCGCCTGACAGAGCGCCTGCCGGACGCGCACGACGCGTGGGTGGGGCGATCTGTCACGGTCACCCCACCCACGCGTCATGAGGGCGGGCGCTGGCTAGGCTGGCCAGCACGATGCCGGGCCATGTGGCCGGGCCAGCCCGCCCACCGGGCCGCGGCGCCCTCACCCGGCCACCAGCCCGGTCAGCCGGCTCAGTCCGCCTGCAGCACCTCACGGTGCTCGCGGGCTCCGAGGAACTCCGGCCGCGGGGCCGGGGCGGCGTAGGGCTCACCGCAGGCGTTGTCCGCCGCCGTGAACACGATGAACACGTTCGACCGCGGCGCCGGGGTGACGTTGCCGTTGGACGCGTGCATGCAGTTCGAGTCGAACCAGGTCGCGCTCCCGGCCCGGCCGGTGAGCACGTCGATGCCGAACTCGTCGTACATGCGCGTCAGCACGTCCGGGTCCGGCGTACCGGCGCCCTGGGCCACCAGCGAGGACTTGTAGTTGTCCCGCGGCGTCTCCCCGACGCAGGAGACGTAACGACGGTGCGAACCCGGCATGATCATCAGCGGCCCGTTGTACGGGTGGTTGTCCGTCAGGGCGATGGAGACGCTGATCGCGCGCGGCGAGGGCATGCCGTCCTCCGCGTGCCAGGTCTCGAAGTCCGAGTGCCAGGAGAACGGCGCCCCGCCGAAACCGGGCTTGAAGTTCACCCGGCTCTGGTGGATGGTCACCGGCCCGCCCAGCACCTGCTGTGCGCGGCGCACCAGCCGCGGGTCGTGCGCCACGGAGCGGAACAGCTCGTTGGTGCGGTGCACCTCGAAGACCGAGCGCAGCTTCCCCGAGGCCGCCTCGGTAATGGTGCGCTCGTCGGCCAGCACCTCCGGGTTGCGGGAGAGCTCGTCCAGCTCGGTGCGCATCCGCTCGATCTCCGCAGGCGTGAACAGGTCCGGCACCTGGGTGTAGCCCCGCTGCTCGACCTGCTCCAGCTCGTCCCCCTCGAAGGGGCCGTCCTGGGGTCCGCCGGCGACGACCGGGTCGCGGCGCTCCAGCACGGCGGGGCGGTCGGCCAGGCGGGTGGGGTAGTGGTCGGTGCGGCTGTCGGCGGCGGTGCGGGTCGTGTGGTTCGGGGTGGTCGTCACGGTGTGCCTCCTCGCATCACGCGGTCGGGTGGTCTGTGGTGTTCTTCCTCTCGGCGGGAACGACCGATCGGGCACCACGGCACCTGCCGCGGTGCCCGATCGGTCGGGCTCGGGGACGTGCCCCGGGGTCCGTCCAGTCAGCCCTGCGGGGTGTCCAGGCGGTTGCCCTCGGCGTCCAGCAGCGGGTACACGCCGTGCTCGTCGTGCACCTCACGGCCGGTCACCGGCGGGTTGAAGGTGCACACGCAGTGGATGTCCTCCTCCACGGTCACGGTGTGCTTGTCGTGGTCGTTGAGCAGGTACATCGTGTCCGGGCGCAGCTCGAACTCCTCGCCGGTCTCCCGGTTGGTGAGCGTGCCCTTGCCCTTGTAGACGTACACGGCCTCGATGTGGTTGGCGTACCACATGTCGGTGCTCGTACCGGCCTTGAGGATCGTCTGGTGGAACGAGAAACCCACGCCCTCGTCGGCCAGGAAGAACCGGCGGG
The DNA here is from genome assembly GCF_002847825.1 of Kytococcus schroeteri. Classification (GTDB taxonomy): domain Bacteria; phylum Actinomycetota; class Actinomycetes; order Actinomycetales; family Dermatophilaceae; genus Kytococcus; species Kytococcus schroeteri. The sequence goes on along the minus strand of NZ_PKIZ01000002.1, from coordinate 162,600 downwards.
AGCGCCAGTTGCCGTGCTCGACGTCGTTCTCGGTGCCGTTGAGCTCCTCGAGGTGGATGACCTTCATGCTCGTCTCCTTCGTCGTGTCGGTCGGGTCAGGGGGTCGGGTCAGGTCGGTCGATGGGGGCGGGCGCCGGAGGTGTCCCGGCGCCCGCGTCAGGGGGTGGGGCGCTCAGGCCCCCACGGCGGCCACGGACTCGGCCAGCACGGCCAGTGCGCGGTCCACCTGCTCCTCGGTGACGTTCAGCGGCGGCAGCAGCTTGACCACCTCGCTGGCGGGGCCGGAGGTCTCCACCATCAGCCCGCGCTCGAACGCAGCGGCGGCGATCTTCTCCGCGGCCTCGGTGTCGGCGAACGCGATGCCGCACATCAGCCCGCGCCCGCGCACCTCGGCCTCGCCGGAGGCCTTGCCGGCCAGCTCGGCCAGGCCGGCGTGCAGGCGCTCGGCGGTGGCGCGCACCCCGGCGGCGAACGCGTCGTCGGCCCAGTAGGTCTCCAGGGCCGCCGCGGCGGTCACGAAGGCGGGGGTGAACCCGCGGAAGGTGCCGTTGTGCTCGCCGGGCTCCCACTGGTCCAGCTCCGGGCGCACCAGGGTCACCGCCAGCGGCAGACCCAGGCCGGAGAGGGACTTGGACAGGCACACCACGTCCGGGGTGATTCCGGCCGGCTCGAACGAGAAGAACGTGCCGGTGCGGCCGCAGCCGGCCTGCACGTCGTCCACGATGAGCTTCACGTCGTGCTTGGCGCACACCTCGGCCAGCTGCTGCACCCACTCCATGGACGCGGCGTTCAGGCCGCCCTCGCCCTGGACGAGCTCCACGATGGCGCCGGCGGGCAGGTCGTCCCCGGCCTGCGCCCACGCGGCGTCCAGCGCCTCGAGGTCGGCCAGGTCCGCCGAGGCGGCGCCCTCGTGCCCGTCGTAGGCCACCTGCGTCACGTCGGTGAGCGGCACACCGGCGCCGGCGCGCTTCATCTTGTTGGCGGTCACCGACAGCGAGCCCAGGGTCATGCCGTGGAAGCCGTTGGTGAAGGACACCACCTCGGTGCGGCCGGTGGCCTTGCGCACGGCCTTGAGAGCGGCCTCCACGGTGTTGGTGCCGGTGGGGCCGGGGAAGAGCACCTTGTGGTCCATGCCGCGGGGCTCCAGCACGGTGCGGGTGAGGGCCTCCAGGAAGCGGCGCTTGGCCGGGGTGTGCATGTCCATGGAGTGGATCACCACGTCCTGCGAGAGGTGCTCCATGAGCGCGCCCTTGAGCGCCGGGTCGTTGTGTCCGTAGTTGAGGGCGCCGGCGCCGGCGAAGAAGTCCAGGTAGGTCTCGCCGGTCTCGGTGTGCTGCTCGGCGCCGCGGGCGGTGGTGAAGACCACCGGCCACTGGCGGCAGTAGGAGCGCACGGAGGACTCGCGCGCCTCGAAGATGCTGGTGTCCCCCGCGGTGTGCGGGGTGGTGGTGCTCGGGGAGTTCGTGCTCGGGGTCGTCTGGGTCATGTCGTCCCTCCTGGGAAGTCGGTCGGGCGTCCAGCGGGTGGTCGGGCGCTCAGGGGGTGCGCCCGGGTGCAGCGGCCGCCGGGTCCAGCGGCGCGATGTGGTGCAGCAGCTCGGCGTCGTGCACGTCGTCGGTCGGGAAGTGGGCCGGGGTGATGAACTCCGTCACCTCCTCGGTGGCGCCGTGGCGGCGGGCGAACCCGGCGAACAGCGCGTTGGAGGCGTCGTTGTCGGCCGTGACGGTGGTCTCCAGGGCGGTGGCGCCGGTGGCCTCCACGGTGGCCTGCAGCATCCGCCCGGCCACCCCCTGCCCGCGCTGCGAGGCGTCCACGCCCACCTGCCACACGAAGAGCGTGTCCGGTGCGGCGGGGCGCAGGTAGGACATCACGTAGCCCACCACCTGCCCGTCGGCCTCGGCCACGGTGCTCGTGGCGCCGAAGTCGTGGGCCATGAGCAGGTAGGCGTAGGAGGTGTTGAGGTCCAGCACGCCGGAGTCGCGGGCGATGCGCCACATGGCGGCGCCGTCGTCCATCGTGGGGCGGCGCAGGATCAGCTCGCTCACGCGCCCACCCCCTGCTCCAGCAGCACCTCGGCCACCTGCACGGCGTTGAGGGCGGCGCCCTTGCGCAGGTTGTCACCGGCCACGAAGAGCACCAGGCCCCGGCCACCCTCGACGGACTGGTCGGTGCGCACGCGGCCCACCAGCACGTCGTCGCGGCCCGCGGCCTCCAGCGGGGCGGGGACCTCGGCCACGGTCACGCCGGGCGCCTCGGCCAGCTGCTCCAGCGCGCGCTCGGGGGTGAGCTCGCGGGAGAAGCGGGCGTGCACGGCCAGGGCGTGGCCGGTGAACACCGGGACGCGCACGCAGGTGCCGCTCACGGCCAGGTCCTCGATGCCGAGGATCTTGCGCGACTCGTGGCGCAGCTTCTGCTCCTCGGAGGTCTCGCCGGACCCGTCGTCCACGAGGTCGCCGGCCATGGCCAGGGCGTTGAACGCGATGGTGCGCGGGTAGGTCGAGGCCGCGGGCAGGGTGCCGTCCAGGGCGGAGCCGTCGTGCACCAGCTGCTCGAGGGCGCCCTCCCCGGCGCCGGTGGCGGCGCGCACCTGGCCCGCGAGCTCGTCCACGCCGGCCAGCCCGGAGCCGGACACGGCTTGGTAGGTGGCCACCTGCAGGGCCTCCAGCCCGGCCTCGTCGTGCAGCACCTTGAGCACCGGCATCGCGGCCATGGTGGTGCAGTTGGGGTTGGCGACGATGCCCTTGGGGCGGTCCTTCGCCGCCTCGGGGTTCACCTCGCTGACCACCAGCGGCACCTCGGGGTCGCCGCGGAAGGCCGACGAGTTGTCGATGACCACGGCACCGGCCTCGGCGAAGCGGGGGGAGTGCTCGCGGGAGGTGCCCCCGCCGGCGGAGAACAGCGCGATGTCGATGCCGCGCAGCTCCTCGGTGGGGGTGGCGGCCACGTCCTCCACGGTGAGGGTGCGGGTGGCGCCGGTGCCGTCGGTCCACTCCACCTGCTTGCCGGCCGAGCGGGCCGAGGCGAACAGGCGCAGGGTGCCCACGGGCACCTTCCGCTCGGTGAGCAGGCGCAGCATCACGGTGCCGACCTGGCCGGTGGCGCCGACGACGGCGATGGTGGGGGCGGTGTCGTTCTGGGTCGAGTCCATGGGGTCGTCCTCCTCACCGACCGGTGCCGGCGTGCACCACGGCCGTCTGGTCGCTGTCGAGCCCGAACGCGGTGTGGATCGCGCGGGCGGCGTCCTCCACCTGGTCGTCGGCCACGACCACGGAGATGCGGGCCTCGGAGGTGGTGAACATGTTCACCGTGATGCCGGCGTCGGCCAGGGCCTTGAGCAGCATCGCGGGCACCTCGGCGTGGGAGCGCACGCCGTGGCCGCTCACCGAGACCTTGCCCACGTTCTCGTCCACGGCCACGTGGGCGAACTCCAGCGCGTCCTGCTGGGCCTCCAGGGCTTCCCGGGCGCGCTGCGCGTCGTCGGCCGGCAGGGAGAACGAGAAGTCGCACAGGCCGTTCTCGCGGGCGGTGTGGGTCTGGCCCAGCACGTCGATCACGGAGACCACCTCGGAGATGGCGGCGAGGATCGAGGCGGCGCGGCCAGGCTTGTCCGGCACGTTGACGACGGTGAGCATGGCCTGGTCGTGCGTGTGGGCCACGCCCTGGATGAGGGGTTCCTCCACGGGGTCCTCCTGGGGGTCGAGGTGGTCGGCGGGCACCTGGTCGCGGGAGGCGCTGACCCAGGTGCCGGGTTGGTCGGTGAAGCTGGAGCGGACGTGCAGGGGCACGTCGTGGCGCTGGGCGAACTCGACGGCGCGCAGGTGCAGGATCTTGGCGCCGTGGGCGGCCAGCTCGGTGGCGTCGGCGTAGCCCATCCACCCGATGCGGTGCGCGGTGGGCACGATGCGCGGGTCGGCGGTGAACATGCCGTCCACGTCGGAGTAGATCTCGCACACGTCCGCCTCGAGCGCGGCGGCCACGGCCACGGCGGTGGTGTCGGAGCCACCGCGGCCCAGGGTGGTGGTGTGCTCGTCGGCGGTCCAGCCCTGGAAGCCGGCGACGATGGCGACCTGCCCGGCATCCAGGCTGGTGCGCAGCCGGCTGGCGTCGATCTCGGTGATGCGGGCCGAGCCGAAGGCGTCGGTGGTGCGCAGCCCGGCCTGCCGGCCGGTGAAGCTCGTGGCGGCCACGTCCATCTCGTGCAGGGCCATGGCCAGCAGGGCGATGGAGATCTGCTCGCCGGAGGTGAGCAGCTGGTCGAGCTCGCGCTGGCTGGGGGAGTCGGTGATCTCGCGGCTGAGGTCGAGCAGTTCGTCGGTGGTGTCTCCCATGGCCGAGACGACGACGGCGACGTCGTGTCCGGCGGCCCGGGTGGCGGCGATCCGCCGGGCGACGCGCCGGATGCTCTCGGCGTCTGCCACGGAGGACCCGCCGTACTTCTGGACGACGAGGGACATGCACTCTCCAGGGGTCGGGGGCGGGGTCATCGTGCGATCTGGCTCCCTCGACCATAACGAGGGGTCATGATCGAGTCACATCGGGCGTCACCACATATGGGGTGAGAAGGGTCTCGCCGGCCCGCGGGAATGCACGCCGCGTGACCCACCGGACCCCCTCGTGGCCGCGGGCTGCCGCGGCATAGGCTGGCGGTACACAACAGGGAGGCACCATGACCGAGCACCGAGCCAGCACCGTCCCGCAGAACGCCGTCGTCGTGGGGGTCGACGGCACCGACCGCGACCGCGCGGTCGTGGAGTGGGCCGCCCGCTCCGCCCTGCGCCGCGGGGTGGGGCTGCACGCCGTCCACGCCCAGGAGACCATGGCCACCGCCTATGCGCCGGTCGGCTTCGGCATGGACGCCCCGCTGCTCACCCAGGCCGGCGACGAGGTGGACGAGGGGGCCGAGGTGCGCCAGCACGTCGAGGACATCCTCGCCTCGCTCGACCGGGCCCCGGAGCTCACCTTCAGCGCCCCGTGGAACACCGGCTCCCAGGCCCTCTTGGAGGCCGAGGAGCACGCCCAGCTCATCGTGGTGGGCACCGCCCGCAAGCACGGCCTCACCCGCTTCCTGCTGGGCTCCACCAGCCTCACCGTCGCGATGCACGCGCGCTGCCCCGTCATCGTCGTGGGGCCCGAGGGCGTGCCCCCGGAGAAGGGCCTGCTCGTGGTGGGCGTGGACGGCTCGCGCGACTCCACCAAGGCCCTGCGCTTCGCGATGCACGCGGCCTCCAACTGGGGCCAGCGGGTCCGCGCCGTCACCACCTGGAACATGGCCGTGGTCAACGGCTACGTGGTCACCGAGCCGGACTCCCAGGAGTGGAAGGACATCGTGGCCGACCTCGAGAAGTCGGTGCAGGCGCAGGTGGACCAGGTCCGCGCCGACGAGCCGGCGCTGGCCGACGTGCAGGTGGAGGTCACGGCCCTGCACGGTCGCCCCGTCACCGCGCTCACCGAGGCGTCCGCCGAGGCCGACCTCGTGGTCGTCGGTTCCCGCGGCCGCGGCGGCGTGGCCGGCGCCCTGCTCGGCTCGGTGAGCCAGGGCGTGCTCGCCGAGGCCCACTGCCCGGTCGCCGTCCTCACGCACTGAGCGGCACCCCTGCACGCCGCGGCCCCCTCCCGGTGCTGGGAGGGGGCCGCGGCGCGTCGTGGCGGGGACGGGGACTCAGGCGCGGCTGGCCGCCCGCTCCTCCACCTGGTCGGCGAACCAGTGCGCCAGCGGCGTCCACGTGGCACGCAACCGGTCGCCCGCCTCGCCCACGCGGCGCGCGGCCTCGGCCACGTCGATGCCGTCCTCACGCACCTGCTCGGCGCTCGGCTTGTCCACGGTCCAGGCGTTGAAGACCACCGGACCCGCCTCGGGGTGCCCCTGGAAGCCGATGCCGTGGCGGCCGTAGCGGGCGGCACCGACCGTCCCGTCGGGGGAGGTGGCCAGCACCGTGGCCGCTGTCGGCAGCTCGGTGACCACGTCGTTGTTCCACATCACCACCTGCTCGCCGCCGAACGGGGCGGTGGCGGGGTCCTGCTCCCCGGCGGGGGTGAGCTCCACGGTGGCCAGACCGGTGGCGTGGCCGTGCGGGTTGGGGGCCACGCGCCCGCCGTGGGCAACGGCCATGAGCTGGTGGCCCAGGCAGGTGCCCAGCTGCGGGACGCCGGCCTCCTCGGCGGTGAGCAGCAACTGCTTGGTGGGGGTCAGCCAGGCGAAGCGGTCGTCGTCGTGGGCGCCCATCTCGCCACCGAGCACGAGCAGGCCGTCGGCGGCCCCCAGGCGCACCGAGGCGTCCTGCGGCCAGCCCTCCCAGGCGCGGATGACGTCGAGCTCGATGCCGCGCGAGGTCCACACCTCGCCGAGCAGGCCGACCGGGCAGTTGTCCTCGTGCTGCACCACCAGGATGCGGGGGTTCGTCATGCGCCGACCCTACGCCCAGAGGGCCGGGACCCCTGTGCGACGGGGGTCCCGGCCCTCTGGGCCGTGCGGTGGGCGGCCGGCGTCAGGCCACGGTGTCGCGGGCGGTGAGCCCGGCGTCGGCGGCCTGCTGCACCACCTCGGCCTCCACCCGCCGCGGCTGGATCTCCCCGTGGACGATCCGCTCCACGTGGTGGCAGGCCACCGTGTGCGAGGCCGAGACGCCCGGCAGGTCCACGGTGCGCAGCGCGGGCCGCTCGGTGGAGCAGCGGTCCTCCTGCACGAACGGGCACCGGGTGCGGAAGCGGCAGCCCGAGGGCGGGTCGGCGGGGGAGGGCAGGTCGCCGGAGAGCAGGATCTGCTCGCGGCTGTCCTCCACCACCGGGTCCGGCACCGGCACGGCCGACATCAGCGCCCGCGTGTACGGGTGCAGCGGCTCGGCGTAGAGCTCCTCGGCGTCGGCCTCCTCCACCAGCCCGCCGAGGTACATGACGCCCACGGTGTCGGAGATGTGCCGCACCACGGCGAGGTCGTGGGCGATCACCAGGTAGGTCAGCCCGCGCTCGCGCTGCACCGTGCGCAGCAGGTTGATGACCTGCGCCTGCACCGAGACGTCGAGGGCGGAGACGGGCTCGTCGGCCACGATGAGCTCGGGGTCCAGCGAGAGCGCCCGGGCGATGCCGATGCGCTGGCGCTGTCCGCCGGAGAACTCGTGCGGGTACTTGCCCAGCGCGCTGGCCGGCAGCCCCACCTCGCGGAGGAGGTCCTTGAGCTTCTGGCGGGCCGCCGCCTTGTCCTTGGTCATGCCGTGGGCGCTCATGCCCTCCCAGAGCAGGGACTCCACCGTCTGCCGCGGGTCCAGCGAGCCGTAGGGGTCCTGGAACACCATCTGCATGTGGCGGCGCTGCCTGCGCAGCTCCTCGCCCTTGTACTCGGTGAGGTCGCGTCCGGCGAAGTGCACGGAGCCGTCGGTGATCGGCTCCAGCTGCAGCAGCGCCCGCCCGAAGGTGGACTTGCCGCAGCCGGACTCGCCGACCAACCCGTAGGTCTCACCGCGGCGGATGGTCAGGCTCATGCCGTCCACCGCCTTGACGTGGCCCACGGTGCGGTCGAACACGATGCCGCGCTTGATGGGGAAGTGCACCTTGAGGTCGCGCACGTCCACCAGCAGGTCGTCCTGCCCGGTGCGCCCCGCGTTCCCGGCCCCGGCGGGGACACGGGTGTCCTCACCGGCGGCCACGGTGCCGTCGAACTCGTCGATGCTGGTGCTCATCGCGCCTCCTGGACGGGGTTGAAGCAGCGCAGCCGGCGGTCGTCGGCGACCGCGTCGTCGGCCACGAGCTCGGGGCTCTGCCGGGTGCACAGCTCCACCGGCTGGCTGCAGCGTGGCGCGAAGGCGCACGCGCTGGTCCACGGCAGGTTGTCCACCACGGACCCGGGCACCGGCGTCAGCTCGGCGCCGCGATCCCCCTCGAGGCTGGGGATGGAGCCCAGCAGCCCGGTGGTGTACGGGTGGCGGGGGTGGGCGAACAGCGGGTGCCGCTCGCCGCGCTCCACGACGCGGCCGCCGTAGAGCACGTTCACCTCGTCGCACAGCCCGGCGACCACGCCCATGTCGTGCGTGATCATGATGAGCGCCGTGCCGGAGTCGCGCACGAGGTCCTTGAGCAGCTGCAGGATCTGCGCCTGGATGGTCACGTCCAGGGCGGTGGTGGGCTCGTCGGCGATGAGGAGCCGCGGCTCGCAGGCCAGCGCCATGGCGATGAGCGCGCGCTGGCGCATGCCGCCGGACAGCTGGTGCGGGTACTCCTTGAGGCGCCGGTCCGGGTCGGGGATGCCCACCTTGTCGAGCATCACCTTGGCCTGCGCCATCGCCTCCTTGCGCTTCAGTCCCTTGTGGCGCTCGATGACCTCGCTGACCTGCAGGCCGATCGGCACCACCGGGTTCAGCGAGCTCAGCGGGTCCTGGAAGATCATGGCCAGGTCGCGTCCGCGGCGGTCGCGCATCCTGTCGTAGCCCAGCGGCAGCAGGTCGGTGCCCTCGAAGAGCACCTGGCCGGAGACCTTCGTGCCGCGCTCGGGCAGCAGGCCCATGACGGCCAGCGAGGTCACCGACTTGCCGCAGCCGGACTCGCCGACCAGGCCCACCGTCTGGCCGGGGTGCACGTCGAACGAGACGCCGTCCACGGCCGTGAACGGCTCACGTCCGCGACGGTGGAACTCCACGGTGAGGTCCCGCACGGAGAGCAGCGGCTCGCCGGGGCGGCTCGGACGGTCGGACGGGTGGGCGGACGGGCGGGTGGCGGGGGTCGCCATGCGCGTCACCTCCGGCTCTTCGGATCGAGGGCCTCACGCAGCGCCTCGCCCATCAGCGTGAACCCGAGGGCCACGACGATGATGCAGAGGGCCGGGTAGACGGCCATGTGCGGGTAGGAGTCGATGAATTCCTGGGCCTCACCGAGCATCTGGCCCCACTCGGGCCGGCGGGTGTCGGCGGCACCGACGCCCAGGAAGCTCAGCGCTGCGGCGTCGATGATGGACGTGGCCATGACCAGGGTGGTCTGCACGATCACCGGGCCGAGCGCGTTGGGGATCATGTGCCGGAACACGATGGGCCCGAACTTCACGCCCGCGGCCCGCGCGGCCAGGATGTGGTCGCTGTCGCGCTGGGCCAGCATCGAGCCGCGCAGCAGGCGGGCGAAGATCGGCACCTGCACGATGGCGATGGCGAGGATCACCGTCTTGAGCGTCGGCTGCGAGAACAGGGCGGCCACGGAGAAGGCCATGAGGATGGACGGGATCGAGAGCATCACGTCCACCACACGCATGACCAGCGCGTCCACCCAGCCACCGAAGGCACCGGCCAGGGTGCCCAGGACGAGGCCGCCGAGCAGGCCGCCGGCGGTGGCCAGCACGCCCACCATGAGCGTCTGCTGGCTGCCCACGATGAGGCGGCTCAGCAGGTCGCGCCCGCTGTTGTCGCCGCCGAGCGGGTGCCCGGGGGCGGCCTCGGGGATGGGGGTGGAGGGGGTCACCGAGTCGAGCATCACCCCGGCGATGGGGTCGTGCGGGGCGACCCACGGGGCCACGAGCGCGAGCAGCAGGAAGGCCACCACGATCGCCAGACCGATGAGGAAGGCGACGTTGGTGCGCAGGCGCCGCCAGGCACCCATCCACAGGGACTCGCCCTTGGCGTCGTCGACGGTGCCCGCCTCGCGGACGGACTGGTCGACCAGGGCACTGGGATTCGGCTGGGTCATGGCGTCACCTCGTCCGGACGCGCGGGTCGATGACCGCGTAGAGGATGTCGACGATCAGGTTCACGAGCACGTACACGGCGGCGGCCACCATGACGAGCAGCTGCAGCATCGGGTAGTCGCGCTGGCGGAAGGAGATGGCCAGCGCCTCGCCGATGCCGGCGATGGAGAAGACCGTCTCGGTGAGCACGGCACCGGCCAGGAGCGCACCGATCTGCAGGCCGATGACCGTCACCACGGGGATGAGCGCGTTGCGCATCACGTGGCGGCCGCGGATCACGCGGGAGGCCAGGCCCTTGGACTGCGCGGTGCGCACGTAGTCCTCGTCGAGGACGTCCAGCACCGAGGCGCGCGTGATGCGGAAGATCACGGCGAACGGGATGGAGGCCAGGGCCAGGCCGGGCAGCACGAGGTGCAGCAGGGCGTCCCAGGCGGCGTCCCACTCGCGGGTCATGAGCCCGTCGAGCACGAAGAAGTTGGTGATGTGCGTGGCGTGCAGGCTCGGGTCCTGGCGGCCGGAGACCGGCAGCCAGCCGAGCTCGGTGGCGAAGATCCACTTGAGCACGAAGGCCAGGAAGAACACCGGCACGGCCACACCCACCAGCGAGCTGACCACCGAGAGGTTGTCGAACAGGCCACCGCGGCGACGGGCCGCGAGGTAGCCCAGGGGGATGCCGGCCAGGCAGGCCAGGGTGATGGCCACGACGGTCAGCTCGATGGTGGCCGGGGCGCGCTGCACGAGGATCTCGGTGACGGGCGTGCCGGGCACGAGGCCGGTGGAGACGCCGAAGTCGCCGGAGAGGCAGCGCTTGAGGAAGGCGACGTACTGCAGGGGCAGGGGTTGGTCCAGGCCGAGCTGTGCCTCGAGGGCCTTGCGGGCCTCCGGGGTGCCGCGGTCGCCCAGCAGGGCGGACACGGCGCCGCCGGGGAGCGAGCGCAGCCAGAAGAAGAGCAGGACGCTCAGGACGACCAGGACGAGCACCATCTGGAGCAGACGGCGCGCGATGAAGCGGATCACAGGCGCACTCCTGTCGGGGTGGTCCGGGGTACGGGTGCGCCCGGGGCGTCAGGGTGACGCCCCGGGCGCCGGTCGGCGGGGGCCGAGGTGCACGGCCCCCGGGTGGCTCACTCCGAGAGCGAGGCGGAGGCGAAGCGCTCGGCGGTGAGCGGGGAGGCCACGAGGCCCTGCACCTTGGAGCTCACCACGAGGGCGGGCGGCGAGTGGGTGAGCGGCACGGCGGGCAGGTGCTGCTCGTCCATCAGCTCGGCGTTGAGCTCCTGGTAGCGCTTCTCCCGCTCGGCGTCGTCCACGATGGCGTCGGCCTTCTTCAGGTCGGTGGCCAGCTTCTTGCCCCACGGGTACTCGCCGGTGGCGAAGCGGTTGTCGGTGGTGCCGAAGAAGGTGCCGATGAAGTTGTCCGGGGAGTCGTAGTCGCCGGTCCAGCCCAGCAGGTAGGCCTGCGCCTTGCCGGTGTCCACGCCGTCGAGGTAGCCACCGTTCCACGGCTTGGAGCTCGCCTTGACGGTGATGCCGGCCGCCTCGAGGTCACCCTGGATGGCCTCGAAGATCTTCTGGGGGTCCGGCATGTAGGGGCGGGACACCTCGGACGGCCACCACACCTCGAGGGTCAGGTCCTCGGCGCCGGCCTCCTTGAGCAGCTTCTTGGCGCCCTCGGTGTCGTGCGGGATCGCCTCGACCTCGGAGTTGTATCCCTTCACGGTGTCGGGCATGAACTGCGTGGCCACGCTGGCGCCCTCGGGCATCTGGCTCTTGACCAGCTGCTCCTTGTTGATGGCCATGGCGATGGCCCGGCGCACCTTCGGGTCCTTGAGCTTCGGGTTCTCCTTGGCGTTGAGGCCCAGGTAGAGGATGTTGAAGGGGTCGCGCTTCATGACCTGGTTGCCCTCGTCCTCCAGCGACTTCCAGTCGATGGGGTTGGGCAGGTCGTAGCCATCGATGGACCCGGCCTTGAGCTCCTGCTTGCGGGTGGACTCGTCGGGGATGACCTTGAAGATCAGCTCGTCGAGCTTGGCCTTGTCACCGTGGTAGTCCTCGTTGCGCTTCAGCTTGATGGTCTTGTTGGCGCGGTCGTAGCCGGCGAAGGTGAACGGGCCGGTGCCGGTCGGGTGCTTGGTGGCGTACTCCGGGTAGGTGAAGCCCTCGCCCTGGGCCTTCACGTCGTTGGCCTTGTACTTGTCCATGGCCGTGGGGGACTGCATGGCCAGCGAGGAGAGCGTCAGCATGGTGGGGAACTTGGACGTGGGCTCGGTGATGGTCACCACGGCCTTGTTGTCCTCGGGGGCCTTGCAGCCCTTGTAGAGGGAGTCGACCTTGCCGTCGGCGAAGCCGCCCATGGTGTCCTGCCAGTAGGCGGAGACCGACGGGCTCTGGCCGGCACCGGTCTGGTTGTACATGCGCTCGAAGTTCTTGCACACGGCCTCGGCGTTGAAGGGGGTGCCGTCGTGGAACGTCACCCCCTCCTTGAGGGTGAAGGTCCACTGGGTGCCGTCGTCGTTGGACTCCCACTTGGTGGCCAGCCCCGGGCCCACCTTGGCGGTGCCGGGCTCGATCTCCAGCAGCCCCTCGAAGACCTGGCGGGTGATGCGGAAGGTCTCGCCGTCGGTGGCGTAGAAGGGGTCGAAGAGCTTGGGCTCGCCGGCCGCGCCGAAGGTCAGCGTGCCGCCGGCGGCCTGTTCACCCCCGCCGGAGCCCTCACCCCCCTTGTCGCGCTGGGACTCCGCACACCCGGACAGGGTGAGTGCGGCGGCGCAGACGGCGGCTGCGACGGCCGCGGACTTGCGGTGGGTGCTCATGGGCTCTCCTCACGTGTCTCGCGCAGGGCGTGTGACCTGCGCGACCCGGGGCCGCGGGGGCGGCCGTGTGTGGATCAGACGCTAGGCGTCGGGCGCGGAGCGGGCCACATCTTGGGCAAGTCGCAATCCGATTGACACCAATTCGTGACCTGCGCGACATCCCGGGGGTGGGGCGAGCGACCGCGATCGGGGGGATACTGGAGGTTATGACGCAGACCTCCCGCGCTGACCGGCGCAATGTCGCCATCGTTGCCCACGTCGACCACGGAAAGACCACGCTGGTCGACGCCATGCTCCACCAGTCGGGGGTGTTCGGCGAGCACTCCAAGGTCGACGAGCGGGCGATGGACTCCGGCGACCTCGAGCGGGAGAAGGGCATCACCATCCTCGCCAAGAACACCGCGGTGCACTACCGCGGCCCGGCCGCCCAGGACCTCGAGGGGGTGGGCGAGGACGGCGTGGTCATCAACATCATCGACACCCCCGGCCACGCCGACTTCGGTGGCGAGGTGGAGCGCGGCCTGTCGATGGTGGACGGTGTGGTGCTCCTCGTGGACGCCTCCGAGGGCCCGCTGCCCCAGACGCGCTTCGTGCTCCGCAAGGCCCTCGAGGCCAAGATGCCGGTGATCCTGGTCATCAACAAGGTGGACCGCCCCGACGCCCGCTGCGCGGCCGTCATCGACGAGGTCTACGAGCTCTTCATGGACCTGGGTGCCGAGGAGGAGCAGATCGACTTCCCGATCGTCTACGCCTCCGGCAAGGCCGGTCGCGCCTCCCTGGAGGCCCCGGGCGACGGGGTTCTGCCGGAGAACGAGGACCTCGAGCCGCTCTTCCGCACCATCCTAGAGACCGTGCCGGCCCCGGTGTACGACGACGAGGCCCCGCTGCAGGCCCACGTCACCAACCTCGACTCGTCCAACTTCCTCGGCCGCCTGGCCCTGTTGCGCATCAAGAACGGCACCCTGCGCAAGGGCCAGACCGTGGCGTGGATGAAGCGCGACGGCAGCGTCTCCAACGTGCGCCTGTCCGAGCTGCTCGTCACCGAGGGGCTGGAGCGCCAGCCGGCCGAGTCCGCCGGCCCGGGCGACATCGTGGCCGTGGCCGGCATCGCCGAGGTGATGATCGGCGAGACCCTGGCCGATCCGGAGAACCCGGTGGCGCTGCCGCTCATCCACGTGGACGAGCCGGCCATCTCCATGACCATCGGCACCAACACCTCGCCGCTGGCCGGCAAGGTGAAGGGCAGCAAGGTCACCGCCCGCCTGGTGAAGGACCGCCTCGACTCCGAGCTCATCGGCAACGTGTCGCTGCGCATCCTGCCGACCGACCGTCCCGACGCGTGGGAGGTGCAGGGCCGCGGCGAGCTGGCGCTGGCCATCCTCGTGGAGCAGATGCGTCGCGAGGGTTACGAACTCACCGTCGGCAAGCCGCAGGTGGTCACCAAGGAGATCGACGGCAAGGTGCACGAGCCGGTCGAGGCCCTGACCATCGACGCCCCGGAGGAGTTCCTCGGCGCGATCACCCAGGTGATGGCCAACCGCAAGGGCCGCATGGAGGAGATGAGCAACCACGGCACCGGCTGGGTGCGCATGGAGTTCCGCGTGCCGAGCCGCGGCCTCATCGGCTTCCGCACCGAGTTCCTCACCGAGACGCGCGGCACCGGCATCGCCCACCACATCTTCGACGGCTACGAGCCGTGGTTCGGCGAGATCCGCACGCGCATCGCGGGCTCGCTGGTGGCCGACCGGGCCGGCAACGCCACCTCCTACGCCATGTTCAACCTGCAGGAGCGCGGCACCCTCTTCATCCACCCCACCACCGAGGTGTACGAGGGCATGATCGTCGGCGAGAACTCGCGCGCCGATGACATGGACGTGAACATCACCAAGGAGAAGAAGCTCACGAACGTGCGCTCCGCCGGTGCCGAGGTGCTGGAGCGCCTGGCCCCGCCGCGCGCGATGAGCCTGGAGCAGTCGCTGGAGTTCTGCCGCGAGGACGAGTGCGTGGAGGTCACGCCGGAGGCCGTTCGCATCCGCAAGGTGGTGCTCGACCAGGTGGCCCGCGGCCGCGAGGCGCGCCGCGCGAAGAACGCCTGAGCAGGCCCGCGCATGCCGGAGGCCGGCACCCCCACGGGGGTGCCGGCCTCCGGCATGTGGTGCGTCAGGCCGTGCGGGTGGCGGCCACACCCGCAGCGGGGCTGACGCCGGTGGTCGCCTCGTCGCGCGCGGTCTCCTCCTGGCCGTGGCGACCGAAGCCGCGGTTGCGGGCCAGACGGTCCACGACCTGCGCGATGGCGCCGTCGCCGGTGACGTTGGTGGCCGTGCCGAAGGAGTCGATGGCGATGTAGGTGGCGATCATCAGGCCCACCTGGGCCTCGTTGAAGCCGAGGTTGCTCTCCATGAGCGCCACGGCGGCCATGACCGCACCACCGGGCACACCGGGGGCGGCGATCATCATGATGCCCAGCAGCAGGATGAAGCCGACCATCGTGCCGGGGTGCACCTCCATGCCCGAGAGCATCATCACGGCCATGGAGAAGCAGGTGAGCTTCACCGTGGAGCCGGCCAGGTGGATGGTGGCGCACAGTGGCACCACGAAGGAGGCCACCGGCTCGGAGACGCCGTTCTTCAGGCTCTGGCGCAGGGTCACCGGGATGGTGGCCGCCGACGAGGAGGTGCCCAGGGCGGTGGCGTAGGCCGGGAGCATGTTCTTGAGCAGCACCAGCGGGTTGCGCCCCGACACGGCGCCGGCCACGCCGAACTGCATGAGCAGCAGCGCCACGGTGAGCGCGAAGACCAGGAGGATCACGCCGGAGAAGGTGGTGATGACGTTCCACACCTCGCCCGCGGCGGTCATGTTCAGGAAGACGCCGAAGATGTAGACCGGCAGCAGCGGGATGATGATGCCGCTGATGACCTTGTTGACGATCTCGCGGAACTCCTCGAAGCCGCGCTGCAGGGTGTCGCCCTTGATCATGGTCATGCCGACGCCGACGGTGAAGGCCAGCAGCAGGGCGGTCATGACGCCGAAGGCCGGGTCCATCTCGATCTCGAACCACGGTGCCAGCAGCGCGTCCTCCGGGTTGCCCAGCTGGGGGGTCGAGCGGCCGCGCAGCAGGTCCGGCAGCACGGCCGAGCTCACGGCGTAGCCGAGGAAACCGGCGAACAGGGTGGAGCCATAGGCCAGGGCGGCGGTGAGGGCCAGCCACTTGCCGGCGCCGCGGCCGAGCTCGCCGATGGCCGGGGCGATGAGGCCCAGGATGATCAGCGGGATCACGAAGCCGAGGAAGTTGCTGAACAGGCCGTTGAAGGTGGCCACCGTGCGGGTGAGTGCCTCGGGGGCGATCCGGCCGACGAGGATGCCCAGCACGATCGCCAGGACGATGCGGGGCAGCAGTCCGAACCAGCGGCTGCGCGAGGGGGAGTCAGAGGTCATGGCGCGGAATGTAACCGCGGGCCGGCACGGGGCGCCCGCCGCCGCCCGGCCCGTCCACCGATCGCAACCGAGTTGTGACCCGTCACCCTCCGGGGGCCGGGGGTGGCGCCGGCGAGGGCAGGTCCTAGAGGTACGGCTGGAGGGCCTTCGGCACGGCGTAGGCGGCGGCGCTCACGGCCACCAGGCCCATCACCACCACGAACGAGTGCGCTGCCACGCGGTGGCGGAAGGGCTTCAGCGCCGGCACCGTGTGAATGGCCACGATCGGCATGAGGTACAGGTAGGCCGCCATGACCGGGCCCGAGAGCGCCTCGATGATGTCCAGGATGGTCGGGTTGAGCACGGCCGCCAGCCACGCGGTGAGGCCGTAGACCCCCGCGATGCCCAGGTCCAGCGTCCGGTCGCCGATCCGCTCGCGCCGGTCCACCAGGGCGCGCACGAGGCCGCGCCCGCCCTCCGCGGCACCGAGGTAGTGGCCGAAGAAGGAGGACGCGATGGCCGCCACGGCGATGATCGGGCCGGCCCACAGGAAGAACGCGTTGTCCATCTCCTTGGCCAGGTAGGACAGCACCGAGAGGTTGGAGCCCTCCGCGCGCTCCAGGCCGTCGGGCCCCAGAGCGAGCACGCTGGACCAGACGAAGGCCATGGTGAACACGGTGAGCAGCGTGGCGGTGCGTCGCAGGATCTGGGAGGCCTTGGCGGCGGCGCGGTCACCCTGCTCGGTCTGCATGCTCAGCGAGAACTGCGAGATGGCCGCCGAGTGGTTGAACGCGAACACCAGCGTGGGCACCAGCATCCACAGCGTGGTGCCGAAGTCGCCCTCGGGCATCCACTGGAAGGCCCCGGGGCGCCAGTGCGGCACGAGCAGCAGCGTGGAGACCGCCAGCAGGGCGATGAGCGGGTACACCAGGGCCTGGGTGACGGCCATCACCAGCTTCTGGCTGGTGAGGACCGCCGCCATCATCAGGCCTACCAGCACCAGCGAGAGCAGCCACCGCGGCGGGGAGGCCAGGCCCAGCTGGTGGACCATGAAGTCGTCCACGGTGTTGGTGAGCGCCACCGCGTAGATGAGCACGATGGGGTAGAAGCACAGCCAGTACAGCACCGTCACCAGGGTGCCCGGCACCTCGCCGAAGTAGCCGCGGGCGAGCTCGGTGATGTCCTTGCCCTTCTCCGGGGCGGCGCAGATGAGGCGTGAGAGGGCCCGGTGCGCGAAGTAGGTCATCGGCCCGATGAGCAGGGTGCCCACCACCAGCGGGGCCAGCGAGGTGGAGGCGGCGTTGAGCGGTAGGAAGAGGATGCCGGCCCCCACCGCCGTGCCGAAGAGACTGATCACCCACGCCGTGTCGGCGCCGGTCCAGCGTCCGGGGGCGCCGTCGGGGTGGGGGCCCCGGGCGGCTCGGGTGGGCGTGGACGGTCCTGCGGAGGGGGACATGGGTCCTTCCGGGCGGGGGTGGGGACCTCGCGACCCTAGCCGTTGGCCCCGGCGTCCGGCACCTCCGCGGCGTGTCGACCGGGGCCGGCCCGCGTGGTCAGTCGCCGATGGTGTCCTTGGCGCGGCGCACGATCTGCGGGTCGGGCTCGCCGACGATGTCGTGGTCCTTGCCCTCGTACTCGAACTGGCTGAGGAAGTAGCGCATGGCGTTGATGCGCCCGCGCTTCTTGTCGTTGGACTTGATGGTGATCCACGGCGCCCAGTCGGTGTCGGTGCGGGCGAACATGTCCTCCTTGGCCGCGGTGTAGGAGTCCCACTTGTCCAGGGAGGCGAGGTCCATGGGGGAGAGCTTCCAGCGGCGCACCGGGTCGATCTGGCGGATGGCGAAGCGGGTGCGCTGCTCGTGCGCGGTGACCGAGAACCAGAACTTGGTGAGGGTGGTGCCGGCGTCGGTGATCATCTTCTCCAGCTGCGGCGCCTGCTGCATGAACTGCTCGTAGTCGGGGCCGTTGGTGAAGTTCATGACACGCTCCACGCCGGCGCGGTTGTACCAGGAGCGGTCGAAGAAGACGATCTCGCCGGCGGTGGGGAAGTGGTTGACGTAGCGCTGGAAGTACCACTCGCCGCGCTCGCGCTCGCTGGGCTTGTTGAGCGCCACCACGCGGGCGAAGCGTGGGTTGAGGTGCTCCATGAAGCGCTTGATGGTGCCGCCCTTGCCGGCGGCGTCGCGGCCCTCGAACACGAGGATGTGGCGCGAGCCGGACTTCTGCGTCCAGTTCTGGAACTTGATGAGCTCGACCTGCAGCAGGTACTTCTCGACGTCGTAGTCCTCGCGCGTCATGCGCTCGTCGTACGGGTAGTTCTCCCGCCAGGTCTCGACCGCCTTGCCGCCCGGATCGATGAGGTCGGGGTCCGACCCCTGGTCGTCCCGGACGGTGTAGCCCTCCGCGGAGAGGCGGTCGATGTACTCGCGCAGTTCCATCTGCATGGGTGCAACATAGCCGCAGCACATGACCGTGAGGTGAACGGCCGTGCCCGGGACGCCTACGGTTGCCCCATGCAGCACCCGACGCCCGCCGATCTCCCGGTCCTGGCGGTCCACGCACACCCCGACGACGAGACCCTCGCCACCGGTGTGGCCCTGGCCACCCTGGCCGAGCGGGGCCACCCGGTGCACGTGCTCACCTGCACCCTGGGGGACCACGGCGAGGTGATGGTGCCGGGACTCCAGCACCTGGAGGGCACCGAGGCGCTCGCGCCGCACCGCCGCGGTGAGCTGGCGGCGGCGGCGGAGGCACTGGGCGTGCAGGTGCGGGTGCTGGGCGAGGAGCCGGGTCGGCCCGACCCGGCGGCGGCGCTCTTCCGCGACTCGGGCATGGCCGGCAGCCCCGAGGCCGCCCACCCGCGGGCCCTGGTGAACGCCGACCGGTCCGCGCTGGCGGCGCTGGTCCGCGAGGAGGTCGAGCGCACCGGCGCCCGCATCGTGCTCACCTACGACGAGACCGGGGGCTACGGCCACCCCGACCACGTGGCCGTGCACCGCGCCACCGTGGCCGCCGTGCGCTCCCTGCCGGCCGAGACCCGTCCCGAGCTGTACGCCGCCGTGACCCCACGGTCCTGGGAGGCCGAGGGGCGCCGCTGGGTGGCCGACCACGTGGACCCCGTGGAGCCCACCGGCTCCTTCCGGGGCCGGCCCACCGAGGGCGTCGTCGTGCCCCGCCCGGAGGGACCGGACCCCGAGCACCCCCGCGAGGTCGACGCCTGGGCCAGTGGGGTGCGCCCCGACGAGGACGTCACGCACGAGGTGCACGGCACCCCCTCGAGCCTGGCGGCCGTCTCCGCCGCCCGCCGTGCCCACGCCACCCAGGTGACCGAGCACGACGGGTGGTGGGCCATGACCAACCTCGTGGCACACCGGGCGGCCCCGGCCGAGGGCTACTCGCGGCTCGACCCGGCATCGGGGCGGGTCGTGACCGGCGACAGCGACCTGCGGGCCCCGCTGGCCGGCCCCATGGCCGACCGGGACGCCTTCCGGGCCGCGATGTCCGCGCTGCCCACCGGGGTGACGGTCCTCACCACCCGCTGGGGGTCCGGGGTGCACGCCATGACCGCCAACGCCGTGGTGCCGGTCTCCCTGCACCCGGTGCTGCTGGGGATCCTCGTGGACAACGCGGCGCGCTTCGGCGAGGCCGTGCACGCCTCGGGGGTGTTCGCCGTGAACGTGCTGCCGGCCTCCGCCCGCCGCCACGGGGAGTGGCTGTCCACGCCCGGCCGCCCGGTGGTGGGCCAGCTCGACCGGGTGCCGACCTACTCTGGTCCGATGACCGGACTGCCCCTGCTCACCGAGGCACTCGCCACGGCCGAGTGCCGCGTGGTGCACCACGTCGTGCTGGGTGACCACACGCTCTTCGTCGGCCTCGTGGAGGGTGTGGGCGACGGGCGCGCGGACGGGGTCGACGACACCGACCCGCTGCTCTTCCACCGCGGCCGCATGCGGGGCACCCGGTGACGGCGCCCGCGCCGCGCGGGCAGGGAACCCGCTGGCAGGGCGTGGCCTCCACCGTCTTCCTGCTGGTCGGCCTGCTCGCCCTGGTCTACCTCGCGCTCGTGCTGGTGGTGGGGCGCACCACGCCGCGCCAGCTCGTCGTCGGCGGCACGGACGTGAGCCGCCTGTCGCACGAGCGTGCCCACCGGACCCTGCAGGAGGAGGCCGACCGCCTGGACCGGGAGCCGATGACAGTGGTCGTCGACGGTCGCCCGCACCGCATCGCCGCCTCCGAGCTGGGCCTGGGCCACGACGTGGACGCCAGCCTCGAGGGCACCACGGGACGCACCTGGGACCCGCGCGACCTGTGGGTGCGCGCCACCGGCGAGGTGCACCGCGACTGGGTGGTCACGGTGGACGAGTCCCGCCTGCGGGAGCGGCTGGGGCGGCTCTCCCAGGAGGTGGGCACCCCGGCCCGGGACGCCTCGGTGCGCCTGGAGGGCACCGAGACCGTGGTGACCGAGGCGCGCACCGGCCGGGGGCTCGACGTGCGCGGGACCGCCGAGGCGGTGGGTGACGCCTGGCCCGCCACGCGCCGGGTGGACGCGCGGATCCGGGAGCAGCGGCCTGCCGTGACCACGCGGCAGGTGCGGGAGTTCGCCGACCGCGTGCTCGGCCCGGCCCTGTCCGGCCCGGTGACCCTCGTGGCCACCCCGGACGCGGCCGAGCCGTCGCCCGACCCGACGGCCTCGCCCTCGGGCGACGCCCCGCAGGAGGACGTCCCGCCCCACGAGCAGCCGGTCGTGCTCTCGCGCGAGGTCCTCGCCTCGATGCTGTCCGTCGGCGGGGAGGGCGGACGCCCCTCCCTGGAGGTCGACGCCTCGCGCTGGGTGGAGGAACTCGACGCGGGCCACCCGCTGGCCGACCGGCCGGCCCGCGACGCCCGGCTGGTGACCGCGGGGGAGGGTGCCCGGGTGGAGCCGGGGCGCGCCGGGCGCCAGGTCTCCGTGGGCGACGTCGAGGAGGCGGTCCGCCAGGCCGTGCGGGCCCAGGAGCGCCGTGCCCCGGTCGGCGTGCACGTGGTGCAGCCGGCCAAGGACGGCCAGGGGTGGCGGACCGACCGCATGGGCACCTTCACCACCCGGTTGCCCGGCGGGCAGGAGAACGCGGCCCGGACCCACAACATCCGCACGCTGGCCCGGCAGCTGGACGGCACCGTCGTGGCGGCCGGTGACCAGTTCAGCCTGGTGCGGGTGATGGGGGAGCCCACGGAGGAGAAGGGCTACCGCGAGGCGCACGTCATCAGCGACGGGACGCTCTCCAACGCCGTCGGCGGCGGGCTCTCGCAGGTCTCCACCGCCGTCTACAACGTGGCCTTCGAGGCCGGGGTGCAGCTGGACGAGCACAAGCCCCACAGCTACTACATCGCCCGCTACCCCGAGGGGCGCGAGGCCACCCTGTGGTACCCCTCCATCGACAACCGGTGGACCAACGACACCCCGGCCCCGGTGCTGCTGCGGACCCGGGTGGAGGGGCAGGACCTGACCCTCACCCTGTACGGCGTGAGGCAGTACGACGTGGAGTCGACCACCCGGGAGCGCCAGCACGTGGTGGAGCCCCGGAAGTACTGGAGCAACAGCTCCACCTGCATCAGCCAGCACGGGGTGAAGGGCTTCGACGTCACCGTGGAGCGCCGCCTGGAGCCGGTGCAGGGCTTCGACGGCCCGGCGCGCACCGAGACGGTGGACACGCACTACGAGCCCAGTGACGAGGTGTGGTGCACCAACCCGGCCTCGCCCGAGTTCTCCGGGTCCACCGTGCCGCCCTCGTGGGACTACCGCCCCTTCTCGGAGCGGAAGGCCGACAAGGCGCAGGACGCCCGGGACCGGGCCGAGCGCGAGGCACGGGCCGACCAGCAGGCCGAACAGGAGGCCGCAGAGCAGGACGGGCGCCCCGAGGGTGGGGCGTCGCCGAGCCCGTCGTCCTCGCCCTCCGGGGAGCCGGGGGCAGGGCCCTCGGCGTCCGCCGGCTGAGTGGCGTGGGCCCCCGTGGGCGGTGGGCCGGTGCGAGTGCACTTAGGATGAAGGGCCGGAGGTGGCCTGCGTGCCCGCCGTGCCGAGCTGCCAGGAGGAAGAAAGCGTGACCTACGTCATCGCCTTGCCGTGTGTCGACGTCAAGGACAAGGCCTGCATCGACGAGTGCCCCGTCGACTGCATCTACGAGGGGGAGCGGTCGCTCTACATCCACCCCGACGAGTGCGTGGACTGTGGTGCGTGCGAGCCGGTCTGCCCTGTGGAGGCCATCTACTACGAGGACGACCTGCCCGACGAGTGGGCCGACTACTACAAGGCGAACGTCGAGTTCTTCGACGACCTCGGTGCCCCCGGAGGCGCTGCCAAGATGGGCGTGATCCCCAAGGACCACCCGGTGGTCTCCGCCCTGCCGCCCCAGGGCGACCACTGACCTGACGCGACGGGCGCCGCTGCGCGGTGCCACCCGTTCTGACTGCTGGCCACAGGCCGGCCCGCCGAGAGGAAGACCATGACCGCCGACAAGGCACCCGCCACCTTCACCCACGAGGGCACGACCCTGGAGTTCCCCTTCGTCGAGTCCGTCGAGGGCGACAACGGCTACGACATCTCCGCCCTGCGCAAGGAGACCGGCAACGTCACGCTCGACGTGGGCTTCGTGAACACCGCCTCCTGCTCGTCGGCCATCACCTTCATCGACGGCGACGAGGGCATCCTGCGCTACCGCGGGTACCCCATCGAGCAGCTGGCCGAGAAGTCCGAGTTCATGGAGGTCGCCAAGCTGCTCATGGACGGCGAGCTGCCGTCCGCCGAGGAGCTGGACACCTTCCGCCGCGACGTGCGCGCCAAGGCGGTCATGCCCGAGGGCATGAAGGACTTCTTCCACTCCTTCCCCACCGACGCCCACCCGATGCCGGTGCTCTCCTCGGCCATCTCGGCGCTGTGCACCTACGACACCGAGAACCTGGACCCCTTCGACCCCGAGCAGCTGGAGAACGCCGCCCGCCGCCTCATGGGCCAGGTGCCGGTGCTGGCCGCCAACGCCTACCGCAACCGTCAGGGCCTCGGCCCGATGCAGGCCGACACCGACCTGACGGTGGTGGAGAACTTCCTCCGCATGACCTTCGCGGACGCCGACGGCAACTACGAGCTCGACGAGCGCATGGTCCGTGCGCTGGACATGCTCTTCGTGCTGCACGCCGACCACGAGCAGAACTGCTCCACCTCCACGGTGCGCCTGGTGGGCTCGGCCAACACCAACCTCTACGGGTCGGTCTCCGCCGGCGTGCAGGCCCTGTGGGGTCCGCTGCACGGTGGCGCCAACCAGGCCGTGCTGGAGATGCTCGAGGGCATCCAGAAGTCCGAGGGCGGCGTGGACGAGTTCGTCCGCAAGGTCAAGAACAAGGAGGACGGGGTCAAGCTCATGGGCTTCGGCCACCGTGTCTACAAGAACTACGACCCGCGCGCGGCCATCGTCAAGAAGACCGCCGACGAGGTGCTGGAGCACCTGGGAGCCGGCGACGAGCAGCTCGAGATCGCCATGCAGCTGGAGAAGGTCGCCCTCGAGGACGAGTACTTCGTGCAGCGCAAGCTGTACCCGAACGTGGACTTCTACACCGGCCTCATCTACCAGGCCATGGGCTTCCCGACCGACATGTTCACGGTGCTCTTCGCCATCGGGCGCCTGCCGGGCTGGATCGCCCAGTACCGCGAGATGATCAACGACCCGCACACCAAGATCGGCCGTCCGCGCCAGATCTACACCGGGTCCGCGCAGCGCGACTACCCGACCGCCTGACGCGCGACGCACCGCGCACCACGAGCACGCCCCCGGCCGCGCGGCCGGGGGCGTGCTGCGCCCCGGGGCGGTGGCAGGTCGTCGGGAGGTCGTCGGTGCCGATGGTTACGGTGGCCCGGTGACCACATCGCGGAAGTCCAGCTACTACAAGGGTCCGGTACGCCTGCGGGGCCGGCGCGTGCCGTCGGAGACCACTGACGAGCGCCTGCTGCGCAACGACGGCCTGGGGGCCTTCGTGCACACCGACCCGTGGCGCGTCATGCGCATCCAGGCCGAGTTCGTGGAGGGCTTCGGGGCGCTGGCCGAGCTCGGCCCGGCCGTGAGCGTCTTCGGCTCCGCGCGGGCCACACCCGACTCGCCGGCCTACGCCTTCGGGCTGGAGGTGGGGCGCCTGCTCGTGGAGGCCGGGTTCGCCGTCATCACCGGGGGCGGGCCGGGCACCATGGAGGCCGCCAACCGGGGCGCGGCCGAGGCCGAGGGTGACAGCGTGGGCCTGGGCATCGAGCTGCCCTTCGAGACCGGGCTCAACGAGTACGTCGACCTGGGCGTGAACTTCCGCTACTTCTTCGTGCGCAAGACGATGTTCGTCAAGTACGCCAGCGGCTTCATCGTGCTGCCGGGCGGCTTCGGCACGCTCGACGAGCTCTTCGAGGCGCTCACCCTGGTGCAGACCGGCAAGGTGACCCACTTCCCGATCGTGCTCATCGGGGTGGACTTCTGGCAGCCGCTGCTGGACTGGATCCGCGACGTCCTCATGGAGCGCGGCATGGTCTCCCCGCAGGACACCGACCTGCTGTACCTCACCGACGACCCGGCCGACGCGGTCCGCCACGTGGTGGAGCACCCCGGGGCCGCCCGCCGGGGACGTCCCGCGGAGTGAGGCCGGCGGCGCCCGCGGCGTGCCATGATCTGCGCCATGGAGGTCGTCGTCATCGTCCTGCTCGTCTGCGTCGTGGCCTGGGTGGCCGCGCTGGCCGTCGGGCGCCTGCCCGCGGGGGAGGGGGCCCTCTCCCCGGAGCTGCCGGCCGACGCCGCCGTGCACCTGCCGGACGGCCCGCTGCACGCCCAGGACGTGGAGGGCCTGCGGCTGCCGGTGGCCCTGCGGGGCTACCGCATGGCCGAGGTCGATGACGCCCTGCGCCGCATGGCCGAGGAGCTGGAGGCGCGCGACCGGGCGCTCGAGGCGGCGCGCCGCACGCCCCCGACCGCGTGAAGCGGCCCACACCGTGGCAAGGTGTCCCTGCCTCCACCCTCGTCGCACACCGGGTGGGGCCTGGAGCAGAGAGGAACACCCGTGAAGTCGTTTGAGGTGGAGCGCTTCGCGAGCGCGCCGGTGGAGGCGGTCTGGCCGCTGCTCACCGAGTTCGCGCCCCGCAGCGCCTACACCCCCTACAAGGTGACCACCACCGCGCCGGGCCCGGTGGGGATCGGCTGGACGTTCGAGGCGCGCACGCCCGTGGGGCTGGGCTCGGCCCGGGACGAGTTCAAGGTGACGCGCTGGACGCCGCCGACCGGGGGCCCCGCCGCGTTCTCGCTGCGCCGGGTGGGTTCCCGGGTGGCCGGCTGGTGCGACGTGACGATGACCCCGCACCCGCGGGGGTGCCGCATCTCGTGGCGCGAGTCCGTGCGCCCCTCGGGTATGGGGGGCGACGGCGCGGCCGAGCGCGCGGTGAACAAGGCGGTCAAGCGCGCCATCGAGGCCGCGGAGGCGTCCTCCCGCCGGGCCTGAGCCGAGGCGCCGGACACGCACGCAGGAGGGCCCGCCCCGTGGAGCGGGCCCTCCTGCGTGCCCGGGGCGGTGCGGGGGTCACTCGCCGGCGAAGACGGGCCTCTCCTTGGCCAGGAAGGCCTCCACCGCGGCCCGGTGGTCGCGGCTGCTGCCGGTGCGGCGCATCTGCTCGGCCTCGAAGGCCAGCGCGCCGGGCAGGTCCGTGCCCTGGGCGGTGCGCAGCGAGGCCTTGATGGCGGCGTAGGCCACGGTCGGCCCCTGGGCCAGGCGCCCCGCCAGCTCGGCCACGGTGGCGTCCAACTCCGCCGCCGGCACCACGGTGCCCACGAGCCCCATCGCGAGGGCCTCCTGGGCGGACACACGGCCCCCCATGAGGAGCAGCTCGGCGGCCCGCTGCGGCCCCACCAGGCGGGGCAGGTGCCAGCTGGTGCCGGAGTCGCAGGAGAGCCCGATGCCGGCGAAGGCGAAGGTGACCTGGGCCTCGGCGGCCATCACGCGCACGTCGCAGGCCATGGCGAACGCCGCGCCGGCCCCGGCGCACGCCCCGTTGATGCGGGCGACGACGGGCTTGGGCATCTCGGCCAGCGCGGTGACGATGGGGTTGTAGTGCTGCGGCACCGTGTCCCAGGCGGTGCCGTCCTCGAGCAGCCCGATGTGCTCCTTGAGGTCCTGCCCCACGCAGAAGGCGCGGTCACCGGCGCCGGTGAGCACCACGACGCGCGCGGCGGGGTCCTCGGCCACCTCGCGCAGGGTGGAGAGCAGGGCCTCCTTGGTGGCCACGTCGAGGGCGTTCATCGCCTCGGGGCGGTTGAGGGTCACGGTGGCCACGCCGTCGGTGAGGTCGAGCAGGACGGGGCGGGGGTTGTCGTTCACGGTGTGCTCCTGTCGGGTCGGCTGCCCGTAGCCTGCCACCCGGCCGGCACCCGTGGGGAGGTGGTGCGAGTGTTGCGATGCGGTGACGATCCGCCCGTCGGGCCCCCTCTCGCGCCGAGCAGTGCCGCCGATGGGCGATAATGGTCGCTGCGACCAGCGGACCTGCACGAGCAGGCCCACCCTGTGCCGGGCCCGGTCCGCGCGTCCGGCACGACGACGAAAGGTAGAGGCATGGCTGCCATGAAGCCCCGCACCGGTGACGGCCCCCTGGAGATGACCAAGGAGGGCCGCGGCATCGTCCTGCGCATGCCCCTGGAGGGCGGTGGCCGTCTCGTGGTCGAGATGACGCCCGACGAGGCCAAGGAGCTGGGCGCGGTCATCAACGACTGCGTCGGCGCCTGACCTGCGCGCCCCCCACCCGGTGGGCCCTCTCCCGATGCGGGGGAGGGCCCACCGGCGTCTGCGGCCGCATAGTGTGGCCCCATGAACCGTGAGCAGGTCGCGCTGGCCGCGTACGCCGCCCGCTGGCCCGCCGAGCCGGTGGGCGCCGCCGACGCCGCGGACGTGGCGCGCACCCAGGCGGGTGGTGGGGACGTGGCCGCCGAGGGGGCCGTGCTGCGCCTCGTGGCGCGCACCGCCGCGGCGCGCTCCGCGGTGACCGCCACCACGATGGGCGGCGCGCTGCCGCTGTGGATCCTCCAGGGCATGCCCACCGACGGGGCGCTCACCTGCATCGACGACGAGCCCCGCGCCGCGCTCACCCGCCGTGCCACCACCACGGCCGGGGTGCCCCAGCACCGCTGGCGGATCATGCCCGGGCGTCCCGGCGAGGTGATGACGCGCCTGCGCGACGCCGCGTACGACCTCGTGGTGGTGGACGCCCCCGCGCCCGACCTGGCCGACCAGGTGGAGCAGGCACGCCGCGTCGTGCGGCCCGGGGGGCTCCTGGCGATGGTGGGTGCCGGCCTCGGCGGCCGCCTGGCTGACCCCGTGGACCGGGACCCGGGCACGCTGCTGGTGCGCCACGTGCTGGAGGAGTGGCGCGAGCGGGACTCCGACGCCCTGCTGCTGCCGGTGGGGGCGGGGGTGGCGCTGGCTGTGGCCCCGTGACGGCGGGCTGGCACACTGTCCCCTGGCCACCCGCCGGGCGGGACGGCCACCGGGGGCCCGACGGGGCCCGTGACGCACGGACGACGACAGGAGCAGGATCGTGAACATCTTCGGGATGTCCCAGTGGGAGCTCCTGCTGATCATGGTCGCGGTCCTGGTCATCATCGGTCCCGACCGCCTGCCGGCCGCCATGGACAACCTCCGCCGCTGGGTCCGCCAGGCCCGCGACATGGCCAACCAGGCCAAGGGCGACCTGCGCGAGCAGGTGGGCGACGACGTGGACCTCGACTGGCGCAAGTGGGACCCCCGCCAGTACAACCCGCGCCGCATCGTCCGCGAGGCGCTCATGGAGGACTACCAGCCCCTGGTCGACGAGCTGAACCCGCTCAAGGACCCGACCTCCACGCCGGCCGGCGAGACCACCGGGGTGGCCAGCTCCACCGGTGCCGTCGAGCAGCGCGGTGGAGCTCCCACGCCCCGCTGGGGCAACCCACACACCTACGACCCGCTGGTTCCCACCCCCTTCGACCCCGACGCCACCTGAGGCGCCGCCCGGCCGCGCACCGCGGGGTGGCCACGCGCAGAGGGTCCGGGACGCACGCAGCGTCCCGGGCCCTCTGACGTGGTCGGGGTCAGACCGGACTGATGCCCAGCTTGCGCCCCGAGAGGCCCCGCGCACGCTGCGCCAGGCCGGAGGCGATGTCGTTGAGCGCGGCGCCGGCGGGGCTGTCCGGGGCCGCCAGGACCACCGGGGTGCCGGCGTCGCCGCCCTCGCGCAGTCGCGTGTCCAGCGGCACCTGGCCCAGCAGCGGCACCTCGCCGCCGATGGTGCGGCCCAGGGACTCGGCCACGGTGCGGCCGCCGCCGGAGCCGAACAGCTCCTGGCGCGTGCCGTCGGGCATCTCGAGCCAGGACATGTTCTCGATGACGCCGGCCACGCGCTGCTTGGTCTGCAGGGCGATGGCGCCGGCGCGCTCGGCCACCTCGGCGGCGGCCTGCTGCGGGGTGGTCACCACGAGCAGCTCCGAGCCCGGCAGCATCTGGGCCACGGAGATCGCGATGTCACCGGTGCCCGGCGGCAGGTCGAGCAGGAGCACGTCGAGGTCGCCCCAGAACACGTCGGAGAGGAACTGCTGCAGCGCGCGGTGCAGCATCGGGCCGCGCCAGACCACCGGCTGGTTGCCGGGCACGAACATGCCGATGGAGATGACCTTCACGTCGTGCGCCACCGGGGGCATGATCATCTCGTCCACCTGGGTGGGCTGGCGCTCCACGCCGAGCATGCGGGGCACGGAGAAGCCGTAGATGTCGGCGTCCACCACGCCCACCTTGAGGCCCTGGGTGGCCATCGAGGCGGCGAGGTTGACCGTGACCGAGGACTTGCCGACGCCGCCCTTGCCGGAGGCCACGGCGTAGACGCGGGTCATGTTGTCCGGGCGCTGGAAGGGGATCTCGCGCTCGGCCTGGCCGCCGCGCAGGCCCTGCTTGAGGGCGGCCCGCTGCTCGTCGTTCATGACGCCCATCTCCACGTCCACGGCGGTGACGCCCTCCACGCCGCCGACGGCCTCCTTGACGTCCTTCTCGATGGTGGACTTCAGCGGGCAGCCGGCCACGGTGAGCAGCACGCGCACGAGCACGCGGCCCGGGTCGTCCTTCGCGGTGAGGACCTCCTCGACCATCCCGAGCTCGGTGATGGGGCGGCGGATCTCCGGGTCCTGGACCGTGCTCAGGGCATGCTGGATGGCAGTGGGATCAGGGGTGGGCATGTCCTCCATCGTACGTGCGGTGCCTCGTGGCCCCCGCACGCGAGGGGGAGCACCCGTCGTCCGGCTCGTCGCGCGGGTCGGGCTGCTCGCCCTGCTCCCGGTCGTGCTGCCGCTCGTCGAGCTCCTCGAGGAGGTCCTCCAGCAGGTCGCGCAGCTCGGAGCGGACGAAGTCGCGGCTGGCCATCTCGCCCACGGTGAGGCGCAGCGAGGCCACCTCGCGGGTGATGTACTCGGTGTCGGCCAGGTTGCGCTCGTCGCGGGCGCGGTCCTGCTCGATGCTCACGCGGTCGCGGTCGTCCTGCCGGTTCTGGGCCAGCAGGATGAGCGGCGCGGCGTAGGAGGCCTGCAGCGACAGGATCAGGGTGAGCAGCGTGTAGTTGAGCTCGCGCGGGTCGAACTGCGCGCTGACCGGCATGAAGGTGTTCCACGCCAGCCACGCCCCCACGAAGAGCGTCATGTACAGCAGGAACTGCGGCGTGCCCATGAAGCGCGCGAACGCCTCGCTGGCCCGGCCGAAGGCCTCGGAGTCCATGCCCACGCGCGGCAGGCGCCGGCGCTGGGAGGTCTGCGGGGTGGACAGTCCGCCGGAGGACTCCAGCCGGTCGACGGTCTTCAGCGTGCCGGTCTTGGCCGCGGCCGTCCGGGGGCGGGTGGTGCTCCCCTCACCGGCGGCCTGACGGCGCGCCCGGCGCTCGCGCAGCTCGCGCAGGCGGCTCGCGCGCTCCTCACGGTCCATGTCAGCGGCCACGGGTCACCTCCTGCTCCTCGACCTCGTCCAGGGCGGCCGAGACGTCGGGGGCCTCGGTGTCGCGGTCCTCGCGCCAGTCGTCCGGGAGGATGTGGTCGAGCACGTCGTCCACCGTGACGGCGCCCAGCAGGCGCCGGTCCTCGTCCACCACCGGCAGCGAGATCATGTTGTAGTTCGCCATCGTGCGGGTGACCTCGCCGAGGCTGGCGTCCACGTGCAGCGGGTCGATGTCGCTGTCGACGATGGCGCCGATCGCCTCGTGCGGGGGTTCGCGCAGCATCCGCTGCAGGTGCACCACGCCCAGCAGCTTGCCGGTGGGCACCTCCAAGGGGGCGCGGCAGACGAAGACCATGGCGGCCAGCGCCGGGTGCAGCTCGGAGCGTCGCACGGTGGCCAGGGCCTCGGCGATGGAGCTGTCGGCGCCCAGCACCACCGGCTCGGTGGTCATCATGCCGCCGGCGGTGTCCTCGTCGTAGGTGAGCAGCGTGCGCAGCGGCTCGGCCTCCTCGGGCTCCATGGCGCCCAGCAGGATGGCGGCGGTGCCCTCGGGCAGCTCGCCGAGCAGGTCGGCGGCGTCGTCGGGCTGCATGGCCTCGAGCACGTCGGCGGCGCGGTCGGTGGCCAGGTCGGCCACGATGGCGACGCGGTCCTCCTCGGGCAGCTCCTCCAGCACGTCGGCGAGCTTCTCGTCGGGCAGGGCCTCGGCCACCTCGCGGCGCCGCTTGGGGGTGAGCTCCTGCAGGGCGTCGGCCACGTCGGCGGGCTTGAGGTCGTCGAAGCTCTCCACCAGGCGGTCGGCGCCCTGGGCGGCGTCCTCGGTGTGCAGGCCGCTCACGGCGTCCACGTCCACCACGAGGGTCTCGCCGCGGCGGCGCAGGCTGAGGCGGTGGCGGCGCGAGGGCGGCGGGGTCTTGCGCACGAACACCTTGGTGACGTGCCAGTCGCGGTTGCGCTGCTGGTTGATGCCGATGTCCTCGACCGTGGCCTCGAAGCGCTCGTCGTCGTCGGCCACCACGACCCGCCGGTCGAACAGCTCGGCCTGCACGAGCACCTCGCGCGGCCGGCGCTCGAAGCGGCGGATATTGAGCAGGCCGGTGGTGATGACCTGTCCGGCGTCGATGCTGGTGACGCGCGTCATCGGGAGGAAGACGCGCCGGCGGCCGGCCACCTCCACGACCACGCCGATGACGCGGGTGAGGCGGCGTTGGCTGGAGTGCTGCACGACGACGTCGCGGACCTGGCCCACCCGGTCGCCGAGGGGATCGAAGACGCCCAGGCCGATGAGGCGGGAGACGAAGACGCGGGGTGCACTCACGGGCACAGGGTAGAGGGTGGGGCCTGCCGGGCCCCGGCACGGCGACACGGCACACAGGGGCCTCCCAGCGAACCCCCAGCCCGGCCCGCCACACTGTGGGCATGACCACACCGACTGGAATGCGCGGCCCCGGTGCTCTGGGTGCCGGCCGCTCGCTGCTGGAGCTCTCCGACCCGCGGTCGGTGGCCACCTACTCCGACTACGCCGAGGCGCAGGGTGCCGTGGACCACCTCAGCGACGAGGGCTTCCCGGTGGACCAGCTCGCCATCGTGGGCAGCGACCTGCGCCAGGTGGAGCGCGTCACCGGCCGCCTCACCTGGGGGCGGGTGCTCGCCGGCGGCCTGCTGAGCGGTCTGTGGTTGGGCGCCTTCGTGGGGCTGGTGATGTCGCTGTTCACGGACGACCCGATCCTGGCCGTCATGGCCACCACCCTGGGCGCCGGGGCCGTGTTCGGCCTCGTGTGGGCCGCCATCGGCTACGCGATGACGCAGGGCCGCCGTGACTTCACGTCGGTGACCGCCGTGGTGGCCACGAGCTACGAGGTGCTCGCCGAGGCGCCGCAGGTGGCCGCCGCGCGCGAGATGCTCGGTCTCGGGGCCCCGGCACCGGTGCACACCGGCCCGCTGCGCACCTACGGCGAGGCCGTGGACGCCGCCCGCGCCGAGCAGGCCGGCCGGGCCCGGCCGGATGACGGTTCCCACCGCACCGCAACGGGGGAGCAGGGCCCCCTGGCGTGACGTCCCGTCCCGCCCCGCCCCGGCTCGCCCCCCTGGTGGAGCCGGGGCCGGACCTGTCGCGGGCCGAGTTGGAGCGCTGGGCCCGCCACGTGCTGCTGCCGGACCTGGGCCCGGTGGGGCAACGCCGGCTGCGCGCGGCCCGCGTGGCCGTGGTGGGTACCGGAGGTCTGGGCTGTCCGGTGCTGCAGTACCTCGTGGCCGCCGGGGTGGGGCACGTGACACTCTACGACGACGACCTCGTGGAGACCAGCAACCTGCAGCGCCAGGTGCTCCACGGCACCGATGACGTGGGGCGCCCCAAGGTGGACAGCGCCCTGGACGCCCTGCGGCGCATGGGCGGTGCCACCACCCTGGCCGGAGTGCGCGAGCGCCTGGAGCCGGGCAACGCCGCCGCGCTGCTGGCGGGGCACGACCTGGTGGTGGACGGCACGGACAACTTCCCCACGCGCTACACCCTCGACGCCGCGTGCCGCGAGCTGGGCGTGCCGCACGTGTGGGCGGCGCTCATGGCCACCCGGGCGCAGGTGAGCACCTTCTGGGCCGCGCCCCGCACGCTGGGGGACGCCGCGGTGGCCGGTGTGACCCTGCGCGACCTCTTCCCGAGCCCGCCGGACCCGACCACCGTGCCGGCGTGCGGGGACGCCGGCATCGTGGGGGCGCTGTGCGGTGTGGTCGGCTCGACGATGGCGCTCGAGGTGGTGAAGCTCGTGACCGGCACCGGGGAGCCGTTGCTGGGGCGGGTGCTCTTCGTGGACGCCGCGACGATGCGGACGCACGAGATCCCCGTGGCCGGGGGCGGTGCGGCGGACGAGGCGACGGGCGCTGCGGACCAGCCGGGGCCGGACCGGGCGCGCGAGTGGCCGCTGGTCTCGCCCAAGGTGCTGGCCGACCGGCTGGCCGGGGACGCCCCGCCGCTGGTGGTGGACGTGCGCGCGGTCGGGGAGCTGGCCTTCGGGCAGGTGCCCGGGGCCTTGCACCTGGCCCTGAGCGATCTCGCCGACGACCCCGTTCCCGCCGTGGAGCGCCTGCGGGCCGCCGGGGCGGGGGAGCGGCCAGTGGTGCTGGTCTGCAAGGGTGGAGTGCGGGCCCGCGCCGCGGCGCGCCACCTGGCCGAGCACGGCGTCGAGGAGCTGGCGGTGCTCGACGGTGGCATGATCGCGTGGTCCCGCGAGGTGGACCCCGACCTGCCGCGCTACTGACCGCCGTGAACGACCCGATGGGAGCCGAGTGACCACCACCCGCCGCGAGGTGCTGACCGTGGAGGAGTACCGCGCCGAGGTGCTCGCCCTGCTTCCCGGACCCACCGGCCCCGAGGAGGTGGCGGTCCCGGACGCTGCCGGGCGGGTGCTGGCCGAGCCGGCCCGGGCGGCGGGGGCCGTGCCACCGCTCGCCAACTCGGCCATGGACGGCATCGCCGTGCGCGGCGCCGACCTGGGGCCGCTGCTCGGTGCCGGACAGGGCGAGGACGGCGCCGGCGTGGTGCTCGTGGTGGTGGGCGAGGTGCCCGCGGGGTGCCCGGACGACCCCGCGGTGGGGCCCGGTGAGTGCGTGCGGATCATGACCGGGGCGCCGGTGCCCACCGACACCGACACCGTGGTGCCGGTGGAGCAGCTGGAGCGTGTGTCCGGGCCCACCGAGCGGGTGCGCGTGGTGTCCGCGCCCCGCGGTGGGGTCGGTGCGCACGTGCGCCACGCCGGTGAGGACCTGGCCGCCGGCGACGAGGTGTTGCCCGCGGGCACGCTGCTGACCCCCGGGGCGCTGGGTGCCCTGGCCGGGGCCGGGGTGGCCACCGTGTGCGTGCGCCGCCGCCCGGTGGTGGGCGTGGTGGCCACCGGTGACGAGCTGGTGCCCGCTGGTCGACCGCTGGGCCGGGGGCAGGTGCACGAGAGCAACGCCGTGCACCTGGCGGCGCTCGCTGCGGGAGCAGGCGCCGAGGTGGTGACCGGCCCGGTGGTGCCCGACGACGCCGAGTCCTTCGCCGCCCGCCTCGACGAGCTGGCCACCCGGTGCGACCTGCTGCTGCTCAGCGGCGGGGTGAGCGTGGGCGACCACGACGTCACCCGCATCGTGCTGGGGGACGGGTCCGCGCAGGCCGGGGCGCGTGGGGTGGCCGGGCGCTTCGTGCACGTGCGCATGCAGCCGGGCAAGCCGCAGGGCCACGCCGTCTGGGCCGGCACGCCGCTGGTGGCCGTGCCGGGAAACCCGCTCTCGGCGGCCGTGTCCTTCGAGATGTTCGTGCGCCCCGCGATGCGTGTGCTGCTGGGCCTGCCGGACCCGGTGCCGCAGGTGGCGGTGGCCGGGGCCGACTGGGACTGCCCGCCCGGGCGCCGCCAGGTGCTGCCAGTGGTGACCTCCACCGACGCCACCGGCCGCCGGGTGGCCGTGCCCGCCCACCGGCGCGGCTCGGCATCGCACATGGTGACCGCCCTGGCTCTGGCCGACGCCGTGGTGGAGGTTCCCGAGGACACCACCCACGTGACCGCCGGCGACCTGCTGACCCTGAGGAGCATCCGATGACCGAGCCCCGCTTCACCCACCTCGACGCCGCCGGGCAGGCCCGGATGGTGGACGTGACCGCCAAGGAGCCCACCGTCCGCGCCGCCACCGCCCGCGGCAGGGTGGTCTGCGCGCCGGAGGTGGTGTCGATGCTGCGCGACGGCACGGTGCCCAAGGGCGACGTGCTGGCGGTGGCCCGCATCGCCGGCATCGCCGCGGCCAAGCGCACCCCGGACCTGCTGCCGCTGGCCCACGTCATCGGCGTGCACGGCGTGGTGGTGGACCTGCAGCTCGTGGACGACGGCGTGGAGGTGGAGGCCACCGTGCGCACCGCCGACCGCACCGGGGTGGAGATGGAGGCGCTCACCAGCGTGAGCGTGGCCGCGCTGTCGGTGATCGACATGGTCAAGGGCACCGACCGCTCGGCCCACCTGGCGGACGTGCGCCTGGTGCGCAAGGAGGGTGGCCGCAGCGGCACCTGGGTGCGCGAGGAGCAGGCGTGAGCCCGGCGACACGCGCGCCGCGCGCCACCCCCGCGGAGGCGCCTGCGCAGCCGCTGGGCGGACTCGTGCACGACGCCGTGGTGCTGGCCGGCGGCGCGGGCGAGCGGCTCGGCGGTGTCTCCAAGGCCGACGTGGACCTGGCCGGCGAGCGCCTGCTCGACCGCGTGCTCACGGCCACCACCGGTGCCACTCGCACCGTGGTGGTGGGTGACGTGGACGTGCCCGAGGGGGTGCTGCGCACGGTGGAGGAGCCGCCGCGCTCGGGGCCCGCCGCCGGCATCGTGGCGGGGTTGCACGCACTGGCCGCTGCCGGGGACCCCGCCCCGTGGGTGCTGGTGCTGGCCACCGACGCGCCCGGCCTGGCCCGGGTGGTGCCGCTGCTGCTGCAGGCCGCCGGGGTGGCCGAGGTGCTGGCCGACGTGGACGGTGGCGGGCTCGGCGGGGCCGACGGCTTCGCGCCGGTGGACGCCGGCGGGCACCGGCAGTGGCTGGCCGCGCTCTACCGGCGCGAAGCGCTGCTGCGCGCCGCCGAGGCGCTGGGTGACCCGACCGACCGCTCGGTGCGGCAGCTGGTGGGGGAGCTTGACCTGCACCCGGTGGACCTGCCCGACGAGCGCGACGTCGAGGACGTGGACACCTGGGAGGACCACGCGCGCTGGACGGCGCGCCTCAACCCCGGAGGAGACGCATGAGCGACCGCCGACCGCACGACCTGGCCGAGGACCCCGCCCGGTGGGACGCCTGGGCCGCCCGCGCCGCCGACCGGCTCGGGCTGCCGCCCGGGCACGTGGACGTGCCGACCCTGCACCGCATCGCCACCGTGGTGGCCCGCAGGGTGGAGCGCCCGCTGGTGCCGGTGACCACCTACCTGGTGGGGCGCGCACTGGAGCACGACCCGGCCCTGACGCTCGAGGAGGCCACGGCTCGCATCGAGCGGCTGGCCCAGGAGGGGCCGCTCACCGAGGTGACCCGGGACGGTGCACGGTGACGGCCCGGGTGCGCTGGTTCGCAGCCGCCGGGGAGGCAGCCGGTTGCGCCGAGGGCGAGTACGCCGGCGCCACGCTGGGTGAGCTGCTGGCCGATGCGACCGCCCGCCACGGGGAGCGCCTGGGGCGCGTGGTGGGCCGGTGCGCGGTGCTCGTGGACGGGATGCGGGTCGACGACCCCTCGACCCCCGTGCGTGAGGGCGCGTTGGTTGACGTGCTGCCGCCCTTCGCCGGCGGCTGACCGGGGCCGTCCGCTCAGGCCACCGAGAGCACGAGGGCCTCGAGCTCCTCGGGGTTCAGACGGATCTGCAGGGTCTGCGAGCGGTTGTGACCGCGCGTCACGCGGTGGCCGGGGGCCGAGCGAGGTGGGCGCCGAGTGCCCCGGCCACCTCTGGCGCTGGGAGCTCGCCGAGCGGGGCTGACCCCCCGGCTCGAACCCGTCCGGCTGCTCAGCCGCCGATGGCGCTCATCGGCCGCGGCGGTTGCAGGAAACCCGGGTCGTCGATCCCGTGCCCCGGCTGCTTGCCGAGCGTCGCCTCGCGGAAGAGCGCGGCCAGCTCCTCGGAGGTGGCGCCGTCGCGCAACGGTCCGCGCAGGTCGGTCTCCGAGCGGGCGAAGAGGCACGAGCGCAGCTGCCCGTCGGCCGTGAGGCGCAGACGGTCGCAGGCCCCGCAGAAGGGGGCGGTCACCGAGGCGATGACGCCCACGGTGGCCGGCCCGCCGTCCACGAGGAAACGCTCGGCCGGGGCCGCGCCGCGGCCGGGCAGCTCCGTGAGCTCGAAGCGCTCGGACAGCGCGGCCACCACCTCCTCGCGGGTCACCATGCCCTCGCGGGTCCACGTGTGCCCGGCGTCCAGCGGCATCTGCTCGATGAAGCGGAGCTCCACCCCGCGCTCGACCGCCCAGGCGAGCAGGTCGGCGGCCTCGTGGTCGTTCTGGTCGCGCATGAGCACGGTGTTGACCTTCACCGGTCGCAGGTCGGCCGCCAGCGCGGCGTCGATGCCGGCCAGCACGTCGGCGTGCCGGTCGCGGCGCGTCATCCGGTGGAAGAGCGCCGGGTCCAGGGTGTCGAGGCTGACGTTGACCCGCGCCAGCCCGGCCTCGGCCAGGGCGGGGGCCACCTTGTCCAGCCCGATGCCGTTGGTGGTGAGTGAGAGCTCCACCGGCCCGTCCTCGCCCTCGAGGGTGGCAAGGTCGCCCACGAGCTCGGTGAGGTCGCGGCGTAGCAGCGGCTCCCCGCCGGTGAGGCGGATCTCGGTGATGCCGCACTCCACGGCCACTGCCGCCACGGCGCGGATCTCCTCGCGCGTCAGCAGCTCGTCCTTGGGCAGCCAGGGCACGCCCTCGGCGGGCAGGCAGTAGGTGCAGCGCAGGTTGCACTTGTCGATGAGGGAGATGCGCAGGTCGGTGTGCACCCGGCCGAAGCGGTCCACGAGCCCGGTCACGAGGACCCCTCCGCGGCGCCGGCCCGCGAGCCCTCGGTCGGTGGCGCGTCGTCCAGCGGAGCGTCCCGGGCGTCGAGCCCGAGCCCGGACCACACGGCCCGCCCGTCGGCCTCGTGCTGGTGCTTCCACACCGGCAGCCCGGCCTTCACGGCCTCCACCAGCGCCGAGCAGACGGCGAAGGTGGGGGCGCGGTGCGCGGAGGCCACGGCCACCACGATGGCGACGTCGCCGACCTCCAGGTGCCCGGTGCGGTGCGCCACCGCCACCCGGGTCACGCCGCCGGCGTCATGCTCTCGGAGCACCTCGGCGGTGATGCGGCGCAGCACGGCGGGTGCGTCGGGGTGGCTGCTGTAGTCCAGGGCCACCACCTCGCCGGCGGCCTCCGGGTCGTGGTCGCGCACCCGGCCCACGAAGCGCGTCACGGCGCCGTGCGCGGGGTCGAGCACCGCGGCCTCCAGGGCGTCGGCGTCCAGCGGCTCGTCGGTGACGGCCGTGTGGACGATGGCCGGGTCGCTCATGCGTGGTCACCTCCGGTGAGCTGGTCGAGCACGTGGGGCACCAGCGGCAGGAGCACCGCCAGGCCGTCGCGCACGCCGCCGGTGCTGCCGGGCAGGTTGGCCACCAGGGCGCCGGGGGCACCGGGCCCGGCATCGACGACGCCCACCAGGCCGCGGGTCAGCAGGGCGTGCGGGCCGGCCTCGGCGCCGGCGGCGTGCAGGGCTGTGGCCACCCCGGGCAGCTCGCGGTCCAGCAGGGGAGCGGTGCCCTCGGGGGTGCGGTCACGCGGCGAGACGCCGGTGCCGCCGGTGGTCACCACGAGGCGGGCCCCCTCGCGCAGGGCGGCGGCCACGGCCTCGCGGACGGGGTCCTCGCCGTCGGGCACCACGCGCAGGTCCACCCCCTCGAGCAGGTCCCCCAGCCCGGACGTGAGCAGGTCGCGGGCGAGCGGCCCGGAGCGGTCCTCGCGCTCCCCGCGGGAGACCCGGTCGGAGACCGTGAGGACGCAGGCCCTCACGGAGCTGTCCCTCGCAGCGGTCGGCATGCCCGCCAGCCTACGTCCGGCCCCACCCCGCGACGCGAGGAGGGCCGGGCGGGGAGACCCCCCACCCGGCCCTCCGGCGGTGCGTGGCTCAGCCGCGCAGGCGCTTCATCCACGCCTCGACGTCCGCCGAGGTGCGGGGCATGAAGCCCGAGAGGTTCTCGCAGCCGTCTCCGGTGACCAGCACGTCGTCCTCGATGCGCACGCCGATGCCGCGGAACTCCTCGGGCACCTTGAGGTCGTCGGCCTTGAAGTACAGGCCCGGCTCCACGGTCAGGCACATGCCCGGCACCAGCTCGGCGCCCATGTACTCCTCGCGGCGGGCCAGCGCGCAGTCGTGCACGTCGATGCCCAGGTGGTGGCTCGTGCCGTGCACCATCCAGCGGCGGTGGTACTGGCCCTCGGGGGCGAGGGTGTCCTCCACGGACACGCCCTCGGGGAGCAGGCCCCACTCGTGCAGGTGCTCGGCGATCACGCGGATGGCCGCGGCGTGCACGTCGCCGAACTTGTTGCCCGGCTTCACCGCGGCGATGCCGGCCTCCTGCGCGGCGTACACCGCGTCGTAGACCTTGCGCTGGGCGTCGGTGAAGGTGCCGCCGATGGGCAGCGTGCGCGTCACGTCGGCGGTGAACAGGGAGTCCAGCTCCACGCCGGCGTCCAGCAGCAGCAGTTCGTTCGGGTCCAGGTCGCCGGTGTTGCGGATCCAGTGCAGCGTGTTGGCGTGGTCGCCGGAGGCCACGATGGAGTCGTACCCCACCCCGTTGCCGGCGTGGCGGGCGTGCAGGCCGAAGACGCCCTCCACCCAGCGCTCGCCGCGGCCACGCCGCACCGCCTCGTCGAGGTTCTCGATGACGGCGTCGAAGGCGCGCCCGGTGGCCCGGACGGCCTCGCGCATCTGGTCGGCCTCCCAGTCGTCCTTGACCAGGCGCAGCACGGAGCAGGCGTGGGCGAGCTCGTCGTCGCGCTCGGTGGCCGAGGCGTCGTCGGCGGCGTCGCCGCGCACCCGGCGCACCAGCTCGGTCACGTCGCGGTCGGCGTCCGGCACCACGCGCAGGCGGTCGGCGTCGGCGGCCAGGTCGGCCTCCAGACGGTCCACGTGGCGGGCGTCCAGGCCGAGCTCGCGGCGGATGTCCTCCTCCACCGGGCGCGGGCCCACCCAGAACTCGCCGTAGCGGGAGTCGGCGAAGAACTCCTCGGAGTCACGGGCCGCCATCGGCCGGAAGTAGAAGACCGCCTCGGGC
The DNA here is from genome assembly GCF_002847825.1 of Kytococcus schroeteri. Classification (GTDB taxonomy): domain Bacteria; phylum Actinomycetota; class Actinomycetes; order Actinomycetales; family Dermatophilaceae; genus Kytococcus; species Kytococcus schroeteri. Next base: position 122,958 of record NZ_PKIZ01000002.1, on the reverse strand, counting down.
TCGCTGCCGGCCTCGCCGGTGCGGATCACCAGGACGGCGTCCGGCTCGCGGTCGGCGCCCAGGCCGGTGAGGTGGGCGAAGGCCGAGTGCGGGCGGAACACGTAGTCGGTGTCGTTGGAGCGCACCTTGAGGCCGCCGGCGGGCACCACGAGGGTCTGCTCGGGGAACTTCTCGGCCAGGGCGGTGCGGCGGGGCGCGGCGTACTGGGCGGCCTCCAGCGGGCGCACCCCGGAGAGGTCGCGCTCGGCCCAGTCCGCGGCGATGAACGCGCGGAAGTTCTCGGAGTCCGGACGGCTGCGGTGGTCCTGCTTCGGCTGCTCTTCACTCACCCGGCCAGTGTGTCATGCACCACGCTGCACACGGTGGCCGACCCCGGCGCCGAGAACGGCACCGGTGCCGTTCTCGACCGGACACCCCAACCCACCTCCGCACCGGTGCTGAACTCGACAGTCGAGTTCAGCACCGGTGCGGTTCTCGATGCCGGGTCAGGCCGAGTTCGGCACCGGTGCGGTTCTCGATGCCGGGTCAGGCCGAGTTCGGCACCGGTGCCGAACTCGGCCCCGGGCCCCTCTTCGGTGCCCACGTCCACGGGGTGCGACGGAACTTGTCTCCGAAGCCCCCTCCGGGTGAGAGTGTCCCGCGTGTCTCCCTCGCGTACGCCCCGTTCGTTGTCGTCGGTGGCCCGGGGTGCGCAGTCCGAGACCGCTCCGCAGCCCGCGGCCACCACGGTCCTGAACCCCGTCCAGACCGGTGCCCCGACCACCACCGCCCCCGGCGGCACCGAGGGGGAGGGCCCGGTCCCGCCGGGCGTGGCGCCGACCACCAACCTCACCACCGGCCTCTCCGAGGACGTCGCTCTGGCGCCCGGGGTGCAGCAGCAGCTGGCGCCCGGCACGGTACGCGGCAGCACGCGACGCCGCGTCATCCGGCTGGCCGACGTGGTCCGCCCCAGCTCCGCCTCGCCGGTGCCGATGGTGGAGTCCGGCGACCGCGACCTCGACGAGCGCCGCGGCCGCCAGATCATCGACCTCTCGCTGCGCACCGGTGAGGCCCTGCTCGGTGCCGGCACCCCCGCCGCCGACGTCGTGGCCACCGTGCTGCGCCTCACCTCCGCCTTCGGCGTGCGCTCGGCCCACGTGGACATCACCTTCACCTCCATCACGGTGAGCATCCACCGCGGCATGGGGGAGGACCCCCTGTCGGTGATGCGCGTGGTGCGCGCCCGCACCTACGACTTCATGGCCGTGGAGCGGCTCCAGGCCTTCGTCAACGACCTGGCCGAGCACCCCGGGGAGCTGGAGTCGGCCTCGGCCCGGCTGGAGGAGATCCTCCACGCGCCCCGCCCCTACCGGCCGTGGGTGGCCAGCGTGGCCCTGGCGATGATGGGTGCGGCCATCTCCGCGCTGCTCGGCGCCGACCAGGTCACCTGGGTGCTCACCTTCTTCTCCACCCTGGCCATCGACCAGGTGCTGGCCCGCCTGGGCCGGTGGGGGCTGCCGCCCTTCTTCGCCCAGATCGTGGCGTCCGCCATCCCGACGATGGTGGCGGTGGCCATCTACGTGGTGGAACGCGAGGACCTCCACCTGTGGGGCATCGGGCTCGACCCGCCGGGCGACCAGTACCCCTCGCTCATCGTGGCCGCCGGCATCATCGTGCTGCTGGCCGGCCTCGGCGTGGTGGGCACCGCGCAGGACGCCCTCGACGGGTACTACGTCACCGCCGGGGCGCGGGCCCTGGAGGTGGTGGTCATGACCGCCGGCGTCGCCATCGGCGTCTCCCTGGTGCTCGACGCGGCGCGGCGGGCGGGCATCGGAATGACGGTGCTCACCCGGTCCTACCTCTCGGAGGACCTGGCCACCCTGGTCATCAGCTCGATGGTGTTCTGCTTCTTCTCGGCCATCGCCACCTACGCCTCGCTGCGTGCGGCCTTCCTGTCCTCCGCGCTCGGCGGCACCGCGTTCCTGCTCTTCTGGGCGCTCCAGGTGGGCGGGTTCACCTACGAGACGCGCGTGATGCTGGCGGTGGCCATGGTGAGCTTCCTGGCCCACTGGCTGGCCGGCGGCCTGCACGTGCCCTCGCTGGCGCTCACCACGGCCGTCATCGCGCCCTTCCTGCCGGGTGGGGCGGTCTACCGCGGGCTGTTCAAGCTCATGGACAACGACCCCGCCACCTACTTCGCCGGGCTGCAGGAGCTGCTCAGCGCCGTGGCCAGCGGCCTGGCCCTGGCCGCCGGGGTCAGCCTGGGCACGTGGGCGCACCGTGCGCTGGCGGGCATGAGCCGCTCGGAGCGCAAGGCCAGCCGCGTGGTGGAGACGTGAGCGGCCTCGGCGGGCAGGTCGACCCGCACACCCACTCCACCGCCTCGGACGGCACGCAGCCACCCGCCGAGGTGGTCCGCCGCGCCGCCGAGCTGGGGCTCGGGGCGGTGGCGCTCACCGACCACGACACCACCGCCGGCTGGTCCGAGGCGCTGGCGGCCGGCCAGCGGTACGGCATCCGGGTGCACCCCGGCATCGAGGTGAGCGCGCAGGTGCCGCGCCCCGACCGGCCGGTGCCCGTGCACCTGCTGGTGCACCGGGTGCCCGCTGACAGTCCCGCCCTGGTGGCGCTGCTGCGCGCGACCGTGGAGGGGCGCCACCGACGCATGGACCGGATGGCGCAGCTGGTGGCCGAGGACACCGGGTGGACCACCGAGCAGGTGTGGGCGCACGTGCCGCCGGGCGCCACGCCGGGGCGCCCCCACATCGCCGACGCGCTCGTGGCCGCCGGGGTGGTCCGGGACCGTGACGAGGCCTTCGCCGGACCGCTGCGGCGCGGCGGGCGCTATCACCTGCACCACCCGGTGCCCGACGCCGCGGACGTGCTGCGGGCCGCCGAGGCCTCCGGGGGCGTCGTGGCCCTCGCGCACCCGCTCACCGGCACGCGCGGCCGCAACGTCACCCGCGAAGAGGTGGAGGAGCTGGTGGAGCTGGGGCTGGCCGGCCTCGAGGTGCGCCACCGCGAGCACGACGCCGAGGAACGACGCCGCGCCGCCGGGTGGGCCGAGTCGCTCGGCCTGGTGCCACTGGGGTCCAGCGACTACCACGGCACGGGCAAGCCCAACCTCCTGGCGGAGAACACGACCCCGCTGGAGGTGTGGGAGGAGTTCCTGCGCCGCTGAGGCCGGGCCCTGCGCCGCTGGGCCTCAGCCCTCGGAGGAGGCGGACCCGCCGCGGGTGCGACGGCGACGACGCGGCCGGCGCGCCCCGCCCTCGGGGGACTCGGACACCGGGGTGGTGCGGGCGTCGCCCCCCGAGGCGTTGCGCTGCTCGCCCCGACCGCCGCGGCCCCGACCGCCGCGGCCACGGCCGCCCTGGCCGCCTCGCCGGCCACGCCCGCCCGAGCCGCCGCGCCCGCCTCGGCCACCGCGTCCGCCCTCGGGCTTCCGGGCGGACTTCAGGTCCCCCGCCTCGTCGAGGCGCTCGGCGTCCAGGCCCGCGCGGGTGCGCTGGGCGTCCGGGAGCTCACCGGTGACGTCGGTGGGGATCTGCAGGTCGGCGTAGAAGTGCGGGGAGGTGGAGTAGGTCTCCGCCGGCTCCGGGGCGCCCAGGTCGAGCGCCCGGTTGATGAGCGCCCAGCGGTGCAGGTCGTCCCAGTCCACGAGGGTCACGGCCGTGCCCTGCTTGCCCGCGCGGCCGGTGCGGCCGATGCGGTGCAGGTAGGTCTTCTCGTCCTCGGGGCACTGGTAGTTGACCACGTGGGTGACGTCGTCCACGTCGATGCCGCGGGCCGCCACGTCGGTGGCCACGAGCACGTCCACCTTGCCGGTGCGGAAGGCGCGCAGGGCCTGCTCGCGGGCCCCCTGGCCGAGGTCGCCGTGGATGGCCGCCGCCGCGAAGCCGCGCTCCACGAGCTGCTCGGCCACCTTGGCGGCGGTGCGCTTGGTGCGGGTGAACACGATCGACAGGCCGCGGCCCTTCGACTGCAGCAGGCGGGCCAGCATCTCCACCTTGTCCATGGCGTGGGCGCGGTAGACGAACTGGTCGATCGCCTCCACGGTGGCGCCCGCGCCGGGCACCTCCTCCATGGCCCGGATGTGGGTGGGCTGGTTCATGTAGCGGCGTGCCATGGCCACCACGGCGCCGGGCATGGTGGCGGAGAACAGCATCGTCTGGCGGCCGGCCGGCGTGAGGGAGAGCAGCTTCTCCACGTCCGGCAGGAAGCCCAGGTCGAGCATCTCGTCGGCCTCGTCGAGCACCACGGTCCGCGCGTGGGCCAGGGTCAGGTGGCCGCGCTCGGCCAGGTCGATGAGGCGGCCGGGGGTGCCCACCACGATCTCCACGCCGCGCTCCAGGGCCTCGATCTGCGGCTCGTAGGCACGCCCGCCGTAGACGGTGAGCACGCGGATGCCGCGCTGGGCGGCGGCGCGCTCGAGGTCGCTGGCCACCTGCAGGGCGAGCTCACGGGTGGGGGCCACGGCCAGGGCCTGCGGGGCGCCGGGCTGCTCCAGGGCGTCGAAGCCCGGGTCCTTGGGGGCCACCACATGGTGCACCATCGGCACGCCGAAACCGAGCGTCTTGCCGGTACCGGTCTTGGCCTGGCCGATGATGTCCTGGCGGTCCAGGGCCACCGGGAGCGTCATCGCCTGGATGGGGAAGGGCGTGGTGATGCCGGCCTCGGAGAGGGCGGCGGCGATCTCGGGGTGGATGCCGAAGTCGGCGAAGGTCTTGTCGCTCATGGATCTCCTGATCGGGCGCCGGTGGGGCGCTGTCTGCGGGCCGATCGGAGGTCTCTCTGGGTGTCCGCGCGCGTCTGCGCTGCTGCGGACCGGGGGCGTCGCGCCCCGTTCACGGTGTGCCGACCGGGCACCGGGTGTCCGGGCCATCCTAGGGGCACCGCGGCACCTGGGGCCGGTGCACGACGACGCCGCGCCACCGGGGGAGGGGCGCGGCGTCGGGCGGTGGGGGCTCAGGCGGTGCCGAAGCCCACGCGGCCACGGTCCTCGCTGCCGAGGTCCACGTAGCCGATCTGGGCGCTGGGCACCATCACGGAGCGGCCCTGGGCGTCGGTGAGCTCCAGCACCGGGGTGCTGCCCTCGAGGGCGGCCTGCACGGCTGCGCGCACCTCGGCGGCGGGCTGGTCGACGTCGATCGTGACCTCGCGGGCGACCTCGCGGATGCCGATGCGGATGTCCATGCTCAAACCTCGTCTTCACCTCGGGGGATGGGTCCTGCCCCAGCGTATGTCGTGTGCTCCGGCGCCCTGACGCCTAGGGTGGAGGCCATGTCCACCGTCGCCCCCGACCAGACCGCCCCGTCGACCCCGCCCGAGCGGCGGATGGCCGGCCCCGGCACCCCCCTGGCCGACATGGCCCCCGAGTTCGACCGCGCCACGGTGCAGCGCTACGCCCGCAACATCGCCACCCCCGGCATCGGCATGGTGGGGCAGCGCCGCTGGTCGGCCGCCCGGGTGGCCGTGGTGGGTCTGGGTGGCTTGGCCTCCCCGGTGCTGGAGTACCTCGCCGGGGCCGGCGTGGGGGAGCTGCTCGTGGTGGACGTGGACCCGGTGGAGCTCTCCAACCTCCAGCGCAAGCCCATCTTCGGCACCGAGTGGGTGGGACGGCCGAAGGTGGAGGCGGCCGCCGCGGGTGTGCACCGCATCAACGACCGGGTGGACGTGCGGATGGTGGACGGCTACGTCACGTCGGAGAACGCCCTGGAGCTGCTGGAGCGCTACGACGTCATCGTGGACTGCACCGACACGCCCGAGGCGCGCCGCGTCATCGCCCGCACCGCGGCGGAGCTGGCCGTGCCCCACGTGTGGGGCGCCGTCGAGCAGTTCAGCGGGCGCGTGGCCACCTGGTGGGCGCCGCACGGGCCCTGCTCGGAGTGCACCCCGGACTTCGAGCCGCCGAGCTCCTCGGCGCTGTCGTTCACCGAGTCCGGCGTGTTCGGCCCGGTGACCGGCCAGGTGGGCATGGTCATGGCCAGCGAGGCGCTCAAGCTCCTGCTGGCCCTCGGCGAGCCGCTGCTGGGGTGGATCCTGCAGGTGGACACCCTCACCCAGCAGTGGACCGACGACCGCCGCGCCGCCGACCCGCAGTGCCCCGTGTGCCGTCCCGCGGCCTCGAGCGAGCGGGCCTGGGCGCACACCGGCGCCATCACGCTGCCGCCGGCCGACGAGCTGTGGCAGCCGCCGGAGCTCGACGCCTCGACGCTCCAGCAGATGATGCAGAACCGGGAGGAGTTCGAGCCCTTCGTGCTGCTCGACGTGCGCGGAGAGCACGAGCGCGAGGTGGTGGCCCTGGACGGCTCCTTCCACCTGTCGCTGGACGAGGTGCGCGAGGGGAAGGCCAAGGAGGTCTTCGGGCCGCACGACAACGTGGTGGTCTACTGCCGCAACGGGCGCCGCTCGGCGGAGGCCGCGCGCCAGCTGCACGCGCAGGGCTTCGGTGGGGTCTTCCTCCTGGACGGCGGCCTCACGCAGTGGGCGCGCGAGGTCGACCCCGAGCTGCCCGTCTGGTGAGTCGGCCCGGGCCGGAGGTTGTCGGTGGCCCGTGGTCCGATGGGGGCATGACCCCCTCGCCCCGCGCCCACCTCGTGCTCGGTGCCCCCGGCACCGGCCGCTCCACCCGGGTGGTCGAGGAGGTCCTGGCCCACCTCGAGGGCGGGGGAGACCTCTCGGAGGTGCTCGTGCTGGCGCCCTCGCGTCTCACGGCATCGATGCTGCGCGAGCGGCTCGAGGAGCGCTGGCAGCGGGGTGCCACCGGCATGCCCGTCTACTCGCACCAGGCCTTCGGGTTCTCCGTGCTCAGCCACCACGCGCGGCTCACCGGGGCCGAGCCGCCGAGCCTGCTCACGGGCGCCGACCAGGACGCGGTGCTGGCCGACCTGCTGGCCGGCGTGGCCGGTGACGACGCGGCCTTCGCCGCCGCAGGCTGGCCCGAGGAGGTGCGGGCGGCGGTGGGCACGCAGGGCTTCCGCGACCAGGTGCGGGACCTGTTCATGCGTGCGGTGGAGCACGGGGTCACCGCCGGGGAGCTCGCCGCGCTGGACGACCAGCAGGGGGAGTGCGGCACGTCGGGGTTGTGGCGCGCCGCGGCGGGCCTGATGCGGGAGTACGAGCAGGTCACGGCGCTCGCCGACCACCAGGCGGTGGACGCGGCGTGGGTGGTGGCCGCCGCCGCGGACCTGCTGGTGGTGGACGACGCGCTGGCGCAGGTGGTGGCCGAGCCGCTGCGGCTGGTGCTCGTGGACGACGCGCAGGAGCTCACGGCCGGGACGCAGGCGCTGCTGGACGCCCTGGCCGTACGGGCGCCGGACGCGCGGTGGGTGCTGGTGGGCGACCCGGACGCCGCCGTGCAGGGCTTCCGGGGTGCCCGCCCGGGGGCCTTCGTGGAGTGGGCGGGTGACCCGGAGCCGGAGGTGCTGGGGCGTTCGGTCCGGCACGGGCCGGTGCTGCGCGCCGTGGCCGACCGGGTGACCGCCCGCATCGGGGCCACGGCGGTGGCGCACCGGCGTCCCGCACCGGCGCAGGAGGGGGACGACGGCGAGCGGGCCGAGGCGCTCGTGCTGCCCAGCGCGCACGCGGAGCTCGCGCAGGTGGCCACCCTGCTGCGTCGTGAGCACGTGATGGGTGGCGTGCCCTGGCGCCGCATGGCCGTGCTGGCGCGCGGGCGCGGGCGCACCGAGCAGGTGCGACGGGCCCTGGAGCGGGCCGGGGTGCCGGTGCAGGTCTCCGGCGGCGGGCAGCCCGCGGGCAGCCAGCCGGTGGTGTCCACGGTGCTCGACCTCGTGGACGCGGCGCTCGACCTCGCGCGGCAGGGCACCGACGACCCGGCGGCACCCGTGGTGGACGAGGCGCGGGTGACGCGCTGGCTCACCTCGCCGGTGGGGGGCCTGGACAGCTCCTCGGTGCGGCGGCTGCGGCGGGTGCTGCGGGCCGAGGCGGGCACCGACTCACGCGCCACGAGCGGGGAGCTGCTCGTGGCCGCGGTGACCGACCCGGCCCACCCCTGGGAGCGGCGCGGTGCGGAGACCGGCGCCCTGCGCCGGCTGGCCACCGCCCTGCAGGCGGGGGTGGCCGCTGCGCCGCGGGCCGCCGGTGGACGCGGCTGGGCGGTCGGGGTCGATGCCGAGACGGTGCTCTGGGCGGTGTGGGACGGGCTGGGGGTCTCGGCCTCCTGGCAGCGGCAGGCCCTGGCCGGCGGGGTGGCCGGGCAGCGCGCCGACCGCGACCTCGACGCCGTGCTGGGGCTCTTCGCCGCGGCCGAGCAGTTCGTCGAGCGGCACCCCGGCGCCGGGCCGGAGGTGTTCACCGAGCGGATGCGTTCCTCGCAGGTGGCGCGCGACTCCCTCGTGCTGGGGCGGGAGCGGGAGGCCGTGCAGGTGCTCACCCCGCAGGCCGCCGCCGGGCGGGAGTGGGAGGTGGTGGCCGTGGTCGGTGTGCAGACCGGGGTGTGGCCGGACCTGCGGCTGCGCGGATCGCTCGTGGGGTCCTCGCGGCTGGTGGAGCTGGTCGAGGGGCGCACCGGCGGCATCGCCGAGGAGCTGGCAGCCGTGCGCCACGACGAGCTACGGCAGTTCCTCGTGGCCTGCACCCGGGCCACCCGGCGCCTCGTGGTCACGGCGGTGCGGGACGCCGAGGAGACCCCCTCGCCCTTCCTCGACCTCGTGGACCCGCTGCCCGAGGGGGTGGAGCAGCGCGAGTTCGCGCCGTGGTCGGTGCCGGTGGACCTGCGCCACCAGGTGGCGCACGCCCGGCGCGAGCTCCTGCACGCCGCGGGCGCCGTGCCCGAGGCCGACGAACCCGCGGGTGCCGGTACGGCCCGCACCGACCCCGGGGCCCGTGCTGCGTGGGCCGCCGAGCTCGCCGCCCTGGTGCGGGCCGAGGTGCCCCACGCCCACCCCGAGGCGTGGTGGGCACTGCGCCAGGTGTCCTCCGCCGAGGCCCCCTGGGCACCCGGCACGCTGCCGGTGGTGCGCCCCTCCTCACTGGGCACCTGGCAGGACTGCGGCCTCAAGTGGTTCCTCACCACCCACGGCGGCAGCACCCCGCCCGGTCGCGCGCAGGAGATCGGAACGCTGCTCCACGACCTGCTGGCCGAGCACCCCGAGGCCCCGCTGGAGGAGCTGCGGGCCGAGGCCGCACGCCGGCGGGAGGAGCTCGGCTCGCCGGAGGTGTGGTGGTCGCGCCGGGAGGGCGAGCGGATGGCGCAGTGGCTGCGCCGCTACGACGTCTACCGCCGCGAGTGCGGCCGCGAGCTCGTGGGAACCGAGCTCGCGCTGCGCGTGGAGGCCGAGGGGGTGCGCCTCACCGGCCGGGTGGACCGGCTGGAGCGCCACCCCGGCAGTGGTGCGCTGCACGTGGCCGACCTCAAGACCGGCCACGTGGGTTCGCCCAAGGACCTGCCGGACAACGCCCAGCTGGGGGCCTACCAGGTGGCCGTGGAGGCCGGGGCCTTCGAGGCCGGTGACCACTCCGGTGGTGCCTCCCTGGTGCAGCTCGACTCCGGCGAGAAGGTGGGCACCATCGACCGGCGTCAGCCGGCCCTCGCCGACGGGCCGGTGGACCACCGTGCCCGGGTGGCCGAGGCCGGCGTGGGGATGGTGCAGGCCCGCCACGTCGCCACGGTGGGGGAGGCCTGCCGGCACTGCCCCGTCCGGTCCAGCTGCCCGGCCCGCCCCGAGGGCAAGGAGGTCGCATGAGCGAGCCCACCGGCACCACCGACCCGGCGCAGGGGTCCGGAGCGCGGCCGGCCGGCCGGCGCTGGAGCGCCGCCGACCTCGCCGACGTACTCGGCCAGCACCGGCCCACTCCGGAGCAGGCCGCCGTCATCGAGTGCACGGCGCCGGCGCAGCTCGTGGTGGCCGGTGCCGGGTCGGGCAAGACCGAGACCATGGCCGCCCGCGTGGTGTGGCTCGTGGCCAACCGCGTGGTGCGGCCCGACCAGGTGCTCGGCCTGACCTTCACCCGCAAGGCCGCCGCGGAGCTCTCCGAACGGCTCGGCGCGCGGCTCGAGGCGCTCGCCCGGGCCGGGGTGCTCGGGGAGGAGGAGCTGCAGCCGCCGGTGGTCTCCACGTACAACGCGTGGAGCGGCGGCATCGTGGCCGAGCACGGCCTGCGGGTGGGCGTGGAGCCCGGTGCCCGTGTGCTCTCGGAGGTGGAGGCGTGGCAGGGCGTCACCGACCTGGCCACCGCCTGGCCGGGCGACCTGCCCGAGGGGCTGACCTCCATCGGGTCGGTGGTGCAGGGCGTGCGCACCCTGGCCGGGCAGATGGGCGACCACCTCGTGACCGGCGCGCAGGTGGAGGCCGAGCTCGACCGCATCGATGCGCTGCTGGACACCGTGGCCTCGGTGCGGGGCGGCAAGGAGGCGGCCGCGGTGACCAGGGCGCGCGCGACGCTCGCCGCCCGCCGCGCGCTGGTGCCGCTGGTGCAGCGCTGGCAGGAGGTCAAGGCCGAGCGGCAGGTCATCGAGTTCTCCGACCAGACGCGGCTCTCGGCGCTGCTCGCCGGCGGCCACCGGGCCGTGGGTCGGGTGGAGCGGGCCCGCAGCCGGGCGGTGCTGCTGGACGAGTTCCAGGACACCACCGAGGCGCAGCTGCAGGTGGTGCGCGGGGTGTTCGCCGGCCACGCCGGGGTGAGCGTCACCGCCGTGGGCGACCCGCACCAGTCCATCTACGGCTTCCGGGGGGCCTCGGCGCGCACCATGGAGTCCTTCGTGGAGGCCTTCGGTGCCACGCAGCGTTCGCTCTCGGTGAGCTGGCGCAACTCCCCGCAGGTGCTCGAGGTGGCCAACGCCGTGGCGGCGCCGCTGCGGGCGGCCAGTCGCCTCGACCTGCCCGAGCTCTCGCCCCGCCCCGGCCACCACGGGGAGTCGGTGGTGAGCGCGGTACGCAGCACCACACCGGCGCAGGAGGCCGCCGAGGGGGCGGCCTGGCTGGGCCGGCACTGGCGTCCCGGGGAGGCCTCGGCCGCGGTGCTCTGCCGCAAGCGGTCGTGGTTCCCACTGGTCACCGAGGCGTTGGAGGCCGCCGGGTTGCCCTACGAGGTGGTGGGTCTGGGCGGGTTGCTCCTGGTGCCCGAGGTGGCCGACGTGCGCGCCCTGCTGGCGGTGGTGGACGACCCGACCCGCGGCGACCACCTGGTGCGCTTGCTCACCGGCCCGGCCACCCGCCTCGGGGCGGCCGACCTGGTGGGCCTGCACGCCTGGCGTCGGGAGCTCGAGCGCCGCTGGAACACCCGCCCCCGCGGTGACGAGGGGCTGGCCGAGCGGCGCGACCAGCTGCAGACGCAGGTCACCCTGCTCGATGCCGTGCTCACCCCCGTGGACCCCGACTGGACCGGGCCGGAGGGCGAGCACGTCGGGGAGACCGCCCGGTCTCGGCTGGCCGTGCTCGCCGAGGCCGTGACGCAGTGCCTGGGCGCGCAGCACCGCGGGGTGGGCGAGCTGGCGCTGGTGGCCGAGCAGGCCCTCGGCGTGGACGTGGAGCTCGCCTCGCGGGTGGACCTGCCGGTGTGGCGGGCGCGGGCGCACCTGGATGCCTTCCACGAGCACGTGGCCACCTTCGCCGAGGCCGGCACCCGCGAGCCGAGCCTCTCGGCGCTCATGGCTTGGCTCGACGCCGCCGAGGAGCACGACGGCGCGCTGGAGCCCGGCGCGGTGGAGGTGGACCCTGACGCCGTGCAGGTGCTCACCGTGCACGCCTCCAAGGGCCTGGAGTGGGATGCCGTGTGGGTGCCCGGGCTGGTGGCCGGCACCTTCCCCAGCGGCACCGGCACCGTGCGCGCCGTGGACGACGAGTGGGTGGCGGGGCCGGCCACCGACAGCGCCTGGTGGGCCCCGGCCAGCGGCCAGCTGCCCTTCGCGCTGCGCGGCGACTCCCCGTCCCTGCCGGTCTGGACCCTCCCGCCCGATGCGGACAAGGCGGACTTCGACGCCGCGATGGAGGACTTCGGCCGGGCCAACGGGGCGCGCGCCCTCGAGGAGGAACGGCGCCTGGCCTACGTGGGCGTCACCCGGGCGCGCTCCTGGCTGCACCTCACGGCATCGGTCTGGGGGGAGTCTGCCGCCCCCACGCCCACGAGCGACTTCCTCACCGAGGTGCTCGACCGGTGCGCCGTGGGTGCCTGGGCGCCGATGCCTCCGACCGACCCGGTGCCGGAGAACCCCGTGCGGGCCGAGCCGGTCACCGCGCCGTGGCCCCGCGAGCAGGTCGCCGACCTGGTGCACCACGCGCACGCGGCCGCCGCCGCCGAGGTGGGCACGGCCCTGGCCACGCGACCGGGCGCCGAGCCGGGCTGGGACGGCCTCGACGACGCCACCCGCGCCGACCTGCTGGCCTTCCGCCAGGACGTGCGCCTGTTGCTCGCCGAGCGCGACGCCGTGGACCGGCCCGGCCACGCGCTGCCCCGCCACGTGAGCACCAGCGCCCTGGTGGCCGTGGCCCGCGACCCGCAGGCCCGCCGCCTCCTGGCCCGCCCCGTGCCCACGCCACCGGCGCGGGCAGCCCGGCGGGGCACGGACTTCCACGCCTGGGTGGAGGCCCAGTGGGCGCCGGCCCAGCTGTTCGACGCCACACAGGACGAGGACGAGCTGGTGTGGGCCGACGGGCCCCAGGACCACGGTGGCACCGCCCCGGACGCGCCCGGCGACGAGCTGAAGCGTCTGCGGGAGAACTTCCGGGCCAGCGAGTGGGCCGACCGCGTGCCGCGCTGGGTGGAGCTGCCGCTGCAGACCACCGTGGCGGGCCTGACCGTCCGCGGGCGTGCCGACGCGATCTTCCCGGCCTCACCCGCCGAACGGGCCGAGGGCCTGGAGTGGGTGGTGGTGGACTGGAAGACCTCGTCCGCGCCCGGTGGGCAGCAGGCGGCCGTGGCCGCGGTGCAGCTGGCCTGCTACCGGCAGGCGTTCGCCGCCTGGCAGGGGCTCGACCCCGCCGTGGTGGGGGGTGCCTTCTTCCACGCCGGCAACGGCGTCACGCTGCGCCCGACCCTGCCCGCGGGCGCGGAACTCGAACGCCTCGTGGGCCTGCTGCGCGCAGGCGAGGAGGCCTGAGGCCGGCGAGGACGGGGGTGCCGCGGCGGACCACCCCCGCCAGCCCGGCGTCACTCCCAGGCGTCGAGCTCCTCAGCCTCGGCGAGCAGCCGCGAGCGGTGCGCCAGCTCGGCCTCGATGTCGGCCACGGTCGCCGAGTCCCCGCGGGTGTGCGCCACCACCAGCCGCGGCAGGTCGCGCATCTCGGCCACCAGGTGGGCGCGCTCGAGCAGCCGCTCGTCGGTGCGGCCCAGCAGCTCGGCGTAGCGGCTGCGCACGGCCCCCAGCACGTCCGGGGTGGCCGACCGGCTCACCACGGCGAAGTCCTCCGCGGGGTCGCCCACGTGCACCCCGGACCAGCCCATGACGGCGGCCAGGTCGTGGTCGGTGGTCACCAGCACGTGCTCGTCCACGAGACGTCCGTGCACCACGCAGGGCTGCACGGCCCACAGCTCGGCGTCCTCGAGGGACTCCTCCCACCGGGAGAGCAGACGCGGCGGCACCACACCGGTCGAGGCGGCACGGTCCAGCAGGTCGAGGCGCTCGGTGCGCAGGTCCTCCGCGGTCGGCACCTCGGCGGCGTCGCCGAGCGCTGCGGGGTCCGTGCCGTGCAGCGCGGCGAGGAAGGCCGCGAAGTGCTCCACCACGGCGTCGCCCGGGCGCACCATCACCCAGCGCAGGGAGCGCCCGGCCACCCACGGCCGCACGCTGACGGTGGAGCCGTCGCCCAACATCGTCCTGCCGGCCACGGCCGGGGGTGCACCGTGCAGGTCCGCCGGCAGCGTCTCGGCGAGCCGCTCACCGGGCGTGGCGTCGGCGTCGGTGCGGCGCACCGACCAGCGCCGGTCGTCGGCGTCGACCACCTGGGCCACCTCGTGGTCCGCGCCACCGGGGTCCACCCACGCCACCCCACGGGGCGCGATCGAGGGGACGGCGGCCACGGACCACGCCGCCATGCGTGCCCACGTGGGGCGAACCGGTTTCTTCACCTGCACCTCCCGGAGATCGGCGCCCACCTTCTCACGTCCACCTCACGCCACCGCGGGGTGCGCGCCGGTGGTGGTCGGCACCGGGCCGGTGGCCGGCGTGCCGTCCGCGCCGACCGGAACCAGGGCCACGAAGGTGCTCCCCGCCTCGCCGGACTGCCGCCTGCCGGAGGCCACGCGCGTGGTCTCCTCGGAGTGCACGAAGAGCACCACGGCCTCGGGGTGGTCGTTCCAGAACTCGTCCGAGCCGTACTCCTCGGTGAGCTCGGTGGAGGTCACCTTGTGGTCGTTGCGGGTGCGCTGCAGCAGCTCGTCGTAGTCCATCGGCGGGGAGAACGCGATGTTGCCCACCAGGTGGCCGGCGGTGGCCTGCCGGGCGCGGTCGGTGTCCTCGTGGCGCTTGAGGGTGTACACGTGGCTGCGCCCCAGCACGTGGGAGAACTCCCCGGCGGCGATGGCGTTGGTGTCGTCGTCGCGGGTGGCGCACACCATCGAGCGGATGCCGGCCAGGTCCATGTCCTCCACCGCGTACTCGCTGATGATGCTGGCGGCCTCCGTGCGCAGGCCGGACATGCGGGCGGCCCGCAGGTCCGCGCGCTCGCGGGCCACGATCACCGACGGCACCCCCAGCTCGCGCAGGCGCTTGGCGGCCGGCACCACCCACGGGGCGGCGCCGGAGAAGAGCACCCCGCGGGGGCTCGCGGTGGCCAGCCCGAGCCGCTCGGCCAGCCGGCCCACTCCCAGGCCGTACAGGGCCACGGTGGAGACGATGACGATGAACACCAACGGCACCAGGCGGTCCACCTCCACCGAGAGGGCGTGCAGGTCGGTGGCGCGCTCGAACAGCGCGGCGGCCTGGGCGGCGTCACCGTCCTCGCGGGCGGCCTCGCCGAGGCTGATGGCGTGGTCGGCGGCGTGGCCGAACTCCAGCGCGAAGATCGAGGTGACGGCCGCCGCCACGATGCCGCGTGGCGCCATCGACATGAGCAGCGTCCGCTCCGCCCGGGTCACGTCGGTGCCGCGCAGGCCCACCCCGATGGCGACGACGCGGATGACCACCAGCCCGAGCACGAAGACGGCCGCCACGGGGGCCACCTCCACCAGCTGCGCGGGCTCCACCCGGCCGGCCAGCACGATGAACAGGGCGCCCACGAAGAGCACCTGCAGGTTCTCCTTGAACTCGATGATGTGCTGGATGTGCAGGTCGGTCTGGTTGGCCAGCAGGATGCCCAGCAGGGTCACCGTGAGCAGACCGGACTCGGGCTGCACGGTGTTGCTCGCCGTCATCGAGCCCAGCGCGGCGGCCAGGAAGGTGACGCCCTGCAGGTAGTCCGGGATGAGGTCCTCGCGCATCATCCACGTGAGCAGCCAGCCCACCAGCACGGTGAGCAGCACGGCCACGCCCACTGCGCGCACCAGGGTGAGCGCCGCGTCGGCCCAGGGGCCGGCCCGGCCGGTGGCGGTCACCACCTGCAGCACCAGCACGCCGAGGATGGCGCCGATGGGGTCCACCACGATGCCCTCCCAGCGCAGCAGCTGGGAGACGCGCCGGGTGGGGCGCAGGGTGCGCAGGATGGGGTTGATGACGGTGGGGCCGGTGACGGTGAGGATGGCGCCCACGAGCAGCGCGGCCCGCAGGTCGAACCCGAGCCCCCAGGCCAGCAGGGTGACGAGCACCCAGGTGATGAGCACCGTCCACGTGCACAGCCGCAGGATGGGCTTGCCGAGGTCGGGCACCTGGCGCAGGCGCAACCCGAGCGCCCCCTCGAAGAGGATGATGCCGACGGCCAGTTTCACGCCGCTGAAGAGCATGGTCTGCCCCAGCACGGTGTCGGGGGACTCCACCCGTCCCAGGGCGAAGCCGCACAGCAGCAGCACCAGCAGGGAGGGCACCTTCCAGCGCCACGCGACCCACTGGCACACGACCGCCAGGGCCACGACGAGGGCGAGGTACGGCGCCGGATCCATGCGCACACCCTAAGTGCGGCCGCATAGGCTGCGGGTGTGTCCAGCCCTCCCACACCGCCCGCGTCGTCCGCCCGGATCGAGCCCGCGCTGCAGCGGGCCGCGTGGTTGCGGGGGAGCGCGGCGGGGGAGCCGGCGTGGGGGCGTGAGGCACCCCACCGGCGTCTCTGGGTGACCCTCGAGGGGGCCGTGGCGGTGACCGGCAGCCCGGCGGCGGTGCTGTGGCGCACCTCCCCGGCCGGCGAGCTGCCGGACCTGGACGCCGACGGGGTGGCCGACGGCGTCGAGGTCTTCCTGGGCCGGGGATCCGACGGCCCGTTGGTGGCCGTGGTGGTGGCCGACGAGGACGCGGTGCACCTGCCCGAGGGGGCCTCCTGGGCGGACCTCAAGGTGGTGGGGAGCGCGTTGGGCGAGGAGGACCGCGAGGCGGCGATGACGGCCGTCGCCCTGGCGCGTTGGCACCAGCGGCACCGCTTCTCCCCGGAGACCGGCGCGGAGACCGAGGTGGTCTCCTCCGGCTGGGTGCGCCGCGAGGAGGGCGGGCGCCTGCACTTCCCGCGCACGGACGCCGCGGTGATCATGGCCGTGGTCGACGACCGCGACCGGCTGCTGCTGGCTCGGGGCCGCCACTGGCCGGAGGGGAGGTTGTCGGTGCTCGCCGGTTTCGTGGAGCCCGGCGAGACGCTCGAGCAGGCCGTGGCGCGCGAGGTGTACGAGGAGGTGTCGGTGCAGGTGTCGGACGTGACCTACGCGGGGTCCCAGCCGTGGCCCTTCCCGGCCTCGCTCATGGTGGGCTTCACCGCCCGGGCCGGGGCGCAGCCTGACGAGGTGCCCGCCACGGCGCTGGAGCACGACGAGATCGCCGAGGCCCGCTGGGTGTCCCGGGAGGGCCTGGCCGCCGCGCTCGCCGCGCGCGAGGTGGGCCTGCCGGGGCCGTTCTCCATCGCCCGCCGCCTCATCGAGCAGTGGTACGGCGGCCCGCTGCCGGTGCGCGACGAGGTGCGGGGGTCCGTGCGTGACTGACCCCGAGCGCATCCTCGAGGGGCTCGACCCCGAGCAGCGGCAGGTGGCGGCCACCCCCGTGGGCGCGATGCGGGTGCTTGCCGGTGCGGGCACCGGCAAGACGCGCGCCATCACCCACCGCATCGCCTACGGCGTGCACGCCGGGGCCTTCCCGGCCCAGCAGGTGCTGGCGGTCACGTTCACCGCGCGTGCGGCCGGGGAGATGCGCACCCGCCTGCGCGCGCTCGGCGTGCCGGGCGTGCAGGCGCGCACCTTCCACGCCGCGGCGCTGCGCCAGCTGCAGTACTTCCACCCGCACGTGGTGGGCGGCGCGCCGCCGCAGATCATCAACTCCAAGGCGCCGCTGGTGGCCGAGGCCGCCAGCCGGCTGCGTCTGGAGGTCGACCGCACCGCCGTGCGCGACCTGGCCGCCGAGGTGGAGTGGGCCAAGGTCTCGCTGCTCACCCCGGCCACCTACGCCGCCGAGGCCCGGCGCCTGGAGCGCTCGGCCGGCGGGTTGGACCCCTCGGCGATGGCGCGGCTGCTGGAGGTCTACGCCGAGGTGGCCAGCGACCGCGGGGTCATGGACTTCGAGGACGTGCTGCTCTCGATGCTGGCGATCCTGCGTGACCGCCCCGACGTGGCCCGCACGGTGCGCAGCCAGTACCGGCACTTCGTGGTGGACGAATACCAGGACGTCAACGCCGTGCAGCAGGCCCTGCTCGAGGCCTGGACCGGCGAGCGCCACGACGTGTGCGTGGTGGGCGACGCGGCGCAGACCATCTACTCCTTCACCGGTGCCACGCCCCAGCACCTGCTGGACTTCCCGACGCGCCACCCCGGGGTCACCTCGGTGCAGCTGCACCGCAACTACCGCTCCACGCCGCAGGTGCTCGGCGTGGCCAACGCGGTGATCGCCGGCGACGTGCGCTCGGCGGCCGGCCGGGTGGAGCTGCACGCGCAGCGCCCGCCGGGCCCGGAGCCGGAGCTCACCGTGCACGCCGACGACGAGGCCGAGGCCCGCTGGGTGGCCCAGCGCATCGGGGAGCTCACGGCATCGGGGGAGGTGACCCCGGGCGACGTGGCGGTGCTCTTCCGCACCAACGGCCAGTCCGAGGCGGTGGAGACCGCCCTGGCGCGCGCCGGTGTGCCCTACCTGGTGCGGGGCGGGGAGCGCTTCTTCAACCGGCAGGAGGTGCGGGCCGGCATCGTCCTGCTGCGCGGCGCGGTGCGCAGCGACGACGGCGAGCTGCCGCTGGTGCGCCTCACCGCCGACGTGCTCTCCGGGGCCGGGTGGACGCACGAGCCGCCGCAGTCCAGCGGGGCGCAGCGGGAGCGCTGGGAGTCCCTGCAGGCGCTGCTCACCGTGGCCGAGGACCTCGCGGCCGCCGCCCCCGAGGCCCGGATGGCCGACCTCGTGGCCGAGCTCGACCGGCGCGCGGCCGAGCAGCACGCCCCGGCCATGGACGGGGTCACGCTGGCCTCGCTGCACGCCGCCAAGGGGCTGGAGTGGCCCGTGGTGTTCATCATCGGGTGTTCCGAGGGGCTCATGCCGATCTCGCTGGCCCGCACGCCCCAGGCCGTCGACGAGGAGCGGCGGCTGGCCTACGTCGGCATCACCCGTGCCCGGGACCGGCTGCTGCTCTCCCGGGCCAAGGGGCGGCCCGGGGCGCGCAGCGAGCGCGAGCCCTCGCGCTTCCTCGCCGGGGCCGCGTCCGTGCTGGGCTCCGAGGCCGTGGCCACGCGCGCCCCGGCCGAGCCCGGCGGCGGGCGCTCGCGGCGCCGAGCCCGGCCCGCGGTGTGCAGGCAGTGCGGGGTCCCGCTGGAGAACGCCACCCAGGCCAAGGTGGGGCGCTGCGCCGACTGCCCGCCGGAGTACGACGTGGCCACCTTCGAGGCGCTCAAGGCCTGGCGCAAGGCGGTGGCACTGCACACCTCCAAGCCGGCGTTCACGGTGTTCACCGACGTGACGCTGGAGGGGATCGCCACCGCCGACCCGGGCGAGGTGGCCGACCTCGCGGGCGTGTCCGGCATCGGGCGGGCCAAGCTGGAGCGCTTCGGTCCGTCGGTGATGCGGGTGCTCGGCGGGGAGGACCCGCAGGCCGTGGCCGACGAGGTCTTCGGCGAGGAGGCCGCGGGCTGAGCCGGCCCTCCTGCGACCCGCAGGTCTCGAAAAGGTCACGAATCGGGCGGATCCGTTAAATCGGTTGCCCCCGCCGTGGAGGGGTTTCTAGGGTGGGGCCACACCTTCCGGGAGTCGTCTGCGGCTCCTGCCGGGTGGGTACCTGACCGCGATCGAGGAAGGAGGAGCGAGAACCATGATCAACACCCTGACCTGCACCGCAGTGGCACTCGATGCCCGCGCTGCCGCCACGGACGCCCGTGGGCGTGTTGACCTCGTGCCGGCCACCGGCCGCATGACGCGAGATCGCTCCGCCTCGACCGCGTTCCCCCTGGTGGCCTGACGCGACGTCGCGGCGCCCACTGCGCCCCGCGCCCAGGACCGGCCACCGGCCGCTCCCACCACGGCACCCGTGTCCCCCGACCGGACCCCGGTGCCCTCGCACGCAGCCCCCGGCGCGTGCCGCCCCGTCCCACACCGCCGCGCAGCCGTGCGTGGCCCCGACGGGCACCCATCCGCAGGACCCCGGAAGGACTCCCAGGCATGTTGGCCCTGGCAGATCACCACCAGACCCTCATCGACGAAGCCCGTGCCGCCGGCAGCCCCCTGCCGTGCCTCGTGAACGACCCCGACACCTGGTTCGCCGACACCCCCGCCGGCGTCGAGCACGCCAAGGCGTTGTGCCTCGACTGCCCCGTGCGCACCCTGTGCCTCGAGGGCGCCCTCGAGCGCCGCGAGCCGTGGGGCGTGTGGGGCGGCGAGCTCATCGACTCCGGTCGGGTGCTGCCGCGCAAGCGCCCCCGCGGCCGCCCGCGCAAGCACCCCGTCGCGGCGTGACCCCGGCTCAGGCCGTGGCCCGTCGACCGGTGCACCAGCAGTCCGGGTGCACCGCGAACCGCTCCACCCTCGGCACCGGGGAGTGGGCCACCACGCTGACCCGTGTGGTGGCCCGCTCCGCGGTGCCGTCCGCCGTGCCCGGGCCGTCCGACGTGTCCAGCACCCACAGCGCCGTGCGGGCACCCCACCGCACCGCCCACTCCACGAGGTCCACCGGCGTCTGACCCACCGGCGCCAGGTGCTCGAGCGTCGGGCTCTCGGCCTGCGGCCCGCCCCACTCCAGTGCCAGCTGTTCGGGTGGCACCTCGTGGCGCACCACGCACTCCGCGCACGCGGCGCCGGGGACCGCCAACGGCCCGATGCCCACCCAGCCCGGCGTCACCACCACCGGCAGGTGGGGGATGCCGGTCTCCACCAGCCGCCGCAGGTCCACCGCCGCGGTGCGCGTGGTGAGCACCGGCACCACCAGCTGTGCGGACTCCACCGCCCCGTGGTCCCCCAGGCCGTGCCACCAGCGGGGTGCCTCCACCGGGCCCAGCACCTGGCCCACGCCGCCCTCGCGCAGCCGGTCGCGCAGGCCGTGCAGCACGCGGTCCACCGCCACGTCCCCGGCCCACCCCGCCAGGTCGTCCACCACCACGGTCGCCCGGTCGCGCGCCTCCACCCGGTCCCAGCCACCCGTGCCGCCGGCGGCCTGCATCCTCTGCACGGCCGCCCGCAGCCGGTCGCGGCGGGCGCCGCACATGGCCCGGGCGCGGGGCGGGTCGCTCACGTCGAGCACGGCGTCGAGCCGCCGGAGGCGCTCCACCAGCCGTTCGCGGGCCTCCTCGTCGAGCCCGGCGGCCAGGGCGGCGGCCCGGTCGCTGCGCTCGGAGGCCGGTCCGGCCAGCGAGGTGAGATAGCGCACCTCGGCGGGGGTGAGCCCGTCCACCTCCAGGCAGCGGCCGGGTGGGCTGCCCAGCTGCACGACGCCGTCGGCGCGCACCAGGGGGCGCAGGCTGTGGGGAAGGCGAACCAGATCGACCATGGCGGCACCCTGACACCACCGCCGGGGTGCGGGTGGTCCTCCGTCCACAGGCCCGACGGGAGCGCGCGCCGGGTGGTGGACGAGATCAACCCCCCGGGTGCTCGTCCACAGCGCGTCGCCTCGCGCCCGTGGGTGCGGCCGGGTCAGGGGGTTAGCGTTCGGCCCATGAGCGAGCAGACCCCCCTGTCCCTGCCCGGTGCGCAGACCACCGAGCTGCCCGACCTCGCCCTGCACCTGCTGCCGCAGGGCACCGGCGAGGTCGCGGTCGTCGAGCTGGCGCTGCCGCAGAAGCGCAACGCCATGAGCGAGGAGATGACCGACTCGTGGGCGCGCGTGGTGCGCCAGCTGGCCGAGCACCGGGCCCTGCGGGCGGTGGTGGTCACGGGCCGCGGGTCGGCCTTCTGCGCCGGCGGCCAGCTCGACTGGATCGTCGCCGAGCCGGACGCCTCGGCCACGGACCTGCGCGAGCGCATGGCGCGCTTCTACGCCACCTGGCTGTCCCTCGGCCAGCTCGAGGTCCCCACCATCGCGGCGGTCAACGGGCACGCCATCGGGGCGGGGCTCGCGGTGGCGTTGGCCTGCGACCTGCGCGTCGTCTCCTCGCAGGCCACCCTCGCGATGCCGTTCACCCACCTGGGGCTGCACCCGGGCATGGCCTCCACCTGGCTGCTGCCGCAGGCCGTGGGGCTGCCGGTGGCACGCGACCTGCTGCTCACCGGGCGCCGCGTGAAGGGCCACGAGGCGGTGGGGCTCGGGCTCGCCTCGCGGGTGGCCGAGCCGGGGGACGTGCTCCCCGAGGCCCTGGACATGGCCCGGGCCGTGGCCTCCACGGCGCCGCAGGCCGAGCGCCTCACCACGGTGGCGCTGCGCGACGGCGGCCACCGGTCGCTGGCCGACGCCCTGCAGTGGGAGGCCCTCGCCCAGGGCGTCACGCTCACCACCGCGGACCTCGCCGAGGGGATCGCCGCGGCCGCCGAGCGACGCGCCCCGGAGTTCACCGGCCGATGACCGCCCAGGGGGAGCCGATGGGGGAGCCGCTGCCCGGCTGGGAGGGCGACGGCTGGGACGGGCCTGCGCCGGAGGACGGCGGCTGGGAGCCCGACGGGTGGGCCGATGAGGCGCCGCCGGCGGTCGAGCCGGCACCCGAGGTGGTGGTCACCCGCAGCGCTCGGCGGCGCAAGACCCTCCAGGCGCGCTGGCAGGACGGCCGGGTGCACGTGGCCGTGCCCGCCGGCATGCCGCCCCACGAGGAGGAGCGGGCGGTGGCAGAGCTGGTGGGCAGGGTGCTGCGCCGTCGGCGCAACGCCAGCTCGACCGCCTCGCTCGTACAGCGCGCGCAGCGCCTCAACCGCACCTACTTCCACGGGGTGGCCGTGCCGGTCGACGTCCGGTGGGTGGCCAACCAGCGGTCGCGCTGGGGGTCGTGCACCCCGGGGCGCGGCACCATCCGGCTCAGCGACCGCCTGCAGCCCATGCCCGACTGGGTGGTGGACGCCGTGCTGGTGCACGAGCTGGCCCACCTGCTGCACCGCGGGCACGGCCCGGACTTCCAGGCCGCCGTGCGCCGCTACCCGCGGTACGACCAGGCGATGGTCTTCCTCCAGGGCGTCAGCCACGGCTGGGCGCACCCGGAGGGCTGAGCCTCAGCGCGCCCCGGCCCCGCCGTCGCCGCCCTCGTCCTGCAGCAGCTTGGCCAGCTCGGCGTCGAAGTCGGTGCCGGTGGCCTCGCCGGGCTCGTTGGTGCCCCAGCGCTCCACGTAGCCCAGCACGTCGTCCAGGGCGGCGGCGTCCGGCGCGATGTCGGGGTGGTCCCAGACCGCGTCGCGGGCGGCCGCGCCGTGCTTGTCCTCCATGGCCGCGAACAGGTTGGCCGCGTCGCGCAGGCGCCGCGGACGCAGCTCCAGGCCCACCAGCCCGGCGAAGGTCTTCTCGGCCGGACCCTGCGTGGCGCGGCGGCGGCGCACCACCTCGGCCAGGGCGTCGGCGTGCGGCAGGGTGCCGCGGGTGGCGCGGTCGGTCACCACGTCCACCCAGCCCTCCACGAGGGCGAGCCAGGTCTCCAGGCGAGTCAACGCCGCCTTCTGCCGCTCGCTGGGCTCGGGGTGGAACAGCCCGCCGGAGAGCGCCGACTGCATCGCCTCCGGGTCGGTGGGGTCCACCGAGCCCAGCTTGGCCTCGATGCCGTCGGTGTCCAGGCGCATGTCCGCCGCGTAGGAGCGCACCGCCTCCAGCACCTGGCTGCGCACCCACGGCGCCCCGGCGTACAGGCGCTGGCGGGCGCTCTCGCGCACGGTGAGGAAGAGCATCACCTCGGCGGGGTCGATCTCCAGCCCCTCGGCGAAGGCACGCACGTTGGTCGGCAGCACCAGCACCCGTCCCTCGGGCACCAGCGGCAGCCCCACGTCGGTGCCGGAGACCACCTCCTGGCTCAGCGCCCCGGCGGCCTGGCCCAGCTGCAGCGAGAACATCGAGCTGGACATGCGCTCCATCATCGGCGCCATCTGGCCCATGACGGCCTCCATGTCCATGCCACCGGGCAGCGACATCCCCGGCGGGAGCTGCGAGCGCAGGGTCTCCGGGTCGTCACCCAGGCGGTCGGTGAGCGAGGAGGCCACGGCCGAGTTCACGCCCTCGGCCAACGGGGTGAGCGCCTCCACCCACGCCGGCATGGTGGTCTCCACCCACTCCGCGCGGCTCACCACCTGCACGGCCCCCGACGCGGCGGGGAACTCGGTGGCCGCGTCGAGCCACAGCGAGGCCACGTTGCCCACCTGCTCGGCGTCGCGCTGCGCGGCCTCGCCCACCGAGGAGTCGCCCCCCTGGGCGGCGGCCCGGCGGGCCACGTCGGTGGCCAGCTGCTGGTTCACCGGTCCGTCGCCGCCGGCGAACATCTGCTGCACCTGCGCCTGCAGGGCCCCGAACGCCGCCGGGTTGTTCGCCATCATCGCGGCCATCGGGTTGGTCGCGGCGCCGCCGGCCCCCGCCGCGGCCGCCCCGGCCCCCGCCGCGGCCGCCCCGGCGCCGCCCATGCCCAGCGCGGAGAGCATCTCGTCCACCTCGGGGGAGTCCACGGCGTCGCCGAGGAACTGCCGCAGCATGTCCTTCATCGGGTCGGTGGGCTGCTCGGAGCCGCCCTCGCCGGGGGTGTGCTCGTCGTCGGCGCCCGCGTCGTCCTGGGGCAGGTTGTCCTGGCTCATCGTGACCTCCCTGTCGTGGTGAGGGGTGAACACCCGTGGCCGTCCGGACCTTCCCGGGGCGCCCACGGCCCGGTGCGATGATGTCGCAATGACCTCGGCCCGCGACACCTCCCCCGGGGAGGCGCCCCCCGCCCGCCGCCGTCACCCGCTGGCCGTGCTCGGCCTCGTGCTGTCCCTGCTGCTCGTCGTGGGCATCGTGGTGGCCAACGCCGTCACCGCCCCCTACGTCGTGTTCACACCCGGCGGCGCCTACGACGTGCTCGCCGAGGACGGCCCCGGTGACGGCCCGATGCTGCGCGTGGACGGGCACGAGACCTTTCCCACCGACGGCGCCCTGCGCATGACCACGGTGGCCATGTACGGCGGCCCCGGCCACGAGCTGAGCTGGTGGGAGGTGGGCACCTCGTGGCTCGGGGGGCAGGACGAGATCCTGCCGCGCAGCCGCGTCTTCCCCGAGGACGTGACCGCCGACCAGGTGCAGAAGGTGAGCACCGCGCAGATGGCGGGCTCCCAGTCCAGCGCCGAGACGGTGGCCCTGCGCGCTGCCGGCGTGCCGGTGACCGAGAAGGTGGTCGTGGCCCAGGCGGTCCCGGGCGCCCCGGCCGAGGGACGACTCGAGGCCGAGGACACCATCGTGTCCGTGGACGGCGCGAAGGCCACCTCCGTGCAGGTGGTGCAGCAGGCGGTGCAGCGGGCCGGTGCCGGTTCCACGGTCCGGGTCGTGGTGCAGCGCAAGGGCACCCAGCGCACCGTCACGGTCCCCACCCGGCAGATGGAGGGCCGCACGGTGGTCGGTGTGCAGCTGGCCACGCTGGCCGAGAGCCCGGTGGACGTGCACGTCGACGCGGGCTCGGTGGGTGGCCCCTCGGCCGGCATGATGCTGGCCCTGGGTATCTACGACAAGCTCACCGAGGGCCCGCTCACCGGGGGCCAGGACGTCGCCGGCACGGGCACCATCGACAGCGACGGCACCGTGGGCCCCATCGACGGCATCGCGCAGAAGATGCACGGCGCCCGCGAGGCCGGGGCGACGTGGTTCCTCGCCCCGGACGACAACTGCGAGCAGGTGGTGGGCCACGTGCCCGAGGGCATGCACGACGTGGCCGTCACCGACTTCGCCGAGGCGCGCAGGGCGGTCGAGGCGATCGCGGCGGGCAGCACCGACGCCCTGCCCACCTGCGAGGAGCACCTCGCGGGGCGCTGACCCGGCTCAGTCCTCCAGGCTCGCGGCCAGCGCGCCCTCGAGGTCGTCGGCCACGTGGTGGGCGACGGCCACGGCGTCGTCGCTGTCGTGCTGCGCCAGGCGCACCAGGGTGAGGCGCTCGTCCTCGCGGGTGGCCAGCACCAGCAGGCGCACCGCCTCGGTCTCGGACCCGCCCTCGTGCGCGGCACGGCGGCGCTCGACCGCCAGGGCGCACCCGTGTACGCCGGCCGGCCAGGCGAGGTGGCCCAGGTAGTCGTGCAGGTCGGTCCCGGCGGGCAGCTCCTGCTCCACCGCGGTGAGCGCGCCCGCGTCGCTCAGGGCAGCGGCCAGGGCGGGCTCGGCCGCCGCGAGGTCGCTGGTGCGCACGAGGGCGAACACGCGGTCGGGCTGGCCCCACCCGTCGGCGGCCACGTGCTGCTCGGTCTCGGTGGCCACGGCCAGCAGGTGCTCGGGCGGCAGGTCGGTCCGGGGGGTCGTCTCGGGGTGTTCCACGCCCCCATCCTCCCGCAGCCGGTCCCGGAGTCCGCAGCAGCACACCGTTTTGCATCGGCGCTGCCGATCGTCTAGAGTAGTGCTCCGCCGACGCGGGGTGGAGCAGTTCGGTAGCTCGCCGGGCTCATAACCCGGAGGTCGCAGGTTCAAATCCTGCCCCCGCTACCAACGCGTCGAGGTCCCACCGGATCGCAAGCGCCCGAAGGGCCCGGAACCAGAAGGTTCCGGGCCCTTCGTCGTACCCGATCGCCGTCACTCGTGCGTCACCCGGAGCACGAACGGGCGCGTCCGCGGGCATCCGGCGACGCATGGGGACGGGCCGCGCCGTGGGGGTGCGCGGGACTCCCGGGACAGTGGGTACCGTAGGGGCGAACCACGCTCGGTTCACCCCTGCTCGCAGCATCCCCGAGGAGATCCACGTGTCCGTTCAGTCCGCCCAGAACACCGCCGTCCCGGCGGCCTCGACCGGTCGTCGCCGCGTCGTGATCGTCGGATCCGGCTTCGGTGGCATCTCCGCCGCCCAGGCGCTGGCCGACGCGAACGTCGACATCACGCTGGTCAGCAAGACCGACACCTTCCTGTTCGTGCCCATGCTGTACCAGGTGGCCACCGGCCTCATCACCGAGAACGAGGTGGCCCCCTCCATCGGCGAGGTCCTCAAGGGCCAGGACAACGTCACCATCGTGCAGGCCGAGGTCACCGACATCGACCTCGAGGGCAAGGCCGTCATCGCCACCGCGAACGGGGCCGAGCAGCGCTTCGCCTACGACGAGGTCGTCTTCGCCGCCGGTGCGGGCCAGTCCTACTTCGGCAACGACCACTTCGCCGAGTTCGCCCCCGGCATGAAGACCGTCGAGGACGCGCTCTACCTGCGCTCCCTGATCTTCGACTCCTTCGACCGCGCCGAGAAGGCCGCCGCCGAGGGCCGCATGGACGACGCCCGCAAGGCCCTGACCTTCGTGGTCGTCGGCGCCGGCCCCACCGGCCTGGAGCTCGTCGGCCAGCTCGCCGAGATCTGCAACCGCACTCTGGCTGACCGCTACCAGCACATCGACACCCGTGAGGCCCGCCTCGTGCTCGTCGAGGGCATGGGCCAGGTCATGCCGCCGTTCTCCCAGAAGCTGGGCGCCTCCGCGCAGCGCCAGCTCGAGGACCTCGGCGTCGAGGTGCGCCTGAACTCCATGGCCACCGACATCACCGCCGAGGGCATCACCCTCTCGGTGAAGGACCAGGAGCCGGAGACCATCGAGGCCGACACCAAGATCTGGGCCGCGGGTGTGCAGTGCGCCGGCATCGGCAAGGTGGTGGCCGACAAGGCCGGTGCCGAGACCGACCGCGCCGGCCGCGTCGTGGTGCAGGACGACCTCACCCTCCCGGGCCACCCGGAGATCCTCTTCGTCGGCGACATGATCAAGTTCGACGGCGCCCCGGGCGTCGCCCAGAACGCCATGCAGTCCGGCAAGCACGCCGGTGAGACCATCGCCCGCCGCACCGTGGGCCTGGACTCCACCGAGCCGTACTCCTACTTCGACAAGGGCTCCTTCGCGGTCATCGCCCGCGGCAAGGCCGTCGGCTACCTGGGTGCGGACAAGAAGGTCGAGCTCACCCGCGTCCCCGCGTGGCTGATGTGGCTGGGCATCCACCTGGCCTACCTGCCGGGTCTGCGCAACCGTGCGCTCTCCCTCAAGGCGTGGGTCACCGACGCCCTGGGCGCCCCCTCGCCGGAGGTCAAGGAGATCACCTCCCACCCGGCGCCCACCCGCCAGGCCTGACCGGCCGCCGCACCACCGACGCTCCCCCCATCGCCCACGGGTGATGGGGGGAGCGCCGTCGTGTGCCCGGCGCCACGTAGGGTGACGCGCATGCCCGTGGACCTCCCCCTGGTGGAACGCACCCTGCCCAACGGCCTGCGCGTGGTGGTGCAGCCCGACGCGACCGCCCCCGTGGTGGCGGTGAACCTCTGGGTGAGGGTCGGGTCCGGCCACGAGGCGCCGGGGCACACGGGCTTCGCCCACCTCTTCGAGCACCTCATGTTCCAGGGGTCGGCCAATGTGCGCACCGGTGAGCACTTCGAGCGCCTCATGGCCGTGGGTGGCTCGGCCAACGCCACCACCGCCCTGGACCGCACCAACTACTTCGAGACCCTTCCCGCGGGCGCGCTGGACCTGGCCCTGTGGCTGGAGTCCGACCGTCACCTGCTGCTGCGCGAGGCACTCGACCAGTCCACGCTGGACAACCAGCGCTCGGTGGTGGTGGAGGAGAAGCGTCAGCGCTACGACAACCAGCCGTACGGCAGCGCCTTCCACCGCATGCAGGCCGCGC
>NZ_PKIZ01000002.1:58564-94512 GCF_002847825.1 Kytococcus schroeteri | reverse complement strand
CCCCGCCGCAGGCGCCGCTGGGCCCGCTGACTGGGGACGGCCCTCGCTTCACCTCCGTGCCCGATGCCGTGCCGTCGGCACGCGTGCACGTCGCCTTCCGTGCGCCGGGGGAGGAGCACCCCGACCACCTGCCGCTGGCCATGGGCATGGACGTGGTGGCCGGCCTGGCCTCCTCCCGCCTGGCAGCACGTCTGCTGCGCGGCGAGGAGTCCGTGCACGGCGTCTCCGGTCACGTCATGGGCTCGGCGGCCGGCGTGTCCACGGGTTTCGTGGTGGCCGACGTGGCCGAGGGGCACGACCCGCGGGCGGTGGCGCTGGCCGTCGTGGAGGAGATGGGCCGGGTGGCTCGCGAGGGCGTCACGGCCGACGACATGGCCACCGTCGCCACGGACTCCGAGCGCGCCTGGCTCTCGAGCCTGGCGCACGCCGACCAGCGGGCCGACGTGCTGGGCCACTTCGCCACCCTGCGCGGCGGGGCCCACCGGGCGTGGGAGTGGTTGGACGACGTGCGCTCGGTGACCGCCGAGCAGGTGCAGGCCGCCGCCGAGCGGTGGTGGCAGCCGGGCGCCTTCGAGGTGCTGGTGTTCGAGCCGCAGGAGGAGACCCGATGACCGCCGTGGACCGCAGCACCGCCCCTGCCGTGGAGCAGCCGGAGGCGTGGGAGTTCCCCGCCTCGAGCGTGCACACCCTGGAGGGCGCGCAGCAGGTGCGCGTCTTCGAGCTGCCCGGGCAGCCGGTGGTGAGCGTGGAGATCACGGTGCCGATGCCGTGGGCGGCCGAGCCGCGCGCGCTGGAGGGAATCGGCGTCATCGTGGCGACAACCCTCGAGGAGGGCACACAGGACCTCCCGGCCGACCAGCTGGCCCGCGCCTTCGAGCGGGCCGGGGTGGACCTGGGCATCAGCTCCACCGAGCACGGCCTCATGGTGGGTCTGGAGATGGTGCCCGAGCGGGTGGCCGACGGGCTGGCGCTGGCCGCGGATCTGCTGGCGCGGCCCACCTTCCCCGAGGCGGCGGTGGCCCGCGAGGTGCGGGGGCGGCTCTTCGACATCGCGCAGGAGATGAACACCCCGGCGGTGCGGGCGGCCCGCGAGTTCGCGGCGCTGCTGCACGGTCCGCAGGCCCGGGCCGGGCGTCCGGGGGCGGGCTCGGCCGAGACCGTGCAGGCCGTGACGCAGGCCGACGTGGTGGCGCACCACCGGGCGTGGGTGCGCCCCGCCGGTGCGCAGGTGGTGGTGGCCGGACCGGTGGGTGCCACCGAGGTGGCCGCCGCGGTGCAGGAGCACCTCGTGGACCCCTGGCGCGATGCGGTGGACGGCTGGCAGGAGCCGGCCGGGCAGGTGCCGGACGAGGGCTCCGCGGGATCGGCCGCGCCCGAGCCCGCCCCGGCTGCGTCCGAGGGCGCGCCGCTGGAGTTGCTCGTGGTGGAGCGTCGCGGTGCCGCCCAGACCGAGGTACGGCTCGGCTGGATCGGTCCCACCCGGCACACCGAGGGTGGGTACGCCCCGTACGCACCCCTGGCGGTGCACGTCGGTGCCTCGCCCACCTCGTTGCTCGACGAGGTGCTCCGCGAGGAGAAGGGGTGGACCTACGGCATGCGCGCGGCGTTCCGTCCGAGGGCCGGGCGGGGCGAGTTCATGGTCTCGGGCAGCTTCACCACCGAGGCCACCGCCGAGGCGACCCACGAGCTGGTGCGCCTGCTGCGGAGCGTCGACCACGGCATCGACGAGGCGGACGCCACCGCGGCGCGCGACTTCGCCCTGCTCACGGCGCCCATGCGCTACGCGACCGGCCAGGTGGTGGCCCACGAGGCCGCGGTGCTCGGGCTCGACGGCCTCTCGCCGGAGTTCACCACGCGCACCCTGGCCGAGCTGGCCGAGGTGGACGCCGCGGCCATGACGCGCGCCTGGCGCCGGTGGTCCGGCGGCCGCTGGGTGATGGTGCTGGTGGGCGACCACGCGGTGTGGGGCGCGGGCCTGGACGGCCTCACGCCCCACATACAGGTGGTGCCGGCGCCGGGTTCCTGACCCCGCGCCCCACGGGTCAGCAGCCGACCGGCGGCACCGTGATGGCGAAGTCGGTGAGGAACACGCGCTGGTCGCGGTCCATCGTGTTGTTGTCCGCGTTGTCCCAGTTCTCGTAGGTCACGGTGAATCGGGTGAGCTTCTCGCCGTGGGCGCGGACGTTGTGCGTGCCGTCGCTGTTGGGGGCGTCACCCGTCTGGGCGGACTGGTACCACCACCGCCCGTCGGCGAGCTGCTGGCCGGTCAGCGTGTTGCTCGGGGTGGTGGACAGGTTCGTGGAGAAGCCGACGGCGTCGCAGAAGTCGTGGACCACGGCGTCGATGTCGGTGACCTGGAAGTCGATCGTGGAGATCGTCCGGTCGAAGGTGAAGGTCACGTCCTGGTACCCGCCGGGGGCGCACCCGTAGTTGTTCTGGTGCAGCACGAGGCCGGGCTCATCGGTGCCACCGATGACGAACTGGCTGAGCCTCAGGTTGTCGTTGGAGGTGCCCTGGCCGTCGGTGGGCGGGTTCCCGCCGGGGTTCATGTTCACGAAGGAGGTGTTCACCTCCATGCGCAGGGTGCTGCCGTCGGACAGCGGGATCTCGTAGAAGCCGTAGGTGTCCGACACGCGCGTGTAGTGGGCGGACTCCCAGTCCACGGTGACGGGGACGGGCGTGCACTCGCTGGCGGCCACGGCCGGGGCGGTGGTGGCGGTGGCCACGACGGGCGCACTCCAGGCGGCGCCGCGCAGCACGGTGCGGCGGGAAGTGGTCATGGGGGATCCCTCTCCTCGGGGTAGGTGTGACGCCGTGTCCAGGACGCGGCGTCGGCAACGTAGCCCGACAGGGTTTCCCCCACCAAAGAATCGACTGTCGGATCACTGTCGCCCAGGTGGGCTTGACCTCTCCTCCCCTGACCCGATGCGGGGCTGCACCGGGTGTGCCCTCACTCCCCGCCGCGTGCGGCCAGCAACCTCCGCAACGAGTCAAGACGGGCCGCCCCGCCGGCGCCGGCGCTCCCGGACGCCACCCACGCGTCCAGCGCGCAGTCGTCCACCCCCTCGTGGGGGCAGCCGCGGGGGCACTCCTGCGTGCCGGGGGCCAGGTCGGGGAAGAATCCCACGAGCTCCTCGGCGTCCACGTGGGCCAGGCCGAAGGAGCGGATGCCGGGGGTGTCCACCACCCAGCCGCCGCCGGGCAGCTCCAGGGCGACCGCGGAGGTCGAGGTATGGCGCCCCCGCCCCGTGGTGTCGTTCACCCCGCCGGTGGCGCGCCCGGCGCCGGGTACCAGTTCGTTGACCAGGGTGGACTTGCCGACCCCGGAGTGGCCCACGAGCACTGACCATCCGCCGGAGACCAGCTTGCGCACGGCATCGAGCCCCTCGTGCGGGTCGTCGCCGCGACGTGCCACCACCAGGGCGGGCACATCGAGTGCGGCGTACTGGGCCACGAGCGGGCCGGGGTCGGCCACGTCGGCCTTGGTCACCACCAGCGCGGGCTCGATGCCGGCGTCCCACGCCGCCACCAGGCAGCGGTCGATGAGGCGCGGACGCGGCTCGGGGTCCGCCGCGGCGGTCACGATGAGCATGCGGGCCACGTTGGCCACCAGCACGCGCTCCACCGGGTCGGTGTCGTCGGCGGTGCGGCGCAGCAGCGTGGTGCGTGCCTCGCGGCGCACGATGCGCGCCAGCGCGTCCGGGTCGCCGGACAGGTCGCCCACCAGCGAGACGTCGTCGCCCACCACGATGCCCTTGCGGCCCAGCTCCCGGGCCTTCATCGCCCGCACGCGCACGCCGTCCACGAGCACGTCGAAGCGCCCGCGGTCCACGGCCAGGACCCGACCGGGCGTGGCGTCCTCGTGGGCGGGGCGCTGCTTGGTGCGGGGGCGCGAGCCGCGCTTGTTGGGCCGCACGCGCACGTCGGCCTCGCTGTAGTCCGAGAGCCGGCGGGCCATCAGGCGCCCACCATCGCGTCCCAGAGCCGGTCGAAGCCGGGCACGGTCTTGCCGGTGGTGGCGATGTCCTCTACCTCCACGCCCTCGGTGCGCAGTCCGAGGATCGCCCCGGCCATGGCCAGACGGTGGTCGGCGTAGGTGTGGAACAGCCCGCCGTGCAACCGGCGCGGGGTGATGGCCAGCCCGTCGGGCAGCTCGCTCACGTCGCCGCCCAGGGCGTTGACCTCGGTGGCCAGGGCGGCCAGCCGGTCGGTCTCGTGGCCGCGCAGGTGGCCGATGCCGGTCAGCCGGCTGGGGGAGTCGGCCAAGGCCGCCGTGGCCGCGATGACGGGGGTCAGCTCGCCGGCGGCGGACAGGTCCGCCTCGATGCCGTGGAGCTCGCCACCGGTGACGGTCAGGCCCCGCTCGTCGAGGGTGCAGGTGGTCCCCATCCGGGTGAGCAGGTCACGCACGTGGTCGCCGGCCTGCGTCGTCTGCGCGGGCCACCCGGGCACGGTGACGCTGCCGCCGGCCACGGCGGCGGCGCACAGGAAGGCCGCAGCGCTGGAGAGGTCCGGTTCCACGGTGACCTCGAACGGGTCGGGGCGGCGGCCCTCCACCCACCAGGTGCGCTCGTCGCGCTGCTCGGTGTGGACGCCCACGTGCTGCAGGGCCGCGAGCGTCATTTCCACGTGGGGGAGACTCGGCACGTCGCCGGTGGCGTGCACGGTGAGCCCGCCGGGCACGGTGCACCCGGCCAGCAGCAGGGCGCTGACGAACTGGCTGGAGGCCGAGGCGTCCACCTCCACGCGGGCGTCGTCGGGGTCGGCCTGGGTGAGCGCACCTGCGAGCCGCAGAGGGAGCACGGACCCATTGGACCCGGGCTCCACGGTCATGCCCAGCGAGCGCACGGCATCGAGCAGGGGCGTCAGCGGTCGGTGGCCGAGGCGCTCGTCGCCGGTGAGGGTGACCGGGCCGTCGGCCAGGGAGGCCAGCGGCACCAGGAAGCGCAGCACGGTGCCGGCCAGGCCACAGTCCACGGGCTCGGTGGGGGCCTGCCAGCGGGTGGCGGGGGAGACGGTCCAGCGGACGGTGCCGTCGGCATCGGTGGACTCGGCGACCGCGTGGCCGAGGGAGCGCAGCGCCTGCACCATGAGCCGCGTGTCGCGGGCCTCCAAGGGGGCAATGAGGCTGCTCGGGCCGCTGGCCAGTGAGGCGAGGGCGAGCCAGCGGTTGGTCCAGGACTTGGAGCCGGGAACCGTCACGGTGGCGTTCAGCGGGGTGTGGGCGAGGGGCGCGGGGTACGCCGCGGGGCGCGCGGATCCACCGGTGTGGTCCGCACGCCCCGTCGGGTTGGTGCTCATGTGATCGGCCTGGTGCTCAGGCGACCTTCTTCTTGGCAGTGTTGTAGGAGTCCTCGACGGCGTCCAGCGCACGGTCGATGAAGGAGTCCTTGCGCTTCTTGGCGGCGAAGGCCTTCTTGCCGGCCTTGGCCTGGCTGCCCAGCAGGCCGGTGACGCCCGCAGCCTTGCCGGTGGCCTTGCCCGCGGAGCCGCTCACGGTGGCCTTGGCCTGCAGGGCCTTGTTCTCGGCCTGGAGGGCCAGCACGTCCTTCTTGAGCGCGGCCACGGTGCCCAGGTGGTCGGCGCGGTCACCGGCGATGGAGGCGGCGTTCTGCGCGCGCCAGGCCAGACCCGGCTTGCCGGCGGTGTCCACGGAGGCCAGCAGCAGGCCACCGGCGATGGCCAGGTCCTTCATGAACTGGATCTGCGTGCCCTGACGCTCCTCGCCGTCCTGCTCCCAGAAGCGGTGGGTGGAGAGGTTCACGGCGGTCACGTCGGCGGCCAGGGCCAGGGCGCACAGGCGCGGGGCCACGCCGAGGGCCAGACCGGCACCGGCGACCACGGACACGTAGCCGTGCACCTTCATCAGGGTCTCGCCATCGGTCTGGACGCCCACGGGCTCCAGCACCTCGTCCGCGGCCTGCTGGGCGATCTCGGCGCCGTAGGACGGGTTCTTCACGTGCTGCATGCCGGAGGCGAGGAAGATGCCACCGAGCATCGGGCGGGCGATCATGCGGATGGGGTCCATGAGGGTCTCCTCTGTCGTGGACGGACTCGTTGTCAGCCTAACGCCGCGCGCCGACAGCGTCCTGTGGGGTGAGAGTGCCCCGCGTCACCTCGTGGGAAGCGGGCGGGCGGGGGATCCCACCACCGTCACGCCGTCGGGGACGTCGCGGACCACCACGGCTCCGGCGCCCACCATGACGTCGGAGCCGATGGCGACCCCTTGGATCACTGCGGCACCGGTCCCGATGGTGGAGCGGGCGCCGATGGTGACGTTCCCCGAGACCGAGGCGTTCGGCATCACCGTGACCCCAGGGCCGAGTTGACTGTCGTGACCGACCGCGGCACCGCGGCCGACATGGGTGTGCGAGCCCAGTTCGATGTTGGTGGTGACCGTCGCGAACGGGAACACGACGCACCCCTCGTGCATGCGGACGTCGGGGCCGATGTGGGCCTGGGCGCTCACGAGTGTCGCCTCCACCAGGCCCGCGTCCAAAGCGCGCTCGGCCAACTCCAGCCGAATCGAGCCCGAACCGATGCCCACGGTGAACCTGGCACCGGGGAAGCGTGCGAGCTCTTCGGTGCCACCGAGGTTGCGGAGTGAGATGCGCTCGAGTACCTCGGGGTCCGGAGACCCATCGTCCACCGCTCCCAGGACGTGAGCGGGAGCCGGGGGGAGTACGCCGGCTCGCACCAGAGCCAGTACCTCGCGGGCGTGACCCCCTGCGCCGACCAGCACCAGTTGTGACGATCCGCCCGGACGCTTGTTACGAGAGATGGACACGGCACGTACTCTATGCTCGACGGAAAGTGCTCGGGAGAGAGGGAGCCCGCGTGGCTACGCACGAGGTCGAGGTCAGGGAACGACTTGACCTCATTCATGCCCTGTGCCAGTACGTGGCGGACTCCTCGGGAGTGGACATCCTGGCAGTCAAGGGAGCGGTCGCCCGCGAGCAGTTCACGGCAAGGACCCGGATCGGCACCGACGTGGATGTCCTCGTGCGGCCCGGTCAGGCGGACCGCTTCGTGGAGGCGCTCACCCGGGGCGGCTGGACGATCGGCCGGGATGCGCACGATCTGGATCTGTCGAACCACGCCGTCGTCCTCGAGCACCCTCTCTGGGGCCTCACCATCGACGTGCACCGACACTTTCCCGGGTTCTCGGCCTCGCCGACCGATGTCTTTCGCTGCCTGTGGGCGGAGCGCGAGTATATACGTCTTGGCGGTCGCAATTGTGCAGTCCCGAAGCGGTGTGCCCACGGTGCCGTGCTGATCGTGAATGCCGCGCGAAACCCGATGGATCATGACGCCAGGCTCGTCCACGATGGGTGGACGAGCCGTGAGTTCGGGCGTGGCGTGACGATGGTGCACGAGCTTGGAGGGGCCCAGGCCGCGGCCACCCGGTTGCCTGAGTTGTTCCACCCCGAGCGGCGCTCCTACTACTGGCAGGTGGTGAGCAACCAGCCCACCGGGACAGCGATGTGGCTCGCCCGCATCTGGGATACACCGGGTGTGATGCCGCGGTTGAGGCTCTTGGCCTATGCGCTGGTCCCCCCGCCTCTGTGGGGTGAGCGCAACGGTTGGGCGCAACGTCTGCGGCGCACGCCGGAGCACTGGGCGAAGGGGCTGCGCCAGTTGCCGGGTGCTGTGCGACGTCTCGTGCGTATGGCCTGGGGTCCCCGGCGGCGGTGAGTACGGAAGACGTCCGTGACGGACAGGGACCGCGCGTGTGACTGGTGGCACAGTCTCATCAGTGCCGTCCTCCCGACGCCTCTCCGGGGATGGGCTACCTTGGAGGCCGTCCCGAACCCCAGTCTGGAGCCAAGATGCGTATTCTGATCACTGGAGGAGCCGGGTTCATCGGCTCCAACCTCACCCGCCTCGCCCTGGACAAGGGGCACCAGGTGGTGGTCGTTGATGACCTCTCCACTGGGTACCGGGACAACCTGGACGGGCTCGACGTGGACTTCCGTGAGGGCTCGGTCCTTGACGACGAGCTCATGGCCTCGGCCATGGTGGGCGTCGAGTCGGTGACGCACCTCGCCGCCCTCGGCAGCGTGCCGCGCTCCATCGCGAACCCCCGTGCCACGCACGAGGCCAACGCGACCGGCACGTTGCGTGTGCTCGAGGCCGCGCGTGACGCAGGGGTCAAGCACGTGGCCTGTGCCTCGTCCAGCTCGGTGTACGGCATGAACCCGGCGATGCCCAAGCACGAGCGCGAGTGGGTTCGGGCGATGTCCCCGTACGCCGTCTCCAAGCTGGCCACCGAGCAGTACACCCTCGCCTTCCAGCAGTCCTACGGCATGGACACCTTGGCGTTCCGCTTCTTCAACGTCTACGGGCCGCGGCAGCGGGCCGGCCACGTGTACGCCGCGGTCATCCCGATCTTCCTGGACGCCCTGCTCAAGGGGGAGGCACTGCCGGTCAACGGTGACGGCTCCAACTCCCGCGACTTCACGTACGTGGGCACCGTGTGTCGAGTCCTTCTGGATGCTGCCGAGCGCAAGGTGACCAATCCCGAGCCGGTGAACCTTGCATTCGGCACCAACACGACGCTGCTGGAGCTCATCGACCAGATTCAGGAGGTCTCCGGCCAGGCCGCGGAGGTCGTGCACCGGGACCCGCGCCCGGGCGACGTAAAGCACTCCCAGGCGATGAACGACTCCCTCATGTCGCTGTTCCCCGACGTGGAGCCCGTGACCCTGAAGCAGGGCATCGCCGAGACGCTCGAGTACTTCAGGTCGCTCTGAAGGAGTCTGGGCGCATGCGCGTGCTGATCCTTCTGAAGACGAATGAAGGGGGGATGTGGATCCTCCCCCAGGTTCGAGCGCTGCGGGCTCGGGGGGAGGAAGTCGTCGTGTGCATACCGGAAGGGGACGGCAAGCTCCGCCGAGCTCTGGACGGCGAGAGCATCGAGGTCCTGCCGAGCCCATTCGACTTCGAGTTCGGGCCGCGCTTCTCGACGTTGCGGGGCCTGCTCGCGTTGCGGAGCCTTGTTCGTCAGGTGTGCCCTGACGTCGTGCTGTACCACCTCTACGCCTCGGCACTGGCGGGACGCTTGTCCACCATCGGTCTTCCGCTGCGGAGGGTCCACATGGTGGCGGGGCCGCTGTACCTTGATTCACCCATCATCGCCCGGCTGGAGGGGTTCCTGCGCGCGCTGGACGACACCCTCATCTCCGGTTCCGAGTACACCTTCCGGCGGTACGAGCAGCTCGCCGGTCCTCGCCCGGGGAACCACACGGTCGTGCCCTACGGCGTGGACGCGGAGGCCTTCGTTCCTGCCACCCCCGAAGAACGGCGCCGGGCTCGGCGTCGACTGGGGATCCTGGAGGACGAGTTCGTGGCGATCATCGTGGCTTACGTCTACGCACCCAAGACACTCGCCGGGTACACGACCGGTGTGAAGGGTCACGACACGCTGATCGAGGCGTGGGATGAGTTCGCGGCTGGCCAGGAGGGTGTCCGCCTGCTCATCGTCGGGGGTGGCTTCGACGATGAGGGAGAGGTCTACCGGCAGGAGCTGATGGCTCGCTATCCGGGACGCGGCTTGTTGTGGACCGGCAAGGTCACCGACGTGGCCAGTTACTACGCCGCGGCTGACGTGAGTGTGAGCCCTTCGCTCTCCGAGAACCACGGGGCGGCCTGCGAGGCCGGGGCGCTCGGGCTGCCTTCCATCGTCAGTGACGCCGGGGGTCTGCCCGAGACCGTGGACACTGCAAGTGGCTGGGTATTCCCGCGGGGGGATGTCCCAGCCTTGGCGGACCGACTGCGGGCAGCGCACCAGGCCTTCGTGGAGGGACGTCTGCGGGCGATGGGGGTGGCTGCGCGCGACCGTATGGTGCGGTTGTTCCACTCACCCTCGGCTGCGGAGAGCGTGGCCGATGCCGTGCAGGGCGTCGTGGGTTCCGGTGATCCGGTCGTCACGGCCTTCACGGAGGCGCACTTTCATCGAGGGCTCGCCGGGGTCACTGCACCCGATGGTGCGAATGGCGACTCGCAGTGGGGCCGGTACGCAGCGTTGGGAGGGACGCTGCGCGTTGCAGGCCGTACGTCGGCCCCGGAGGAGATCACGGGCGGTGAGGTCGTGAGCACCTCGGCTCTCGTCCCGCTGCCCGAGTACCACGGTGCAGGCGAGTTGGTGCGTGCTTCTCTGCCCTTGATCCTTGCCGTCGACCGGGCTGTCGCGCAGAGCGATCTGGTGATCTGCCGTGTCCCGGGCCCCATCGGTACCCTCGCAGCTTTGAGCGCTCGCTGCCGTGGCGTCCCCTATGTGACGGAGATGGTCGGTGACCCTCTTGACGTGCTGTCCAGTGGTGCAGCCGGGGAAGTGGCCAGACGAGCCGCCAAGGGGGCGGCCAAGGTCACCCGTTGGGTGGTGTCCCATGCTGCCGCCGCACGGTTCGTGACTCGAAGCAACCTGCAGGCGGTCTATCCGGCCGCCCTTGGCCGCCCGGTTTTTGGTATTCCCAACGTGCGTATCCCGCGTGCAAAGTTGCGCAGCGAGCCTCGCGCCATGACGGGAGAGAGGGTTCGTCTCCTGGCCGTGGGGTCGCAGGAGACGAACTACAAGGGGCACGACATCGCGATCCGCGCCCTCGGCCACCTGCGTGAAGACGGCGTCCGGGCACACCTCGTGCTTGTGGGCGGGGGTCGGCTCCACGAGGACCTGAAGGAACTCGCCGGTGAGCTCGGTCTGACGGACTCGGTGGAGTTCACCGGGGCCGTGAGTCGGTCGGAGGTGCGGCTGGCCATGGAGGCGGCCGACATCTTGGTGCATCCGTCACGGACCGAGGGGCTGCCAAGGGTGGTTGTTGAGGCCATGGCCACCGGTCTCCCTGTCGTAGCGACACCGGTCGGTGGTGTGCCGGAACTCGTGCCGTCCGATCGACTCGTGGGTGTGGATGACCACCGAGGCCTCGCTCGCGCCGTGGCAAGCCTGCTCGATCCGGTGGTCTATGAGGAGTCCTCGAGGCTCTCGCTGGAGACCGCTGAGGGGTACGTCCAGGAGCGCGTCGATGAGGCGTTCGCGGAGTGGGTTGCGACGCTCCGATCGCTCGCACAGGAGCATCGTGCGAGGAACGGAGGCGCATGACGGGAAAGGCGGGCCAGGCTCTCGCGGGCAGCCTTGCCTTCAACCTGGGTCAGTGGGCCCTCGTCGTTGCACTGAGCCGCTGGGCGGGCTTGGAGGTGATGGGGCAGTTCGCGTGGGCCCTGGCGGTGTGCACGCCTGTCTTCATGCTGACGAACCTGAGCATGCGTGTCGTTGCTCTCACCGATGAAGACATGGACCACCGGTTCCCGGACTATGCACGACTCCGTCTGTTGTGCTCCGTCGTGGGAGTTGGGTTGGTCTTTCTGCTCGCCCTGGCGCTGGGGCACCTGACGCTCGTCGTCGCCATGGTTGCTGTGGCGAAGGCCTTGGACGCGATCGGGGAGGTGTTCTACGCGTGGTTCCAACGGCAGGAACGCTTTGGGCCCGTGGCGCTCAGTCAGATCGCCAACGGATTCCTCACGCCGTTGGTGGTGGGGGCCATGCTGCTTGGTGGTGTGCCGGCTCAGATCGCTGTGAGCGGCAGTGTCGCCGCCTCCTTCAGCGCGTTGGCGTGGCTTCTGGTTCTGGCTCAGAAGCAGGGATTGGGACCCCTCACCCTGCACTTCTGGAGGGCGAGCCCCGCCACGTCGTGGCGTGGACTCCTTCTCGTGGCGGCTCCTGCCGGGATCGCGTCGGCGGTGACGTCATTCCTGGCCAACATCCCCCGGTATGCCATCGAGGACATCTTGGGGGCCGAGGCGCTGGCCGTGTACTCGGCCATCTCCTACATCCAGATCGCGGGGCTGACCGTGGTGGGGGCCGTGGCCACGGTGCTGCTGCCACGACTGGTCTCCCTGCGTGAGAGCGGTGGTATCCGCGCAGTGGTCCGGGCGACAGCCATCTGGGCGGCAGGTCTGCTGGCCCTCACCCCTGTTGCAGCAGGCGTCGCTTGGCTGCTCGGTGCGCCGGTGCTTCGCCTGCTGTACGAGAAGGACGTCTTCGTGGACGTCCCGGTCCTGGTCTGGCTCGTCGTGTCGCTGGGGCTCGCCGCGGTGGGATGGATGTTCGATCTGGGACTCGCTGCACGTCGCTTGTTCCGTGCTCAGCTGTACTCGACCCTGCTCACCGTGCTGGTGGTGGTACCGCTGGCGTGGTTCCTCACCGCCCGGGGCGGCCTCACGGGAGCTGCGGTTGCTGCTGCAACGGCAGCCCTGGTCCAGGCCATCATCCGGCTGGGCTTTCTCGTGGCGGTGCCGTCGCAGAGGCCGGTGGTGGGCACGCCTTGAATGTGGCCTGGGTGGTCCTGCACGTCGCCGCAGGGCTGCCGGTGAGCCGCCCAGGGGTGGCGACCCGGCGCGGTTTGGTGTGAACTGAAGATCCCCGGCGATCTGGCTTACGCGTTGCGCCCGGTGAGGATCGGTGGTGTGGTCCTGGACCAGCGGAACAGCGGCGTCCTCGCGAACGGAGAAAGAGCCAGCGGGACGAGGTAACCAACCACCAACAGGATGGGGGTGACGATCCACCAAGATGTCACGCCCAGGTCCTCCAGGAAGAGCCAGCACCCTCCGATGGCTGCGCCGTGGACCAAGTACCACACGATGGAGTTCTTCCCCACCCACTGCATCCAACGGGGCCACGAGATACGGCTTGCGCACCAGATCAGAAGCAGTACACCGCCCACGGAGAGGGCATAGGCGTGGATCCCGCGCGACCAGCGCGCCTCTGGATCGACCACGACGAAGACCGACCACAGAAGAACGAACCCGGCGAGAACGCCGGGCACGAGACCGCGTGTGGACTGCCATCTCGTCATCCAGTGACGCGATGTGGCGCCCAGGAAGAAGAAGCTGCTCCACCAGGCGTAGTGGATGACCAGCTTCGCCACTGCCAGATCAGGGACGAACGTTTATGCGCCGATGGCGATGAGGGCCAAGGGGGCGGGGAAGACCCACACCGGTAGAGAGTTGGCCAGGAGACCGAGCGCGTAGCAAGCGGTCAGGACCATCAGGAACCAGAGATGGTGGTAGCCGATGATCCAGGTGCGCGGGTCAAGGAGTGCCTCCGTCTCACGGAAGGCCACGACCGTCACGAAGGTCCAGACCAGGTACGGCCAAACGATCCCCTTGAGCTTTCCGGAGATGTAACGCTTGGTTCCCTTCGTCAGCGAGGACTCCAAGAGCATGCCTGAAAGAAAGAGCAAGGTGGGCATTCGGTACGGCTGAAGGGCGAACTGCCACCGCTCAAGCCATGGAGGGGGCTCGGCTCCCAGCTGCATCGGCAGGACGGGAACGTGGAGCAACACCACTAGGAGGACGGCCAAGCCCCGTACCGCGTCCATCCATTCGATTCTTCCGTTCTTCGTCTTTCCTTCGGTCATCGTCCTACCATCCACGGTGCGTCTTCCTTCTCGGGTCTGACATGGGCCGCTCTGTCCATGCCCTCGGACTCGTGAAGGGGATGGGCATTGTACGGCGGCTCTCGAGTGCTTGGCCTCTTGCGGGACAAGGTCGGCCCATGACCGCGGGGTAACTGCTGTTGCCCCGCGGTCATGGGCCGACCTTAACGTGCAACTGTTGCACCTCCGGCACGCACCCGGGGTGCAGGATCGGTGCTCGGCTGCGTGGTGCGGGGGACGGCCTTGGCTGGAGCCGTGGTGCGAGTCAGCCACACGACCAGGAGAAAGACTGCTCCGTACAAGAGCGTTGAGAGCAGCATGTCAAGGTCGCCGCGCATCGAATACATGAGGAAGGTGATGAACAGCGGCGCGAAGAAGAGTGCCGGCCGCCACGTGGTGGCCTTGGTGAGTAGGTACTTGTGGAACACGGCCAGTAGCGCAAAGACGACAAAGACGCCGACCAGGCCCGCGTTGAGGCGCGCCTCGCCCACGAGGGAGAAGCCGTACCCCGCCTTCGCGTGGGAATCGAGATAGAACTGCACGAACCAGTCGCTCAATGAGGTGAACCCCGAGCTCGAGCCTCCACTGATCATGTTCCAGTAGGAGTGGGTCGCGTCGGTGTCATTGATGGGGTAGCGACTCAAGAGGTAGGTGTCGACGAAGAGGAGGGACCCCTGGTTGAGCACTCCGGTCGTGTCGAGGTCACCATTTCCTCGCGTCGCGAAGATCCATGTTCCCAAGACCGCGAAGGTGCCCCCGACGATCGGTGTCCATCGGGCTGAGCGCAGCAGTCCGAACGTCGTTGCATGGACGAACAGGCTGAAGATCAGGAAAATGAAGTCGCGTTCCGCTGACAGTAGTCCATAGGCAATGAAAACGACCGCGTTGAGGAAATACCACTTGCGAGCCGTCTTGTCCGGCCAGATGAAGAAGAGCATCGACAGGGCGATGGTCTCCAGAAGGACATACTGGTAGTGCAGCGCGGGGGCGGTGCCGACGGACACGGCCTTCTCAAAGGGGCTGAGGACGGCCAGCTGGAGTGCGAAGAACCCCCCGTAGAGGGTCAGGATGAAGAGGGCCACGGAGTAGCCTGTCCATCGTGTCCCGTCGTCGCGCCGCCAATAGGGGTTCGTCCGGAGGGCTTGGGAGTCCCGCGCCAGCAGGTCCACAGTGAGCCAGGCGACGAGTACGACTAGGTATGCGATGCCGGCATCCGGGACCTCTGACACCACGGTGCCTTCGTAGATGTCCTCGCCTCGCATCGTGTTTACGACGGGGCCCAAGGAGAAGAAGGCGAAGTAGGCCGCGACATAGGCCATGACGGACGAGCGTGGACCGCGCCGAAAGAGTAGGACCAGTACGGCGGACGAACAGACGAGAATCTCAGTAGGGCTCACGCGCTCTCCCCGCTCCCACGGAACTCCGTCATCGTCGCCTGCCCGTCTTCGGCGATTCCTTCACGGCAAAGCACCGCGCCGACCGTGTGCGCAAGGATCTTGAGATCCAGCACCAGGCTCTGGCGGTCCACGTACTCCACGTCGAGCGCGAACCGCTCCTCCCACGTCAGGGAGTTGCGCCCCGAGGCCTGGGCCAGCCCGGTCAGTCCGGGCTTGGCCTCGTGACGCCGGGCCTGCGTGGGGGAGTAGAGCGGCAGGTACTTCATCAGGAGTGGGCGGGGGCCGACGAGGCTCATGTCGCCCCGGACGATGTTCCACAGCGTGGGGAGCTCGTCGATGCTCGTGGAACGGAGGAAGGACCCGACCCTCGTCATGCGCTCGGCATCGGTCACGCGGCCACGAGCCTCGTCCACGTGGTGCATGGTGCGGAACTTGATCATCTCGAACGGCTCACCGTGCAGACCGGGCCGCGTCTGGCGGAAGAACACCGGCGAGCCGAGAGTGGTGCGGATCGCCACGGCTGCCGCGGCCTGCACCGGCAGTGAGGCTACGAAGGCGGGAACGGTCAGCGCGAGGTCGAGTGCTCGCTTCACCGGCGCGTAGCTCACGAGGCCCCTCAGGCGTCC
Source organism: Kytococcus schroeteri (assembly GCF_002847825.1). Lineage (GTDB taxonomy): Bacteria > Actinomycetota > Actinomycetes > Actinomycetales > Dermatophilaceae > Kytococcus > Kytococcus schroeteri. Next base: position 79,056 of record NZ_PKIZ01000002.1, on the reverse strand, counting down.
AGCAGCGTCGTGAGCGCCTCGATGACGCGCTCCTGCTGCTCGTCGGTCATGGTGCTGCTGCTCGGCAGGTTCAGGCCCGTGCGGAAGAGCTCCTCGCACACCTCGCCACCCACCACCGGGGTGTCGGCGAACACCGGCTGCATGTGCATCGGCTTCCACAGGTGGCGGGCCTCGATGCCCTGGCCGGAGAGGGCGCCCTGCACCGCGTCCACGTCGAAGCCGGGGCGGTCCACCACGATGCTGGTCAGCCAGCAGTTGTCGAAGTGGGCGTCGTCCTGGTCCCCGAGCACCCGCACGCCCTCGAGCGCACCGATGGTCTCCACGTAGCGCTCCCGGATGGCGCGGCGACGGCCGATCAGGTCGTCCAGCCGGCCCAGCTGCGCGCGGCCGATGGCCGCCAGGATGTTGGACAGTCGGTAGTTGTACCCGTGCTCGGTGTGCTCGTACCACGGGACGGGCTCACGGGCCTGCGTCGAGAGCTTGCGCGCGTGGGCGATGAGCGCCTCGTCGTCGCTGACGAGCATGCCCCCGCCGGAGGTGGTCATGATCTTGTTGCCGTTGAAGGAGAACGCCGACGCCAGCCCGAAGGAGCCCGCGGCGCGGTCGCCCAGCCGGGCGCCCAGCGATTCCGCGGTGTCGCAGAACAGGGGGACGTCCAGCTCGACCAGCCCGGCCTCGAGCACGTCCATCTCGCAGGCACGGCCGAAGAGGTCCACCGGGACGGCGGCGACCACGGTCTCGCCACGGTCCTTGAGGTCGCGCACGGCCTGCAGCATGAGCTGCGGGTCCACGTTCGCGTCGGACGCCTGGGAGTCGACGAACACCGGGGTCGCGCCGGTGTAGGCGATCGCGTTGGCGGTGGCGGCGAAGGTCATGGAGCTGGTGACCACGTGGGTGCCGGGGCGGGCCCCCAGGTGGATCAGACCCAGGTGCAGGGCCGCGGTGCCGGAGCTCAGCGCGAGGGCGTGCTTCGCGCCCACCCGCTCGGCGAGCTCGGCCTCGAAGGCGTCCACCTCCGGTCCCAGCGGGGCGACCCAGCCGGAGCGGATCGCGCGGACAACGGCCTGTTCCTCGGCATCCGAGATGTCAGCCATCGAGAGGTGGATGCGCTCGGTCATCGGGGGGCCTTTCCGGTGGGCACTCGGGACTCCGGTCACCGTACCCCGGGACAGGGGCGGCGGCCGTCGGGTCAGGGAGCGGGTCTCCGCGATGTGGGTCACACCGGCTGCGCCCAGCGCGAACACCGGCCCGCGGCGCGCCGCACCGACCTACGATGTCCCGGATGACGAGCCTCCAGGAGGGTCTGCGATGACGCCCACCACCCGTGAGAAGCCCGCCACGACCACGGCCGGGTCGGCCGACGACGTCGTGGACGTGGCCACCGAGACCCCCGAGGAGCAGGCTGCCCGCTTCGAGCGCGAGGCCCTGCCGCACCTGGACCAGCTGTACAGCGCGGCGCTGCGCACCACCCGCAACCCCTCGGACGCCGAGGACCTGGTGCAGGAGACCTACGCCAAGGCGTTCGCGGCCTTCCACCAGTACAAGCCGGGCACCAACCTCAAGGCGTGGATGTACCGCATCCTCACCAACACGTACATCAACAACTACCGCAAGAAGCAGCGGCAGCCGCTGGAGTCCGACGCCGCCGAGGTGGAGGACTACCAGCTGGCGGCGGCGGAGTCGCACACGGCCAAGGGGCTGCGTTCGGCCGAGACCGAGGCGCTGGACCACATCGCCGACACCCAGGTGACCGAGGCGCTGGCGCAGCTGAGCGACGAGTTCCGCATGGCCGTGTACCTGGCCGACGTGGAGGGCTTCGCCTACAAGGAGATCGCCGAGATCATGGACACCCCCATCGGGACCGTGATGTCGCGTCTGCACCGCGGAAGAAAGCAGCTGCGCGAGGCGTTGGCCGAGTACGGAGCCGAACGCGGCTTCGGTCGGAAGTCTCAGGTGGAGGAGGTCTCGTCGTGAGCCGCATGTGTCACGAGTACCTCGAGAAGGTCTACGCCTACCTCGACGGGGAGATGTCCGACGCCGACTGCCGGGCCCTGCAGGCGCACCTCGAGTCGTGCCCGCCGTGCATGGCCGCCTACCAGCGCGACGCGCGCCTGAAGGAGCTCGTGCGCCGGTCCTGTGCGTGCGAGCCGGCGCCGACCGAGCTCCGCGAGCGCATCGTCACCTACATCCACACCAGCGTGACGGTGGTGCGCCGTCAGGCCTGAGCGGCCCCTGAGTGTCACGCCGGAGGCTGGGCCGACGCTGGATCGAAGGTAAAGATTTGCCCAAGAAGAGGGGCGAACCTTGGAGAAGGCTGGGAGGGGTGCCCACACTGGTGGCGCCCCTCAACGCCCCCATTGAAGGAGATCCCCATGTTCATCGAGGCCATCACCGCCCTGTCCGACGCCGCGCAGACGGCCAACATCTCCATCGAGACGGTCGCGCACGCCGCCAACATCTCCATCGAGACGATTGCGCGCGCCGCGAACATCTCCATCGAGACCAGCAACATCTCCATCGAGGTCGAGGACGCGCTGCGGAAGTTCTCTGCGTGACAGCGTGAACGCATGAACCGTCTCCTCTGGGGCGTGGTGCCGACGGCTTTGGTCGTCGGCACCACGACTTTGTGCCTGGTCCCGCTCCCCGAGGTCAGATACTGGCCGATGGCGGTCTTCTTGGTCGTCCTGGCGGCTGCCGCGCACCGGTACACGGCCGTGACGCGGTGGCTCGGCCTCGGCCACTCGCTCATGGGCACGGTCCAGGCACTGTCCTGGCTGTTCGCCGGGCCGTGGGCTTCGCTCATGGCGTGCCTTGCTCCGGTGGTGGTCCCCCGGACGAGAAAGCCGTGGCAGGTCCATGCCTACAACGTGGGGACCTTCGTCATCATGAGCAGCGCGGGGTGGTGGGGCTTCCACTGGGCCGGCGGTGAATACCTCGGGAACGCCCGGCACCCCATTCAGGACGTCGCCTGGCCCACCGTGGTCGGCGCGCTCTCACAGCTGCTGACGAACATCCTGCTCATCGTGCCGGGTCTGGCTCTCCTGCGCGGGCACGGACTGCCCGCTCTGGCACGTGACGCCGCCACTGTCCTGCGGGTGGGATCCTTCAACCAGGTGCTCGGCAGTGTGGTGCTCGCCCTGGCCACCTGGGGCATCCACCCCCGCGGGCTGGGGCTCCTCGTGGCGGCAGTGCCGCTCATGGTGCACATGGCCGTCCTGGCCACCATCCAGGAGGCCGAGACGGGCCAGACCCGTGCCCTGCGCACCCTCATGCGAGCCGCCAAGACCAGCGACCCGTACCTCGAACCGCACGGTGCCCGTGTCGCCGAGTACGCCAAGGAGGTCGGGCGTCATCTCCGTCTGGGCCCCCACCAGATGGAGAGCCTCGACCTGGCGGCACGGCTGCACGACATCGGGTTCGTGGCCCTGCCCCCGCAGGAGGGGGAGCGCGAGCAGGGGCACGGTGAGCAGGGTGCCCGCATGGTGCAGGGGCTGCCCTTCCTCGATGCCGCGGCGCGCCTCATCCGGGACAGCCACGTGCCGGTGCCTGCCGGGGCCGAGATGGACACCGAGCGTGCCCAGCCGATCGAGCTCCGGGTGCTGCAGGTGGCCGATGCGGTCGACGCGTTGGTGATCGAGCGGCCGGACATCACCGTCGAGGAGATCTGCGACCTGCTGGAGGCGGACCCGACGCGCTACGACCGGCGCGCCGTCGACGGCCTCCGGGAGGCACGGCCGGTGCTGCGCCGCCACGACGTCGCCCTCGAGGACCTACCGGGGTGGTGGCGCCACGACCTGCCGCGCGCCGTCCGGGGTGCCGCGTGAGCGCCGCACAGGGCGGGGCCGTCCTCCTCGCAGTGGTGCTCGTTGCCGCGGTCCTCGTGGCGCGGCGCTGGCCCCGGTTCCTCATGCCGATGTGGCTGGTGGCCAGGGCCGGCCAGATCGGCCTTGTGGGCCTGAGCGCCATCGCCGCGTGCGGGGGGCTGGACGGCGTGGTCGCTGCGCTGGTGGCCGCCGCGGTCAGCAGCACCGCAGCGCTCGCCCTCTCCCGCCGAAGGCACCCCGGAGCATCCGTCACCCCGGACCTGCTGTGGTGGTTCGGGGGCTCCGCGGTCACCGGCCTCCTCGTGGCGGCGATCTGGTGGGCTCCCGTGGCCAAGGGGTGGCTCTCGCTGCTCGTGGCGCTCACGGCAGGGGCGGGCCTCGTGGTGGAGCTCATGGCGGGGCGCGGGGGGTCCGGGCGCCGGGGACCACGGGCGATCCGGCCGGCCGGATCGCCCGTGGTCCCCGGCGCCCGGACCCCCCGCGCCCCGCCATGAGCTCCACCACGAGGCCCGCCCCTGCCGTGAGCGCCACGAGCAGCGAGAGCCACCCCTTGGCCACGGGAGCCCACCAGATCGCCGCCACGAGGAGGCCGGTGACCGCGGAGCCCCCGAACCACCACAGCAGGTCCGGGGTGACGNCGCTGAGCATGGCGGCCACCGCCGCGGCCCTCATCGCCGGGGTGCCCCCGGTGGGCTGGTGGTTCGCCCCGCTCGCCCTGGCACCCCTGCTCAACATCGCGGCCGCCCTGCAGGGGCGCCACCGCGCGCTGGCCGTGGCGCAGGAGACGGTCACGGCCCTCTCACGCCTCCCTGACGTGGGTGGGTACACCCGGGACGGGCACGGCCAGCGCGTGGCCGAGGTGGCCGTGGGCATCGCCGCCTCCCTGGGCCTCTCCGCCGTGGAACGCGACCAGCTCCGGCGGGCGGGCCTCATCCATGACGTCGGACTGGTGTCCCTCAACACCCGCATCACCGACGGGAGCACGAGCCTCCTGGCGCCCCTGGACCAGCAGCGCATCGCGGCCCGCTCGGCGGAGATCGCCGCCGAGATGCCGGAGGACGCGCCGGTCATCGACGCCCTGCGGCACCAGGCGCACCCCTTCATCGATCACGTGACCTACCGCGCGGATGTCCCCCGGGCCGCCCGAATCCTCAAGGTCGCCAACGCCGTGGACGACTACGCCGGTGGCCGTCGTACCCCGGAGGCCCTGAAGCGCGCCATGTCCCGCATCTCGATGCAGCAGGGCTACGAGTTCGACCCCGAGGTGGTCGCCATCGCCCGTCGGGTGGTGCGTGGCCTGCGGGAGGACTGAGCGACCGACCCCGCACGCGCCGAGGGCGCCACCGGTGACCGGTGACGCCCTCGGGCAGGGGAGGAAGTGGCTCAGGCCTCCTTCTTGGTCTCCCAGAAGATCTCGGCGATCTCGTCGATCTTGGCCAGCAGCTGGTCGGCCACCTCGGCGTCCAGCGCACCCTTGGCGCCGGAGGCACCGGCGAGCTTGGTGGCCTCGTTGACCAGCTGGTGCAGCTGGGGGTACTTCTCGAAGTGCGGCGGCTTGAAGTAGTCGGTCCACAGCACCCAGAGGTGGTGCTTCACGAGCTCGGCGCGCTGCTCCTTGATGATGATGGCGCGGGTGCGGAAGTCGGCGTCACCGGCCTTCTCGCCGTCGACCTTGGCGATGATGCCCTTGATGGACTCGGCCTCGATGCGGGCCTGGGCGGGGTCGTAGACGCCGCAGGGCAGGTCGCAGTGGGCGCTGACCTCGAGGGTGGGGGCGACAAAGCGGGAGATCATGTCACAACCTTTCGCGGGAGGGTTCGTCGCTGCCCACGCTAGTACGTGGGCAGCGATACCGCGACGGGTGGGGTCGCGCCTCAGAGGTCGCGGGCGGGGTGGGCGCCCTCCTGCTCGGGGTGCGTGCGCCCATCGCCGAGGACCGCGTTGCTCTGCGTGTCGTCGGTGCGGCGCACCTCGAGGTCGAAGGTGGCCTCCCGGTCCATGTAGGCCCGGGCCGACTCCGCGTCGTCGAAGACCAGGTCGCGGACCACGTCGCGGTCGAGCAGCGGCACGTCCACCGCGGAGACCAGCTCGTGGCCGGTCACGCGGGCGTCGTCCCCCGGCTTGAAGAGCTCCTCGCTCATCTTCTCGCCCGGGCGCAGACCGGTGTACGTGATCTCGACGTCTCGCTTGCCGGACATCGCGATGAGGCGCTTGGCCACGTCCACGATCTTCACCGGCGTACCCATGTCGAGCACCATCACCTCGCCGTCGTGCCCGATGGCGGCGGCCTGCATCACCAGCTGGCAGGCCTCGGGGATGAGCATGAAGTAGCGTTCCACGTCCGGGTGGGTGACCGTCACCGGCCCGCCCTTGCGGATCTGCGCGGTGAAGGCCGGGATGACCGACCCGCGGGACCCCAGGACGTTGCCGAAGCGCACCGAGACGTAGCGGCCGGGCTCCTTGCTGGCGAAGTCGCTCGTGATGCGCTCGGCCAGCCGCTTGGAGTAGCCGAGAACGCTGGTGGGGTTGGCGGCCTTGTCGGTGGAGACGTTGACGAAGGTGCGCACCCCGGCGGCGCTCGCGGCCGTGAGGACGTTGTGGGTGCCCATGACGTTGGTCAGCCACGCCTCGTGCGGGTAGGCCTCCAGCAGGGGCAGGTGCTTGAGCGCCGCGGCGTGGAACACGACCTCCGGGCGGTGGCGCTGGAAGACCGCGTGCAGGCCCTGCAGGTCGCGGATGTCGGCGAGCACCAGGTCGTCGGAGTCGAGCAGGCCGTGGCCGACGAGGCTCATGGAGGTGGCCTGCAGGGAGGACTCGTCGCGCTCGAGCAGCAGCAGCTTGGCCGGCTTGAACTTGGAGATCTGGCGGGCCAGCTCGGAGCCGATGGAGCCGCCGGCGCCGGTCACCAGCACCACCTTGCCCGAGAGCTCGGCGGAGATGGCGGCCTGGTCCAGCTCGATGGGGCGGCGGCCCAGCAGGTCGGCGAGGTTGATGTCGCGCAGGTCCGAGACCTGCGGGCGGCCGTCGGCGATGCTGGCGACTGGGGGGAGCACCATGGTGCGCAGGCCGGCCTCGTCGCCGAGCTCGGTGAGTTCGCGCAGGAGCTCGGAGTCCGCATTGGGGAGGGCGATGATGAGGTGGCTCGCGTCGTGGGCCTCGGCGAGGGCCTTGATGTCCCGCCGCGTGCCGCGGACGCGCACGCCGTCGATCCGGAGCTTCGCCTTGCTCGGGGCGTCGTCGACGAAGCCGACCGGCGTGTAGGCGGCCTTGGGGTCCTCGATGATCGACCGGACGAGCTGCCGGCCGGCGGAGCCCGCCCCGAAGATCAGGGCCCGGTGCTCGCGGTCGGCCGAGGCTGCCTGCCGCGTGTTCCGGGCACGGAGCACGAAGCGCACGGCCAGCATGCCGGCCAGGGCCACCAGGCCCGCGATGAGCGGGACGCTGCGGGGGACACCCACGCCGGGGCTGGCCAGCTCCACCACGAGCAGCACAGCCATCGTGATGAGTGTGACCCGCGCGAGGTCGGCGACCTCTTCGAAGGAGCCCCGCTGGTGGCCGACCGCGTAGGGGCCGACGACGAGGCCCAGGGCCACATGGAACGCGGCGGCCAACGCGGCCATACCGATCGTTCCCAGCAGATGGGCCTCGCCGATCGAGAAGTCGAACCGCAGCGCGGTGGCGGCCCAGGTCGCGACGAACCAGAGGAGAGCGTCGATCCCCGCCCACGTCAGGCGGACCGCTCGGTCCCGGGTCGTCTGGTCACTGCGCAGATCGTTCGCCACGGTCTCCCTCTCGTCGGTGGTGGTGCGGTCCCCGAGGGGACCACCCCGAAGATAGCCGACGGTGGGCGGCGCGCCCCACGCCGTGGACTACGGCGTTCGTCACATGGCGAACCTCGCCACGGGGCGCGGCTCCGCGACGGGCAACCCGCCTCAGCCGCGGGAGTAGTCGTCCTCCAGGCGCTCGATGTCGCCCTCGTCGAAGGTGCCGAAGGCCACCTCGAGCACCTGTGCGTCCTGCGTGCCCGGGTTGCCCAGGCGGTGGGTGGCGCCGCGGGGGATCCACACACGGCCGCCGGCCTCCACCGTGGTGGTCTCGTCGCCCACCTGCGCGGTCACGGGGCCATGGGTCACCACCCAGAGCTCGTCGCGGTGCTCGTGCACCTGCAGGGAGAGGCGCTGGCCCGGCAGCACGGTGATGAGCTTCACCGTGGACTGCTCGTTGTGGGTGAACTGCTCGAAGCGACCCCAGGGGCGGGAGTCCTCCACCACCTCGGCGCGGGGGTCGCGGCGGGCGGCGTCGGTGGTGTCCTGCTGCACGGGTCTGCTCCTGCTCGTGGGGGTGGAGGGGACGTCACGGGTCCTCCGGCGGTGCGGTCCGACCATCGGGGCCGATCCACCACAGAGGGGGCCCCAGCGTAACCGGCGGAATCGGCTCAGGCCCTCCGTCGGCGGTGTGAGGCCCACCGGCGCCGTCGGGGGAGGCGGGCCAGGACGACGGCCACCACCGCGCCGGCCCTGACCGGGCCGAAGGTGCGCGAGTCCGTCCCGGCACCCGGGTTGTCGCTGGCGAGCCACCAGCGGACGTCGCCGTCCACCACTCGGCGGTGGGTGGCGCGCTTCACCCCCATCGGGCGGGGGCCGGCCGGGCCGGGCGGGAGCTGGGCGACGACGAGCCGGCCGGGGCGGGGTCGCGCCCCGTGGAGCACGAGGAGCCGGTCCCCCTCCCGGAGGACCGGCTCCATCGAGCGGCCGGAGACACGCGCCAGACCGATGCGGGGACTCACTCGCCCAGACGCATCCAGCGGTGCCAGCCACCGTTGAGCACGAGCCAGGCGAGCAGGCCGTAGCCGGTGCGGCCGGGGTTGCGGCCGTCGCCGGCGAGCATCTCGGCCTCCCACTGCTGGTGGCCCAGCAGCGGGGTGAAGCAGTCCACGAACGGCACGCCACGGCGGGCGCACACGTCGGCCTGCGCGTCCACGATGGCGCGCAGCTTCTCGTTGGCCACCGCGTCCACCACCGGGGTGGGGGACACCACAAAGGTGGCGATGCCGTGCGTGGCCGCGTCGTCGAGCATGTTGGCCACGTTGAGGCGCGAGCGGGCGGTGGTCAGCGCGGCCTCCGGGTCCCCGGCACCGACGCCGATGACCAGACGGCGCTCGTTGCGCTGCTCCCAGCGCGGGTCGCACTCGGTGCGCCAACGGGCCAGGAGGTGGGCGGAGGTGGCTCCCACCACGCCCAGGTTGTAGGCGGCCAGGTCCACGTGCTCCAGGGGGGTGCGGGCCATCACGCGGCCGACCCAGCCCAGGGCCCGCTCGTCGCCGTAGCCGGCCACCGACCCGTCGCCCACGAAGCACAGCCCGATGCGCCGCTGGCCCTCGCTCACCTGGAACTGCTGCTTGCTGTCGAAGGTGGGGCGGGTGCTGTCACTGGGATAGGTGGGGCGGGTGTCGGTCACGCCGGCTCCTTGGGATTGGTGGGTGGGTGCGTGGGGGAACCTACCGGTCCGGCGCACATCATCGCGTGCGCCGGACCGTGGTGTCGACGCCTCTCAGCCCTGCGGGACCTGCAGGGTGGCGTGCCAGGTGTCGGTGGAGTACTTGGTGCGCCACCCCATTGCCGAGTAGATCTCGTGTGCGTTGGTGGGGGAGCTCGCGTCGACCTCCAGGTCCACGAACTGGCGCCCGCGCTCGGCGGCGTCGCGGATCACGGCGTGCAGGAGGCCCTTGGCCGCGCCGCGGCCGCGGGCGGCGCGCGTCACGCCGAGGTACTCCACGTAGCTGCCCACCGCCTCCGGGACGGCCTGCTGGAGGCCCTCCTCGGCGCGGCGCAGCTGCTCGTCCAGCGGCCCGTCGTCGAGCACCGCGGCGGCGATGACGGCCCCGGCAGGGGTGCCGTCCTCCTCGAGCTCGGCGATCCACCAGTGGTCCCACCGGTGGGCGCGGTCCTCGCGGAGCCGGCTCACGAACTCCAGGAACGGCTCGGGCTGGCTGTTGAAGTGGTCGCGGAAGGAGTCCTCCAGCGTCTGGTGCACCTGGCGCAGGTCGTCCTCGTTGGGCAGGCGGCCCGAGGTGTTCTGGTCGACCATGCGGATGACCAGCCCGTCCTTCGGTGCGCCGAGCGTCTCCACGTCGGCCTCCGAGGGATCCACCGGGCGGCGCATCTGCCACCACGTGCGGGTGTGCTCGAAACCGGCCTCGGCGAGGCGCTCACGGGTGAAGGTGTCCGCCTCGTAGGGGCTGGCGTCCAGCGTCGTCTCCTGCACGCCACGGCGCCACGCGATGCGGACGGCCGCCGCCCGGCCCCAGGCGAAGAGGGCCTTCCAGACCTGCACGGGGTCCACCCCCTCGAGCTCCCCGGCCACGAGCCGCGGGTCGAGGTAGACGTCGAGCATCACGCGGTGCACGGCGCGGTCGTGGACGTTGACCCAGCCGCGCACCTCGCCCTCGGCGTCCTGGGCGATGCGGTGGAAGCGGAACTCCGCACCACGGCCCAGGACGCGGTCGTCGACGTCCACCCAGGCGGTGCTGGCCTTGCCCAGCACCGCCTCCTGGTGAGCGGCGAGCAGCCGGGTCATGGCCGGCGTCTCGGCCGAGACCGGCTTGCGCAGGTGCCAGCCGGTGGGCAACTGGTCCTCGCCGTCCACCACGTCGTCGGTGATGTCCAGCGAGAGGGCCAGCTCGCGGTGGTAGCGCTCGCGGAAGGCGTCCACGGGGCTCACTCCTCGAAAGCGCGGCGGATCAGGTCCGCCTGCTCGTTCTTGTGCTTGGAGCCCACGCCGGTGGCCGGGGAGGCCGAGGCCGGACGGGCCACCGGGCGGATCTCGCGCTCCTCACCGTGCTCCGCGAGGGCGCCCGGCAGGTTGACCTTCATGTACGGCCACGCGCCCTGGTTGAACGGCTCGTCCTGCACCCACACCAGCTCGGCGTCGGGGTACTGCGCCAGCTCCTGCGCCAGCTCCTCGGCCGGCAGCGGGGCGAGCTGCTCCACGCGCACGATGGCCACGTCCTTCGCGCCACGCTTGTCGCGCTCGGCGGCCAGGTCGTAGAACACGCGGCTGGAGCACACCAGCACCCGCTTGACGGCCTGGGCGTCCGGCTGGGCCGGGTCACCGAGCACCGGCTGGAACCGGCCCTCGGTGAAGTCCTTCACCGGGCTCACGGCGGCCTTCACGCGCAGCAGCTGCTTGGGCGTGAACACCACCAGCGGGCGGCCGGGCTCGCTCTCGGCCTGCTTGCGCAGCAGGTGGAAGTGGTTGGCCGGCGTGGACGGGTAGGCCACGGTCATGTTGTTCTCGGCCACCAGCGTCAGGAAGCGCTCGATGCGGGCCGAGGAGTGGTCCGGGCCCTGGCCCTCGTAGCCGTGCGGCAGCAGCAGCACCACGCGGGAGCGCTGGTTCCACTTCTGCTCCGAGGAGGCGATGAACTCGTCGATGATCGTCTGGGCGCCGTCGACGAAGTCGCCGAACTGGGCCTCCCAGAGCACGAGGGCCTCGTCGTCCTCCACCGCGTAGCCGTACTCGAAGCCGAGCACCGCGTACTCGCTCAGGAGCGAGTCGTAGACGTCGAAGCGGCCCTGGTCCTCGCTGATATGACGCAGCGGGGTCCACTCGTCGGCGGTCACGTTGTCCACCATCACGGCGTGGCGCTGGGTGAACGTGCCGCGGCGGACGTCCTGGCCGGACATGCGCACGTCACGGCCACCGGCCAGCGTGGCACCGAAGGCGAGCAGCTCGCCCATGCCCCAGTCGATGTCGCCCTCGGTGGTCATCGCGGTGCGGCGCTCGAGCAGCTTGCCGAGCTTGGGGTGCACGGTGAAGCCCTCGGGCACGTCGGAGAAGACCTCGCCGAGCCGCTTCAGCAGCTCCGGCTCGATGGAGGTGTCGAGGGGGGAGTCCCACCCGTGCTCCACCTGCTCCTGGTCCTTCTGGCCGGCGTTGCCGTTGGCCGCGTTCTCCTTGAGGGCCTGCTTGGTCTCGGTGAAGACCGACTCCAGCTTCTGCTGGTAGTCCTGCAGCATCGCCTTGGCGTCGTCCTCGGAGATGTCGCCACGGCCCAGCAGGGAGTCCTGGTAGATCTTGCGCACGGAGCGCTTGTTGTTCACCAGGTTGTACATCTGCGGCTGCGTCATCGAGGGGTCGTCGCCCTCGTTGTGACCACGGCGGCGGTAGCAGACCAGGTCCACCACGACGTCCTTGTGGAAGGCCTCGCGGTAGGCGAAGGCCAGCTCGGCCACGCGGGCGCAGGCCTCGGGGTCGTCGCCGTTCACGTGGAACACCGGCGCCTCGATCATCTTGGCCACGTCGGTGGAGTAGCGCGCGGTGCGGCCCTCCAGCGGCGAGGTGGTGAAGCCCACCTGGTTGTTGACCACGATGTGGATGGTGCCGCCGGTCTTGTAGCCGGCCAGGCCGCTCATCTGCAGGGTCTCGGCCACGACGCCCTGGCCCGCGAAGGCCGCGTCACCGTGCAGCAGGATCGGCAGCACCGGGTACTCGCCGTCCTGCGTGGCCACGCGGTCCTGCTTGGCGCGGGCGATGCCCTCGAGCACCGGGTTCACGGCCTCCAGGTGCGAGGGGTTGGCGGCCAGGTAGACGCCCACCTCGTTGCCCTCGTCGTCGCTGTAGGTGCCCGAGGTGCCCAGGTGGTACTTCACGTCGCCCGAGCCGTGGGCCGAGCCGGACTCGCCCTCGAACTCGCGGAAGATCTGGGCGTAGGACTTGCCGGCGATGTTGGCCAGCACGTTGAGGCGGCCACGGTGCGGCATGCCGATGCACACCTCGGAGAGGCCGTTCACGGCGGCGTCGCGCAGGATGATGTCCAGCATCGCGATGACGGACTCGCCACCCTCGAGGCTGAAGCGCTTCTGGCCCACGAACTTGGTCTGCAGGAAGGTCTCGAAGGCCTCGGCGGCGTTCAGGCGGCCCAGCAGGTTGAGCTGCTCCTCGCGGTCCGGCTTCTCGAACGGCTGCTCCAGCTGCTCCTGCATCCAGCGGCGCTGCACCGGGTCGGAGATGTACATGTACTCCACGCCGATGGTGCGGCAGTAGGAGTCGCGCAGGATCCCCAGGATGTCGCGCAGCGGCAGGCGGGCGGAGCCGCCGAAGCCGTTGGTGGCGAAGGTGCGGTCCAGGTCCCACAGGGTCAGGCCGTGGGTGTTGATGTCCAGGTCGGGGTGGCGCCGCAGGGTGTACTCCAGCGGGTCGGTGTCGGCCATGAGGTGGCCGCGCTCCCGGTAGGCCTGGATGAGCGCCTGCACGCGGGCGTCCTTGGAGAGGTCGTCCTCGTGCACCGCGGCGATGTCCGGGGTCCAGCGCACCGGCTCGTAGGGGATGCGCAGGGACTGGAAGATCTCGTCGTAGAAACCCTCCTCGCCCAGCAGGTAGCCGTGCACCAGCTTGAGGAACTCGCCGGAGGCCGCACCCTGGATGACGCGGTGGTCGTAGGTGGAGGTCAGCGTGAGGATCTTGCTGACGGCGTCCTTGGCGATGCGCTCGGGGGCCATGCCCTGGAACTCGGCCGGGTAGTCCAGCGAGCCCACGCCGATGATGGCCGACTGGCCGGACATGAGGCGCGGCACGGAGTGGTTGGTGCCGATGCCGCCGGGGTTGGTCAGCGACATCGTGGTGCCGGTGAGGTCGCTGACGTCGAGCTTGTTGTCGCGGGCCTTGGCCACCATCGCGTCGTAGGCGAACCAGAACTGGGTGAAGTCCATCTGGTCGGCGTTCTTGATGCTCGGCACGAGCAGCGTGCGGCTGCCGTCCGGCTTCTTCATGTCGATGGCGATGCCGAGGTTGAGGGTGCCCGGGTCGGTGACGGTGGGCTTGCCCTTCTCGTCCGTGCCGTACAGGAAGTTCATGTCCGGCATCGCGCGCACGGCCTTGACCAGGGCGTACCCGATGAGGTGGGTGAAGCTGATCTTTCCACCGCGGTTGCGGGCCAGGTGGCCGTTGATGACGATGCGGTTGTCGATCAGGGCCTTCGCGGGCACGGCGCGCACGGAGGTGGCCGTGGGCACCTCGCGGGAGGCGTCCATCGCCTTGACGATGGCGGCCGCGGTGCCCTTGATCTTCTCGGTCTTCGCCTCGACCTCGCCCTGCACGTCACGCGGGCCGGGCATGTCGCGGCTCAGCGGGCGGCGGCGCGGCGGGATGAGGCCCTCGGCCGGCGCGGTGTCCTCGCGCAGCACGGTCGAGCGCTTCTGCGACGGGACGACCTTCTCGGCCGGAGCGCGGCGCACCTTGGCCGGACGCTCGGGGGCCTCGTCGGAGGTCGGGTCGGCGGCCGCGGCCTTCACCGGGTCGACCGGCTTCTCGCCGGTCGCGTCCTTGCCAGCCTTCTCGGCCCGCGCGCGCTCCTTGGCCTGCTCGGCCGGGGCGGAGTCGCTGCCGGTGGCCTTCGGGGAGGACTTCTTCGTGGCGGAACCAGCCTGCGGGGCGTCGCCGCCCTCGGGGCTCCAGGTGGCGAAGAGCTCCTGCCACTCGGTGCCCACCGAGTCAGGATCCTCACGCCACTGGTCGTACATGTCCTCCACGAGCCAGTCGTTGGCCCCAAAGGTGGCCTGGGCGTCGGAGGAGTGGTTCTGGGCCACGGTGGATGCGCCTTCTTCCCTGCACTCGAGGTCACGAACGCCGTCCGGCACCCGGGATCAGGGCACCGCGCACGGCACTGCTGGGCACCAGCCTAATGCGTGGCCCCGACGCGGGGTGAAGGCGGGCCGCGTGGTCTGGAGCACGTCCCGGGCGCGCCTCGGGCGGGTGGCGACCACGAGGGTCGTCCACCCGCCCGAGGCGGTGTCGTGCGGCTCATGGGCAGCCGCCGAAGGGTGGTGTCAGTCGACGTCCTTGCGTGCGCGGCGGAGACCACCCAGCAGGAGTGCCACGGCGGCGTAGGCCGCGAGCGCCAACCCGCCGGCCCACGGCTCCAGCGGATCCCACACGCCGCCGGCATCGCTGCGCGTCAGCGCACCGGTGACCGGGCCCGGCAGGTAGCGCGCGACGTCACCCACCCAGTCGAAGGCGAAGGCGAGTCCGGCGATCACGTTGTCGCCGATGAGGGTGGCCACAAAACCGATGATCACCGTCGCCAGCGTGCTGTTGGTGAGGAGTGCCAGCCCCAGGCCGAGCAGCGCCCAGAGGACGTGCGCCACCACGAAGGTGCCGAGTGTCACGGCGAGCTGGGCCGGCTCCGGGAAGGGCTCGAGGGCGTCGAAGACCCCCGTCAGCGCCGCGCCGAACCCGACGGCCACCACGAGGTGGGTGAGACCGGTCAGGAGCGCGACGACGATGGCGGCGACCACCTTTCCACCGAGCACCGACCAGCGGCGCGGGACGGCGGTGAAGGTGGCGGTCCACGTCTTGTGGGCGGTCTCGTTGCCGGCCACCAGAGCGCCGCCGGTGAAGGCCAGCAGGTAGCCGAACATCAGAGGGGAGCGGTAGACGCTCTCGATCATGGTGCGCGGGTCGTCGAGACCCGGGATCTGCCCGGAGTTGCGCGCCTCCTCCAGAGCAGGATCGCTCAGGAGGGAGTCGTACTGCCAGGCGTTCAGCGCCACGATCCCGGCGGCGACGACCGCCAGGATCAGGCACAGGACCCACCACCACTTCAGGGTGAAGACCTTGCGGAGCTCGGAGTTGATGGTTCCCATGTCAGACCTCCGTGTTCCGGTTGCCGTGCTGGTCGGTGAGCTTCACGAACATGTCCTCCAGGCTGCTGCTGGCGGCGGACAGTCCGTGGATGGGCTGGCCCGCGGCGAGCGCGGTGTCACCGATGAGGACGGCGTCGCCCGACTCCACGTCCAGGGTGGTGGGGCCGGTGACGGTCGCACGCACGCCCCGCTCGGCCAGCACCCGGGCGAGCGCCTCGGCATCGCGGGTGACCACGTGGGTGCCGGAGTCGGTGTCCAGGCTCGCGAGGGACCCGGAGGTGACCATGCGCCCGTTGGCGATGATGACCACGTCGTCGACCGTCTGCTGCACCTCGCTGAGCATGTGCGAGCTGATGAGCACCGTCTTGCCCTGCTCGTGGGCCATGTGACGCAGGAAGTCGCGGAGCCAGCGGATGCCCTGCGGGTCCAGGCCGTTGGCCGGCTCGTCCATGACGAGCACCTTGGGGTCTCCCAGCAGGGTGACGCCGAGGCCAAGGCGCTGACGCATGCCCATGGAGTAGCCGCCCACCTTCTTGCGGCTGGCCGCCGGGATGCCGACGAGCTCGATGATCTCGTCCACCCGGGAGTCCGGGATGCCGTGGGTGGCGGCGATGGTGCGCAGGTGGTTGCGGCCGGAACGGGCGGGGTGGAAACCGGTGGCCTCGAGGGCGGCACCCACCGTGTGCAGCGGGCGCGCCAGGTCCTTGTAGTCGTGGCCGTCGATGGTCGCGGTGCCCGAGGTCTTGCTGATCAGGCCGAGCAGCATGCGCAGGGTGGTCGTCTTGCCGGCGCCGTTGGGGCCGAGGAAGCCGGTGATGCGGCCGGGCTCGACGGTGAAGCTCAGGTCGTCCACGGCCTTGAAGCTGCCGTAGTGCTTGGAGAGGTTGCGGACCTCCACGCGGGCGCCGCGGGCGTCGCCGGCGGCACCGCGGCCCGTGGGCTGCGGCGTGGGGCCGTCCGTCTGCAGGGCAGTGCTCATGTCACCTCCTGGTGGGTGGGGCCCGGTCCGTCCGGGCCGTTGGATCGTTGGGTGGGCCCATTCCATCACCGCCCTGGGGTGGAGGCGGGTGAACCGCAGGACGGCATCGCGTGACATCCGTCATCCCGGAGAGGGAGACCCGCCCCCCTCCCCTCGTTGAGTCGTCGTTCGTCGGGGTGGAATCTCCGCTGGGACCCCGACGAACGACGACTCAACGAGGGGAGGGGGCCGCGACGAGAGGGACGGGGCGGCTGGGGAGGTGTCAACCGCGGGCGGTGCGGAGCCTGCGTCGCAGGTCGGCCAGCCAGAGGTGGTGCTGCCCGGCCCAGAGGTCGCGTCGGGTGAGCGTGACGACCTGGAAGCCCAGGTCCCGGAGCATCTCCGTGCGGCGGAGGGTGGCCTGTCGGGCTTCGGGGTCCTCGTAGTGGGTCTCACCGTCGTACTCCACGATGACGCGCTCCTCCTCCCAGAGCATGTCCACCTCCGCCACGACCTCGCCCCACTGGCCGGCCACGGCTGCGTTGAGGGCCGGCTCGGGCAACCCCTCCTGCACGACGAGGACCCGGGCGTGGGACTCCGCGGGGGATCGGGAACCGGTCCGGATGAGCCCCAGGGCGGTGCGGGCCAGCCGGATCCCGGGGGAGCGTCGGCGGCGCGCGACCGCCTCCTCCAGCCGTTCCACGGCACGTCCTGTCCACCGGTTCACGAGGTGGTCCCCGGCCACGACGAGGGCGGTGAGGCCCCAGTGCCCGGGTGCGGCCAGGTCGAGCCAGGTGTCCTCGGGGCCCACGGTCAGCACCCCGTCGACGACCTGGGTCCGTCGGCGTTCGAGGCGGGCGTGGGCGATGACCCCCGGTCGCCTCACCCGGAATCCGTCGGCGCGCCGGACGTGCACGGCGTGTTCGG
This sequence comes from Kytococcus schroeteri, assembly GCF_002847825.1. GTDB lineage: Bacteria > Actinomycetota > Actinomycetes > Actinomycetales > Dermatophilaceae > Kytococcus > Kytococcus schroeteri. The sequence goes on along the minus strand of NZ_PKIZ01000002.1, from coordinate 61,705 downwards.
CCGTGGCCGGCCGCGGCATCGGAAAGCCGTGCAGGACCGCCGCGGAGTCACAGCTGATGGCGGTCCCGTGGGGGAGCCCCGTGGCGACGGCCGCGATGCGGGCCAGGGCCGTGGTGGCCTCCCGGCGGGAGCGGACTCCCCGCATCGGCACGTGCCACGCCGGGTTGCGCAGGACGTCTGGCGTGAGTCCTTGCTGCAGCGCTTCTGCGCAGGTGAAGTGGTCGGGGGTGGTGGCTGGGAGCCGAGGCTGCGCGTCTCGAGGCATGTCCACAGGGTGAGCGGGACAGGTGGGCGTGGGCGGTCCCCGCTCGGTGGGATGTGGACGAGCCGTCGATGCAGGGCGTCCGTCCCCAGCCACCCCCCTCGTTGAGTCGTCGTTTGTCGGGGTCACATTGGCTGTGGGACCCCGACAAACGACGACTCAACGAGGGGGCCAGGGAGTGGGGAAGGGGGAAGGGGTCGGCAGGTGCGGGGCAGACGGTGGGGCTCGCTCCCGGGGACGCAGAAGGCCCGGTCCTGGTGGACCGGGCCTTCTACGTGTGCGCCCCCGGCAGGATTCGAACCTGCGCACCCGCCTCCGGAGGGCGGTGCTCTATCCCCTGAGCTACGGGGGCACGTGGTCTGCCTGTCGGGCGGACAACGAGGTACGACCTCGCGCTTTCGCGCCGTCCAGCCATGGACCGAGGGGACACCTTACCAGCGCTGTCGATAGGGTGCGCCCCATGACGCCCGAACAGCTCGCACAGGCCATCACCACGGCGCTCCAGGCCGCCGTCGACGCCGGGGAGATCTCCGTCGAGGTCCCCGCCGAGGTCCGCGTGGAGCGACCCAAGGACCGCAACCACGGCGACTGGGCGAGCAACCTGGCGCTGCAGCTGGCCAAGCAGGCCGGCATGAACCCCCGTCAGGTGGCCCAGCTGGTGGCCACCCGACTGCGCGAGACCGAGGGCGTCGCCGCCGTCGACATCGCCGGCCCGGGCTTCCTCAACATCACCCTCGATGCCGCGAGCGCCGGCGAGCTGGCCCGCACCATCGTGGAGGGGGCCGAGGCCTACGGTGACAACGAGGCGCTCGTCGGCCACACGATCAACCTCGAGTTCATCTCGGCCAACCCGACCGGCCACCTGCACATCGGCCACACGCGCTGGGCCGCGCTGGGTGACTCGATGCGGCGCCTGCTCGCCGCCTCCGGTGCCGACGTGACCGCCGAGTACTACATCAACGACGCCGGCACGCAGATGGACAAGTTCGGCGAGTCGGTGCTGGCCGCCGCGCTGGGCGAGCCCACCCCGGAGGGTGGCTATCCGGGCGAGTACGTGCAGGAGCTGGGGCAGAAGGTGCTCGAGCAGCGCCCCGACCTGGGCGACCTGCCGCGCGCCGAGGGCGTGGCCACCGCCCGGGAGCTGGGTTACCCGCTGATGCTCGGCCTGATCCAGGACACCCTGGAGCGATTCGGGGTGCACTTCGACGTCTGGTTCAGCGAGCAGAGCCTCCACGACGAGGGCGCCGTGGACAAGGCCATCGCCCGCCTGCGCGAGCAGGGACACGTCTACGACGCGGACGACGCCGTGTGGCTGCGCACCACGGACTTCGGCGACGACAAGGACCGCGTGCTCATCCGCAGCAACGGCGAGCACACCTACTTCGCCAGCGACGCCGCGTACTACCTCTCCAAGAAGGACCGCGGCTTCACCGAGAAGATCTACCTGCTGGGCGCCGACCACCACGGCTACGTGAACCGCCTCAAGGCCATCAGCTCGGCCGCCGGCGACGACGCGGACAAGAACATCGAGATCCGCATCGGCCAGCTCATCTCCATCAACGGCGCCCGCCTGAGCAAGCGCGCCGGAAACGTGGTGGACCTCAACGACATGCTCGACTGGATCGGTGCCGACGCCATCCGCTACTCGCTGGCGCGCTACCCCGCGGAGACCCCGCTGAGCCTGGACGGCGAGGAGCTGCGCAAGCAGAGCAACGACAACCCGGTCTTCTACGTGCAGTACGCCCACGCGCGCACCGCCAACGTGGCGCGCCTCGCCCAGGCCGATGGGGTGGACCGCGCCGACGGCTTCGACCCGGCCCTGCTCGACCACGAGACCGAGGCCACCCTGCTGGCGGCCCTCGGCGACTTCCCGCGGGTGGTGGCCCAGGCCGCCGAGCTGCGCGAGCCGCACCGGGTGGCGCGCTACCTGGAGGACCTGGCCGGCGCGTTCCACAAGTGGTACGACGCCTGCCGCGTGCGCCCCCGTGACGGCGAGGAGGTCACCGACCTCCACCGCAGCCGCCTGTGGCTCAACGACGCCACCGGTGTAGTGCTGCGCCGTGGTCTGGACCTGCTGGGGGTCTCGGCGCCCGAGCGCATGTGAGGACGGCGTCCCGGTGACGGGGGCGGTGCGGGGACACCCGCACCGCCCCCGTCGGCGTGTGGCGCAGGTCGCCGGGCCGGGTGGTACTGTGACGGCGTCGGCGGGAACCTCGTTCCACCCGGCATCTCAAGGCCTGAGGGTCGTCCCCCCGTCTCCGACACAGTCATCGTCTGAGACGTGGACGTGATGACGGACCCGGTGCACACCACCTCGCCACGTACGGCGAACCCTGCAGGCCGGCAACCGAGCACGACGGGGCGCCCCCATGTGGCGTGCCCGGTGCCGTGCCGACATCCATCACCGCTGCGCCCCGTCGGCGCAGGTTGGAAGGACTTGCATGACTGACCAGACCCAGCCGGCCGAGAGCCCGAAGCGTTCCACGGCCCTGAGCGCCCTCCGCCTGGCAGAGCTCCAGGAACTGGCCGCCAGCATGGGCATCGACACCACGAAGAAGCGCAAGGGGGACCTCGTCGCAGAGATCCGCCAGGCGCGCGTGGACGCCGGTTCGGCCCGTGGCGTGGAGCCCGTGGCCGCACAGCCGGCCGCGCAGGAGGCGCCGGTCGCCTCGCGCGAGGAGCAGGCCGAGGCGCCTGCGGCTGCCGAGGAGACGGACCGCCGCGAGGGCGGGGAGTCCCAGCAGGGCGGCCAGGAGGAGGGCTCCTCCCGCACCCGCCGGGGCCGCCGGGGCGGCCGGTCGCGTGGGGAGGCCGGGGGCGACGACGCCCGCGACCAGGGCGCCCGTGACCGTGACGACCAGCGCCGCGGGGACCGTGGC
>NZ_PKIZ01000002.1:0-58253 GCF_002847825.1 Kytococcus schroeteri | reverse complement strand
TCGCGGGCATCCTGGACGTCTTCGACTCGTACGGCTTCGTGCGCACGACCGGTTACCTGCCGGGCCCGAGCGACATCTACGTGCCGCAGCAGATGATCAAGCGCCACGGTCTGCGCAAGGGTGACGCCGTGGTGGGCCGCATCAAGCCGCGCCACGACCTCGACGACGACATGTCGATGCCGGCGCCGCAGCAGGGCCGCCGCAACCAGAAGGCGAACAAGAACAAGTTCAACGCCCTGGTGAAGGTCGACCAGGTGAACGGCATGTCCCCCGAGGACGCCAAGCGCCGCGTCGAGTTCGGCAAGCTCACCCCGCTCTACCCGCAGCAGCGGATGCGCCTGGAGGCCGGGCAGAAGAACTACACCAACCGGGTCATCGACCTGGTGGCGCCGATCGGCAAGGGCCAGCGCGGCCTCATCGTGGCACCGCCGAAGGCCGGAAAGACCATGATCCTGCAGTCGATCGCCAACGCGATCACGCAGAACAACCCCGAGGTGCACCTCATGATCGTCCTGGTGGACGAGCGCCCCGAGGAGGTCACCGACATGCAGCGCACGGTCAAGGGTGAGGTCATCGCCTCCACCTTCGACCGCCCGGCCGACGACCACACCACCGTGGCCGAGCTGGCCATCGAGCGCGCCAAGCGCCTCGTGGAGATGGGCCAGGACGTCGTGGTGCTGCTGGACTCCATCACCCGTCTGGGCCGCGCCTACAACATCGCGGCGCCGGCCTCCGGCCGCATCCTGTCCGGTGGTGTGGACTCCAGCGCGCTGTACCCGCCGAAGCGCTTCTTCGGTGCCGCTCGCAACATCGAGAACGGTGGCTCGCTCACCATCCTCGCCACCGCCCTGGTGGAGACCGGCTCCAAGATGGACGAGGTGATCTTCGAGGAGTTCAAGGGCACGGGAAACATGGAGCTGCGCCTCTCGCGCCAGCTGGCCGACCGTCGCGTCTTCCCGGCCGTCGACGTCAACGCCTCGGGCACCCGCAAGGAGGAGATCCTCCTCAACGCCGAGGAGCTCAAGGTGGTCTGGAAGCTGCGCCGCGTGCTCGCCGCGCTGGACACCCAGGCCGCGATGGAGCTGCTCCTGGACCGCATGAAGAAGACCACCGGCAACGGCGAGTTCCTCATGCAGGTGCAGCAGACCTCCTCGATCAAGCTCGACGACGAGGACTGAGCGCCCGGCGCACGCAGTGCAGAGAGCCCCTCACCGGTGATCCGGTGAGGGGCTCTCTGGTGTGGGGGAGGCGTCAGCCGCGCGGGAACCCGTCGGTCGGGTCCTCCGGCTGCACCTCACCGCTGGGGACGTCGTCCCGCATCGGCGAGTTTTGCTGCGGCACCTGCTGCGTGGTGTCCAGGCCCGGGTTGCTCTGCACCGGCGAGCCGCCGGCCGGGGTGGAGCCCCCCAGGCCGCCCATGCCGGCCGCCGAACCGCGGCGCTGGCTGGTGGAGTCCGCGGCCTCGTCGGTGGCCCCCGCCGCCTCGGCGCGGGCCTTGCGCAGCGCCTCGGCCGGGTCCTCCAGGGTGGCCTCCTCGATGTCGAGGTGCATGGCCTCGCCCTTGACGTTCTCCTGCAGGTGGGCCGACGCGCCGTCCAGGGCGCCCTGGCCGCCCAGGATGCCGCCCACGCCCTTGAGGGCGTCGGTGATCTCGCTGGGGAAGAAGAACATCTTGTTGGCGTCGCCCTCGGCGATCTTGGGCAGCGCCTGCAGGTACTGGTAGGCGAAGACCTTGCTGTCCGGGTTGCCGCGGTGGATGGCGTCGAACACCTGCATCACGGCGCGGGACTCACCCTGCGCGCGCAGCACCGCGGCCTGCGCGTCACCCTCGGCGGTGAGGATGGCGGCCTGCTTCTCACCCTCGGCCGTGAGGATCTGCGACTGCTTGACACCCTCGGCGTTGAGGATGGCCGCACGACGGTCGCGCTCGGCGCGCATCTGCTTCTCCATCGAGTCCTGCACGCTGGGCGGCGGGTCGATGGCCTTGAGCTCCACGCGGTTGACGCGGATGCCCCAGCGGCCGGTGGCCTCGTCGAGCACGCCGCGCAGGCGACCGTTGATCTGGTCGCGACTGGTCAGCGTCTGCTCGAGGTCGAGCGAACCGATGACGTTGCGCAACGTGGTGACGGTGAGCTGCTCGATACCCGAGATGTAGTTGGCGATCTCGTAGGTGGCGGCCTTGGGGTCGGTCACCTGGAAGTAGATGACCGTGTCGATGGAGACCACCAGGTTGTCGCTGGTGATCACCGGCTGCGGCGGGAAGCTCACGACCTGCTCACGCAGGTCGACCGTGGCGCGCGGCTTGTCGATGAACGGGATGAGCAGGTTGAGGCCGGCGTCCAGCGTCTTGCTGTAGCGGCCCAGGCGCTCGACGATGACGGCGGTCGCCTGCGGCACGATCTTGATGGATCGCACCAGCACGACGACCACGAACAGCAGCAGCAGCACGAGTACCACTGCGGTGATGGCTTCGGGCACGTCTCCTCCTCGGGGACTGTGGGTCGGACGGGTCAGGCAGGGAGGCGCTCGATGCGCGCGGTGGCTCCGTCGATGCGGGCGATGCGGACGCGCTCGCCGACGGCGAAGGTCTCACCGTCCCACTGGGGGCGGGCGCTCCAGATCTCTCCGTGGAGCTTCACCGTGCCGGCCAGCTCCGTGACCGGCTCCGCCACGAGGGCGTCGCGACCGGTCAGGGCGGCGGCGTTGGTGACGGCCAGCGGGGTGCTCTCCTCCAGGCGGCGGCGCAGCACGGGGCGCACGAAGAAGAGCAGCACCAGGGCGCTGAGGCAGAACAGCACGAACTGCCCGGTGAGGTTCAGGCCCAGAGCAGCGGCCACCATGGCCACCAGGGCGCCCGCCGCCAGCATCAGGAACATGAAGTCGAGCGTGAGCATCTCGATCGCTCCGAGGGCGAGGGCGGCGCCCAGCCACCAGAGCCACTGGGAATCGCGCAGGAAGTCGAACATGGGTGAACTGTAGGACGCATCACCACCGAGGGGGCATGGCACCGAGGGGGGACGGGGGAGGGGTGGCCGGGTGGCCCGTCCCACCCGCGTCGGAGGCGGTTTGCCAGCGGGCTGACGGCGCTGGCAGAATGCTCCGTTGCGTCCGGTTCACGTCAGGCCCCGATCGGGGAACGCGGCGTCCCGTCCACACGGGCACGCGGACGACCCGGACATCCCCATCCAGCGAGGAGAGACCCATGCGCAAGGACATTCACCCCGCGTATGACACCACCGAGGTCGTGTGCACCTGTGGCGCCACCTTCACCACCCGCAGCACCGCCGCGAACGGCCGCATGAACGTGGACGTCTGCAGCCAGTGCCACCCCTTCTACACCGGCAAGCAGAAGATCCTGGACACCGGTGGTCGCGTGGCGCGCTTCCAGCAGCGCTACGGCAACAAGGCCGGCAACTGAGACTTCTGGTCATGGCCGGGGTTCCCCACGGGGGCCCCGGCCATCATCATGTCCGGATGAGGGAGGCCCGATGAGCGACGCCCTGCAGGAGGCCCTGGTCGAGCACGCCCGGCTGGAGGCGCTCATGGCCGACCCCGAGGTGGTGTCGGACCCGACGCGCCTGCGCGCCACCGCGCGGCAGTACAGCGCCCTGGAGCCGGTGGTGCGGGCCGCCGGACGGGTGGGGCAGGCCGAGCAGGACCTCGCCGCCGCCCGGGAGCTGGCCGCGGAGGACCCCGAGTTCGCGGCCGAGGCCGAGGCGCTGGCCGCGGAACTCGAGGAGGCCCGGACGGCGCTGACCCGCGCGCTGCTCCCGCGGGACCCGGACGACGACCGGGACGTGATCCTGGAGGTGAAGGCCGGCGAGGGAGGCGCCGAGTCCGCGCTCTTCGCCGGCGAGGTGGTGCGCATGTACCTGCGGCACGCCGAGCGGGAGGGGTGGTCGGCCACGGTGGCCGAGTCGACCGCCTCGGACCTGGGCGGGGTGAAGGACGCGCGCGTGGTGGTCCGCGCCGGGTCGGCCCCGGCCGGACGGATGCCCTGGTCGCGGTTGAAGTTCGAGGGCGGGGTGCACCGCGTGCAGCGGGTGCCGGTGACCGAGTCGCAGGGACGCATCCATACCTCGGCCATCGGGGTGCTGGTGCTGCCCGAGGTGGAGGACCCGGCCGAGGTGGAGATCTCCCCGAACGACCTGAAGATCGACGTCTTCCGCAGCTCGGGGCCGGGTGGCCAGAGCGTCAACACCACCGACTCCGCCGTGCGGATCACCCACCTGCCCACGGGTGTGGTGGTGACCTGCCAGAACGAGAAGTCGCAACTGCAGAACAAGGAGGCCGCCCTGCGGGTGCTGGCCTCCCGACTGCGCCGGGCGGCCATGGAGGAGGCCGCGGCGGAGGCGAGCGAGGCGCGGCGGGCGCAGGTGCGCACCGTGGACCGCAGCGAGCGGGTGCGCACGTACAACTTCCCCGAGAGCCGGGTGAGTGACCACCGCAGTGGGTACAAGGCGCACAACCTGCCCGCGGTGCTGGACGGGGACCTGGGGGCGGTCATCGACTCGCTCGTGGCCGACCACGAGGCCCGTCTGCTGGCCGGGGAGGGCTGAGGGCGTGGCGACGGTGGAGCTCACCGCCCTGCTGTGCTCGGCGACGCAGCGGCTGGCCGAGGCCGGCTGCTCCAGCCCGGCCCCCGATGCGGCGGCGTTGCTGGGCCACGCGGTGGGGTGCGACCCCGCCGAGGTGCACCGGAGGGCCCTGCTGGGGCACGCGGTGGACGCGGACGGCCCGGAGGTGGCCGCGCTGGAGGACGGCGTGGCACGGCGGGCCGCCCGTGAACCGCTGCAGCACGTGCTCGGGTACGCCTGGTTCGCCGGGGCGCGCCTGACCGTGGGGCCGGGGGTGTTCGTGCCGCGCCCGGAGACCGAGCTGCTCGTCGAGCGGGCCGGCGAGATCCTCGCCAGCAGGGGTGAGGGTCGAGTGCAGGTCGAGCTGGTGGACCTCTGCACCGGGAGCGGGGCCGTGGTGCTGGGCGTGGCGGCGGCGGTGGAGCGCCGTCGTCAGGCGGGGGAGCGCCTGCCGGAGCTGGTGCTCCGGGCGGTGGAGATCGACCACCGTGCCGCGGAGTACGCCGAGCGCAACATTGAGTCCACGGGGATGACCGTCGACCTCAGGGTGAGTGATGCCCGCGTGGAGTTCGCCGATCGCGAGGGCCAGGTGGACCTCGTGGTGTCCAACCCGCCGTACGTGCCCGACGGGGCCGTGCCGGACGACCCCGAGGTAGCCGACCACGATCCCGAGCGCGCCCTGTACGGCGGGTCGCCGGACGGGCTCGCGGTGCCGCTGCAGCTCGCCCGCCACGCGGCGACGCTGCTGCGCCCGGGCGGGTGGCTCCTCATGGAGCACGACGACACCCAGGGGGAGTCCCTGCCGCGGCTGCTCGGCGAGCTGGGGTACGTGGACGTGGTTGACCACCGCGATCTCGCGGGACGGCCCCGCTTCGTGGAAGGGCGCTGGCCGGGGCGGTGAGCCCGGGCCTCAGGCCTCCTGCACCACCACGCCGAGCTGCGCCCCGGCCAGCCGGGCCAGCTGGGCCGGGGTCACCACCGCGCCGGTGAGCTGCTCCAGGGGCAGGTCCTCGGGGAGGCCCGCTCCCCGCAGGTCCGCGCCGGCCAGGTCCGCCCCCTCCAGCTGGGCGCCGAGGAGATCGCACCCGTCGAAGGTGGCACCGCGGAGCACGGCCCGGGCGAGGACCGCCTCGGTGAGCCGGGTGCCCCCGAACGTGTTGCCCTCCAGCTGGGCGCCGGTGAGGTCGGCCGCGAAGGCCGTCCCGCCCGCCAGGGTGAAGCCGAGGCCCCGTGTGGCCGACAGGCGGGTACCGCTCAGCCGGCAGCCGTCGAGGACCGCGCCGGAGAGGAGGGCCTGCTCGAACGAGGCGTGGGCGAGGTCCACCCCCTCGAAGCGGGCGTCGCACAGGTCGGCGGAGTCCCACCGGGTGGCGTCCCACCGGCCGCCCAGGACGCGCAGGCCGTCCGCGGTGGCGTGGTCGAGCCGGCACCCGGTGGCGGTGCAGTCCCGCAGGACGAGGCCGCTCAGCTCGGTGCCGCGCAGGTCGAGCTCCGGCAGCGTGCAGCGCTCGAGGATGACCCCCTCGAGGGCTGCGTGGCGCACGTTCTGCTCCGAGAGGGTCCGGTCGGCCCAGGTGGTGGGTGCGGGGGTGGGCTGGTCGGGCACAGGGACTCCCGGGGAGCAGGGGCAGGTCACGGTGAGCCTAGGGCCGCTGGCGGGGTGCGGGGCGTGAAAGACTGCACCGACCGCACCCCAGGAGGACAGGCATGAGCCCGGTGTTCGACTGCACCGAACCCACCGACGAGCAGCGCGACGAGGCCTTCGACGCGGCGCAGGAGGCGCTCGCGGAGGGTCGCGTCGTCGTGCTCCCCACCGACACCGTCTACGGCGTGGCCGCCGACCCCTTCCACGCCGAGGGCGTGCCGAACGTGCTCGCAGCCAAGCAGCGCGGGGCGGACAAGCCGCCGCCGGTGATGGTGCCCAGCATCCGCACCGTGGACGGCCTGGCCACCTCGCTGCAGCCCTACGTGCGGAGGCTGCTCAGCGAGTGCTGGCCCGGCCCGCTCACCGTGGTGGTGCAGGCCCAGCCCTCCCTGCAGTGGGACCTCGGGGCCACCAACGGCACCGTGGCGCTGCGCATGCCTGACCACGACCTGGCGCTGCGCCTGCTCTCGCGCACCGGTCCGCTCGCGGTGACCAGCGCCAACGTCACCGGTCAGCCGGCCGCCACCACCGTGCTCGAGGCGGCCACGCAGCTGGGCTCGGCCGTGCAGGTGTACCTGGACGGCGGGCCCACCCCCGGCAACCGCCCGTCGACCATCCTCGACTGCACCCGTCCCAGCCCGGTGATCCTGCGCATGGGGGCCCTCTCCGTGGAGCGTCTCGAGGAGGTGCTCGGCGAGGAGGTGCACCTGCGCCTCTCGCCCGCGGAGCCCGAGCCCGCGGCGGACCGCGAGGCCCTGGAGAAGGAGCTCAGGGCCGCCGGCCGGTCCACCGAGGCGCCGGCCGCCGCCTCCGACGGGGCCGTGCCGCACGACCTCACCGAGGCCCCGGTGGAGGACCCGGCCGACGTGCCCCTCATCGACGACGAGGACGAGGAGGCCGGCCGCCGCGAGGAGGCCGAGCAGGAGGCGTGGCTCGCCCGGCTGGAGGAGCAGGAGACGCAGGCCGTGCCGGTCCACCACCCCCTGACGGCTGGCCCCGAGGAGTCTCCGGTGGCGGCGGCCGGGGCGCCGACCGGCCCGGCCCCCAGAGGTGCCACCAGCCTGCGGATGTCCCAGGCCCACGAACTGCCGCCCGAGCCCCCGTCGGAGGAGGTCGTGGAGGACGACGGCGTGGCCCAGGCCCACGAGCCGACGGCCTCGACGCTGCGCACGGTCGCCGTGCCGGTGGACCGGGAGTTCGACGTGGTCGAAGTGGACGCCGAGGGACACGAGGTGCACGACGCCCCGACGCGTAGGCTGCGCAGTGGCCGTGCCCACGAGGCGGGCCCCTCCGCCGACGCCCCGTCGGCCACCCCCGTCAACGACGACAGGAGCACACGATGAGCCAGCCCCCCTTCTTCGGCCCTGACTACACGATGCTGGAGCAGCAGGACCCGGAGATCGCCGCGATCCTGCTCTCGGAACTGGAGCGTCAGCGCACGGGCATCCAGCTCATCGCCAGTGAGAACCAGACCAGCCCCGCGGTGCTCACCGCGCTGGGCTCGACCCTGTCGAACAAGTACGCCGAGGGCTACGCCGGTCGTCGCTACTACGGTGGCTGCGCCGAGGTGGACAAGGCCGAGAACCTGGCCATCGCCCGTGCCAAGGAGCTCTTCGGCGCCGACCACGCCAACGTGCAGCCCCACTCGGGCGCCTCGGCCAACCAGGCCGTCTACGGCGCGTTCGCCAAGCCCGGCGACACCATCCTGGCGATGAGCCTGGACCACGGCGGCCACCTCACCCACGGGTTCAAGGTGAGCTTCTCCGGCAAGTGGTTCAACGCCGTGCACTACGGCGTGAGCGCCGAGACCGAGCACATCGACTACGACGAGGTGGAGCGCCTGGCCAAGGAGCACCGCCCCAAGATCATCCTCGCCGGTGGCTCGGCCATCCCGCGCCTCATCGACTTCGAGCGCTTCCGCGCCATCGCCGATGAGGTCGGGGCGATCTTCTGGGTGGACGCCGCCCACTTCATCGGCCTGGTGGCCGGTGGCGTGATCCCCTCGCCGGTGCCGCACGCCGACGTCGTCTCCTTCACCACGCACAAGGTGCTGCGCGGCCCGCGCGGCGGCGCCATCGTGTGCAAGGAGGAGCACGCCTCGAAGATCGACAAGGCCGTCTTCCCGATGATGCAGGGCGGCCCGCTCATGCACGCCGTGGCCGCCAAGGCCGTGAACTTCCACGAGTGCCTGCAGCCGGCGTACAAGGAGTACGCGGCCAAGGTCGTGGAGAACAGCAAGACGCTGGCCGCCGCCCTGGGCGAGCACGGCCTGCGCCCGATCTCCGGTGGCACCGACACCCACCTCTCGCTGCACGACCTGCGCGAGCTGGGCGTCTCGGGCAAGGACGCCGAGGCCCGCTGCGACGCGGCCGGCCTGGTGCTCAACAAGAACACCATCCCCTTCGACCCGGCCCCGCCGATGCTGGCCTCCGGCGTGCGCGTGGGCACCCCCGCCGTGACGACCCAGGGCATGGGCGTCGAGCAGATGCAGACCATCGCCGACCTCATCGCGAAGGCCGTCACGCAGGGCGAGGGTGAGCCCGAGGGCGCCGTCTCCCGCGAGATCCGCGCCCAGGTCGACCAGCTGACCGAGCAGTTCCCCGCCTACCCCCGCTGAGCACCCGCCGGCCGCCACCCCCCCGTGGCGGCCGGCTGCTCGCGTCCTGCCCCGAGGAGGTACCCACCGTGCGTGAGTACCTCCTCGTCATGCTCGTGGCCGGGGTCGTCACCTTCTGGCTGACCCCCCTGGTGCGCTGGTTCGCGGTGCGGGCCGGTGCCATCACGCCGGTGCGCGGGCGCGACGTGCACGCGGTGCCCAAGCCGCGCCTGGGGGGCCTGGCGATGCTGGCCGGGCTCTTCGGGGCCACGCTGGTGGCCTCGCGCCTGCCCTACCTCAGCCAGATCTTCGCCGACACGCAGATGTACGGCGTGCTCGCGGCCGCGGTGGTGGTGTCCGCCCTTGGTGCGGCCGACGACCGCTGGGACCTCCACTGGGCGCTCAAGCTCGGCGGGCAGGTGGCCGCGGCCGTGGTGATGGCCGCCCAAGGCGTCTCCCTGATCAGCCTGCCGATCCAGGGCTACACGATCCTGCCCGGGCCGGTCTCGCTGGCGCTCACCATCCTGCTCGTGGTGGCCACGATGAACGCGGTGAACTTCGTGGACGGGCTGGACGGCCTGGCCGCCGGCATGGTCGGCATCGCCGCCGCGGCCTTCTTCGTCTGGAGCTACGAGCTCTCGCACACCTATGACCCGCCCAACGTGTTCAGCACCGCCACCTTCATCACCGCGGTGCTCATGGGCGTGACGGCCGGGTTCCTGCCGCACAACTTCCACCCCTCCCGCCTCTTCATGGGTGATGCCGGGTCGCTGCTGCTGGGGCTGCTCATGGCCGCGGCCACCATCTCGCTGACCGGCACCGTGGACCCGGCCGCGGTGGGTGTGGCCTCCCGGACGGCCGCGGTCGTGCTGCCGCTGGCCCTGCCGGTGGCCGTGGTCGCGATCCCCCTGGTGGACATGCTGCTGGCCGTGGTGCGCCGCACCCGGGCTGGCCGCAAGCCGTGGGACGCCGACGCCCGCCACCTGCACCACCAGCTCCTGCGGCTGGGGCACAGCCACCGCTCGGCCGTGCTCACGATGTACCTGTGGGCCGCCACGCTGGCCGGGGGAGTGCTCTCGTTCAACTACCTGCCCGAGTGGGCCGGGCTGGTGCTGCTCGTCTCGCTCGGGGTGCTCGCCGCGCTGGTGACCTGGGTGGTGCCGCGCCGCGTGGCCCCGGAAGGAGACCCTTCGTGAACCGCTCCCCGTGGGGCCGCATGCTCGTGCACGGCCCGCTGGGCTCCCTGCTCGTCCTCGCGGTCTCGGTGCCCGTGGCGCTGTGGACCCGGGGCCCGGGTGCCGCCGTGACCGCCGCCGGGGTGTGCGTGGTGACCGCGCTCGTGCTCACCACGGGGCTGCTCATGGTCCGGTACGTGCTCGACGGGGCGCCGGCGCTCGTGGTGCCGATGGCGCTACTCGTCTTCCTGCTGCAGGTGGCCGTCTTCGCCGCCGCGGTCTTCCTCGTGCCGTGGCCGGACGGCTTCGTCTTCTCGCTGGTGGGCGGCATCGCGGTGCTGGCCTGGCAGGCCGGTGTGGTGCACGGCTTCGTCACCGGGCGACACGCCATGACGGTGGAGCCGTACGGGGGCGGCCGTGGCTGACTACAAGGGCCCCTGGGTGGGGGACGACGAGCCGGACGACCCGTGGGAGAAGGAGGCCTGGCGCGGCGGCAGCGCGCGCGGTGCCGACCTCGGTGCAGCGGTGCTGGGCACCCTGCTCACCGGCATCCTCGTGTTCGCCGGGCTGGGGTGGTTGCTGGCCGAGCTGACGGGGTGGCGCTGGGTGGTCCCGGTCGCCACGCTGGTCGGCGTGGGGCTGTCCTTGTACGTGCTGATCCTCAGGTACAGTGACGCCTGACACGGCGACGTCCCGCTGTGCCCACCCGCCCTTGTTCGCCGGTTTCCGGCGTGGATGCAGGTGGGTGGCGGCTGAAGGAACGCCGACTGACCCCGTGCCCCGCGGCACGCGATCGGGGTCGGACCCCCAGACCCCGTGGAGGAGTAGCACGTGAGCCACGCACCGGCCATGCTCGCAAAGGTGGATTTCCACTCGCCGAGCACCAACGACTTCTGGCTCCCCCTGTTCGAGGTGGGCGGTTACGCCTTCACCCGCCAGATGCTCGTGGTCATGCTCGTGACCGCCGCGCTGTGTGCCTGGATGATGTGGGCGGCCAAGCGTGCCGCCGTCGTGCCGTCCAAGGGCATGTTCGTCACGGAGGGCATCTACGACTTCGTGCGCAACGGCATCGCCCGTGACCTCATCGGCGGTGAGAAGTTCAAGCCGTTCGTGCCGCTGCTCTTCTCGCTCTTCGTCTTCATCCTGCTCAACAACCTCATGGGCGTGCTGCCCCCGGTGCAGATGCCGACGATGGCCTCCATCGCCTTCCCGGTGGTGCTGACGCTCATCGTCTACGTCGTCTACCACATCGTGGGCATCCGCAAGCACGGCTTCGGCGGCTACCTCAAGACCTTCGTGCCGTCGGGCCTGCCCAAGGTCATCGTGCCGGTGGTCTTCTTCCTGGAGTTCGTCTCCAAGACCATCACCCAGCCGCTGACGCTCGCGCTGCGACTCTTCGGCAACATGCTCGCCGGCCACATGGCCCTGGTGCTGTTCATCATGGGTGGCTGGTTCCTGGTGAACTCCGGTCCGCTGCTGGCCATCGCCGGTGCCGGCTCGTGGATCATGGGTCTGGCGATGACCTTCTTCGAGATCCTCATCCAGTGCCTGCAGGCCTACGTCTTCACCCTGCTGTCGGCCAGCTACATCGGCGCCTCGCTCTCCGAGGACCACTGACCGGCCGACGCCGGTCCCGGCGGGGAGCACCCCGCCCCCTGAACTTCCTGTCGTACAACTGAAGAGCACCACCCCCTGAACCCCGCCCCACGTGGAAGGACCGCGTGGGACACAAGGAAAGAGGAACACCATGGAAGCAGGCTCGCTGAACCTCGTCGGTTACGGTCTCGCCACCATCGGCCCGGCCATCGCCGTCGGTCTGATCTTCGCCGCCTACATCAACGGTGTGGCGCGTCAGCCCGAGTCCCGCTCGCTCCTGCAGCCGATCGCCATCCTTGGTATGGCCATCGCCGAGGCGCTGGCCATCCTGGGCTTCGTGCTGACCTTCATCCTCCCCATCTGACGGATCCGCGTCATCACGCGTGACCACCCCGGTGGCACGCACCCCCTGTCGAATCCGTTGAAGGAGACACCGTGCACAACCTGAGTGTGCTGGCCGAGGGTGGGGAGCACGCAGGCCGTACCGGCATGGACGCGCTCATCCCCTACCTGCCGGAGCTCATCTTCGGTCTCATCGCCATCGGCATCGTCTACTTCGTGGCCAGCAAGTTCTTCGTGCCGGCCATGGAGAAGGCCTACGCCGAGCGCCGTGACGCCATCGAGGGCGGCATGGCCCGGGCCGAGCAGGCCGAGGCCGAGGCCAAGGCAGCCCAGCAGAAGTACGAGTCGCAGCTCGCCGAGGCGCGTGCGGAGGCCAACGCCATCCGTGAGAAGGCCCGTGAGGAGGGCGACGCCATCCGTGCGGAGAAGCGTCAGCTCGCCGACGCGGAGGCCGCCCGGGTCCTGGAGACCGCCCAGAAGCAGATCGCTTCGGAGCGCCAGCAGGCCCAGGTGCAGCTGCGCGGTGAGGTCGGCCGCCTGTCGACCGACCTGGCCGGCCGCATCGTCGGTGAGTCCCTGCAGGACGAGGCCCGCCAGAAGGGTCTCGTGGACCGCTTCCTGGCCGAGCTCGAGTCCGGCAAGGCCACCGTCACCACGAAGGCCCGCTGATGCAGGGCACCTCCATCGGCGCCTACGCCGCCTCGCGCGACGCCCTCGAGCAGCAGCTCGGTGGCGGGGCGCAGGGCATGGACCTGGCCGACCAGCTCTTCGGCGCCGCCGAGGTGCTGGGCGACAGCGGGCAGCTGCGCCGCGCGCTGACCGACCCCACCCGCGCGGGTGAGGACCGGGCGCGGCTGGCGGAGAAGGTGTTCGCCTCGGCGACCGAGCCCGCCCGCCGGGTGCTGGTGGCCGCCGCGGGACAGCGCTGGCGCTCCGAGGGCGACCTCGGGGAGGCCGTCATCCGCCTGGGTGTCGAGTCCGTCCTGGGCTCCGCCGAGCGGACCGGTTCCGCCCAGCGGGTCGCCGACGAGCTGTTCTCCGTGCAGGAGACGTTCACCGGGGACACCCAGTTGCGCGCCGCCCTCACCGACCGCCGCGTCGGCCGCGGGGCCAAGCGCGAGCTCGTCCAGCGCCTGCTGGGCGGCAAGGTGGCCCCGGAGACGCTGCGCCTGGTGGAGCAGTCCGTGGCGGGGGCCAAGTCCCTGCGCTTCGACCTGGCGCTGCGCGCCTACCGGGAGATCGCGGCGGCCCGCGCCGCGCGACTCATCGCGGTGGCCCACACGGCCGTCCCGCTGACCACCGACCAGCAGGAGCGCCTGCGCTCCGCGCTGGCCACGCAGTACGGCCGCGAGATCACGCTGAACACCGTCATCGACCCGGACGTCGTCGGTGGCGTCCGCGTCGAGGTGGCCGACGACGTGATCGACGGCACCGTCTCGCGCCGACTGGCCGAGGCCCGCGACGGGATGGTCGGGCGCGTCTGAGCGCCCGCGGTTCCCGAACCCCCCAAACACCGGCCGAGACACTGACCCGGGCCCACGAGCGGCCCACCAAGGAGAGATCATGACGGAGCTGTCGATCCGTCCCGAGGAGATCCGGGACGCGCTGGACTCGTTCGTCCAGTCGTACGAGCCCCAGGCTGCCGCCAGCCAGGAGGTGGGCCGCGTGGTCGATGCCGGTGACGGCATCGCGCACGTGGAGGGCCTGCCCTCGGCGATGACCAACGAGCTGCTGAAGTTCGCCGACGGCACGCTGGGCCTGGCGCTGAACCTCGACGTGCACGAGATCGGTGTGGTCGTCCTGGGCGACTTCGCCGGCATCGAGGAGGGCATGGAGGTGCACCGCACCGGCGAGGTCCTCTCGGTCCCGGTGGGCGACGCCTTCCTCGGCCGCGTGGTGAACCCGCTGGGCGAGCCGATCGACGGCCTGGGCGAGATCCAGTCCGAGGGCCGTCGCGCCCTCGAGCTGCAGGCGCCCACCGTGGTGCAGCGCAAGTCCGTGCACGAGCCCATGCAGACCGGCATCAAGGCCGTGGACTCGATGGTGCCGATCGGCCGTGGCCAGCGTCAGCTGATCATCGGTGACCGCCAGACCGGCAAGACCACGGTCGCGGTGGACACCATCCTGAACCAGCGCCGCAACTGGGAGTCCGGCGACGTCAACCAGCAGGTGCGCTGCATCTACGTGGCGATCGGCCAGAAGGGCTCCACCATCGCGGAGGTGCGTCGCACCCTCGAGGAGAACGGCGCCCTGGAGTACACGACCATCGTCGCCGCCCCGGCGTCCGACGCGGCCGGCTTCAAGTACCTGGCCCCGTACACCGGCTCGGCCATCGGCCAGCACTGGATGTACGACGGCAAGCACGTGCTCATCGTGTTCGACGACCTGAGCAAGCAGGCCGAGGCCTACCGCGCCGTGTCGCTGCTGCTGCGCCGCCCGCCGGGCCGCGAGGCCTACCCGGGTGACGTGTTCTACCTGCACAGCCGCCTGCTGGAGCGCTGCGCCAAGCTGAGCGACGACATGGGTGCGGGCTCGATGACCGGTCTGCCGATCATCGAGACGAAGGCCGGCGACATCTCGGCCTACATCCCCACCAACGTCATCTCCATCACCGACGGCCAGATCTTCCTGGAGTCCGACCTCTTCAACTCGGGTGTCCGCCCCGCCATCAACGTGGGTGTGTCGGTGTCCCGAGTCGGTGGTGCGGCCCAGATCAAGGCCATGAAGTCGGTCTCCGGTCGACTGCGCACCGACCTCGCGCAGTTCCGTGAGATGGAGGCCTTCGCCATGTTCGCCTCGGACCTCGACGCGGCCTCCAAGGCCCAGCTGGCCCGTGGTTCGCGCATGGTGGAGCTGCTCAAGCAGCCGCAGTCCTCGCCGATGAACGTCGAGGAGCAGGTGGCGGTCGTCTGGGCCGGCACCAACGGCCACCTGGACGACATCGAGGTGGAGGACGTGCGTCGCTTCGAGGCCGAGTACCTCGACTTCCTGCGCCGCGAGCACTCCGGGCTGTTCTCCTCCATCGTCGAGAGCGGCAAGCTCTCCGACGAGGGCGAGGCCGAGCTCGAGAGCTCCATCGCCGAGTTCAAGCGCCAGTTCCAGGGTTCGGCGAGCACGGGCATCCAGCCCGGTTCTGACGAGCTCGAGGAGAACACCCCCGAGCTGGAGGACGGCGACGTCACCCAGGAGCGGATCGTCAAGACCAAGCGCTGAGTGGGTGCCGGGGAGGGCGCACGCCCTCCCCGGCCCACCAGCCGCGTCCCTCACCGGGGCGCCCCGGGAGACCGGGACCGGCCGCCGGACGGCCACCCCGCCACGGCGGGACACCAGAACGTGCACTGACCACCACCGGAAGGCGGAACGACATGGCAGCGGGGCAGCGGGAGTACCGCCAACGCATCAAGTCCGTCAAGGCCACCAAGAAGATCACCAAGGCGATGGAGCTGATCGCGGCCTCCCGGGTGATCAAGGCGCGCACGCGGGTCGAGGAGACCTCGCCGTACGCCCGCGCCCTGACGCGCGCGGTCTCGGCCGTGGCGACCAACTCCACCGAGGACCACCCCCTCACCACCGAGCGTGCGGAGCCGAAGCGCGCCGCCGTCGTGGTGATCACCTCCGACCGCGGTCTGGCGGGTGCCTACCCGTCCGCGCCGCTGAAGTTCTCCGACCGCCTGGTCGAGGAGCTGCGCAACGAGCACCGCCTCGAGGTGGCCCCCTACCTCGTGGGTCGCAAGGCGGAGGGCTACTACCGCTTCCGCAACCGCGACTGGGCGCGCAACTGGGCCGGCTTCTCCGACGCCCCGACCGTGGAGGCGGCCCGCGAGATCGCCGACGCGATCATCGAGGCCTTCCTGAAGCCCACCGAGGAGGGCGGCGTGGACGAGGTGCACGTGGTGTACACGCGCTTCGTCAACATGGTGACCCAGGAGGTCACCGCCGCCCGCCTGCTCCCGCTGGAGGTCGTCGAGGGTGACGAGGTCACCGCCGACGCCGCCGGGGTCGCGCAGGACGACTCGGGGCTCACGCCGGAGTACGACTTCGAGCCGAGCGCGGAAAAGGTGCTGGACGCCCTGCTGCCGCAGTACGTGTCCTCGCGCATCTACAACATGCTGCTGCAGTCCGCCGCCTCCGAGCTGGCGGCCCGGCAGCGCGCCATGAAGTCCGCGACGGACAACGCCGAGGACCTCATCAAGGACTACACGCGACTGGCCAACCAGGCGCGTCAGGCCGACATCACGCAGGAAATCAGCGAGATCGTGGGAGGCGCTGCCGCCCTCGCCGACGCCAAGTGACCGAGCAGTGACGGACAAGAAGGAAACGGATCACATGAACGCCACCATTGCCGCGGAGAACACCTCCGCCACCCAGCAGGCCGGCGGTGTCGGACGTCTGGCTCGGATCATCGGGCCGGTCGTCGACGTCGAGTTCCCGCCGGACGCGGTGCCCGCCATCTACAACCTCCTGAAGGTCGACGTCGAGCTCGACGGTGAGACCAAGACGCTGAACCTCGAGGTCGCCCAGAACATCGGTGACAACCTGGTCCGCGCCATCTCGCTGCAGCCGACCGACGGCCTGGTGCGCGGCGCCGAGGTCAAGGACACCGGCGGCCCCATCAGCGTGCCGGTGGGTGAGGTCACCCTGGGCAAGGTCTTCAACGCCACCGGTGAGTGCCTCAACCTGGAGCCGGGCGAGCAGCTCGAGGTCTCCGAGCGCTGGGGCATCCACCGCCCCGCCCCGGACTTCGACAAGCTGGAGTCCAAGACCCAGATGTTCGAGACCGGCATCAAGGTCATCGACCTGCTGACCCCCTACGTGCAGGGTGGGAAGATCGGCCTGTTCGGTGGCGCCGGCGTGGGCAAGACGGTGCTCATCCAGGAGATGATCGCCCGTGTGGCCCGCGACCACGGTGGTGTGTCGGTGTTCGCCGGTGTGGGCGAGCGCACCCGTGAGGGCAACGACCTCATGGTCGAGATGGAGGAGGCCGGCGTCCTCGGCCAGACCGCCCTGGTCTTCGGCCAGATGGACGAGCCGCCGGGCACGCGTCTGCGCGTCGCCCTCTCGGCCCTGACCATGGCCGAGTACTTCCGCGACGTGAAGAAGCAGGACGTGCTGCTCTTCATCGACAACATCTTCCGCTTCACCCAGGCCGGTTCCGAGGTCTCCACGCTGCTGGGCCGCATGCCCTCGGCCGTGGGCTACCAGCCGACCCTGGCCGACGAGATGGGTGTGCTCCAGGAGCGCATCACCTCGACCCGTGGTCACTCGATCACCTCCATGCAGGCGATCTACGTGCCGGCCGACGACTACACCGACCCGGCCCCGGCGACCACCTTCGCCCACCTCGACGCCACGACCGAGCTCTCCCGCCCGATCGCGTCGATGGGTATCTACCCGGCCGTGGACCCGCTGACCTCCACCAGCCGCATCCTGGACCCGCGCTACATCGCGAAGGACCACTACGAGACCGCGGTCCGGATCAAGTCGATCCTGCAGAAGTACAAGGAGCTGCAGGACATCATCGCGATCCTGGGTATCGACGAGCTCTCCGAGGAGGACAAGATCCTCGTCGGTCGTGCCCGCCGCATCCAGCGCTTCCTCTCGCAGAACACCTACGTGGCCAAGCAGTTCACCGGCATCGAGGGTTCGACCGTGCCGCTGGCCGAGACCATCGAGGCGTTCACCAAGATCGCCGACGGTGAGTACGACCACGTGCCGGAGCAGGCATTCTTCATGTGCGGTGGCCTCGACGACGTCGAGCGCCAGGCCCACGAGCTGGAGAAGAACAGCTGACCAGCACCCGCTGACGGCGAAGGCCCCCACCGATCCGGTGGGGGCCTTCCTCGTGGGGGAGGGGCGGGCCCGCGGGGGACGGGCCCGGCCCGGTGGCTCACTTGCGGTGGAAGAGGAACCAGCTGGTGGCGATGTACTTGTCGCCGCCCTTGGGCATGTTGCCGCGGTGGGTGTGGGTGAACGCGGCGGGCGCGATGAGCAGAGCGCCCTTGCGGGGCTCCACGAGGTGGCCCTGGTAGAGGAACTCCGTGCCGCCCTCGTCGAAGGTGTCGTTGAGGTAGACGGTCCACAGGCAGTGGCGGTGCAGCGCCTCGTGCGTGGAGTCGGTGGGCATGGTCTCGCAGTGCCAGTAGGGGTAGCCGCCCTCGTCGGCGGTGTAGCGCTGCACGTTGATGCCGCCGGGGCGCAGCGCCGTGCCGGCCATCTGGATGACGTCGCGGTCGCTCATGGCGCGCACCTCCTCGGGGGTGATGCGCGTGGTGGTGCCGTCCGGGGTGGTGCGCTGGAACATCATCGGCGCCAGGAGGGTGTGCGGGTAGGTGCGCACGTACTCCACGAGGCAGCGGCTGGCGGCGGCCACGAGCTCGGCCTCGATCTCGCGCCACTCCGGCTTGTCCGAGATGAAGACGTCCACGGACCTCTTCATGGTGGGGTCCACGCCGCCGCCGGTGCGGCCGGGGCCCTGGGCCTTGCTCTCCTCGAACGCCTCGATGATGCGGTCGCAGAGCTCGGGGGAGAGGGCGTCGGGGTAGACCTCGATGAAGTCGCGCCCCACGGAGTCGTCGGTGTGCTGGCTCGTCGTCATGGGGCCTATCGTGACACCGCCCACACACGCGACACGCGCGGCCCCGCGCGAAGGAGCACGCATGACCGCAGCTGGCACCGGCTTCTGGGCCCTCCACGGCGACGGACGCACCATCGCCCCCGACGGCGTGGTGCGTCCCCGGGAGCGCCTCAGCTGGCCGCGGACCGTCGGCGTGGGGGCCCAGCACGTGGTGGCCATGTTCGGTGCCACCTTCCTCGTGCCGCTGCTCACCGGGTTCCCGCCCTCCACCACGCTCTTCTTCTCCGGCGTGGGCACGCTGCTCTTCCTGGTGCTCACCGGCGGGCGCATCCCGAGCTACCTCGGCTCGTCCTTCGCCTTCATCGCGCCGCTGGGGGCCGCCACCGCCGCGCACGGGCACGCCGGGGCGCTCGGCGGCGTGGTGCTCACCGGTCTGGCGATGGTGGTCGTGGGCCTCGTGGTGCAGGTGGCCGGTCACGCGTGGATCGGGCGGCTCATGCCGCCGCTGGTGACCGGTGCCATCGTGGCGCTCATCGGCCTCAACCTGGCGCCGGCGGCCAAGGCGAACTTCATGACCTCCCCGGTGACCGCCCTGGTCACGCTGCTGGCCGTGGTGCTGGCCACGGTGGCCCTGCGCGGGCTGCTGGGGCGCCTGGCGATCCTGCTGGGCGTGGCCGTCGGCTACGTGGTGGCCCTGGTGCGCGGCGAGGTGGACCTGCAGCCGGCCCACGACGCGGCGTGGTTCGGCCTGCCGGGGTTCACCAGCCCGACCTTCCACCCCTCGGTGCTGGCGCTCTTCGTGCCGGTGGTGCTGGTGCTCGTGGCCGAGAACGTGGGCCACGTGAAGTCCGTGGCCGCGATGACCGACCAGGACCTGGACCCGCTCATGGGCCGGGCGCTGGTGGCCGACGGGCTGGCCACCACCCTGGCCGGTTCCGGCGGCGGGTCGGGCACCACCACCTACGCCGAGAACATCGGCGTCATGGCCGCCACGCGCGTGTACTCCACGGCGGCCTACCTGGTAGCCGGCCTGGCCGCGGTGCTGCTGAGCCTCTCGCCCAAGGTGGGCGCCCTCATCGCCACCGTGCCGGCGGGCGTGCTGGGCGGGGTGTCCACGGTGCTCTACGGCATGATCGGCGTGCTCGGGGTGCGCATCTGGATGGAGAACCGGGTGGACTTCTCCCACCCGATCAACCTCACCACCGCCGGGGCCGCGCTGGTGATCGGCATCGCGGACTTCACGTGGCGCTTCGGGCAGGTGACCTTCGCCGGCATCGCGCTGGGCACGGCCGCCGCGCTGGTGGTCTTCCACCTCATGCGGTGGGTGAACTCCCTGACCGGTGCCATGACCGACCCGCTGCTGCCGATGGGGCACCCCACGGGCGCCGCCGACACGGGCCGCGGCACGCCCTCGCCCTGAGGCCGGAGCACGCTGTGGTTCCGCGTACGATGGGCCACCTCACACCCCCGACCTTCCAGGAGAACCCGGTGAGCCACCTGACCGTTGACCTCGTTGCCGCCGACCGCCAGGTGTGGAGTGGCGAGGCCACCATGGTGACCGCGCGCACGACCGAGGGCGAGCTCGGCATCATGCCGGGCCACACCCCGCTGCTGGGCGCGCTGGTGTCCGGTGCGGTGGGCATCCACACCACCTCGGGCAAGGAGGAGGTCACCATCGACACCGGCTTCCTCTCCGTGGACGGCGACCGGGTCACCGTGGTGGCCGAGAAGGTCGACGCGAGCTCCCTGACCGCCTGACCCGCCGGTGGGGTCCACCCTCCGCACGGCCGAGGCCGTCGTCCTCGCCGTCGTCCTGGCGGCGCTGCTCTGGCTGCTCTTCAGCTGGTGGCGCCGCATCCGCATCAGCGGGGGGCAGTACACCGCCCTGTGCCGCGTGCGCGCCGCCGGGACCACCCGCCCGGCCATCGTGCGTCTGGGCCCGCGGGCCGTCGAGTTCCACTCCCTGTGGGGTGCCGGTACGCGCCCCTTCGCGGCGCTGCGCCGCACCACGGTGGAGATCCAGTGGCTCGACGAGCAGACTCCCGTGGCCGGTTCGCGGTGGGTGCGGCTGACCGGTGAGGCCGCCCCGCGCGGGCCCCGGGTCCCGTCGGGGGAGGGCATCGACGTCGTGCTCTCACCGGGAGCGGGCCGCGCGCTGCGCGCCTGGCAGGAGACCCTGCCCCCGGGTCACTCCTTCTCGACGGACCTCTGAGAGCGGCCCCCACCGGGCTGCCAGAGCACGTCGCCCTCGGGGCCCGCGGCGCTGCGCGCCAGGATGAACAGCAGGTCCGAGAGCCGGTTGAGGTACTGGCCGGGCAGCCGCGACACGCCCCCCGTGCCCTTGGGTGCCCCCTCGGCGGCGGGCACGTCACCGTGCATCGCCACCGCCGTCCACGCCGCCCGCTCGGCACGGCGCACCACGGTGCGTGCCACGTGCAGGTGCGCCGCCAGCGGACCGCCGCCGGGCAGGATGAAGCTCCGCAGCGCGGGCAGGCCCTCGTTGAAGCGGTCGCAGTCGGCCTCGAGGTCGTCGACCCACTCCTGGGTCACGCGCAGCGGCTCGTACTCGTAGCGGGCCCGCAGCGGCAGGGAGAGGTCGGCCCCCACGTCGAAGAGCTCGTTCTGGACCCGGCGCAGCACGGCGGCCACCTCGGGGTGCTCGGCGGTGTGCAGCATCGCGATGCCCAGGGCCGCGTTCGCCTCGTCGGTGTCGGCGTAGGCCACCAGCCGCGGGTCGTCCTTGGAGGTGCGGCCGAAGTCGCCCAGTCCGGTCGTGCCGTCGTCGCCGGTGCGGGTGTAGATGCGCGTGAGGTTGACCATGGGGCCAGCCTGTCACCCGCCGGGGGTGGTCGGCGGCGCGGGGCGCTCAGAACAGGCGGCCCTCGGCGTCGTCCAACCCGCGCAGGGCGTCGTAGTCCAGGGTCACGCAGCGGATGCCGCGGTCCTCGGCCAGGGTGCGGGCCTGGGGGCGGATCACCTGGGCGGCGAACACGCCCTCGACCGGGGCCAGATGGGGGTCGCGGTTGAGCAGCTCGAGATAGCGGGTGAGCTGCTCCACGCCGTCGATGCCGCCGCGGCGCTTGATCTCCACGGCCACCGTGCGCCCGTGGGAGTCCTTGCACAGCAGGTCCACCGGGCCGATGGGGGTCATCCACTCGCGGCGCACCAGGCTCCAGCCCTCGCCCAGGGTGGTGACGTGCTCGGCGAGCAGCTCCTGCAGCTGGGCCTCCACGCCGTCCTTGACCAGCCCGGGGTCCACGCCGAGCTCGTGGCTGACGTCCTCGAGCACCTCGTGGAGGTGGATGACCAGCTGGTCGCCGCTCTTGCGGTGGCGCACGGTCCAGACGCGCTCCACACCCTCCTCGGCGAGCTCCTCGGAGGGCTCGGTCTCCACGAGCGTGCACGGCGGGGTCATCCAGTTGAGCGGCTTGTAGGAGCCGCCGTCGGAGTGCACGAGCACCGAGCCGTCGGCCTTCACCACCAGCAGGCGGGTGGCCAGCGGGAGGTGGGCCGTGAGGGCTCCGGTGTAGTCGACCTGGCAGCGGGCGATGACGAGACGCACGCGCGGCACCCTACGCCAGCAGGGGCCGCGCGTGCGTCGCGCGAAGTGGTCGGGAGCGCCTCAGTGGGTCACGGCGCCCACGGAGGCCGACCGGACGAGGCGGGAGTACTTGGCCAGCACGCCCCGCCGGGCCCGCGCGGGTGGCTCGGGGGCCTCCCACGCGGCGCGGCGGCGCTCCAGCTCCGCCTCGTCGACCTCGAGGTCGAGGGCGCCGGCGGCCACGTCCAGCACGATGCCGTCGCCGTCCTGCACCAGCGCCACCGGCCCGCCGTCGACCGCCTCGGGGGCCACGTGCCCCACGCACAGGCCGGTGGTGCCGCCGGAGAAGGGGCCGTCGGTCACCAGCAGCACGTCCTTGCCGAGACCGGCGCCCTTGATGGCCCCGGTGATGGCGAGCATCTCGCGCATCCCCGGGCCGCCGCGGGGCCCTTCCTGGCGGATGACCACCACGTCGCCGGCCGAGGGGGGGGAGGGGGAACCGAGAACCCGGGGAGCGTCAGGCGCTCGCGGTCGGGGCGGGCCGGGCCGGCCAGGGCGTCCTTGGTGACGTCCACCAGCACCGGGCCGGGGCGGCCGGAGGCGGCCAGCTCGAAGGCGCTGGCGATGGTGGGGCCGATCTCGTCGGGGTCGGTGACCAGGAAGGAGTGCTTGGTGACCGGCATCGTGATGGAGCGGATGTCCGTCTCCTGGAAGGCGTCGGTGCCCATCGAGCCCGCGGGGACGTTGCCGGTGATGGCCACGACCGGCACCGAGTCCATCGCCGCGTCGGCCAGCGGGGTGACGAGGTTGGTGGCAACCGGGCCGGAGGTGGCCAGAAAGACGCCCACCTTGCCGGTGGAGACCGCGTAGCCGGTGGCCGCGTGTCCGGCCGCCTGCTCGTGGCGCACCAGCACGTGGCGCAGCCGGCGCGAGGAGTGCAGCGCGTCGTAGAGCGGCAGCACGGCCCCACCGGGGAGTCCGAAGAGGTGCTCCACCCCCAGTCGCTCGAGCGTGGCGACGAGCACCTCGGCGCCGGTGCGGGGCGGCGTGGCGGTGGTTCCGGGGGCCGGCCGGTGGCGGTCCGGGGGGGTCGGTGCGGTGGTCGGGTCGGCGGTGGAGGTGCTCTGCGGGGTCATGGCGTCCTCGGGGTGGGTGCTTTCGGGTAACAAAAAAACCCCCGGACCCGGAACTTCGGGTGCACGAGGGTGGGGACGCGTCGCGTCGAGTGGTCAGGTCGTGGCGCGTTCCTGCATGAGAATGACGAACTGGATGTTCTGCATGGGCCCCACCTGCGGCATGGAGCGGCAAAGGTCAACAGGTTCGGGCGACGTGGGAGAGTGAGCCCCATGACACGGATCGCATCGGTGGGAGTCGTCGGCCTGGGCACCATGGGGGCCGGCATCGTGGAGGTCTTCGCGCGCGGTGGCGTGCGCGTGGTGGGCGTGGAGATGACGCCCGAGCTCGCAGAGCGGGGCCGGGGGCTGCTGGAGGCCTCCACCGCCCGCGCCGTCCAGAAGGGCAAGCTCGACGTGGCCGGGCAGCAGGCCCTGCTCGAGGCGGTGACCTTCTCCAGCGACCTGGCGGACCTGGCCCAGGTGGACCTCGTGGTGGAGGCCGTGCCCGAGCGGATGGACATCAAGCACGAGGTCTTCGGCCGCCTCGACGAGGTCACGAGGCCCGAGGCGATCCTGGCCACCAACACCTCGAGCCTCTCGGTCACCGAGATCGCCGCCGGCACGCAGCGCCGTGACCGCGTGGTGGGCATGCACTTCTTCAACCCGGCCCCGGTGCAGAAGCTCGTGGAGGTGGTGCACACCCCGGTGACCGACCCGGCCGCCGTCGAGGCCGTGGCCGAGTTGGCCACCCGGCTGGGCAAGCAGCCGGTGGTCGTGGCCGACCGGGCCGGCTTCGTGGCCAACCACCTCCTCTACGGCTACATGAACCGTGCCGGCCAGCTGTACTTCGACGGCGCCGTGGACGCGGCCGACCTGGACACCGCCATGCACGTGGGGGCGGGCTTGCCGATGGGGCCGCTGACCCTCATGGACCTCGTGGGCCTGGACGTCTGCGCCGGCATCGGCGGGGTCATCCACTCGCTCACGCACAAGCACATGCATGCCCCCAGCTACGAGCTGGCCACGATGGTGCAGGCCGGCCTGCTGGGCCGCAAGAGCGGCGCGGGCTTCCACCCCTACTCGGCGGAGGCCCGTCAGGCCGCGGCGGCGCGGGCGCAGGAGCCGGCGGCGCCGCGCGAGGTGACCGTGGTGGGCGTCATCGGCGCCGGCGAGGAGGCCGACGAGCTGGCCGAGGCGCTCGCGGGCACCGGGCGCGAGGTGGTCCGCATCGAGGAGGCCGGGGCCGACCTGGGCGCGCTGTCCGGTGCGCAGGTGGTCTTCGAGGCCGCCGAGGTGGTGGACCCGCTCGAGGAGGACTGGGACGAGGCCGAGCCCGAGGAGCTCGAGGCCGCCTTCATCGAGCTGGACGCGCTCTTCCTGGAGCTCGGACGCGTGCTGCCGGCCGACGCCGTGGTCGTCTCGCTGACGGCCGACACGACGCTGGACCTGGCCGCCACCAGCGGCCGCCACGCCGATGCGCTGCGGGCCGTGCTGCACGAGGCCACGGGGTACGGGCGGCTGCTGGAGCTGGGCCGCACCACCACGACCTCCCGCGAGGCCGAGGCCACGGTGCGCGCGCTGGCGCAGGAGGCGGGGCTCACCGCGGTGGTGGTGCGCGACCAGCCCGGTCTGGTGGTGGAGTCGCTGCTGGTGCCCTTCCTCAACGAGGCCGTGCTCATGGCCCAGTCCGGGTACGCCAGCCCGGAGGACATCGACACCGCCATGGTGGCCGGGTGCGGCTACCCGATGGGGCCGTTCGGCTACATCGACCAGCTGGGGGCCGACCACGTGCTCGACGTGCAGTCCGGGCTCTTCGGCGCCACGCAGGACCCGGGCCTGGCGCCCGCCGCAGCCCTGGTGGACGCCGCCGTGCTCGACCTGCCGCTGCGCGACGCCACCCCGCGCGCCTGAGGACGCGCGATGGGGAAGGCCCGTCGACGAGGCGGTGCCCGCGGCAGTGCCCGCGGGCGCCGCGCGCCGTCCGTGCCGAGCCCGGTGGGCGGCGGCCTGCGGCACACGCCCGACCGCACCGAGCTCCGCGGCGGGCGGGAGTTCCTCGTGCGCACCCTGCACGGCAACGCCGAGGGCCGGGTGTACCGCTGCCCGGGCTGCCACCACGAGGTGCCCTCCTCGCAGCCGCACCTCGTGGTGTGGCCGAACGACGGGATGCTCGGGGTGGAGGAGCGGCGCCACTGGCACACCCGGTGCTGGGCGATGGGCTGAACGCCGGGGCCGGGCGGCGCGGGGTGGACGGCCCGGCCCGAGGCGCACCTCACAGATCGGGCGCGCTCCATCACAGGACGGCAACAGAGTCCGCACAACCGCCCCTGCGGGGTGGAAGGTGCGCGGGACGGGCCGTACCGTGGGGACACGACCGGACCCCGCACGCGGGGCCGCAGACCACCGCCCACCCGGGGACGGTGGACGGTCGCCCATCACCGACAAGGGGGAGGAAGACAGACCATGGACACCACGAACATCACCCGCCGCACGGCGCTGGCCGGCGGTGCCGCCGCCGTCGCCGGTGGCACGGCCGCGCTCACCCCGGCGACGGGGGCCGCCGCTGCGTACCGCGTGAACCGCCGCACGCTGCGCAAGGGTGACCGCAACGCCGACGTCCTGTACTTCCAGCGCAAGGCCAAGCAGGCCGGCTTCTGGGTCGGCACGCCGGACGGCTCGTTCGGCGCCCAGACCCAGCAGGTCGTGTGGGCCGTGCAGAAGGCCTACGGCCTGACCCGCGACGGCGTCGTCGGCCAGAAGACCTGGCTGGCCGTCATCCGCCAGCCGCGTATCCCCGTGAAGACCACCTCGGGCACCTACATCGAGGTGGACCTCACCCGCCAGCTGCTCTTCTACGTGAAGGCCGGCAAGCTCGTGGAGGTGCACAACACCTCCACCGGCAACGGCAAGGGCTACACCTTCCGGGGCAAGTGGTACCCGCACGCCAAGACCCCGCGCGGCACCTGGCGCAGCATGTGGAACGAGGACAAGGGGTGGCGCACCGGAGAGCTGGGTCGCATGTGGCGCCCGTTCTTCTTCGCGCCCGGCGGCTACGCCGTGCACGGCTCCACCTTCATCCCGCCGTACCCGGACAGCCACGGCTGCGTGCGCCTGAGCATCAAGGCGATGGACCACCTCATCGCCATCGGTGCGATCCGCTGGGACCGCGACATCACGGTCTACGGCAACGGCCCGCACCAGCCCCCGCTGGGGGTCGGTGCCGCCGCCTCCGGTGCGCCGGAGCACGTCACGGCCCTGGGCCTGACCGACGTGCGCAGCAGCATCTGAGCCGTCCCCACCAGGAGCGCCGCCCGGCACCCGCCGGGCGGCGCTCCTGCATGTCCGGCGGGTGCCGGCGCCCCGAGGCCGTGCCGCCGTCCTCGGGCCGGGGTCAGCCCAGCGTGTACAGCACCAGCCGTGCGAGCCCTGCCCACGCCGCGGCCCAGAGCAGGCTGGCGAAGGTGCCGATGATGAACCGCTCGGAGACCGCGCCGTGCTTGGCGGTGCGCAGCTCGGGGTAGCGGCCCAGGGCCTTGACGGCCACCACCAGGGCCAGCGCGTAGTCCGATCCGGCCACCACGGCGGAGAACGCCGCGGCCCGCTCGAGCAGGCCGATCCACCGGCCGCCGGGCAGCTCGATGCCGTCGGGGTCGGGGGACTCCACGTGGCCGAGGAACCACATCACCACCGGGCCGCCGAG
This sequence comes from Kytococcus schroeteri, assembly GCF_002847825.1. GTDB lineage: Bacteria > Actinomycetota > Actinomycetes > Actinomycetales > Dermatophilaceae > Kytococcus > Kytococcus schroeteri. The sequence goes on along the minus strand of NZ_PKIZ01000002.1, from coordinate 31,392 downwards.
GAAGACCGCGCACGTGGCGCAGAGCAGGACGAGGGGGATGACCTCGGGGTGCTGGATCACGCGTCCTCCGGCGGGGTCGAGGGGGTGGAGCGGCCCGCGGGCGGGCCGTCGCCCAGCGTGCCAGAGGGGTCCGACAGCCCGGTGCGCACCGCCTCGAGCAGGGCCGCGCACAGGGCGGCGCCCCGGTCGGCCTCGGTGGCCCCGGCGGTGCGCAGGCGCTGGCTGACGGCGCTGGGGGAGACGCCCAGGGCCTCGGCCACCTCGCGCTGGGTGGAGTGCTCCGCCAGCCGGTCGACGACCTCCCACCCCTCGGCGGTGCGGCGCGTCAGGACGCCCGCCCAGAGCCACAGGGCCGCCTCGGCGTGCGCGAGGGCGGGCAGGCCGGGGTCGGTGGCGTGCTCGAGGTCGGTGTTGGCCTCCAGCGCCAGGGGCTGGGGTCCGCGGTGGCTGCGCTCCACGGCGCGGCGGGCGGCGATGAAGGCCGGCCCGCGGGCGGCGCGGACCGAGTCCGGCAGGGGGTGCTCCACCGTGCCGACGCCGATGCCGGCCCGCCACCGGCCGCTGCGCAGCAGCAGCTCGAGCACCTGCACCACCTCGGTGCCGGAGGTGAGCACGCCCTGCACCTCGTCACCCGCGGCGCGCTCGAAGGGCAGGGCGTCCGGCGCGGTGGGACGGGCCGCGAGCTGCTCGAGGAGGGCGGGGACGGCGTCGGGCTGGTGGCGGGAGTCGCGCTGGTCGGCCGTCACGACGAAGCACGGCAGGGCCTCGCGCCCGAGATCCAGTTCCTGGCCTTCACTCATGGTGGTGAAGCCTAGTGGCTTCAGGGAGGGGCCCGGGTGTGGGTCACCTCATCGGGCCGGCGGCCGGGGTGCGGCGTGGGCCCCGTCGGGCTGTCGGTGGCGGCACCTACTCTTGGCGGGTGGCAGATTCCCGCACCCGTCGCTCCTCGTCCTCCCGTCCCGGCACCGCTCGGTCCGCCGGGACGTCCCGTGCTGCCCGCAGTGGAACGCGTGGCGGTCAGGGGACCAACCGGTCGGGATCGCGCGGGGGCTCCCGGGCGACGGCGTCGGGCAGCGGGTCGCGTGCCGCGGGCAAGGGCGGCTCCCGGTCGCAGACCCCGCAGCGCCCCCAGCGCGGGCCCCTCGGGCGCGCCGTGGCCGGCCTGTGGAACGGCGTGACCGGCGCGGTCGGTGGCGCGGTGCGCAGCGTGGGCGGGTCCGCCCGGGGCCTGGAGCGTGACCACGCCCGCGACGGTGTGGCCTTCGTGCTGCTGGCCCTGGCCGTGGTGGTGGCGCTCCGCGAGTGGTGGGGCCTGTCCGGGGCGCTGGGCGGAGCCATCCACGCCGTGGCGGCCGGCACCTTCGGGCTGGTGGCCATGGCCCTGCCGCTGCTGCTGCTCTGGGCCGGGCTGCACATGATGCGCCGTCCCGCCGAGACCGCCGACAGCGCCCGCCTCGTGGTGGGATCGGTGGCCGCCGTCCTGGCCGCCTGCGGCCTCACGCACGCGGCCCTGGGCTATCCCGACGCCAGCCAGGGCGTGGAGTCCGTCCGCTCCGGCGGCGGCATCCTGGGCTACCTCGTGGCCAACCCGCTGCGCGTGGGCCTGACCTCGCTGGGGGCCGTGGCCGTGCTCGTGCTGCTGGCCCTCTTCGCGCTGCTGGTGCTCACCGCCACACCCGTGCACCGCATCCCCGAGAGACTGGGGGAGCTGGGTGACCGGCTCTTCCACCCCGGCCACCACGCCGAGGACGAGGAGCTCGACTGGTCGCGCCGCGACTCCCGGGGCCTGCCCCGCCGCGAGCGCGACGAGGAGGAGCCCTCCGGTGCCCGCCGTCGTCGTCGCCGCGAGGTGGACGAGGACACCGTGCCCTTCGACCAGGCCGCCGAGGTGGACGACTCCTCGCGGCGCCGTGTGCGCACCGCGCGCCGCACCCGCAAGTCCGAGGTGGCCCAGGGTGCCGACACCACCGCGCTGCCGGTGCAGGACGGCGCCGAGCCCGAGGACGCGGGCGACGCCGTGTACGACGGGCAGGCCGACGCCCCCGCGAGGCCCGCGCCGAAGGCCGGCGCCCGCCCCGGCGCGAAGCCCGGGGCCAGGCCCGGTGCGAAGCCGGGCGCCAAGCCCGTGCAGGCCGAGCCGGAGCCGGAGCCCGTGCCCCCGCCCACCACGCAGTTGCCGCAGCGCGTGGAGCAGCTGGCTCTCTCCGGCGACGTCAGCTACACCCTCCCGGACACCGCGCTGCTCAAGCCCGGCACGCCGCACAAGGAGCGCTCCGCGGCCAACGACGCCGTCGTGGCGGCGCTCACCAACACCTTCGAGGAGTTCAACGTCGACGCCGTGGTCTCGGGGTTCACCCGGGGTCCGACGGTGACCCGCTACGAGGTGGAGCTCGGCCCGGGCGTGAAGGTCGAGCGCATCACCGCGTTGAGCAAGAACATCTCCTACGCCGTGGCCAGCGCCGAGGTGCGCATCCTCTCGCCCATCCCGGGCAAGAGCGCCATCGGCATCGAGATCCCCAACACCGACCGCGAGAACGTGTCGCTGGGTGACGTCCTGCGCAGCGACAAGGCGCGCAACCAGACGCACCCGATGGTGATGGGCGTGGGCAAGGACGTCGAGGGCGGCTACGTCATCGCCAACCTGGCCAAGATGCCCCACCTGCTCGTGGCCGGCGCCACGGGTTCCGGCAAGTCGAGCTTCGTGAACTCGATGATCACCTCGATCCTCGTGCGGGCCACGCCGGAGGAGGTGCGCATGGTGCTCGTGGACCCCAAGCGCGTGGAGCTCACGGCCTACGAGGGCATCCCGCACCTCATCACCCCGATCATCACCAACCCCAAGAAGGCCGCCGAGGCGTTGCAGTGGGTGGTCCGTGAGATGGACCAGCGCTACGACGACCTGGCCAACTTCGGCTTCAAGCACATCGACGAGTTCAACAAGGCGGTGCGCTCGGGCAAGGTGCAGGTGCCGCCGGGATCGCAGCGCGAGCTGCAGCCGTACCCCTACCTGCTGGTGGTGGTGGACGAGCTCGCCGACCTCATGATGGTGGCCCCGCGCGACGTCGAGGAGTCGGTGGTGCGCATCACCCAGCTGGCCCGTGCCGCCGGCATCCACCTGGTGCTGGCGACGCAGCGCCCGTCGGTGGACGTGGTGACCGGCCTCATCAAGGCCAACGTGCCCAGCCGCATGGCCTTCGCCACCTCCTCGCTGGCCGACTCGCGCGTGGTGCTCGACCAGCCCGGTGCGGAGAAGCTCATCGGCCAGGGTGACGCGCTCTTCCTGCCGATGGGGGCCAGCCGCACCCTGCGCGTGCAGGGCGCGTGGGTCAACGAGTCCGAGATCGTGGACGTGGTGGCCCACGTCAAGGGCCAGCTGGCGCCGAACTACCGCGAGGACGTGCAGCAGGTCAACCCGACCAAGGAGATCGACGAGGACATCGGCGACGACCTCGACGTGCTGCTCCAGGCCACCGAGCTGGTGGTCAACACGCAGTTCGGCTCCACCTCGATGCTGCAGCGCAAGCTCCGCGTGGGCTTCGCCAAGGCAGGGCGCCTCATGGACCTCATGGAGTCCCGCGAGATCGTCGGCCCGTCCGAGGGGTCCAAGGCCCGCGACGTGCTGGTGCGCCCCGAGGACCTGCCGGCCACCCTCGCCCGGTTGCGCGGCGAGGACCCGCCGGAGGACCTCGAGCAGGACGCCGGCGAGGGGGCCCGGGACGACGCCGACGAGGCGCCGCAGGAGGGCGGCGCCGACTCCGGGGCCCGCCCGATGACCGACCGGTACGCGGGCGTGGACGTCTCCGACGGCGCCGTCTCCTCGGACGACGAGGACGACGACGAGGACGCCTGGCAGCTGACGGGCCGCTGATGTACCGCAACCCCGTGCGCCCGCCGACGCCGTGGCACGTCAAGGCCCGCCGCGGCATCGCCAGCAACCCCTCGGCGGTGCTGCTCGTGGTGCAGCTGCTGAGCGTCATCGCCTACCCGTTCACCGGGGAGAGCGGGGCGGGGCGCCTGGCCATCGCCGTGCTCGGCCTGCTCACCCTGGTGCTCGCCCTGCGCGCGGTGCGGCGCACGCCGCTGCTCACCTGGGTGGGCGGCCTCGTGGGCGTGCCAGCGGTGGCGCTCTCGGTGGGGGAGGTGCTCCTCCCGGAGGTCACCGGCATCGAGCTGGCGTCGATGTGCTTCCACGCGGTCTTCTACTTCTACGTGGTCTTCGCCCTGCTGGTGTACATGTTCTCGGACAACTGGGTGACCAGTGACGAGCTGTGGGCCACCGGCGCCACCTTCACCGTGGCCGCGTGGGCGTTCGCGTACACCTACGGGGCGGTGCAGCTCATCTGGCCGGGCTCGTTCGCCGCGCCGCACGGGGAGAAGCTCAGCTGGTTCGAGCTGATCTTCCTGTCGTTCACCACCATGACCGGCACCGGCCTGTCGGACATCACGCCGGCCGGCAACCACGCCCGCTCGTTCATCATCCTCGAGGAGATGGCGGGCATGAACTACGTGGCGCTCGTGGTGGCCCGCCTCATGGGCCTGACGCTCACCAAGTTCCGCCGCTGAGGCAGGGGCGCGCACGCACGGCGGCCCCGCGCCGGTGTGGCGCGGGGCCGCGGTGGAGCGGGCTCAGCCGTCGAGCTGCTCGATGCGCCAGCGTCGGCTGGGCTCGTCGTCGAGCACGTCGGCCACGGTGTCGGCCGCGTCGAGAACGCGCAGGATGTTGGCCCCGGCCAGCTTCTCCAGGTCGCCCCGGCTCCAGCCGCGGTCGGCCAGCGCGGCCAGCAGGCGCGGGTAGCCGGTGACGTCCTCGAGGCCGGTGGGCAGCACGGGGGTGCCGTCGTAGTCGCCGCCCAGGCCGATGTGGTCGATGCCGGCCACCTCGCGGAGGTGCTCCACATGGGCCACCACGTCCTCGAGCGTGGCCTCCGGTGGCGGGTGCTCCTCCATGTAGCGGTCGATGAAGGGCTCCCAGCCGTCGTCGGTGGGCTGCAGGCCGGCGGCGCGGGCGGCGTCCTCGCGCTCGAAGCGGTGGTCGGCCGAGCCCTGGTTGACGAAACTGGGCACGAAGGTGGCCATGCACACGCCGCCGTTGGCGCGCAGGCGCTCCAGCACGTCGTCGGGCACGTTGCGGGGGTGGTCGGTGACGGCCCGGGCACCGGAGTGGGTGAACACCACCGGAGCGCGGCTGGCGGCCAGGGCGTCGCGCATCGTCCCGGCGGAGGTGTGCGAGAGGTCCACCAGCATGCCGATGCGGTTCATCTCGGCCACCACCTCGGTGCCGAAGCGGCTCAGCCCGCCGATGTTCTCCACGTCGGTGGCGCTGTCGGCCCAGTCCACGTTGCTGTTGTGGGTCAGGGTCATGTAGCGCACGCCCAGCTCGCGCAGGATGCGCAGGGTGGCCAGGGAGTTGTTGATGCTGTGGCCGCCCTCGGCGCCCATGAGGCTGGCGATGCGGCCCGAGGCGTGGATGCGGCGCACGTCGGCCGCGGTGTCGGCCAGCTCCAGGCGGTCGGGGAAGAGCGCCACCAGGGAGCGCACGCGGTCGACCTGCTCCAGGGTCATGCTCACCGCGTTGTCGCCCGAGAGGTGGGCGGGCACGAAGACGCTCCAGAACTGGGCGCCGACGCCGCCGTCGAGCAGGCGCGGCAGGTCGGTGTGGGTCTGGGTGGGGGTGCCCAGGGTGCCGGCGCCGATGTCGGCCACCGTGAGGTCGGTGGACTCGGCATCGGCCCGGGAGAGCGCGTGCAGGCGCCACGGCAGGTCGTTGTGTCCGTCCACGAGGGGGAACTCGCGCAGCAGGGAGCGGATGGCGGCGACGTCAGGCATGCGCCCCATTGTGCCCGGCGCCACAGCCGGTGGGTGGCCGGGTGGGCCGCGCGGGGCCGCCGGCGTTCAGGGTGACCGCCTACCCTTGGAGCATGAGTTCCACCTCCCTCCCCACCGGTTCCGCGCCGGTCGCCGAGCCCGCCGAGAACGCACCCGAGACCACCTCCGGGGGCCAGGTGCGCAGCGTCCACATCGCGACCCTGGGCTGCACCCGCAACGAGGTGGACTCCGAGGAGCTCGCCGGCCGCCTGGCCGCCGCCGGGTGGGAGCTCGTGGACGAGGCCGACGGCGCGGACGTGACGGTGGTGAACACCTGCGGGTTCGTGGACTCGGCCAAGAAGGACTCCATCGACGCGCTGCTGGACGCCCACGACCTCAAGGAGGAGGGGCGCACCGGCGCGGTGGTGGCGGTGGGCTGCCTGGCCGAGCGCTACGGCGCCGAGCTGGCCGCCGAGCTGCCCGAGGCCGACGCGGTGCTGGGCTTCGACTCCTATGCCGACATGTCCTCCTCGCTGCGGGCGGTGCTCGCGGGGCACGCGCCGGAGCCCCACACCCCGGGCGACCGCCGCCGGCTGCTGCCGCTCTCGCCGGTGGCCCGCCAGGAGGGGGCCGCGGGCGTCTCGCTGCCGGGCCACGGCACGGCCACGGCCCAGGAGCTCGAGGAGGCCGGCCTCACCCTGGCCGACCAGGTGACGCCGGTGGAGCCCGGTGACGCCGCGCTGGACGCCCCCGCGCCGGCATCGGGGCCGAGTACCGTCATCCGCCGCCGGCTCAACGACAAGCCGTGGGCGCCGCTGAAGATCGCCTCGGGTTGCGACCGCCGCTGCTCCTTCTGCGCCATCCCGGCGTTCCGCGGGGCCTACCTCTCGCGCCGCCCGCACGACGTGCTCGCCGAAGCCCGTTGGCTGGCGGACAACGGCGTCAAGGAGCTCTTCCTGGTGAGCGAGAACACCACGAGCTACGGCAAGGACCTGGGTGACCTGCGGCTGCTCGACGCGCTGCTGCCCGAGCTGTCCGGCATCGACGGCATCGAGCGGGTGCGCGTGAGCTACCTGCAGCCGGCGGAGATGCGCCCCGAGCTGCTGCGCGCGATGGTGGAGACCCCCGGCGTGGTGCCCTACTTCGACCTGAGCTTCCAGCACGCCTCGGGGCCGCTGCTGCGCCGCATGCGCCGGTTCGGCGACGCCGAGGGCTTCCTCGGCCTCATCGAGCAGGTGCGGTCGGCGGCGCCCACTGCCGGCATCCGGTCCAACGTCATCTGCGGCTTCCCCGGCGAGACCGAGCAGGACGTGGAGCTGCTGGCCGACTTCGTGGTGCGGGCCCGCCTCGACGTGCTCGGTGTCTTCGGCTACTCCGACGAGGACGGCACCGAGGGCGAGACGCTCGACGGCAAGCTGCCGCAGGAGGTCGTCGACGAGCGGGTGGCGCACATCCGCGACCTCGCCGAGGAGGTCATGGCCCAGCGCGCGGCCGACCGCGTGGGCGACCGCGTGAGCGTGCTCGTGGAGGCCGTCGAGGACGAGGGCGAGGCCGGCCAGCAGGTGGTGGGCCGCTCCGAGGAGCAGGGCCCCGAGGTGGACGGCGTGACGGTGCTCGTGGACGCCAGCGGCGCCCCGGCCCGGGTGGGCGTCGGCGAGATCGTGGACGCGACCGTGGTGGACAGCCAGGGCGTGGACCTCGTGGCCCGCGTCGACGGGGACGCCGCGTGAGCGCCCCGCAGCAGCCCGTCGACCCCGTGCCCGCCGGCGCCGCGGCGGGACAGCCCAGCCCGTGGAACCTCGCCAACGCGCTGACGGTGCTGCGCATCCTCATGGTGCCGGTGTTCGTGTGGCTCCTGCTGCGCGACCCCGGCGCCGGGGAGGACCACCTGCATTCGTGGTGGCCGTTCGTGGTCTTCGCGCTGGCCGCGGTGACCGACCGCATCGACGGGGAGCTGGCCCGCCGCCGCAACCTCATCACCGACTTCGGCAAGATCGCCGACCCCATCGCGGACAAGGCGCTCATCGGCTCGGCGCTGGTGTGCCTGAGCTGGATCGACCTGCTGCCCTGGTGGGTGACCGTCGTGGTCCTGGCCCGCGAGCTGCTCATCACGGTGGTGCGCTTCGTGGTGATCCGCTATGGCGTCATGGCCGCCAGCCGCGGCGGCAAGCTCAAGACGGTGCTGCAGTCGGTGGCCGTGGGCCTGATGCTCATGCCGCTGGGAGGCGTGGTGGCCACCATCGCGTGGTGGGTGATGCTGGCGGCCGTGGTGGTGACCGTGGTGACCGGCCTGGACTACCTGCGGGACGCCGCCCGCCTGTGGAGCCGCGGCCGGCGGGGCACCGCGTGACCGACCCGGCGACGCCCGGCGGGGAGCCCGTGACCGACCTCGCCCGCGCGGTGGTGCAGCGGATGACGGCCCGCGGGCTCACGCTCGCGGTGGCCGAGTCGCTCACCGGCGGCCTGGTCTGTGCGGCGCTCACCGACGTGCCGGGCTCCTCGGCGGTGCTCCGCGGGGGCGTGGTCTCGTACGCCACGGAGCTCAAGGCCTCCGCGCTGGGCGTCGATGCCGGGCGGCTGGCCCGGACCGGGCCGGTGGACGGGCTCGTGGCCGAGCAGATGGCCCTGGGCGCCGCGGCCTGGGGCGGTGCGGACCTGGCGGTGGCGACCACCGGCGTTGCCGGCCCGGGACCCGCCGACGGACACCCCGCGGGCACGGTCTTCGTCGGCCTGGCATGGCGCGGGGACGGCGGGGAGGCGGCCGAGGGGGGTGCCGGGGAACACCAGGCCACCCACCGAGCGTTCCACTTCCCGGGCGACCGCGCCGCGGTGCGCCGGCAGAGCGTGGGGGCGGCTCTGCAGGAAGTTCTCAGGCAACTAGACTTGGCTGATCCCCTCGGGTCCCGTCGACCTGACGGCCCCGACCACCGACGAGACGCAGGAGGCGCGCATGGTGATCATTCGACGCGAGGTCGGCGACGTCCTGCGTGAGCGCCGCCGCGAGCAGGGCCGCACGCTGCGCCAGGTGTCCTCGGACGCCTCGGTGTCGCTGGGCTACCTCAGCGAGGTGGAGCGCGGTGAGAAGGAGGCCAGCTCGGAGATGCTCGCCACCATCTGCCGTGCCCTGGACCTGCCGGTGAGCCAGATGCTCAACGACGTGGCCGTGCGCGTGGCCATCGCCGAGGCCGAGGAGGCCGTGAACGTGCCGGACTCGCCGGCCGACATCCGCCCCGGCGGCCCCCGCGAGCAGGTGCTGCGCCCGACGCCCGTCGGCTGAGTCAGCGCGGGTGGCTGCCCTGGCAGGTGGGGCAGTGGAAGAGCACCCGGTCCGTCGGGGGCGTGCCGAGGGGGTCCACGCGGACCGGCGTCCCACAGCGCAGGCAGGGGCGCCGTGCCCGGCCGTGGACCCAGGTGGGCTCCCGCAGGCTCGGCGGCGTGGTGCGTTGCACCGCCCGTGAGCAGTTGGCCACGAGGGCCGACCGTGCCGTGGTGAGCACGGCCGTCAGGGTCTCCCGCGGCAGCGAACCCGCCCCGGCCCACGGGTCCACCCGCCGCAGGAAGAGCGACTCGGCAGCGTAGAGCGTGCCGATGCCGCAGGCGAGCCGCTGGTCCAGCAGCGCCTCGCCCACCGGGCGGTCGCCCTGGGCCGCGTAGGCGTCGAGCACCACCTCGAGCTCCGTCTCCCGCCCCAGCAGGTCCGGCCCGAGGTGGCCCACCAGCGTGTGCTCCTCGCGGGTGGGCACGAGGTCGAGCATCCCCAGCGACGCGCCGACGGCCACGTGCTCGGCGCTGGCCAGCACGGCGCGCGTGGTGCCGGGCAGCCGCGCCGGCCCGGGGACGGGGTGCACGCGCCAGGAGCCCTCCATGCGCAGGTGGGAGTGCAGGGTGCGGCCGTCGTCGAGGCGGTGCAGCAGGTGCTTGCCGCGGGCGACGACCTCCAGGGTGGTGCGGCCGGTGAGGTCGACCGTGGCCAGCGACGGCCAGCGCAGGTCGCTGCGGGTGAGCTCCCGTCCGGCCAGGGCGAGGTGGAGCCGGCGTGCGGTGCGCCAGACGGTGTCGCCCTCAGGCACGCAGCCTCCAGCCCTTGGGGGTGGCACCGAAGCCGGCCTCCTGCAGCGCGGCGACCAGCGGCGACTCGCTGCGCAGGGCGGGCTCCCCGTCGATCGTCTCCATCGAGAGCCCCGCGATGCGGCGTGCGGTCACCGCGTCGGCGGCGGCGCGGGCCGCGGCGGCCAGCCGGGCCGGGTCGGTGGTGAAGGTCAGCGCAGTGCGCCCGCCGCGCTCCCACCACACGGCCGGCACGCCGTCGACGAGCGCCACCATCGCGCCGGCCTTGCGGCTGGGGCGGTGGCCGCCGCCGGTGGTCTCGGGCCAGGACAGGGCGGCGCCGTGCACCACGGCGGGGTCGCAGGTGCTCAGCAGGCGGGCGTCGGGAGAGCCCTCGGGTCGGGTGCCCGCCGGGCTGCCCGAGCGGTCCGTCCGCAGCAGGTCCACGGCGCCGGAGGGCGCGAACTGCGCGGCGCCCAGGGACTCCACGAAGTAGCCGCGGCGCACGCGCCCGGCGTCCTCGGCGGCGGCCAGCACCCGGTAGAGCGCCGCGAAGCCTCCGTCCACGTCCTCGGCGGCCACCGCGCCGCGGGTGACCACGCCGTGGCGGTCCAGGGCCACCTCCGCGGCGGCCACGGCGCGGACGGTGGGGTCGGTGTCCACGGTGGGCAGCAGCGACCAGCGGCCGGTGAGCAGGTCCGGCGTGGAGGGCGGGCGCCCCGAGCGCAGCCCTGCCCCCGGCGAGGCCGCCCCCGCACCCCGTCCGCCGGCCAGCCCCAGTCCGCGCAGCGAGGCCGGACGCCCCGAGGCCCGGGCCCGACGGGCCTGCGGGCGGGACTTCTGCGCCGTGCGGCCGCCCGACAGCCGGGCGCGCACCGGGGCGAAGGTGTCGCTCGTGAGGCGACCGGCCCCCACGAGCTCCCACACGGCATCGGTCCAGGCCCCGGAGGTGGTGAGCAGCTCGGCGTCGGGTGCCTCCTCGTGGGCCGCGTGCAGCTCGGCCCATCGTGAGGCGCCGCGTCGGGCCAGCAGCTCCTCCACCCGGGCGGACGCCGCGTCCGGGGCGTCCTGCGGCACCGGCAGGGTCACCGGTGCCTGGTCGGCCGGGTGGAAGGAGACCCACAGGTCGTCACCGGCCAGCAGCCCGTGGGAGACCCACACGAACTCCCCGCCGGCCAGCAGCTCGTCGAGCATCGCCGGGGCGTAGTCGCGGACGCGGGCCGGCAGCACCAGTGTCTCCACGGCGCTCGCCGGCAGCACCGCCCCCGTGAGCTGCTCCAGGGCGCGGGCCACCGCATCGACCCCGCGGGAAGGGGAGGACAGCCCCTGCCAGCGCAGCACGAAGCGCGCGAACTCCTCGCCGCCCACCGGCTCCACCTCGGCGCGCAGCGCGGCCAGGGAGCGCCGGCGCAGGCGGCGCAGCACCTCGGCGTCGCAGAAGTCCGGGCCGATGCCGTCGGTCGCCTCGCCACCCCCGGCCGCCAGCGGGCGCAGCGCACCCTCCACGAGGCGGCCGTCGCGCACCAGGGCCCGTAGCGCCGGCACCACCACGGCGCGTCCCAGTCCCAGGCGCGTGGCCAGCTGGTCGGGGGTGAACGGCCCGTGGGTGCGGGCGTGGCGCACCACGAGGTCGGTGAGCGGGTCGGTGCTCACCACCATCGCGGCCAGCGGCAGGCCCGGCGGCACGGGGGTGCCCAGGGCGTCGCGGAGGCGGGCCACGTCCTCCACCGCCGCCCAGCAGGGGCGCCCACCCACCGGCACCTGCACCGCACGCCGGGAGGCCTCCAGTGCGGCCGTCCAGGCCGGCACGTCCGCATCGGGCACGGAGCGCGCGGCGATCTCCTCGGCGTCCAGCGGTCCCAGCACGCGCAGCAGGTCGGCCAGGTCCTCGGCGTGACGCGCGCGGCGGTCAGGGGCGGTGTGCTGCAGCTCGGCCTCGGTGTCCAGCACCGCCTGCGGGTCGAGCAGGTCGCGCAGCCCGGCGCCCTCGGAGCGGCCCAGCAGGTCGGCCAGCAACGTGGGGTCCAGCGCGAGCGCGGCCGCACGGCGCTCGGCCAGCGGGGAGTCGCCCTCGTAGAGGAACTGCGCCACGTAGCCGAACATCAGGTTCTGCGCGAAGGGGCTGGCGCCGTGGGTCTCCACGAACACGGTGCGCACCTCGCGGCGGGCCATCCGGCGCATGAGCTCGGTGAGGGCGGGCACGTCGTAGACGTCCTGCAGCACCTCGCGCACGGCCTCCAGCACGATCGGGAAGTCCGGGTGCCCGGCGGCCACCTCCAGCAGCGACGCCGCGCGCTGCCGCTGCTTCCACAGGGCCTGGCGGCGGTCCGGACGGCGGCGGGGGAGCAGCAGGGCGCGGGCGGCGCACTCCCGGAAGCGGCTGGCGAAGAGCGCCGAGCCACCCACCAGGGCGGTCACCTCGTCGTGCACCTCCTCGGGGTCCAGGGCCACGAGTTCGGCCAGGGCAGCGTCCAGGGAGCGCGCGTCGAGCGTGGTCGGCGTCGGGCCGGTGCCGCTGTCCGCATCGGCACCCGTCCCGCCCGACCCGGCCGGCACCGCATCGGGGACCGACCACGCGTCCCACCCGCCGAGGTCCGGCAGCCGCAGCACGATGCCGTCGTCGGCGTGCATGGCCTGCACGTCCACCCCGAAGCGCCCGCGCAGCCGCTCGGCCAGCACCAGCGCCCACGGCGCGTGCACGGGGGAGCCCCAGGGCGAGTGCACGACCACGCGCCAGTCACCCAACTCGTCGCGGAAGCGCTCCACCACCACGGTGCGGTCGTCGGGCACGGCGGTGGTCGCCTCGGCCTGTGCCTGCACGTGCGCCACCACGTTGTCCACGGCCCAGGCGTCCAGCCCCGAGGCGACCAGCCGCTCGCGCACGTCGGCCTCGGCCCCGGTGGCCACCTCCCGGACGAAGGCCCCCAGGTGCCCGCCGAGCTCGGCCGGACGCCCCAGGCCGTCGCCGTGCCAGAAGGGCAGCTTGCCGGGCTGGCCGGGCGCGGGGGAGACGAGCACCTGGTCGTGGGTGATGTCCTCGATGCGCCACGACGAGGTGCCCAGGGTGAACACGTCGCCCACCCGCGACTCGTAGACCATCTCCTCGTCGAGCTCACCCACCCGGCGCCCCGGACCCTCGCCGCCGGCGAGGAACACGCCGAACAACCCGCGGTCGGGGATCGTGCCGCCGGAGAGCACCGCCAGCCGCTGCGCCCCGGGACGGGCGGTGAGCGTGTCGTCCACGCGGTCCCAGACCAGGCGCGGCCGCAGGTCGGCGAAGTCCTCCGAGGGGTAGCGGCCCGTGAGCATCTCCAGCACGGACTCCAGCACGGGCCGCGAGAGATCGGCCCAGGGAGCGGCGCGCCGCACCATCGCGTGGAGGTCGGTGACCGTCCAGTCGTCGAGCGCGCAGGCCGCCACCACCTGCTGGGCCAGCACGTCCAGTGGGTTGGCGGGCACGAGCAGCGCCTCGATGCCGCCGGCCCGCATCTGCTCCACGACCACCGTGGTCTCGAGCAGGTCCTGCCGGTGGAGCGCGTGGAAGCTGCCGCGGCTCACCGCCCCCACCTGGTGGCCGGCCCGGCCCACCCGCTGCAGGCCGCTGGCCACGCTGGGTGGGGACTCCACCTGCACCACGAGGTCCACCGCCCCCATGTCGATGCCGAGCTCCAGCGAGCTGGTGGCCACCACCGCCGGCAGCGTGCCGGCCTTGAGGGCGTCCTCGATCTCGGCGCGGTGCTCCTTGCTGACCGACCCGTGGTGGGCCCGTGCCAGCACCGGTGGGGTCCCCTCCCCGGCCCGTGCGCCGGCCGTGCGCTCGGCCCAGATCTCATTGAGGCGGGCCGTCAGCCGCTCGGCCGAGCGGCGCGAGTTGCAGAAGACGAGCGTGGAGGTGTGGGCGGCGATCTCGTCGACGATCCGCTGCTCCACGTGCGGCCAGACGCTGGCGCGGTCGCGGGGGTCGGCGGCCTCGGGCGAGAGGTCGGCCAGCGTGAGGTGCTCGGGCAGCGCGAGGTCCTCACCCGCATCGGGCACGGGGGCCGGCGCGGCGCCCGGTGCGGTGGCGAGGTCCGCCAGGTCCGGCACGTCGGCGTGCACCGCCAGGTCCCACTGCTTGGTGGCCGGGGGCTGCACCACGGTGACCGGCCGGCCCCCGGCCAGCCAGCGCCCCACCTCGTCCACCGGCCGCACGGTGGCCGAGAGCCCGATGCGCTGGGCCGGCCTCTCGAGGAGGGCGTCGAGCCGCTCCAGGGTGAGGGCCAGGTGTGCCCCGCGCTTGCTGCCCGCCATCGTGTGCACCTCGTCGAGCACCACGGTGGTCACCCCGGAGAGCTGCTCGCGGGCCTTCGAGGTGAGCAGCAGGTAGAGCGACTCCGGGGTGGTGATGAGCACGTCCGCACCGTGGCTGGCGAAACGGCGCCGGTCCGCGGGGGACGTGTCGCCGGAGCGCAGCGAGACCCCCACCCGCGGGGGCTCGGTGCCCAGACGCACCGCGGCGTGCCCGATGCCGGCCAGGGGCGCGGCCAGGTTGCGCTCCACGTCGACCGCCAGCGCCTTGAGCGGGGAGACGTAGACCACGCTGCACGGCGCGGTGGGGACCTCGTGGTCCGGACGCGGGACGAACTGGTCGAGCGACCAGAGGAAGGCCGAGAGCGTCTTGCCCGACCCGGTGGGGGCCACCACCACAGTGTGCTCGCCCCGGCTGATGGCGTCCCACGCGCCGGCCTGTGCGGCGGTGGGCGCGGCGAAGCTCGCCTCGAACCACGCACGGGTGGCGGGGGAGAACCGGGAGAGCACGTCGGCCGTCATCGGGGGTCAGCCTGCCACCGCGCACCGACGACCTCGCGTGCGGACGCGCGAGAGGGCCCGCAGCCGGGTGGCTGCGGGCCCTGCGCGAGGGGTGTGCGTCGCGTCAGCGGCGGCCGGTGCCCGGCAGGTCGTCGCGGTCCAGACGGCCGTCGCCGTCACCGAAGCTGTCGTCCGCACGCTGGGTGAGGCCGTCGATCGGGAGGTGGTGTCGGTGCGGGTGGTGCCGGCGGCGCGTGAAGGAACTGTGAGACTGACGCCATGCGCAACAGCCAGCTGGACGAGCTCATGGCCGAGGAGTTCGGGGCCGCGATGGCCGGCCACATCCGCCGCAACCACGTCCTCTCGGAGGTGGCGGGGGAGCGCACGGTGGAGGAGGCCCTGGCCGCCGGTGTGCCGCCGCGGCAGGTGTGGCACTCGCTGTGCGTGGACTTCGACGTGCCGGCCGAGCGGCAGTGGGGGCCGGACCCGGGGCCTCCCGCCGGGCGGGTCGACTGAGGCCGGGCGGACGGGTGCGTCGTGTCACGGGGCAGGGGCGCGACACGCCGAACAGTCGTCGGTCGACGGGCGAACAGGTGTTCTGTAGTCTGTGCGCAGGAACGCTCGCCGTGCGCCTCGGCCCGTCAGCTCGTCCACAGTCCGTGGCGCGCTCGGGGGAGGTTGTCTGTGGGCGCTCCTAGCGTCTGACGCAGACCCGTGAACGACCGCCCGGGGATCAACCGGGCCGTCTCGCGGGAGGCATGCGTCGAAGGTGGGCGCGCCCGACACGATGTGACAAGGAAGTGGTGAGCATGGCCGGCAAGAAGACCAACACCGACCCGACCGCGGAGCGCGCGCGGTCCCTCGACGCCGTGATGGCGCAGATCGAGAAGCAGCACGGCAAGGGCGCCGTGATGCGCCTGGGTGACGACACGCGTCCGCCCATCGCCACCATCCCGACGGGGTCCATCGCCCTCGACGTCGCGCTCGGCCTGGGTGGCCTGCCCCGCGGGCGTGTCATCGAGATCTACGGCCCGGAGTCCTCCGGTAAGACGACCGTGGCCCTGCACGCCGTGGCCAACGCGCAGAAGGCCGGCGGCATCGCGGCGTTCATCGACGCCGAGCACGCGCTGGACCCGGAGTACGCCCGGAAGCTGGGTGTGGACGTCGACAACCTGCTCGTGTCGCAGCCCGACACCGGTGAGCAGGCGCTGGAGATCGCGGACATGCTGATCCGCTCCGGTGCGCTGGACATCATCGTCATCGACTCCGTGGCGGCCCTGGTGCCCCGCGCCGAGATCGAGGGCGAGATGGGTGACTCCCACGTGGGTCTGCAGGCCCGCCTCATGAGCCAGGCGCTGCGCAAGATCACCGGTGCCCTGAGCAGCACCGGCACCACGGCCATCTTCATCAACCAGCTGCGCGAGAAGATCGGCGTGATGTTCGGCTCCCCGGAGACCACCACCGGTGGTAAGGCGCTGAAGTTCTACGCTTCGGTGCGCATCGACGTGCGCCGCATCGAGACGCTCAAGGACGGTACCGAGCCGGTCGGCAACCGCACCCGCGCCAAGATCGTCAAGAACAAGGTCTCGCCGCCGTTCAAGCAGGCCGAGTTCGACATCCTCTACGGGCAGGGCATCTCCCGGGAGGGCGGCATCATCGACATGGGCGTGGAGCACGGCTTCATCCGCAAGTCGGGTGCCTGGTACACCTACGACGGCGACCAGCTGGGGCAGGGCAAGGAGAACGCCCGGCAGTTCCTGCGTGACAACCCGGACCTCACCGAGGAGCTGGACCGCAAGATCAAGGCCAAGCTCGGCATCGGGGTGGACCCGAACGCGGTGACCGAGGACGTGGACGCCGAGGCGGCCGCCCTGGCCGCGGGCCAGCCCGACGAGGTCGAGGTCACCTTCTGACCGTGATCGCACCGCAGCGCACCGAGCGCACCACCGCACCCGTGGGACCCGGTTCCCGTGGGTGACGGCTCCCTGACCCCGGGCCCCGACGCGTCGACCCCGCGTCGGGGTCCGGCCCGTGCACCGGACATGGAGGAGCTGCGTCGCATCGCGGCCGGGGAGGTGGACGGTCTCGGGGTCGGCGCGCCCACCTCCCCGCCGTCGTCCGCCCCGTCCCGGCCGTCGGCGCCACCGCCGCCCCCCGAGGACCCCGCGCAGCAGGACGCCGAGGCCGACCCCCACGAGGTGGCGCGTGCCATCGTCCTGCGGCAGCTCACCGCCGCCCCGAGGAGCCGTCGGCAGCTCGAGGACAAGCTGGCCCAGCGGGGGTGCGACCCCGAGGTGGCCCGCGTGGTCCTCGACCGGATGGAGGCCGTCGGACTGGTGGACGACGAGGCGTACGCCCACATGCTCGTGCGCTCCCAGCAGCAGGGTCGCGGACTGGCCCGCCGCGGGCTGGCGCACGAGCTGCGGCGCAAGGGGATCGACGAGGAGGTCGCCCAGCAGGCCCTCGCCGACGAGGTCGCCCAGCAGGCCCTCGCCGACGAGGTGACACCCGATGGTGAGCGGGCCCGGGCCGAGCAGCTCGTGGCCAAGAAGTTGCGCACCATGAGCGGCCTCGACCGGCAGGTGAAGACCCGTCGGCTCGCGGGCATGCTCGCCCGCAAGGGCTACTCCGGGGAGGTCGCGTACTCGGTCATCCGCGAGGCGCTCGACCAGGACCCCGAGCACCAGCGCGACTGACCCCGCGGGCCCTCAGCGCGTGGACCGCGCCGTGCGCACGACCAGCTCCCGCACCTGGGCCGTGATCGCCTCCCGGTTGGCCTCGAACTGCGACGAGGTGAGCTGCGTCCTGTCCTCCGGCAGGCCCTCCAGCACCGGCGTGTGGACGTGCCCGCCGGGCACGTCCAGGCCCACGGCGTCCCGCAGCAGCGTCGCCCGGTAGGCCACCTCGTTGGAGAGGTAGTTGCCACCCCCGCCAGCCCGTGCCTGCGACCCCTCGGTGGGGCCGTCGGGCCGGACCGTCCCGGGGGACTTCGGGGCCGGGCAGGTCGTGGTCACCGGTTCGGGGGGCGTGTCGCCGGGAACCTCCGTGACCTCGGTGTTGCGCACCACGGGGAAGGGCCCGCTGGGTCGGGCGGTGAGGGCGTCCATGGGCAGCGTGGACCGGGTCCACTGGGGCTGGGGCGTCACCGTCGGGGACTGCGGGGCCGGGACCTGGCCCCGGTGGCACACGAACTCGTTGTCGTGGAACCCGGCACGCCAGGCCCCGTTCGTCACCTCGAGGTCGAACTGGCCCGGTCGCCCCTGGCTCACGGTGGTGAACGCGTCGATCCCGTCGCGGCCGGTGGTGAAGTGCGGCAGCAGCGTGTCCTCGACCATCCCGTGGTCGAAGTCCCGCCACCGCACCGGGAGCATCGCGGCCTCGATGCGCACCGGCCCGTCCGGTCCGGCGACGGTCAACCCGTCGAGCGCGAGGGCCGCGGCGCCCGACGGGTTGGCCTGGCGGACGTCCTCGTCCAGGGTGAACGGGTCGAAGCCCGTGACGAGCACGCGCTTCACGCCGCGGCCCTTGGGGAAGTGGACGTCCTCCTGCCCGCGGGACACGCGGTCGAGGCGGTCGACGAGGTCCTGCCGCTGCGCCGCCGACAGGTGGGCGCTGCCGGCGTGCTGCCGGATGCTGGCCACCATCGCCAAGCGCGCCCAGTAGAGCGGGCGGTCGTCCCCGGCGCTCAACCACCCACCGGTGTCGACCCGGCCCTGGGCCCGGTCGACGGCGAGCTCCCACAGGGCGGCGCCGTGCTCCTGCACCACCTGCTCTGCCGCCTCGGCGTCCGGAGCCGCGCACAGGGCGCGCTGGAACGAGGCCACCTGGTCCCCGAAGCCGCCGCCGGCCACGAGGGCTGCCGCCTCGGGGCGTGCGAGGAAGGCCTCCTCGGGCGTGAGGGGGACGTCCCCGTCCGCGCACGGGGAGGCCGGCAGGGTCGGTGCGGTGGAGGTGGCCTCTGCCAGCGGGCGGCTCTGGCTCGGCCCGCCGGAGAGGGTGGTCAGGGTGACAGCCGCGGTCAGGACGGCAACGGCGCGGGTGGGGCGCGACATGGATCCTCCTGGGGGGGGTCACAGCACCGTACCCACCGGGACCCGAGGGGGCGTCGAGGACCGACCCGGACCAGATCCCGCCCAGCGACCCGGCTGAGATGTGGGCGTCGTCACGCCCGATGGGTGGTCGGCTCAGGCCTCGCCGGCACCACCACCGGTGCTGCCGCCGGCCACGTCGTAGGACCACAGCTCGGCGCTCATGCCCACCGGCTTCTGGCGGGGCTGCTCGCCACCCTCACCGTGCGCGCCGGACGCGGCCTCGGAGCCCTCGGGACGGCCCTGCCCGCCGTGGGCCTTCTGGAAGTCCCGGCCGGAGGTCCACGCCTCGAAGGAGGCCTCGTCGGCCCAGCGGGTCACCACCAGCCAGACGTTGCGGCCGTCGGTGGGGCGCAGCAACTCGAAGCCCTTGAAGCCCGGCTGGCCGTCCACGGCGCCCGCGCGCTGCGCGAAGCGGTGGGCGAGCTCGTCGCCGGAGTCGGCGGGCACGGTGATGGCGTTGATCTTGATGACGTCGCTCATGCCCCTATCGTGGCACCGGGCCCCTCGCGGCCGGCGGGGGAGTCACCCGCGGCGCGTAGAATCCGCCCCACGATGAGCACCTCCACCACCGGCAAGACCTACGACGTCCGCACCCACGGGTGCCAGATGAACGTGCACGACTCCGAGCGCCTCTCGGGCCTGCTCGAGGGGGCTGGCTACACCGACCTGGCGGCACTGGACGCCGCCGAGCGCCCGGAGACCGCCGACGTGGTGGTGTTCAACACCTGCGCGGTGCGCGAGAACGCCGCCAACAAGCTCTACGGCAACCTCGGCCAGCTGCGGCAGGCCAAGCTGCGTAACCCGGACCTGCAGATCGCCGTCGGCGGCTGCTTGGCCCAGATGGACCGCGACACCATCGTGAAGAAGGCGCCGTGGGTCGATGTGGTCTTCGGCACCCACAACATCGGCTCCCTGCCGGTGCTGCTGGAGCGCGCCCGCCACAACCGCGAGGCCCAGGTGGAGATCCTGGAGTCGCTCGAGACCTTCCCGTCCACCCTGCCGACCCGCCGCGACAGCGCGTACTCCGGCTGGGTGTCCATCAGCGTGGGCTGCAACAACACGTGCACCTTCTGCATCGTGCCCAGCCTGCGCGGCAAGGAGAAGGACCGCCGCCCCGGCGACGTCCTGGCCGAGGTGCAGGCGCTGGTGGACCAGGGCGTCGTGGAGGTGACCCTGCTGGGGCAGAACGTCAACACCTACGGCGTGGAGTTCGGCGACCGTCAGGCCTTCAGCAAGCTGCTGCGCGCCTGCGGCGAGATCGAGGGCCTGGAGCGCGTGCGCTTCACCTCCCCGCACCCGGCCGCCTTCACCGACGACGTCATCGACGCCATGGCCGAGACGCCCAACGTCATGCCGAGCCTGCACATGCCGCTGCAGTCCGGCTCGGACAAGGTGCTCAAGGACATGCGGCGCAGCTACCGGGGCAAGAAGTTCCTGGGCATCCTGGAGCGCGTCCGCGAGCAGATCCCGCACGCGGCCATCACCACCGACCTCATCGTGGGCTTCCCCGGCGAGACCGAGGAGGACTTCGCCGAGACCCTGCGCGTGGTGGAGGCCAGCCGCTTCTCCAGCGCCTTCACCTTCCAGTACTCCATCCGCGAGGGCACGCCCGCGGCCACGATGGAGAACCAGGTGCCCAAGGATGTCGTGCAGGACCGCTTCGACCGCCTCATCGAGCTGCAGGAACGCATCTCCTGGGAGGAGAACCGCGCCCAGGAGGGGCGCACCGTCGAGGTGCTGGTGGCCCCCGGCGAGGGCCGCAAGGACGCCGAGACCCAGCGCATGTCCGGCCGTGCGGACGACAACCGCCTGGTGCACTTCGCGCTGCCGGCAGACCTCCCCGAGGCCGACCTCCCCCGCCCCGGCGACATGGTCACCGTGGAGGTCACCTACGGCGCCCCGCACAACCTCATCGCCGACTCAGCGGTGCAGGGCGGCACCTTCTCCGTGCGCCGCACCGCCGGCGGCGACGCGTGGGAGCGGGCCCAGGGCATGCCCGCCAAGAAGCCGGCGGTCGGCCTGGGGATGCCCGGCATCGGCCGGCCGCCGGCCCCGGACGTGACGCAGGCCCCCTGCCGAGTGGACTGAGCACCGCCCGTCGGGCCGGGTCGCACGCCCGCCCGGCGGTAGCCTCCGGGCGTCCAGGGGAACCGCCCCTGCCGACCCCAGGAGAGCCCATGCGTCGACTCCCCGTGGCCGTCGTGGCCGCCCTCTGCCTCGCCCCGATGGCGGTGCCCGCCGGTGCCGCACCCGCGGCCACCCCCCCGTCCGGTGCCGCCACGAGCTCGTCCACGCCGGGGAGCGCGGGCAACGACTCGATGGCCCTGGACGCCGCCGCCAAGGGCACCGACCGGGCGGCGGAGTACCCCGACCAGGGGGACGGCCCGCACTCCCCGCGCAACCGCACCCCCGAGCCCCTCTCGGTGAAGCGCAGCGGCGGGGTGGAGGTCCGCGCCGTGGACCTCGGCGACATCGACCTGGGTGGCCCGAGGAACCCCGGGGAGTTCCGCGCGCCGGTGCGGGGCCAGCTGTACCGGCCCGCCCACGCCCGGGGCAAGGCGCCGCTGCTGGTCTTCGGCCACCTGCGCGCCCCCGCCTGCACCGACGACCTCTCGCGCTGGCCCTGCCCCGCCGGGTTCGAGCCGATGCGCTACGACCTGGGCATGGCCTACCTGGGCCAGGCGCTGGCCGAGCAGGGGTACGCGGTGCTCGTGCCGGACCTCGCCCCGCTCTACGTGGCCGGGGCCCTGAGCGACCCCTACGACCAGACCACGGGCTGGCTGCGCACCGTGGACGGCCTGCGATGAGGCCCGCGCAGGTGCTGACGCTGTCGGCCGGTGGGGCGGTGCTGCTCCTGCTGGCCGGCGTGGTGCTCTGGGCCACGGGCTCCGCCCCGCTGGGCCCGTTCCTGGCCCTGGTGGGCGTCCTCGACCTCTTCGCGCTGGGCCTCGTGGCCCGCACCTGGCGGCGCCAGGGACGGCTCTAGGAGGACCCGCACGACGAAGGGGCCCCGCCACCGGCGGGGCCCCTTCGTCATGTCACCGGGCGGTCAGCCCGGGGACGTCACTTGCCCTGGGCGTCCAGCACCGCGCGGGCCGCCGCGAAGCGGGCGATCGGCACACGGTAGGGGGAGCAGGACACGTAGTTGAGGCCGAGCTCCTCGAAGAGCGCGATGGAGGCTGGGTCACCACCGTGCTCGCCGCAGACGCCGAGCTTGAGGTCGGACTTGGTGGAGCGACCACCCTCGACACCCAGCTTCACCAGGCCGCCGACGCCGTCGACGTCGATGGAGCCGAAGGGGTTGCCCGGCACGACGTCCTCGTCGATGTAGTGGGCCAGGAAGGCGCCCTCGGCGTCGTCGCGGGAGATGCCCACACCGGTCTGGGTGAGGTCGTTGGTGCCGAAGGAGAAGAAGTCGGCGTGCTCGGCGATCTGGTCGGCGGTCACCGCGGCGCGGGGCAGCTCGATCATCGTGCCGACGGGGAAGTCCATCGACTCGCCAGCGGCCTGCAGCTCCTCGGCCACGGTGGCCTCGATGACCTCGCGCATGCGCTTGAGCTCCTCGGCGAAGCCCACCAGCGGCACCATGATCTCCACGTGCGGGTCGTTGCCGCGCTTCTTGGAGGCCAGGGCCGCACGCACGATGGCGCGGGTCTGCATGGCGGGGATCTCCGGGTAGAGCAGCGCCAGGCGCACACCGCGGGTACCCAGCATCGGGTTCTGCTCGGTGAGCTTCTTGACCTGCGCCAGCAGGGTGCGGGCCTCGGCCAGCTCGGCGTCGTCCTCGCCCCTGCCCTCGAGCTCCAGGCGCTGCACCAGCAGGGCCTGGTCCACGAGGTTGGGCAGGAACTCGTGCATCGGCGGGTCGAGCAGGCGCACGGTCACCGGCAGGCCGGCCATCGCGTCGAAGATCGCCTCGAAGTCCTCCTGCTGCAGCGGCAGGATCTCGGCCAGCGCCTGGGTGCGGGCCTCGTCGGAGTCGGCGAGGATCATCTTGCGCACGGCCGGCAGGCGGTCGGCCTCCATGAACATGTGCTCGGTGCGGCACAGGCCGATGCCCTGCGCGCCGAACTCCCGGGCCTTGGCGGCGTCGGCGCCGTTGTCGGCGTTGGCGCGCACGTCCATGCGGCGGATCTCGTCGGCCCAGCCCACGATGGTCTGGAAGTCGTCGTTCAGCTGCGGCGGCACGAGCTCCAAGGCGGAGGCGTAGACCTCACCGGTCGAGCCGTCCAGGGTGATCATGTCGCCCTCGCGCAGCACCGTCTCACCGATGGTGAGGGTCTTGGCCTCGGCGTCGATCTTGATCTTCGAGGCACCGGCCACGCAGGGCTTACCCATGCCACGGGCCACCACGGCCGCGTGGGAGGTCATGCCGCCGTGGGCGGTGAGCACGCCCTGGGCCACGATCACGCCGGCGATGTCGTCCGGGGTGGTCTCCCAGCGCACCAGCACCACGTCCTCGCCGGCCTTGCCGCGGGTGGCGGCGGTCTCGGCGTCGAACACGACCTCGCCCACGGCGGCGCCGGGGGAGGCGTTGAGGCCCTTGGTGACCGGGGTCTGGCCGTGGTCGGGGTTGATGGCCGGGTGCAGCAGCTGGTCGAGCTGCATCGGCTCGATGCGCTTCAGGGCGCCGGCCTTGTCGAGCTTGCCCTCGTTCACCATGTCGACGGCGATCTTGAAGGCGGCCGGGGCGGTGCGCTTGCCGTTGCGGGTCTGCAGCAGGTAGAGCTTGCCGTCCTCGACGGTGAACTCGATGTCCTGCATGTCGCCGTGGTGCTCCTCGAGACGGTTCATCGTCTCCATGAGCTCGGCGTAGGCCTGCGGCAGCACGGCCTCCATCTCGGCCAGCGGCTTGGGGGTGCGGATGCCGGCCACCACGTCCTCGCCCTGGGCGTTGACGAGGAACTCTCCGTAGAGCTCCTGGGCGCCGGTGGAGGGGTTGCGGGTGAAGCACACGCCGGTGGCGGAGGTCTCGCCGCGGTTGCCGAACACCATCTGCATGACGTTCACGGCGGTGCCCAGGTCGTCCGGGATGCCGTTGGCCTTGCGGTACACGCCGGCGCGCGGGGTGTCCCAGGAGGAGAAGACGGCGTTGACGGCGCGCTTCAGCTGCTCCTTGGGGTCGGTGGGGAACTCCTCGCCCATCTGGTCGCGCGAGACCTGCTTGTAGGTCTCCACCAGACCCTTGAGGTCCTCGGCGGTCAGGTCGGTGTCGTTCTCCACGCCGCGCTCGGCCTTGAGGGCGCGCAGGGCGTCCTCGTACACGTGGTGCGGCACGCCCTCCACGACGTCGCCGTACATCTGGATGAAGCGGCGGTAGGTGTCCCAGGCGAAGCGGTCGCCGAACTCGGCGGCCAGCGAGCCCACGGTGGAGTCGCTCACGCCGAGATTGAGGATGGTGTCCATCATGCCCGGCATGGAGATGACGGCGCCGGAGCGCACGGAGACCAGCAGCGGCTTCTCGGCGTCACCCAGGCGGCGGCCGGTGCGCTCCTCGAAACGGGCCAGCGAGTCCTCCACCTGACCCCACAGGTCGGCCGGCCACTCGCCGCCGTTGTTCATGGTGTCGATGCAGGCCGTGGTGGTGACCGTGAAGCCGTCCGGGACGGGGACGCCGAGCTTGATCATCTCCGAGAGGTTGGCTCCCTTGCCGCCCAGGAGGGGCTTCATCGAGATGTCGCCCTCGGAGAGGTCATAGGTGTACTTCGTGGCACCGCCGGTCATGCGGATCCTCCAGGTCACGTGGTTGTGGAGCAGTGGTGATGGGCCCCGGACGGGCCTACATCCCGGAAAGGGTAGCGCGGCGGTCCTCCACCAACTCGATGACACGGCCCGCGGATTCCTCGAGAGCGAGCTGGGTGGTGTCGATGGTGGGGCAGCCGACCTTGCGGAAGACCTCCTCGGCGTGGTCGAGCTCGTCGTAGATGCGCACCAGGTCGGCGTAGCCGTCCTTGCCCTGGTGGCCGCCGAGGGTCTCCACCCGGCGGGTGCGGATGTCCTGCAGGCGCGTGGGGTCGATGGTGAGGCCCACGATCTTCCAGCGTGGCACGGAGAACAGCCGCTGCGGGGGCTCGATGCCGCGCACCAGCGGGATGTTGGCGGTCTTGTAGCCCAGGTAGCCCAGGTACATCGACAGCGGCGTCTTGCCCGAGCGGGAGACACCGATGAGCACCACGTCGGCCTGGTCGAGCCGCTGGTCGGGATTGCCGTCGTCGTTGGCCACCGCGTACTCCATCGCCGCGATGCGGGTGAAGTAGTCCGCCCCGATGCCCACCGGCCGCACCTTGTGCTCGGCCTGGCGGTGGGCCACACGCTCCACGGCCCCCAGCGCGGGGCCCAGCAGGTCGACGTGCTCCAGGCGCAGCTGCTGGGCCAGCTCCTTCACGAGCTCGTGCAGGGAGGCGTCCACGATGGTGGAGTACACGACCACCGGCGCCCCGTCCTCGGCGATGCGCGCCATCACCGAGCGCAGCGTGGACTCGGTGGTGATGCGGGGGTGGCGCACGATGTGGGTGTCGATGTCCGGGAACTGGGCGGCCGTCGCACGGGCCACGCGGGCCGCGGTGTCGCCGGTGGAGTCCGCCACGACGTGGAACTCGATGGCCTGGGTGCTCATGGCCCCAGCGTAGGTGCGGGAGGATGGGCCCGATGTCGCACAGCACCCCGCCGCCCGCCCCGCCCACCGACGACCACCCGCTGGCGGGGCCGGTGCCGGTGGTGGCCGTGGTGGGGCAGACGGCCACGGGCAAGTCCGACCTGGGGCTGGCGCTCGCCGAGCGGCTGGGCGGGGAGGTGGTCAACAGCGACGCCTCGCAGCTCTACCGGGGCATGGACATCGGCACCGCCAAGCTGTCGGTGGCCGAGCGACGCGGCGTGCCGCACCACCAGCTGGACGTGCTCGACGTGACCCAGGAGGCCACGGTGGCCCGGTTCCAGGCGGACGGGCGCGAGGACATGGCCGGCATCCGGCAGCGGGGGCACGTGCCGGTGGTGGTGGGCGGCACCGGGTTGTACGTGCGGGCCCTGCTGGACCGGCTGGAGATCCCGCCCACCGACCCGGCCGTGCGTGCCGCGCTGGAGCAGCGCCTGGAGGCCGAGGGGGTGGAGCGCCTGTACGCCGAGCTGCAGCGCGTGGACGCCCCGGCCGCGGCCGGCATCGAACCGCGCAACGGGCGGCGGGTGGTGCGCGCGCTGGAGGTCATCGAGCTCACCGGGCGGCCGTTCAGCTCCACCATGCCCACGCGCGAGTTCCTCGTGCCGACGGTGCTCATCGGGCTGCGGGCCGACGACGCGGTGCTGCACCCCCGCATCGACGCGCGGGTGGAGCGGATGTGGGCCGCCGGGCTGCTCGAGGAGGTGCGGGCGCTCGACGCGGCGGGCCTGCGGACCGGGCCGGGGCGCACCGCGCGGCGCGCCATCGGCTACTCCCAGGCCCTCGCCCAGCTCGACGGGGAGATGACGCAGCACGAGGCGATCGCGGACACCCAGCAGGGCACGCGGCGCCTGGCCCGCCGGCAGCGCGCCTGGTACCGGCCGGACCCGCGCATCGTGTGGCTGGAGCACGACGCCGACGACCTGGTGGAGCAGGCGCTCGCCGTGGTGCGCGCCGCCGGCTGAGGAGGCGGGCGCCGAGGAGGGTGCCGCAAATTCGGTGGCGGGTTCGCGGCGCCCCTGCTGGGCTGGGCACATGACGCAGACCTTCGCCCTGGCCGAGCTCGACGTGACCCCCTCGGACGCCGCGCCCTCTCGCCTCACCGAGCAGGTGGTGGAACTCGACGCCCTGCTCGGGCAGGAGCTGCTGGGCCACGACGACATGACCGGTAACGACGCCGAGGGCGTGCTGCGCAACCTGCAGGAGACCGTCGCCCACCGGCGGCGGATGGTCCTGGCCGTCGACCGCGTCCCGCAGGGCGCGGTCGTGGGTGGGCTCGGCCTGCCCGTGCTGCCCGGCCGCGGTGAGACGGGAGAGACCACGGTGCTGGGTTCGGTGCTGGTCTCCCTGGGGCGCCAGGAGAACACCGACCGGGCGCACGTGGTGCTTGAGGTGCACCCCGGCCACCGCCGCCAGGGCATCGGCACCGCCCTGCACCGCGTGGCCGAGGAGGTCGCCCGCGCCGAGGGGCGCAGCGTGCTCGACACCTACACCGGCCACGCGCGCTCGGCGGAGCCGGGTTCGCCGGACGCCCTGGAGGCGCCCACCGGGTTCGGCGTGCTGGACCGCCGCGAGGGCCCGGCCGCCTTCGCGCTCGCCCACGGGTGGTGCCTGCTGCAGACCGAGACCCACTCGCAGCTGGACCCGACCGAGGGCATGGCGCGGGTGGGCGCCCTCGAGGCCGCGGCGTGGCCGCTGGCGCAGGGGTACGAGGTGGTCACCTGGAGCGGGCGCACCCCGGAGGAGCACGTCGAGGGCATGTGCGACCTCTACCGCCGCATGAGCACCGACGTGCCCCAGGGCGACCCCGGGCGCGAGGAGGAGGTGTGGACACCCGAGCGGGTGGAGGCCAACGACACCCGCCGGGAGGAGTCGGGCGCGCGGACGGTGTTCGCGATGGCGCGGCACGCCGCATCGGGGCAGGCGGTGGCCTACAGCTACCTGCAGACGCCGCGCCGTCGGCCCACGGCGGCCTACCAGGAGGACACCCTCGTGGCCGCCGAGCACCGCGGCCACCGGCTGGGGACGCTCGTGAAGACCGCGGCGCTGCGCCGGGCCGTGGCCGAGTGGCCGCAGGTGCAGCGCATCCACACGTGGAACGCCGGGGAGAACAGGCCCATGCTGGCCATCAACACCGCGCTCGGCTACCGACCGGTCAGTATCGAGGGGATCTGGGAGAAGCGGCTCGGCTGAAAATTACTTCTTGAGGCTAAGGGGGTCCTCTTTCATCAGTACATCCAGCGCATGCACGAAGTCAGACACGCCTTTCATGCAGTCCGTTACGTGCGAGGCCGAGATCGGGCGAAACTGCACGTCTCTCGAATACCAGTCGCCTTCATGGGCAATCTGGTTGCGGCGATCAAATTGAAGTTGAAGTTGTCCACGAACGCGATCCTCTCGGCTCCGTAGTTCGATCGCGACGTGGCGCCAGACTTCCTCGGGGTTGAGGCCAATTGCCTCAAAGAGGCGGTCAATTTGCTTAGGGGATGCCAAAGTCTTCTTCGTCAGGTGGTATCGCACGTACTTCTCGGGAGAGTTGGTAGTGAAATCACACTCATTTGCGTTCAGGTACCGAGCCGCCCTCGAAAGGTCTTCGCTCGAGTGCCCAATGGTCGCGACTAGCTTCCTGGCTCCTAGTTCATGAATATATGAGTCAAGGGCGGCGATCGCCATCATGACGGCAGATCGGAAGTGAACTTCTGCCGCCTCTTGGGCGCCTTGGGCGTCACACCTGTTCCCGGATTCGGTCAGATGCTCGACGTGCTTAATGAGAGCCTCGAATACTTCAATGGGGTGCATGGTTCACTTTGGCCCAGAGGAGAGCCTTACGATGCGATCGGAGAAATCGGTAAAGATTCTATCCAAGCTCGCAATTTGGCGCTGGGATCCTTCTAGGACCACGCCGACCTGGCCGAGTTGATCCTCAGTGAGTGCAAATACCGGCACACGGTACTCTTGGGCCTTCGGGAGAAGGCTGTTGAAATCCTGAATTTGGGCCAAAATTCTGTCATCATCTACGCCGGCGTGCTCGTATTCACTTTCCGAGAATGTGAGGCCCGCTCGATGCAATGCCGGCGTAAGTTCCTGTGAATTTGCTTGGCGAACCTTCTTGATCCAGTTGTCAAACGGCCTAGTTGGCGTGCCTGTTGGGTTGTCAGGCGTCGGCTTGCGGTACAACTTGTATCGCTGAATGACTGTTCCTGCGAATCGGAGTCGAGGCTCCGGGAATGGGTATGTCGCTTCGGCAAGGATGTCGTTCTGGCTGGCCAGCTGGGCCCATCTGATCCATCGAGGAATCACTCCGGCCAAGGATCGGAAGGCCATGATTGAGAAGAAGTCGGGGGCCGCGGGAACGACAAGGAGATCGCTGACCGCGACGATGTTTTGGTTTAGGGCGCCCAAGCTTGGGCTCATGTCCACGACTACATAGTCGACGTCCAGCTGTCTAGCAGTCTCGGAGACGAGGTAGTGCAGTGCTCCTGGTAGATTCTTGAGGGCAGAAAGAGATCCCGCAAGTTCCTGTGCGACTGCCAAGGTGGTCTCATACTCGCCGAGGCGAAGGTGCCCGGGAAGCAAGAACAGGTTTTTGCACTGGTCAAGCTTCAGGCAGTCGACGGGTTCAAGGAGCTTCGGTTGTGATTCGAAAGCTGGCTGAAGGGCCCCAAAGAGTGTGCGGTCAAAGTTCTGGGCCCAGAAATCGCTGGCATTCTCCTGATTTGCCGAGAAGGCTTCAGACTCTTTATCGTCTGCCTCGACCTCGAATGAAGGGCGATCATTATCTGGCCACATCTTGTTGAGTCCCAGTGCCACGCCGGTGAGGTTGCACTGGGGATCCGCGTCGACCAGGACGACACGATGCCCCCTCTGCGCCAACTTCCATCCAAGGTTGAACACGGTGGTCGTCTTGGATACGCCGCCCTTGTGGTTGAATACCGAGATAATTTCCGTCATTGTCCCTCCGTTGCTTATTTGAAGATGATCGTAGCGCGGGGATGCGCGTGTCGCAACGGTGCAGACGAATGCGCCTACGCCCCAGTCAAACCATGTGTCTTGGGTCACCTCAGGCGGGGTGGGCCTCGAGCACCCAGAAGGCCTTGTGGCGGGCGACACGGTCACAGGTGAAGGCCGTGGCCTCATCATCGCCGAGTGAAGGCGCCAGGCTGGACAGCGCTTCGGCGTCGAGCGTGGCGACCCACCGCTGCAGCGACGGCGCGCCGAGGTTCTTCCCCACCACGAGGCGCGCCACCCCCTCGGGGCGCAGGCGGGGCAGCCACGTGGCCAGGATCTGGTGGAGGGCCTCCTTGCCCACGCGGATGGGCGGGTTGGACCAGATCCCGTCGAGGCGCACGTCGACGGGCACCTCCTGCGGCAGGCACACGGTGACACCCGGGCCGCCGGGCGCGTCGGCCAGCACCCCGAGGCGTCGCGCGTTCTCCCGGGCCAGGTCGGCCGCGCGCTCGTTGACCTCGACCGCCCACACCGCCGCACCGGGGCACTGCAGGGCCAGGGAGAGCGCCACCGGCCCCCACCCGCAGCCGATGTCGAGGAGCACCGGTGCGCCGTCGACCACCGCGGGGGCGAGCACCTCCCGGACCGGCGAGGACTCCAGGAGCAGCGCGGTGGCGTGGTCCAGGTGGTCGGGGGAGAAGACCCCACCGGCGGTCACGAGTCGGTGGGTGCGACCGGCCAGCTCCACCTCGATCTCACGGCGCTCGCCGGCCGATGCGGGGGCGGCGGAGAAGTAGTGGTCGGGTGCGGCGGGAGACATGGGTGGAGGCTAGTCGGTGGCCTCCGCCTCACGAGAGGCGTTGGCATGAGGCCCGGCGAAGGGGGGAGCCTCCGTCTGAGGCTCGAGCGGTTAAAGAGCGTTCAACAACACTTGGTGTGGCCATTTCATCACTGGTAGAACAGGCGATGCCACCGGGCACCAACCATCCGGATCCGCAGTCAGCCGCCGTCACGTCGTGCGGCGCGTCCCACGCCAGGAGACTTCACATGTCCAGCCGAACACACACGGCAACCTCCCGCCGCACCCTTGTCCAGGGGGCCGCATGGTCCGCCCCGGCCGTCGCCCTGTCGACGGCTGTCCCCGCCGTCGCGGCGTCGTGCACCACGGTCAGGTGCGTCACCCAGGTCATCGACTGGGACCTGCGCGCCAACTGGGTGCGCACCTCCAACACCACCGGCGTCTACACGCTGCCCCTCACCGGCAGCACCGTCAGCGGCGCCACCACCCTGAGCGCCAACGTCGTCCAGACGATGTCGGGCATCATGCGCACTGGCGTCCGCGGGAGCACCGAGCCCCAGTGGTCGAGGCAGAGTTTCAACGAGAACCTCACCATCACCAACGGCGATCACGACCCGGGCGTCGTGTCGACCAGCACCGGCAACGGCCTGCAGATCCACCAGCAGCCCGACAACGGCACCGGGGTCAACGCCTCGACGGGGTCGCGCAACGACCGGTCGGCCACAACCTTCACCTTCTCGGAGCCGCTGTGCTCCCTGTCCTTCCGCATCCGCGACATCGACGCGAAGGCGGATGACTTCGTGGACAAGGTGGAGCTGTCGTCCCCGGCGGCCTTCACCACCACCCGTGGCGCCAGCCTGCGCGGCACCGGCACCCCCACCGACCCGTGGACCCAGACCCGCTACGCGGACGTCTCGCCGAAGGACGACGCCTCCTCGGTTCTGGTGAACTTCGCCGTGCCGGTGCAGACCTTCACCGTCACCTACTGGAACTCCCTGCGGGTCAACACCGCAAACCGTCTGGACGGCGACCAGCGCATCTTCCTCGGTGACCTGACGGTCGGCATCCGCAAGTACGTCTGCTGATCGACCTCCCGAGCAGGACACCTGACGGCCACCCGGTGCTCACCGGGTGGCCGTCCTTGCCTCACCGGCCGCTCACCTAGGTGTGATGTCCAGCCAGGTTGTTGAGGCGGCTGACTGGCGGGGCTCCGATCGCGGAGTGGACCCGGTGGTGATTGTAGAAGTGGATCCAGCCGGGGA
>NZ_PKIZ01000019.1:31431-48713 GCF_002847825.1 Kytococcus schroeteri | reverse complement strand
CTGGATCCACTTCTACAATCACCACCGGGTCCACTCCGCGATCGGAGCCCCGCCAGTCAGCCGCCTCAACAACCTGGCTGGACATCACACCTAGGCCACTCTGCGCAAATCCCTAGAGTCGCCTCGAGTCGCGCATAGGCTCCTCGCGTGGACCCGATCACCAACCCTTACGCCCCCGGCGCCGGCCAGCGCCCGCCGGAGCTCGCCGGCCGCGACGAGTACCTCCGACAGTTCGACGTGGTGCTCGAGCGCATCCGCCGTGGCCGCCCGGACCGCTCGGTGCTGCTCACCGGTCTGCGCGGCGTGGGCAAGACGGTGCTGCTCAACGCCCTGCGCGGCCAGGCGGTGCGCGCCAACTGGGGCACCGGCAAGCTCGAGGCCCGCCCCGACCAGTCGCTGCGCCGCCCGCTGGCCAGCGCCCTGCACACCGCCGTCCGCGAGCTGGGCCACCCGCAGCAGGAGGACGTCGACCACGTGCTCGGCGTCATCAAGGCCTTCGCCCAGCGCGACGCCCCCGCCAACGCCAAGCTGCGTGACCGCTGGAACCCCGGCATCGACGCCCCGGCGGTCAGTGGCCGCGCCGACTCCGGCGACATCGAGATCGACCTCGTGGAGTTGCTCACCGACGTCGGCGGGCTGGCCGCGGACGTGGGCAAGGGCGTGGGCATCTTCATCGACGAGATGCAGGACCTGGGCCCCGATGACGTGTCGGCCGTTTGCGCCGCGTTCCACGAGATCGGCCAGCAGGCCCTGCCCGTGCTGGTGGTGGGCGCCGGCCTGCCGCACCTGCCGGCGGTGCTCAGCGCCAGCAAGTCCTACTCCGAGCGGCTCTTCCGCTACCACCGCATCGACCGGCTGGACCGGGGTGAGGCCGCCCGCGCCCTGCAGGCGCCCGCCGCCGACGAGGGCGCCGAGTGGGAGGACGAGGCGCTCGCGGCCATGTACGCGGCCACCGGCGGGTACCCGTACTTCATCCAGGCCTACGGCAAGGAGGTGTGGGACATGGCGCCGGAGTCGCCCATCACCGCCGAGGACGTGCGCGTGGCCGCGCCGATGGCCGAGTCCGAACTGGCCGTGGGCTTCTTCGGCTCGCGCTACGAGCGCGCCACCCCGGGCGAGCGCGAGTACCTGCGCGCCATGGCCGAGGCGGCGGTGACGGTGGCCGAGCAGGAGGTCGCCGCGCAGGCCGATGCGGCCGAGTCGCCGGACCCGTTGACCCGCGCCGAGGAGGTGGAGGCCGTGCCGACCTCCGTGGTGGCCGAGGTGCTGGGCCGCAAGCCGCAGTCGCTCAGCCCGGCGCGGGACGCACTCATGAAGAAGGGGCTCATCTACGCCCCGGAGCGCGGAAAGATCGCGTTCACCGTGCCGCACTTCGGGCGCTACCTGCGCAACAGCCAGTGAGGGGCGACGGCCAGGGCCCCTTGGCCTGCCGGTCCGCTGCGTTCCTCGGAGCGACGCCCGGGGGACGATCCAGCCGCGGGTGGGGATCGGTGAGGCTGTGAAAAGCGAACTCTCGCAGCTTAGTGCGCCTGTTACGCTTCGAGCGAGTCCTCAACCGGGGGGGGGGATCATCTGTTGTGGAGGAAGTTATGACACACACTGTGCTCAAGAAGCTGCTTGCGCCTGCGGCAGCCTTTGCGATGCTCGGATCCCCGTTGATGACGGCCGCGCCTGCTGCCCATGCCACGCCCACGAACTGCACGTACTCGATCGACCGTCGCGACGTGACCGGTACCTGCAAGAGCGGTCGTGGTGAGTTCCGCATCCATCTCGACTGTGCCTATGCGCCAGACCGCTTCTCCACCTGGGGCCGCCCGGGTCAGCAGCGAACCATCAAGTGTTTGGTGGGCCAGCCCCGGAACGTGATGTTCGAGGTGCGGAACTAACGTCCGGTGGCCGCTCGGGCGGGTGTGGCGACGGGGCGCCACGCCCGCCCGGTTTGATGCCGGGACTCGCGGGAGTGGTGAGAATGACTGAGCTGGTGGTGGATCGGGCCACGATCCGGTACGGCACACGGACCGCCGTCGAGGGAGTCTCCTGGCGGCGTGGCCACGGCCTGCACGGGCTGCTCGGCGCGAACGGCGCCGGCAAGTCGTCCCTGCTGCGGGCCGTCGTGGCCCTGCAGCCCCTCGACGGGGGCAGCGTCACGCTGGACGGCGCCCCGGTGCGT
Organism: Kytococcus schroeteri; assembly: GCF_002847825.1. Lineage (GTDB taxonomy): Bacteria > Actinomycetota > Actinomycetes > Actinomycetales > Dermatophilaceae > Kytococcus > Kytococcus schroeteri. Next base: position 46,543 of record NZ_PKIZ01000019.1, on the reverse strand, counting down.
CAGGTGCGGGAACGGGTGGGCTTCCTGCCGCAGGACAACCTCCGCCGATCGCGGTTCACGGTGTGGGAGCACCTGGCCTACATGTGCTGGCTCAAGCGGTTGGACGACCGGGCCGCGGCGTCGGAGGTGGACCGCCTCCTGGGGCTCGTCGGCCTCGAGGAGCGTGCCGATGACCGGATCCGGGCGCTGTCGGGTGGGATGCGTCGACGGGTCGGGATCGCCTCCGCGCTGGTCGCCGATCCCGAGGTCATCGTGCTCGACGAGCCGACGGCCGGCCTCGACATGGGGCAGCGGGACTCGCTCAACGACCTGCTGCACCGGGTGTCGCAGGAGGCGATCGTCGTCATCTCCACGCACATCGTCGAGGACGTCCTCGACCACGCGGACACCGTCACGGTCATGGACCAGGGATCGTTCGTCTTCGACGGGACCTTCGAGGAGTTCAGCCCCACCCGGGAGCTCTCGACCGTGCGCGCCAGCTACCTGGAGCTGGTGGCGCAGTGAGGGGGTGGCTGCTCTGGGCCAGGCACCAGGAGCTGCCGCGCTGTGCCCTCGCCGCCGTCATCGCCACCGGTGTGATGGCGGTGCTGGTCGCCGCGGCCGGTCTGGGCGGTTCGATCGAGGTGGGCCCGCTGTGGATCTCCAACGCCATGTCGCTGCCGCTGCTCTTCGCCTTCGTGAACGAGCACGATCTCGAGCGCATCGCGCCGCGATCCCTGCTCGCTCGTCGTGGTGTGCTGGTGGCGCTCACGACGGCGCTGGCCGGCGTTCTGGCGATTCTCGTCTTCCCGGGTGACGCCCAGGCACTCGCCGCGTGGCGCAACGCCGCGGCCCTCATGGGGCTGGGGTTGGTGAGCCTGACCGTGGTGCCGCGTCCTGCTGTCTGGGTGCTCCCCGTCGTCGCGGCACTCGGGTCGATGTTGGTCGGCTGGCCGGTGGAGCCCACCCTCCCCGACGGGGTACTCGGCGCGCTGCGAGCACCTGCCACGCTGCGCTTCGAGGCCACCGGTGAACCCAACCTGAGCCTGCTCACCTGCGTGATCGTGTGGGTTGTGGGCGTGGGCTCGTACCTGTCGGGTCTGACCTTCCGGCGCCAGGGGGCGAGGCGGATGCCCCGTGGCTCGCGCGCAGGATTCGCAGGGCGTCGCACCCGGCCGGGGCTGGGGGCAGCGGCGCTGACCGGCCCGCTGATGGGAGTCGTGGCACTGTCCGTCCTCTGGACGCAGCTGGCGAGCCTGCCGTACTGGGGAGGGAGCCCCCGGCTGCTGCTGGCCAGGGACCTGCCGGCGGCGCACTTCATCCTCATGGGGGCTGCCGCGGTGGCCGGTCTCGTCACCGGCCAGGCCCGGTGGCGCGCGGGCGTGGTGCAGTGGGAGGAGCTCTCCACCCGCAGCCGCTCCGAGCTCATCGGCCGTGCTGCTGGCCGGGCCGCGCGCATCGCCGCCATCGGCCTGCTCGTCCCCATCGCCGTGCTGGCCCTCGTGGCGACCGGTGACCTCTCCCGGCACGTCCCCGCGGAGGTGGCTCTGCGGGAGTTCGCTGCGGGCTGGCCCGTGGCGTGTGTCGTCGTGCTGGAGGGGGTGGTCCTCGCCGCGGTGGGGGCGGTCATCGGGTGGTTCTCCGGGAGGGTGTGGCTGGCTCCGCTCTGGTTGGTCGCGGTGCTCGCCGTCGTGATCGCGACGCCGAGGCCCCCGTCCCAGGACGTGGACGCGCGGTGGGAGCAGGCCTACGGGGTCGAGAGCTGCGCACGCAGCGCGAAGGTCGACCTCCGGGTGTGCGCTCCGGCCCCCGATGCCGGCTACGTGCCGGCAGCGCTGCGAACGGTGGAGGGCCTCTACACGTCGTCGCCCCATCCCGAGGCGCTGCCCCGCACCGTCCATCTCGTGACAACAGGTGTCATCTCGAGCACCGTGGGCGACGACGGCGCGGACGTGCACCCCAGCATCGGGCAGTCCCGCACGCGCGGGCTCACGCCGCCGGGCGTCCTCCAGGGGCCGTCCGCGGACTCGCTGGCCTACACGACCACCGCCTGGTGCCGGGGCGCCGACCTGGAGGACGTGCAGCAGCTGCTCGGTCTCGGGGAGGGCGCCAGTGGCACGATGCCGGCGACCCTCGCCGCTCTCCGAGACTGCCGGGATCGCACCTGACACTCCACCCTCGTCCTGACGCACCTCGCTCCCGACGACACCGGCCTCGGCACGGGCCTGCTGGTCTTCGCCCTGGCCGCGGTGGTCACCCTGGTGTGGTCCTTCCTCGATACCCGCCGTGGCCGGGGCGTCCTCGGCGTCGTGTTCGCGTGGCTGGTGGTGGGTCTGCTGCTGGGCGTGGTCGGTGCCTTCAACGCGCAGGGCTTCGCCTGGCCGCCGGACCGGTCGGTGCTCACCTCGGACCTGCGGGGCCTTCCCCCGTTCATGGCGATGTTGGTGGGCGTGCCCGCCGTCGTCGGTGCGGCGCTGGGGGCCCTCACTGGCCGCCTCACGAGTTCTGCAGGAACGTCCCGCATGCGTCGGTGAGCGCCACGTGACTGCCTCTCGGGCGGGGGTGTGAAGGAGGGGGGAGCAGTCCCGGACTCAGGCGAAGAGTATGCGGGACAACGTGTTTCATTTCAGCAGAGATGTGTGACCCGGGACACGGTTGCAAGCCTGAGGAAATACACCTATTTTCGTCGGGCGGCGAGTTCGCCGCGTTGGGGTGCGCCTTGGTCGAGGGGCCGGGGCGTGCCCGCACCCCCAGATCCTTTGCCGACTGACTTCTCCCTGGAGGAACCGTGAACACGCAGACCTCGCGTCGCGCCGTCGTCAAGGGCGCGGCCTGGGCCGCCCCGGTGGTGGCCGTGGCATCCGCTGCTCCCGCCGTCGCTTCTTCGCCTACCGGTAAGCTCGCCGCCGGCCCTTGGTACAACACCTGGGAGGGCGCCGCTGTGCCCACCAACGGTGACTCCGGTGGCATGGTGCCGTACATCATCATGGGCACCACCGACACCACCGGTGCCGCCAGTTACGACCAGACCACCCCGGTCGCCCAGACCTGGGACAACGACGGCACGGGCGCCTATGAGTGCGACCCGGCTGCCGCCACCACCCCCTACGGTGTCGGCGACACCATCACCATCACCATCACCGAGAACCTGGGCACCTACTACGGCGACACCCCCGTGGAGACGTCCGAGACCGAGCCCGGCCCGGCGGCCTGGCCGGACGTCATCGTGCGCGACTCGGGCATGTACGACCTCAGCGGCTACAACGGCCAGGTGGTCACCAGCGGTGCCGCGTACGGCGCGTACAACGGGACGAACTGCTGGACCTGGACCATCACCATGCTGCAGGACATCCGCGCCTGCGGGTCCGACCCGGTGACCTTCGACCTCCGCTTCAAGTCGCAGGGTCTGACCGCCGACGGCCAGCAGCGCCTGTCGCAGTACACGATCACCGTCACCTCCCCGTGGGGCACGGTGACCCAGGAGATCCCGGCGCAGAGCTGACCTCCCAGCACGCCACGAGGCCTCCGAGGACCCGCGTCCCCGGGGGCCTCGTCGTGACCCATGCCACGGCCTGAAGGGCTCTTGGCGGAGGCCTGACTGCTTCCGCACCAACCCCGGGCGCAACGAAGACCCTGCCCTGCAGTCGCTTTCCTAGCCTCGAGGCATGAGCTCCCTCGACCGGATCACGCGCCTGCCGGTGCTGGCCACCCTGCTGTGCGCGCTCACCCTGGCGGCCATGGGTCCGGCCGCCGCGGTGGACCGCCAGCTGCACGGCGTGCGCATGGCCGGCCGCGACCCGCGGGAGTACGAGCTGCTGCACGCCCTGGACAACGTGGCCGGCCAGGTGGTGGCCCTGCCCGTGCTGCTCGGTGTGGCCGTGTGGTCCTGCCGCCGCCAGTGCAGCCTCCACCCGCTGCGCCTCGTGGTCTGGGCCGAGCTCCTCTTCTACGCCGGCGTCGGCTCGCTCAAGACGCTCCTGGCCCGGTCCTCGCCCACCATCGGTGACCCGGGCTTCTTCACCGGCGGTCTGCTCGTCAACGGCGCGCACGGCGTGAGCTACCCCTCGGGCCACACGGCCGCCGCGGTGCTCTTCTACGGCACCGGCGTGCTGCTGGTGCACCGCACCGTCGTCCTCCCCCGATGGGGGCAGGCCGCCCTCGTGGCCGGCTGGCTGGCGCTCGTGGGCACCACCACCACCGTCGCCCAGCTGCTGGGCTACCACTGGGTGCTCGACCTCGTGGCCGGCGTGGTGGTGGGCGGTGTGCTCCTGCGCCTGGTGCTCTGGGGCGACCGGTGGTGGCACAGTCCGGGGCGCCGCGTGGTGCAGCGGCTGCTGCGGGCCACCTGGCGGCAGGTGGACCCCCGTCGAGGGGGTGCCACCCGCTCCGCCGCGGCTCAGGCGGGGTGCTGGCCGAAGGCGAGCGGTTCCCGGCTCACCAGGTACGTGGCCCAGTTCAGCTTCAGCACCGAGCCGTCGGCACGCCGCGTGATGCGCAGCAGCTCACCGCGCTCACGGCCCGAGACGGTGCGGTAGAGGTCGTCCTCGACCCGCTCGAACACCGACGGCGGCGCGTCCGCCGGGGCCCCGGCCATGCGGGCCTCCAACTGCCCCTGCCGCACGCTGAACACCACGTGGCTGCCCTCGGTGTACCAGTGGCCCAGCAGGCCGGCCAGCTCCTCGGGCACCTCGGTGCCGGGTGCCCACACCGCCTCCTCTGCGGGCTCGGCCTCCTCCACGGCATCGGCCAGGTCCACCGCGAACGCGCTCGGGTCGGGCGAGGCGGAGTTGTTCATGAACACCAGTCCGCCGGTGCCGGACTCGCGGTGCGTGAACACCCCGGTGATGTGGCCGGGCATGCCGCCGGTGTGCCCCACCCAGACGCGCTGGCCACGGCGCAGCAGGAAGAACCCGAGCCCCATCGCCTGGGACCACCCACGGGGGTCCACCACGGCCTGCGGCTGGGTCATCTCCTCCAGCGTGTCCGGCGAGAGCACGGCGGGGTCCGGGTCGGCCACGAAGGCCGACCAGCGCGCCATGTCTGCCGGGGTGGAGGCCAGGCCGCCGCAGGGTGCGGTGCCGCGGAAGTCCGGCACCGGCTCGATGACGGGCACGTCGCTGAACGGGGGCACGAAGTAGCCCTGCACGTGCGCGCCGTCGAAGCCCACCGTGGTGCGCGCCAGACCCAGCGGGTCGAGCAGCCGGGCCTGCAGCGACTCCGCCCACGAGCGCCCGTCCAGATGGGCCACCACCTCGCCCAGCAGGCAGTACATGAGGTTGGAGTAGTGCCAGCGCGTGTGCGGGCGGCCCACCTGCTCGGCCTGTGCGGACTCGCGGAGCAGGCCCGCGGCATCGGGGAAGAGGAGGGTCTCCCACACGTCGCCGTGGGGCTCGCGCTGCACGCCGGAGACGTGCGCCAGGGCGGAGCGGACGGTGGCGCCGAGCGCGGGCGAGGGCGCGGCGCCGGGCAGGTGGTCGCCCAGGCGGTCGTCCAGGGAGAGGCGCCCCTCGTCGCGGGCCTGCATGACCATGACGGCGGTGAAGGTCTTGGTGTTGGACGCCACGAGGTACTGGTCGTCGGCGGTGGCCGCGCGGTCGCGGTCCTCACCCGCGCCGGTGGTGCCGATGCCCTCGCTCCACACGTAGCGCCCGCCGCGCTGCACGCCGGCGAACAGGGCCGGGACGCGGCCGGTGCGCTGGCGCTCCAGGGCGGTGCGGCGCAGGGTGCGCACGGTGTCCGGACGCAGCGGGCTGGGGGTGTGGGCGGCATCACTCATGGCAGGACCGTAACGCCGTGGCGGCGCGGGCGGCTGGGGGCGGGGCCGCCGGGGGTGTGGCTGCGGGGGAGCGGCCGGTGGAACAAGCGCCCGGGCGTCGCGGTTGAACCGGGCGACCACGCACCGCGCCGTCCGGCGCCGGTGCCCGCTGACATCCGAGGAGGCCCCGTGGCCACCGTTGAGCTGACCGCTGAGAACTTCGAGCAGACCATCAAGGACAACCCGATGGTGGTCGTGGACTTCTGGGCCACCTGGTGCGGCCCGTGCACGCAGTTCGCCCCCGTCTACGAGGCGGCCTCCGAGAAGCACGAGGACGTCGTGTTCGGCAAGGTCGACATCGACGCGCAGCCGCAGCTGGCCGGGGCACTGGGCATCCAGTCGGTGCCCACCACCATGGCCTTCCGTGAGCAGATCGGCGTGTTCGCCCAGCCCGGCGCCATGCCCGGCAGCGCGCTCGACGAGGTGCTCGAGGCCGTGAAGGGCCTGGACATGGACCAGGTGCGCGCGCAGGTGGCCCAGGAGCAGGCCGCCGCGCAGCAGCAGGCCCAGCAGGCGCCCGCCCAGCCGGCCAACCCGGCCGACGAGGGCACTGCCGCCGGGGGCCCGGACCCGGCCAACCCGTTCGCCTGAGCCCGGCCAGCACCGACCCACGAGGCCGTCGTCCCCGATGGGGGCGGCGGCCTCGCCGCGTGCCGGCCCGCGCCCCCGCACCCGTGCCGCCGGGTGACGCACCACCTAGGCTGACGGGGTGCTGACCCGAGACGACATCGCGACCGCCCTGGCCCTGCCCGTCCGCGAGGTGCCCGAGGAGTTCTCCGGCACCCCCGGCATCACGGCGGTCACCCACGACTCCCGCGCCGTCACGCCGGGCGCCGCGTTCGTGGCCGTCTCCGGGTTCAAGAACGACGGCCTGCGCTTCGCCCCCGGTGCCCTCGATGCCGGGGCGGGCCTCGTGGTGGTCGAGCGCGAGTGGCCCACGGCCGCCGACCGGGAGGCCGACCCCCGCATCGCCGAGCTGGAGGCAGCCGGCCCCCTGCCCGTGGTGCGGGTGCGCGACGCCCGCGCCGCCCTGGGCCACCTGGCCGCGGCCGTCAACGGCAACCCGAGCCGCTCGCTGCGCGTGCACGGCATCACCGGCACCAACGGCAAGACCACCACCAGTTACGTGCTCTACAACCTGCTGGCCGGCGTGCTGGGCACCGACAAGGTGGGCCTGTCCACCACGGTGGAGGTCATCGTCGACGGTGTGGGCCGGCCGGCCATGCGCACCACCCCCGAGGCCCCGCTGGTGCAGGAGAACCTGCGCCGCATGGTGGAGGCCGGTGCCTCCGACGCCGTGCTCGAGACCTCCAGCCACGGCCTGGAGCTGCACCGCGTCACCGGCGTGGAGTACGCCTCGGCCATCTTCACCAACCTCACGCGCGACCACCTGGACATCCACGGCGACATGGAGACCTACTTCCAGGTCAAGCGCCAGCTCTTCGAGCGCACCTCCGGCCCGCGCCTGGCCAACGTGGACGACACCTACGGCCGTCGGCTGGCCCGCGAGTTCCCCGGGGCGCTGACCTTCGGCTTCGACGAGGCAGCCGACTACCGCATCGTGGAGCCCACCGACCTCACCCTGGAGGGCATGCAGTTCACTCTGGACACGCCGCGCCACGGCGAGCTGCGCCTGGAGCCGCCGCTGGTGGGCGACTACAACGCGCTCAACGTGGCCGGCGCGGTGGCCGTGGCGCTGGAGTCCGGTCACGACTCGCTCGCCGTGGTGGAGGCGGTGAAGCACCTGGGGCAGGTGCCCGGCCGCTTCCAGCGCATCCCGGAGGCCGCCGAGCACGGGTTCATGGCGGTGGTGGACTACGCGCACACCGAGGTGGGGCTGGAGGTGGTGCTCACCGTGGCGCGCAAGATCGCGGACATGGCCGGCGGGCGCCTCATCTGCGTGTACGGCGCGGCCGGGGAGCGCGATGCGGCCAAGCGCCCGTTGATGGGCGAGGTCGTCTCCCGCATCGCGGACGTCGGCATCATCACCACCGACGACCCGTACGGCGAGGACCCGGCGACCATCGCCGAGGAGGTGATGGCCGGCGCCGATGCCGGGGACACGCACATCACGCTGGACCGGCGGACTGCGCTGCTGGAGGCCGTGGCCATGGCGCGGGAGAACGACCTGGTCATCGCGTGCGGCAAGGGTGACGAGGCGTTCCAGCACCTGCCCTCCGGCGACGTGGACCACCACGACCCCACGAGCATCCGCGAGGGCCTGGCCCGCCGCTGACGTGGTGGGGTCGCGTCCCGGGGCGGGGCAAGGTGTCCTCGCTTGCCCGCTGCGAAGGACGCCAGGAGAACGTCATGCGTGGGGAGGATGCTCGCATCCTGGTGGGGGGACCCTTGGGCTCATGGCAAACGGTGGACACACAAGGGCGTCGCGACACGCGCGCGGCGCGATCATCGGTTCGACGCTGGTCTTCTTCTCGCCGGAGCGGGCTGGAGCTGTCCTGAGGGATGGCCCCGCCACCTACGTGGCGATCGACGGACAGGATGTTCAGTACGCAGACCACCCGGGTGTCACGGGACCCGTGAACGTGACCTCCGTGTACCTGTCCAGAGACGGTCGAGAGATCCAGCCCGCAGGTCAGGCGACAGCGGGACTGGGCATCGGGCCCTGCAGGCTGGAGGCCAAACCGGACAGGCCGCATCGTTCCGGGGCGGATGTCTCTGGGCACGGGTACTGGGAACGCGGTGGTGACTGTTGCCCCGGGGGAGGGCGAGGGAAGCGCAGCACTGCCCGGGCCCGGTGCCGCTCGAGTGCGGTGACATCGTGGAGGAACCACGTCGACGTTGATGTCCACGGGCGATGGGACACCGCTGACAAGCCCTTCAAGGAGGCCCGGGTCGGGTGTCGGGTGTGAGTGGGCCAGGCCGTGTGCCGAATCGCCTCGTGGTGACGGTCGCCAGCGATCCCGGACCCCACGGCACAGCGGGTTGTGTGTGTCATCTGTGGGCGGAGGACTCCCTGGGCCGCGTCCTGCTGCTCGAGGACCGCGGGTGGGGGACATCGGCCGCCTGGAGCGAGGTGACCGAGGACAGCGTGGTGGCGGACTCCCTCCTCTCCACCGGCCCGGACGAGCCGTGGGGTGGCATGACGCAGGACGACGCAACCGCTTTCCACTATGGAGAACTGGCCCAGGTCGCGGCGCATCGCGGACTGGTGGTGACGGCCGAGGGACTGCAGGCCCTGCCCATCGAGGTGGAGCTGAGTGAGGAACTGCGCGCCCGACTCCGCCGCTGACGCGGGCCCGCCGGGGAGTCCCCCGCGGCGGGCCCTGAGCGCCCGAGCCTCAGCCCTGCTGGTCCAGGCGCTCCCCGGCCAGCACGGCCTTGACCTCGTCCTCGGGCACCTCGGCGATGCTGCCGTGGCGCCACGCGGCGTCGTTGGTCCGGTCGATGAGCACGGCGCGCACGCCCTCGGCGAAGTCACCGCTGGAGAGCATGCCGGTGGCCATCCTCAGGTCGCGCTCCAGCACGCCGGCCAGGGTGTCCCCGGCGGCCAGGCGCAGCGCCGCCAGGGTCACCGCCACCGAGAGCGGCGAACGGCTCTCCAGCAGCTCGGCCGCCTTCTGCGCCCCCTCGGCCGAGTGGCCCTTCAGGCGCTCGAGCACCGCGGCCGGCGCCTCGCCCTCGTAGCACTCCGCGGTCCACTGCGCGGCGGCGGCCAGCGGGGCCTCCGCCTCGCCGGTCGCCTCGCGGGCGGCGGCCACCAGGTCGTCCGCGGACTCGCCGCCGGCCAGCCGGTCCACCACGGTCTCGGGGTCGAGCAGCTCGGCCGGCGCCACGGCATCGGCCAGGCCCAGCAGCACCGCGTCCGCGCCGCCGAAGCGGTCGCCGGTCAGGGCCACGTGCGTGCCCAACTCGTGCTGCGCGCGCGAGAGCAGGTGCATGGCGCCCACGTCCGGGAACAGCCCGATGCCGGTCTCGGGCATGGCCACCTTGGCGTCGGCGGCCACGAGGCGGTGGCTGCCGTGGGCGCTGATGCCGATGCCGCCGCCCATCACCACGCCGTGCATGAGCGCCACGTACGGGATCTCGTAGTCGGCCACGAGCTGGTCGAGCGCGTACTCGGTGCGCCAGAAGTCCTGCGCCGGACCGAGGTCGCCGGAGGTGGCGGACTCGCGCAGCACCTTGATGTCGCCGCCGGCGCACAGGCCCTTGCCCTCACCTGAGACCACGACGGCGCGCGGCCGGTCCTCGCCCTGCGCGTTCTGCCAGGCGTGCAGCTGGTCGAGCATCGCCGCGCACATGTCCCGGGTCAGCGCGTTGAGCGCCTTGGGCCGGTTCAGGTGGATGCGGGCGATGCCGTCGCGCACGCCGAACAGCACGTCCTCGGTGCCGCCGTCCAGGGGGGAGAGCTCGGTGGGGGCCATGGGTGCTCCTCGGGGTCTCGGGTGTGGTCCGGCCCACAGCGTTCCACACGGCCGATGGTGTGCCGGGCTCGGTGCCCCCGCCCGACGCCCGCCCCGGCGGCCCGGGCGTAGAATCGGCGGCACGTGTTCCGGGGTCGGTGCAAGTCCGAACCGGCGGTGACAGTCCGCGACCCGTCCGCAGCCAGCGGCCGGTTGACTGGGTGGAATTCCCAGACCGACGGTGAGAGTCCGGAAGGGAGGAGCACGTGCGGCGTCGCCCCGCGACGCCGTGGGCGGCAGTCCCGCTGCCGAGCGGCCCGTGGCCCCTCGGTGCGTGGTGCACCTGCCGACTCCTCCGGGCCCACGCCCGTTCCCCCGGTTCACCCGGGCCGTCCGACCGGACCGCCCGCCGCCGTGACCGCAGTGAGGAACCGCCGTGACCGCCCGCCCCGCCGAGTCCACCGCCTGGGAGCCCGCGATGCGCCGCGCCCTGGAGCTGGCGGCCCGTGGACCGGCCACCGACCCCAACCCCCGTGTGGGCTGCGTACTGCTCGACGCCGCCGGCCGCACCCTGGGCGAGGGGTGGCACCGCGGCGCCGGCACCCCGCACGCGGAGGTCGCCGCCCTGTCCGATGCGGAGCAGCGCGGCCGGGACGTCGGCGGCGCCACCGCCGTGGTCACCCTGGAGCCGTGCAACCACACCGGCCGCACCGGCCCGTGCGCCGAGGCGCTGCGTGAGGCCGGGGTGGCCCGCGTCGTCGTCGCCCAACCGGACCCGACCCCGTTGGCCGCCGGGGGCGCCGATCGCCTCCGTGCCGCCGGCCTCGAGGTCACCACCGGCGTGCTGGCCGACGAGGCCGAGGCGCTCAACCGGTGGTTCACCGCCTCGGCGCACCTCGGGCGCCCGGTGGTGACGCTCAAGCTGGCCGCCACCCTGGACGGCCGCGTGGCCGCCGCCGACGGCACGAGCCAGTGGATCACCGGCCCCGACGCCCGCCGGGACGTGCACCGCCAGCGCGCGCAGGCCGGGGCGGTGGTGGTGGGCACGGGCACCGCGCTCGCCGACGACCCCCGGCTCACCGTGCGTCTGCCCGAGGGCGAGCAGGTGGACCGCCAGCCGCTGCGCGTGGTGGTGGGCACTCGGCAGCTCCCCGCATCGGCCCGGGTGCTCGACGACGCCGCCGAGACCCTGCTGCTCGCGACCCACGACCCCGCCGAGGTGCTCGCGGCCCTCCGCGAGCGCGGCGTGCACCACGTCTGGCTGGAGGGCGGCCCCACCCTGGGTGCGGCCTTCCTGCGCGCCGGGCTGGTGGACCGCCTCGTGACCTACCTGGCCCCCGCACTGCTGGGTGCGGGCGCCCCGCTCGTGGCCGAACTCGGCATCGGCACCGTCGAGGAGGCCCTGCGCTGGCATCTGGAGGACGTGGCCCGCCTGGGCGACGACGTCCGCCTCACCCTGACCCCCACCGACCCGAACCCGACCGAAGGAGACGCCTGATGTTCACCGGCATCATCGAGGAGATCGGCCGCGTCGAGGCCGTCGAACCGGCGGGCGACGACATCCGCCTGCGGGTGTCCGGCGCCGTGGTCACCAGCGACGCGGGGCACGGCGACTCCATCGCGGTGAACGGTGTGTGCCTCACCGTGGTGGAGCTGGGCGGCGGGTCGGGCGGGCCCGACGGCGCGCCCGGCTGGTTCACCGCCGACGTCATGCCCGAGACCCTCACCCACAGCTCGCTCGGAGCCCTGGAGGTGGGCAGCCCGGTCAACCTGGAGCGCGCGGTGCGGGCCGGGGGACGGCTGGGTGGCCACATCGTGCAGGGGCACGTGGACGGTGTGGGCGAGGTGCTGGCCCGCACCCCGGGCGACCGCTGGGAGGTGGTGCGCGTGGGCGTGCCGGCCGAGCTGGCGCGCTACGTGGTGCACAAGGGGTCGGTGACGCTCGACGGCGTCTCGCTCACGGTGAGCGACCTGTCCGATGCCGGGGCGTCCGCCCCCTGGCTGGAGGTCAGCCTCATCCCCGAGACCCTCACCCGCACCACGCTGGGCGACGCGCCCGTGGGCACCACCGTGAACGTGGAGGTGGACGTGGTGGCCAAGTACGTCGAGAAGATGGTGGGAGCCACGCGATGACCCGGGACCAGACCCTCACCCCCCAGCTGGCCGCCGCCCTGGAGGCCCTGCGCGCCGGCCGCCCCGTGCTGGTGCTGGACGACGAGGATCGCGAGAACGAGGGCGACGTCATCCTCGCCGCCGAGCGGCTGACCCCGGAGTGGATGGCGTGGACCGTCCGCCACTCCTCGGGCTACGTGTGCGCCCCGATGACGGCCGCGCGCGCCGACGCCCTCGAGCTGCCGCTCATGGTGCGCGACAACGCCGACCCCTTCCGCACCGCGTACACCGTCACCGTGGACGCCGCCGAGGGCGTGACCACCGGCATCAGCGCCACGGACCGCACCCGCACCCTGCACGTCCTGGCTGATGCCGGGAGCACGGCCGCCGACCTCGTCCGCCCCGGGCACGTGGTGCCGCTGCGCGCCCGGGACGGTGGGGTCCTGGAGCGGGCCGGCCACACCGAGGCCGCGGTGGACCTGTGCCGCCTGGCCGGGCTGGAGCCGGTGGGCGTCATCGCCGAGCTGGTGCACGACGACGGCACGATGATGCGCTCCGAGGCCGTGCGCGCCCTGGCCGCCGAGCACGACCTGCCGGTGCTCACCATCGAGGCCCTGGCCGCCTGGCGCGCCGTGCACGACCGCCTGGACGCCGTGGCCACCGCGCAGCTGCCCACCGCCCACGGCGACTTCACCGTGCACGCCCTCACCGACCGCCTCACCGGGGTGGAGCACCTGGCCCTGGTGGCCCCCGGCCCGCTGCGCGACCCCGCCGCCCCAGTGCCGGTGCGCGCCCACAGCGAGTGCCTCACCGGCGACGCGCTCGGCTCGCTGCGCTGCGACTGCGGCGCCCAGCTGGCCGACGCCCTGGCCGACACGCAGGCCCGCGGCGGCGTGGTGCTGTACCTGCGCGGCCACGAGGGGCGCGGCATCGGGCTGGCGGCCAAGATCGCGGCCTACGCCCAGCAGGACGCCGGCGCCGACACGGTGGACGCCCAGCACGCCCTGGGCCTGCCGGTGGACGCCCGCGACTACGGCGTGGCCGCGGCGATGCTCGCCCACCTGGGCATCGACCGCATCGAGCTGACCACCAACAACCCGGCCAAGGTGGAGGCCCTGCGGGAGCTCGGCGTGGACGTGGTCGCCACCCGTCCCAGCGTGGTGGGCGTGACGCCCCAGAACCTGCCCTACCTGCGCACCAAGCGCGACCGCATGGGCCACACCCTGCCGGCCGATCTGACCCCGGGGACCGCCGCCGGGTGAGGCATGCCACGCTGCCGGGGGTGGACCCCGCCCCGCCGGCAGGCCACGGTGGACAGCAGGACCCCCGCCGGCCCCCATCGCCCCCCCTTGAACCCGAGGAGACACCCATGAGTGGACACGGTTCCCCCACCGAGGCCATCGCCGACCGCCTGCGCCGCGAGCTGGCCGCCGACCGCGAGGACGGCGCCCTGCCGCTGCGCGTGGCCGTGGTGGCCGCCAGCTGGCACGAGGAGGTCATGGGCGGCCTGCTCGAGGGCAGCCGTCGGGCGCTGGCCGACCTGGGCATCACCCCGCTGGAGATCCGCGTGCCGGGCACCTTCGAACTGCCGGTGGCCGCGGCCCGCCTGGCCCCGCACCACGACGCGGTGGTGGCCCTGGGCGTGGTCATCCGCGGCGGCACCCCGCACTTCGACTACGTCTGCCAGGCCGCCACCACGGGCCTCACCGACGTGGCCGTGCGCACCGCCACCCCGGTGGGCTTCGGCGTGCTCACCTGCGACGACGAGCAGCAGGCCCTGGACCGCGCCGGCCTGGAGGGCTCGAGCGAGGACAAGGGCGCCGAGGCCGCGCTGGCCTGCGTGGACACCGCCGCCACGCTGCGCCGCGCCCGCGCCCAGCGCTGACCCGCGCCCGTAGACTCCGGCCCCATGGGTAAGGCATCTCGTCGCAAGAACCGCGACGTCAAGGGACCGAAGCAGATTCCGGCGCCGTTCGAGGCCCGTCCGTTCAAGGGGCTGCCGAACGAGACCGAGTGGGTGGCCATGCGGGAGATCCTCCCGGCGGCCACGGCGACCATCCGCGTGAAGGTCCCCGCCGTCGAGGCGCCCGAGGGCACTCCGGCGCCGGCGTGGTCCTCGCTGGAGGTCGGCTCCGAGCACGAGGTCACGCTGGCCACCGTGCTGCCGCTGGCGTGGCCGGGCCTGAACCGCGGCGAGGGCGACGTGCTCTCCGCGCTGCAGACCGGTTCCTCCACCGGTGACGCGAGCCGCGACATCGCCCAGGCGATCCTCACCTCGCTGGCCAACGAGCCGGGCCAGCCCACCGTGGGTCTGCCGCAGGCCATGGCGCACACGCCCCGCCTGCAGGACGTGCTCGTGAGCGACACGATGACCGCCGAGCTGCACGAGAGCTTCGACTTCTGGCTCACCGGCAAGGAGGACGCCCTCGACGAGGCCGGCCAGCTCTCCATGGAGCGCGCCAACGAGGCCATCGTGCCCACCCAGCGTCTCGATGCCGTGGAGTCGGCCTTCTGGTGCCTCATGGGCGACCGGGCCTACGTGCGCTGGCTGCTGCCGCACGACGAGGACGCGGCCACCACCGCCCTGGCCCGCCTCAAGGCGGCCGGCGAGCACACCCTCGGCGGGCAGTCCACGCTGCTGGGTGCCTTCCGCGGTGCGGGCCTGCTGGTGCCGGTGTTCGAGGTGGACCCGGCCGCCGACCCCCAGTCCTGGAACGCCCCGCTGGGCGAGCTGGCCGCGCGCCTGGAGGCCCGCCTGGGCGACGACGCGCCGCTGACGCACGACGAGCGCCGGGCCCGGGAGGGCTTCTCGAGCCGGCAGGTCACCATCCGCTGACCTGCGCCG
>NZ_PKIZ01000019.1:0-31098 GCF_002847825.1 Kytococcus schroeteri | reverse complement strand
GCCGAAGGTGCTGCCGTCCTTGCCGGGGTACTCGAACTCCCCGCCGTCGGTGATGGTCTCGATGACGTCGTGCGCCTCGGCGGTCAGCTCGCCCTCGACGCACCGGGGCAGGCCGCTCGCGCCCGGGGCCCCGGCGGTGCTGCTGGCCGGTCCCCGCGGCCGCGGGTCGGCCGAGCTGGACCCGTCCGACCCGGTGGCCGGGGGAGGCTTCGGGTGGCCGTCCTCGCCCGATCCACCTCCGTCACCGGACCGGCCGAACAGCCCACCACCGCCCCAGACGACGGCAGCGGCCATGGCCAGCAGGAAGACCAACCGCAGCAGCAGCCGCGAGCGCCCGCGTCCCCGCGGCGCGCCGTGGCTCACCCCGCCCGGCCCGATGCGGGGGCTCACGCCTCGTCCTCCTCGATCTGGCGGGCCACGGTGTCGCTGGCCACCAGCACGGCGAGACGCGCCCGCCCTATGTCGTCCACCACATCGAGCAGCAGCTGCAGCAGAGTGCCCAGCCCGTCGTCCTCGAGCCCCAGCCCCTCGGCGGGCGTCCAGACCAGCAGGGTCCCGGCCCCTCCCTCGGCGCGGTCGGGCAGGTCGCGCAGCGTGTCGGCCAGCGCGTCCAGGTTGGTGGCAGCGTTGCCGGGCAGGTCGAGGCTCTCGGCCAGGCCGGCCTGCAGGGTGCGCACGGAGCTGCCGTCGGGGCTCGCGCCCAGCGCCACCGCCCAGTCGGCGATGCGGGCGCCGGCGGCAGCCTCCTCGGCCTCGGCCAGGGGCACCACGGCCAGGGGTTCGTCGGACTCGAGGAAGGCGGCCACGGGGAAGCGGGGGGTGCTCATGCCCCCATGGTGCCCGGACGCACCGACATCCCGGCGCACCTGCTGCGGCGGGGCCACCTGCGTATCCTGTGCGGGTGCCAGAGCCCGTCCAGAGTTCCCTGCTGATCGCCGCCGTCGTGTGCGCGGTGCTCGCCCTGCTCGTCGGACTGTGGCTGGCCGTGCAGGTCAGCTCGCTGCGCCGGCACCGCTTCATCTCGGCCCGTGTGCTGGCCGGCGCCACCGGCGGCGGGGGCTCCCAGCGCCGGTCGATGTCGAGCCGCCAGGGCCAGGCGCGCCGCTACACCGCGCCGGCCGTGCGCACCGGAGTGGACTCCGTGACCCTGAAGCGCGCCCTGGACCGCGCCGCCTCCCGCCAAGAGAAGTCCCTGTCCGCCATGCGTGCTGAGGTGGAGCGCCTCAAGGGCGAGATGAAGGGGGTCAGCGAGGGCTTCGGCAAGGTGCAGCAGCAGGCGTCCACGGACACGCGGTCCATCAAGCGGGTGCACAGCGACGCCACGCAGAACCTGCAGCGCATGACCGCCTCCGTGGAGGCCATGGAGAAGCGCGTGGACGGCAAGGTCTCGGACCTGGACGAGCGCGTGGGGCGCACCGTGGCCGAGGTGCACGAGCGCCTGGCCGAGCTGTCCGCCGAGGTGGAGCAGCTGGAGGCCCGCCGCGCCGCCCTCGGCGAGGAGCAGACCGCCGACCGGTCCCGCCTGGACACGCTCGACCGCGGCCTGGGGGGCGTGGCCGACATCGTGGACCAGCTGGAGCGCACCACCTCCGAGCACGGCACGCGCGTGACCGCCGTGGACGAGCGCCTGGGGGCCCTCGGCGGCTCGATGGAGGAGCACGGCGCCCGCGTCGAGCGCCTCGAGGGGGGTGCCAGCCAGATCACCGAGCGCACCGAGGGTCTCGACCAGGCCCTGCGACAGCTCTCGGGCAACGCCGACAATCTCGACCAGCGCCTCAAGCGCCTCGAGCACTCCACCACCTCCGCCCTCACCGAGGTGGCCCTGGTGCGCTACGACGCCTTCGGCGACATGGGGGGCCGCATGTCCTTCTCGGTGGCGCTGCTCGACGGCGTGGGCGACGGCCTGGTCATCACCAGCCTCAACGGCCGTGCCCACTCGCAGACCTACGCCAAGTCGGTCACCGAGGGCCGCGGCACCACCGCGCTCACCGACGAGGAGGCGCAGGCCGTGGCCGCCGCCCGCGGGCTGGAGGCGGAGTCGCCGGCCACCGAGGCGGTGCGGCCGCTGCGTCAGGCCCGCCGCTGACGCCGAGACCCGCTGACGGGGAGACCCGGAGGCGTGGCCGGGGCGGGAGCAGGCGGGGGCACTGCCGGGAGGGGGCGCGCCCTCAGCCGCCGAGCAGCCATCCCTCCGCGTGGTCCGAGCGCGTGCTGCGCCAGGAGGTGGCGCCCTTGCCGCGCACCCGCACGATGAGCGCCCCGGGGAGGATCCGCCCGGCGATGCGGGTCACGTGCCCGATGCCGTCGCCGTCCAGCTGGGCGCGGGTGGGCTCGCCCAGCTCCACGTCGATGGTGCTGCTCTGCCAGTAGCCGGCGTTCTCCCCGCCCAGGCGCCCCCGCGTGGCCACCGCGGCCACCACGCCGGCCCAGCCGGTGACGCCGCGCGGGGAGACCACGAAGGTGTCCAGCTGCCCGTCGTCGATGCGGGCCTCCGGCAGCACGGCCACCCCGCCCTGCAGCTTGCCCACGTTGCCGAACACCACGCTGCGCACCTTGGCGGACACGGGCTCGGAGTCGTCCACGCGGAACCGGGCGGGCACGGGCTTGTCGCCACCGTGGCGCACCGCGGAGGCCAGGTAGGCCAGCCAGCCCATGCGCTTCTTCACGTCGTCGTCGGTGGTCTCCATGACGTCGGCGTCCATGCCCACGCCGGCCATCACCAGGAAGACGTCCTCGTGCACCCCGCCGTCGGTGTCCCACCAGCGCACCTGCCCCACGTCGATGCGGCGCTCGTCGCCGGTGAGCGCGATGCGCAGGGCCTGCCGGCGGGAGAGGAAGGGCAGGTCCAGGTTGCGCACCAGCAGGTTGCCGGTGCCGCCGGGCACCAGGCCCAGGGGCACCTCGGTGCCCACCAGCTGGCTGGCCACGGTGCGCACGGTGCCGTCGCCGCCGATGGGCACGACGAGGTCGCAGCCGGCCTCGAGCAGCTCGCGGGCCTGGCCGGCGCCGGGGTCCTCCTCGGTGGTCTCGCGCCACAGCGGGGCGTCCCAGCCGAGGATGTGGCAGACGGTGTCGGCCTCCTCACGCACGGCCCGGAGGTCGTCGAACTTGATCGGGTTGATGACGAACCCGACGCGGCGTCGGCCGGTGCCGTCGCGCCCGGCGGGGGTGGACGGTTCCGTGGGGGTGGGGGTCCTGCTCACGGTGACCTCCTGGTGCGTCGGGTGCGCTGCTCGCGGGTGCCCACGGTACGCCGTGGCGGTCTCGTAGTCTTGGGATCGTGATCGACATCCGAGAGCTCCGCGAGAACCCCGACGTCGTGCGCGCCAGCCAGCGCACCCGAGGTGAGGACGAGTCCGTGGTGGACCGCGTCCTGGAGGTGGAGGCGCGATCCCGCTCCAAGCAGGCCGAGTTCGAGGCGCTGCGGGCCGAGCAGAAGGTCTTCGGCAAGCAGATCGCCCAGGCGCCCGCGGAGCAGAAGGCCGAGCTGGCCGCGCAGGGCAAGGAGATGGCCGCCCGCGTGAAGGCCCTGGAGGCCGAGGCGAACGAGCTGGCCGCCGAGGCCCAGCGCCTGCTGCGCAGCATCGGCAACATCGTCAAGCCGCAGGTGCCCGCCGGCGGCGAGGACGACTTCGACACCCTGCAGACCGTCGGCACCCCGCGCGACTTCGCCGCGGAGGGCTTCGAGCCCCGCGACCACCTCGAGCTCGGCGAGCTGCTCGGCGCCATCGACATGGAGCGCGGCGCCAAGGTCTCCGGTGCGCGCTTCTACTTCCTCACCGGCATCGGGGCGCGCCTCGAGATCGCCATGATGAACATGGCCCTCGACCTGGCGCTGAAGCACGGCTTCACGCCGATGATCACCCCCACCCTGGTGAACACCGACGTCATGGCCGGCGCGGGCTTCATCGACGCCCACGAAGACGAGGTCTACCGCCTGCGCGACGACGACCAGTACCTCACCGGCACCTCCGAGGTGGCCCTGGCCGGCTACCACGCCGACGAGATCCTCGACCTCTCGGGCGGCGCGCGCCGCTACGCCGGCTGGTCCACCTGCTACCGCCGCGAGGCCGGCAGCCACGGCAAGGACACCCGCGGCATCATCCGCGTGCACCAGTTCAACAAGCTGGAGATGTTCGTCTACTGCACCGCCGAGGAGGCCGAGGCCGAGCACGAGAGGCTGCTGGCCCTGGAGCAGGAGATGCTGGGCGCGATGGAGCTGCCCTACCGCGTCATCGACGTGGCCGCCGGTGACCTGGGCGGCCCGGCCGCGCGCAAGTTCGACTGCGAGGCGTGGGTGCCCACCCAGGGCACCTACCGGGAGCTCACGTCCACCTCCAACTGCACCACCTTCCAGGCGCGGCGCCTGCGCACCCGCGAGCGGGTGGCGGGGGGCAAGGGCACGCAGGTGGTGGCCACCCTCAACGGCACGCTGGCCACCACGCGCTGGCTCGTGGCCATCCTGGAGAACCACCAGCAGGCCGACGGCTCCGTGCGGGTGCCGGCCGCGATGCAGCCCTACCTGGGGGGCCTCGAGGTCCTCGAGCCGATCGCCCGATGACCGGCGCCGCGGCGGACCTGCCGGAGGTGGGGCGGGCCAGCCGCCCGCAGATGGTGTGCCTGGACCTGGACGGCACCACCATCGACTACTCCAGCGTGCTGCACCCCCCGGTACGCGATGCCGTGCGTGCCACCTCGGCGGCCGGGCACACCGTGGTCGTCGCCACCGGGCGCACCCTGCGGGCCACCCTGCCGTTGGCCCGTGAGCTGGGGCTGCGCGACGCCTACCTGGTGTGCTCCAACGGGGCGGTGCTGCTGCGCATCGACCCGGCGGCCGACGAGGGCTACGAGCTGCTGGAGGTGGTCACCTTCGACCCCGCGCCGGCGCTGGAGCTGCTGCGCCAGCACCTGCCGGGGGCCTACGTGGCCGCCGAGGTCATCGGGGTGGGGCACCGCATCATCGAGGGCTTCCCCGAGGAGGCGCTGCAGGGCGAGTTGACCCTGGCCACCTGGGAGGAGCTGGGCTCCGAGCCGGTGACGCGCCTGACCTTCCACGACCCGGGCAGCACCGAGGAGGAGTTCCTCGAGGCGCTCGACCGCATCGGCCTGCACGGGGTCAACTGGTCGGTGGGCTACACGGCGTGGCTGGACCTCACGCCCGAGGGCGTGTCCAAGGCGTCCGGGCTGGAGCAGGTGCGCCGCGCGCTGGGTGTGGAGCCGTGCGACACCGTGGCCGTGGGCGACCAGCGCAACGACCTGGAGATGCTCGACTGGGCGGCCCGCGGCGTGGCGATGGGGCAGGCCCCCGACGAGGTGAAGGCCGCCGCCGACGAGGTGACCGGCACCGTCGAGGAGCACGGCCTGGCACAACTGCTGCGCACCCTGGAGGGCGTGGAGGCCGCGCTGCCGGTGGTGGCGCGGCAGACCCCGGACGCGGCGACGGAGCACGACGCCTCGGCCACCCCGGGGCCCGTCTGATGACCGCACCGCTGCACATCACGAGCCCGGCCAACCCGCGCGTCAAGGCGCTGCGCGACCTGCGCCGCCGCCGTGTGCGCGAGCAGACCGGCAGCACCCTGCTGGAGGGTTTCGAGGAGCTGGAGCTGGCCCTGGAGGCCGGCGTGCGGCCCCGCGAGCTGTACCTGTGCGACGAGCTCATGGCCGACCCGGCCGCCCAGCGGCACGTGGTGGACACCGCCGCCGAGCGGGGCGCCGGCATCGTGACCCTGAGCCGGGCGGTGTTCGAGAAGGCCGCCTACCGGGAGGGGCCGGACGGCTTCCTGGCCGTGGTGCCCACCCCCGGCGTGGCCCTGGCCGACCTGCCGGAGCCCGAGGGTCCCGCGCTGTACCTGGTGGCCGAGGGGCTGGAGAAGCCCGGCAACCTGGGCGCCATCCTGCGTACCGCCGACGCGGCGGGGGTGCACGCCGTCATCGCCGCCGACCCGGTGACCGACTGGGGCAACCCCAACGTGGTGCGCGGCTCCAAGGGCACCGTGTTCTCCGTGCCGGTGGCCACTGCGCCGACCGCGGAGGTGCTGGACTTCCTGCGCGCGCGGGGCGTGGAGCTGCTCGCGGCCACCCCGCACACCGAGCGCCTGCACACCGACGTGGACTGCACCGGCCCGGTGGCCGTGGCCGTGGGCGCCGAGAAGACGGGCCTGACGGACGCGGCGATGGACGCCGGTGTGCGCGTGCGCATCCCGATGGTGGGGCGCGCCAACTCGCTCAACGTCGCCACGAGCGCGGCCATCGTGCTCTTCGAGGTGGTGCGCCAGCGCGGCGCGTGACCAACCCCCGGGGCGATGTGGGGTGCGCCACTGCCGCGTGGCACCATGTCGCCATGCGCATCGACCACGTCGCCTTCGCCGCCGGCCCCGAGGGCCTGGACGCCACCGCCGCCCGTCTGGGTGAGGCGCTCGGCATCGAGGTCGTCGACGGCGGGCACCACCCGCGCTTCGGCACCCGCAACATGGTGCTGCCGCTGACCGGTGGCCGCTTCCTCGAGGTGGTCGAGCCGCTGCAGCACCCGGTGACCGACAAGGTGCCCTTCGGCCAGGCCGTGAAGGCCCGCAGCGAGGCCGGCGGTGGCTGGCTCGGCTGGGTGGTGGCCATGGACGACCTCGCCCCGGTGGAGGAGCGCCTCGGTCGCGACTCGGTGATGGGCAACCGCCACCGCCCCGACGGCACGGAGCTCACCTGGCGCCAGATCGGCGTGAAGGGGCTCATCGCCGACCCGCAGCTGCCCTTCTTCCTGCGCTGGGACGAGGGCCAGCTGCACCCCTCCGAGCGCGGCGCCTCCGACGTGCGCCTGGCCCGCCTGCAGCTGGCGGGCGACCCCGACCGGGTGCGCGAGTGGCTGGGTCTCTCCGGTGTGCCGGGCGTGGACCGTGACGACTGGGAGCCGGACGTGGAGTTCGACTTCGTGGCCCCGCACGGCACCCCGGGCCTGATGTCGGTGACCTTCGAGACGGCCAACGGGCCGGTGACCATCTGAGCCGACCCGCACCCGGCACTCGACTGGGCAGACCGTGCAGACCCCCGACGTGGACGGACACGAGACCGTGGTGCCGGGGGCCGTCCCGCCCCGGGGCGGCGGGCGCCGCACCTGGTGGTTGGTCGGCTTGGTGGCTCTGGGGCTGCTGCTCGCCTTCTCCGTCGTCGCGCTCGTCTGCGCGCTGCTCGACCTGGCCGACGGCGGGTGGCGCCCGGTGGGTGACGCGGTGCTGGTGCTGTCGGTGGCGGCGGTCGTCGGGGGCACGGTCCTCTGGGCGGTGGGCGTGATCTCCCGGGCGGAGCCGCCGGCGGAGGACGAGGACGGCGATGGCCTGTGACGCTAGCCCGCTGACCCCTCGCGACGTCCTGCTGGAGTTCCTGCGGACGTTCGTGCGCGAGCGGCACCTGGCCGAGGAGATAGACATCCTCCGCGTCCGCCTCGACGAGCTGGCGGACTGCCTGCAGGTCGTCTACACGCGGCACGGACTGACCGGGGTGTACGGCTACTCGGAGTGTGGTCTGACCAACGTGATCCCCCGAACGGTCACTGACCCAGGGCGGGCGCCCTTGGACGCTGCTGCTGTCGTGCATGGTCGGATGCGTGACCTCGCGTCGGACATCTGCACCGTGCTGCAGGAGGCGCCGGGTTTCGAGGCCCCCGCCACGGGGATCGGGTGGAGTGGACCGGGGCCGCACCGCGAGTGCGTGACCGTGCCCCTGGTGAGGCTCTGAGGCCCCCGCTCAGACGGCGCTGCCGGTACCCAACGAGATGCGGTGGCTGCCGGCCAGCACACCGGCCAGCGGCACCAGCGAGAGCAGCGCCGCGGCGGGGGCCACCACCCACCCGGCCACCACCGGCACCAGCACGATGGCGTGGTAGGCCGCCACCAGCATCACGTTCTGACCCACCACGGCGCCGGTGTGCCGGGTGAGGCTCACCGCATCGGCGATGGCGGCCATCTCCGGGCGCACGGTCTCCACCTGGGCGAGCTCCCGGTTGTGCGCGTCCGACCAGGTGGAGGCGATCACCAGGTCGGCCTGCTCGGCCGCCGGGTCGGGGGTGTCGCGGGTCAGCAGCGCCACCCGGTGGCCCTCGTCGAGCATCTCGGCCACCAGGGCCACGCGGCCGGCGTCGTCGAGCCCGCCGGTCACCTCCGAGGCGTGCACGCCCACCCGGTCGGCCATGCGGCGGGCGACGGCGGCCGGCTCGGAGCACATGAGGTGGGGCACCACGTCGGCGCGCAGCAGGCGCTGCACCTCGTCGGCGGCCCCGGGGCGCAGGCGGTCGCGGAAGCGCAGCATCGCGGTGGGGCGCCCACCCCAGCCCACGTAGGTCACCAGCGCGTCGTCGTCGGGCTCCGGGCGCAGGGTGGGCGGCACGGCCTCGAACGCGTCCTCGGCGCCCACCGTCACCTCCATGTCCTTGATGAGCGCCGAGAGGCGGCCACCGGCCACGCTCTGCCCGCTCACGGCGCGCGGGGTCATGTTCCGGGCACGGGCGGCGCTGGCCAGGGCGCGGGGGATGGGGCCGTCCACGTCCTGCGCCACGGAGACCGCGGCCAGCAGGGCGGCGTCGGGGTCCAGGCCCTTCATGGGCAGCACCTCCACCAGGCGCGGGTGGCCGGTGGCGATGGCCGAGGACGGGTCCACCAGGGCCAGGTCGATGTCGCGGGCCGAGCGCAGCGGGCGGGTGCCCTTCATGCGCAGGCCCAGCAGGGCGCCGCGGAGGCGGCTGGCCCCCAAGGCGCTGGTGACGGCCACGAGGGCGGCGGCGGGGCTGGCGGCCAGCAGCACGGCGGTGGCCACGCGGGCGCCGTCGGCCGCGCCGTGCGGCAGGCCGTGGGCCAGCCCGGCCACCAGGGCCACGGCCAGCACGATCGGCACCGCCCAGCGCGCCACGGAGTCGGTGGTGCGGTGGATGGGCAGCGTGGGCGCCCCGGGCGCCGAGCCGTGCGGGTCGGCGGGTACGGGCAGCACCGGGCCCGGCGTGGGGCGCACGGCATCGAGGGCGGGGCGCAGCACCCGGGCGATGGCGGTGTCGTCGCCCGCGCGCACCACGGTGCCCACCAGGCTGCGGCGCGGCACGGCACCGGCCACCACCACGTCGCCGGGCACCACGGGGTGGGCGTCGGCGCGGGTGGTGAGGCGCTCCAGGGTGACCATGCCCTCGCCGTCGGTCACGCGCAGGTCGGCGGGCACCACCTCGCCGGCGCGCACGAGCACCTCGTCACCGGGGCGCAGGGCCGCGCGGGGCACGCGGACGCGGCGGCGGGCGCCGTCCCGCTCCACGATGCGGGTGGCCACCACCCCCAGCGTGCGACGGGCGGCCAGCAGGCGCAGCACCAGACCGGCGCGGGCCCGGTGCACCAGCCACGGCACGAGGCCCACCAGCGCCGCGGCGGCGGTGGTGGCCACCAGGGGCGTGCCGAGGCCGCCGTCGGCCACCTCGGTGGCGGCGTGGGCGGCCGAGACCACCGCGGCCACGACGGGCAGCCAGAGCACGGAGCGCCAGGAGCGCAGCTCGCGGACCGCGGTGCGGCGCACGGCGAACCAGGCCAGCAGGGCGCAGGCCACGAGCAGGGCCGTGGGGCCACCCGCCACGGAGGACGTCCACGCCGCCACCGTGAGCAGCACCGGGGCCAGCGCCGGGAGGGCCGTACGCACCCGACGGGCGGACACGCCGCGGCCTCCGGGGGTGGGCCCGGGCTCCGGCGCGATGCGGCGGGTCGTCGCGGGGGTCGTCCCGGCCTCGGGAGCGGGTGCGGGGGAGGTGGCCATGATGGGGCAACGGTACTGGGGCGGGGCGACGGCCGGGGTCCCGGGCGCGGGGGCCGGGGACCGCCTGTGCGTGATGGAATGTCGCCCGCACACACGCTGACGGGAGACCCCATGAACACCCAGGCCGACATGCTGCTGCCCGACGAGGCGCTGCACGGGAACGCCCCCCACGACCGTGACGGCCGCGACGACGAGCGCGGCGAGTCCACCGTGCGCACCGGGGCGCAGGTGGCGGTGTTCGCCGCCCTCATCGCGGCGCTGGCGGTGGTGCCGGGGCTGATGCTCTTCGGGGGGCAGGTGCCGGTGACCCTGCAGACCCTCGGCGTGACGCTGACGGCGCTGGCGCTCGGCCCCTGGGCCGGCGCTGCCGCGGTGCTGGTGTATCTGGCGCTCATCGCCATCGGACTGCCCGTGGCCAGCGGGGGTGCGGGCGGCCTGGGGGTGCTCACCGGCCCGACCGGCGGGTACCTCGTGGGCTTCGTGCTGGGCGCCGTGGTGATCGGCCTGCTCTCCCGCGTGGCCCTGCGCCGCGGCGGCCGGATGGTGGGGCTGTGGCTGTTCGTGGCCGGCCTGGCCGGGGTGCCGCTGAACTACGCCGTGGGCGTGCCGTGGCTCAAGCTGGCCACCGGCATGCCGTGGGACAAGGCCTGGCAGCTGGGTGCCGCGGTGTTCGTGCCCGGCGACCTGCTCAAGGCCGCCCTGGCCGCCGTGGTGGTCGCCGCCGTGGCGCGTGCCCTGCCCGGCTCGCTGCCGGCCGACCCGGCGCGCCGCTGACACCCGTGGCCCCCGGCGGCGGCATCCGGTTCGAGGGGGTGACCCTCGACCGTCAGGGCCGTCGGGCGCTGGACGGCGTCTCGCTGGAGCTCACCGAGCACCGCGTCGCCCTCATCGGGGCCAATGGGTCGGGCAAGAGCACCCTGGCACGCTGCGTCATCGGGCTGGAGCGGCCCACCACCGGGCGGGTGGAGGTCAACGGCCTCGACGTGCGCCGCCACGCCCGCCGGGTGCGCCGCGAGGTGGGCTTCCTCTTCAGCGACCCCGACCACCAGGTGGTCATGCCCACGGTGCGCGAGGACCTCGAGTTCTCCGCGCGGCACCGCGGGTGGTCGGCCGCCCAGCGGGCCGAGGCGGTGGACGCCGCGCTCGAGCGCGCCGGGCTGCGGGGCCACGCCGACCACCCCTGTCACCTGCTCTCCGGCGGGCAGAAGCAGCTGCTCGCGCTGTCCGCCGTGCTCATGGCCGGCCCGAGTGTGCTGGTGGCCGACGAGCCCACCACGCTGCTCGACCTGCGCAACCGCCGCCGCATCGGTGCCGAGCTCATGGCCCTGCCGCAGCAGGTGGTCATGGTGACCCACCACCTGGACCTACTGGAGGGCTTCGACCGCGTCGTCGTGCTCGACGAGGGGCGCGTGGTCTGCGATGACCGGCCCGAGGCGGCCATCGCCTTCTACGAGCGGCTCATGGCGTGAGCATCGGCATCGCGGTGCCGGGGGACTCCTGGCTGCACCGCCTGCCCGCGGCGTGGAAGCTCGGCGGGCTGGCCGTGGCCACGGTGGGCATGTACGTCATCGGCACGTGGCCCCTGGCGATGGCGGCGCTCGCCGTGGCCGTGCTGGTACTGGCCAGCGCGCGGCTGCCGTGGAGCGCCCTGCGCGGCCCGATGCGGGCGGTGGTCGTGCTGCTGGTGGTGCTCGGCCTGGTGCAGTGGTGGCTCGTGGACGGCGTGACCGCCCTGCGGGCCGTGGGCCGGGTGGGGGCGGCCGTGCTGCTGGCCTGGGCGGTCTCGCTCACCACGCCCGTGGCCCAGGTGCTCGCCGTGCTGGAGCGCGCCCTGCGGCCGCTGCGCCGGCTGGGGGTCGACACCGACCACTGGGCGCTGGTGCTCTCGCTGGCCGTGCGGTCGGTGCCGCTCATGGTCGATGCGGCGCAGCAGGCCAACGAGGCCCGCATCGCCCGGGGGCGTCCGCTCTCGGTGCGGAGCTTCGCCATCCCGGTGGTGGTGCGGGCCGTGCGGGCCTCGGAGATGCTCGCCGACGCCCTGCTGGCCCGCGGCTACGAGCCGGCCGGCGGCCGGCGGGGCCGGGGGCGTGGCCGTGGCGCACCCCGCCGCGGCTGAGCGGCCCGCCGCTCAGCCCTCGCGCCCGGCGGCCTCGCTCGGCGTCACCAGGCGGTCCACCAGCTGCGAGGCCAGGCCCGTGTACGTGGCCGGCGTGAGCTCCACCAGGCGCTCCTCGTCCTCGGCCGGCAGGCCCAGCCCGCGGATGAACTCCCGCATCGCGTCGCCGTCCACGCGGCGGCCGCGGGTCAGCTCCTTGAGGCGCTCGTACGGCTGCTCCATGCCGGGCACGCCCTGGGCGGCCAGCGCGCGCATCGTGGACTGCACCGGCTCGCCCAGCACCTCCCAGTTGGCGTCGAGGTCCTTGGCCATCTGCTCCGGCACGGCGTCCAGCCCGTCCAGGCCCTTGCGCACATTGTCCAGCGCCAGCATCGAGTGGCCCAGCGCCACCCCGATGTTGCGCTGCATGGAGGAGTCCGTGAGGTCGCGCTGCAGGCGGCTGGTCACCAGCGTGGAGGCCAGCACGTCGAGCAGCGCGTTGCTCACCTCGAGGTTCGCCTCGGCGTTCTCGAAGCGGATGGGGTTCACCTTGTGCGGCATGGTCGAGGACCCGACCGTGCCCTGCCCGCGCACCTGGGCGAAGTACGCCATCGAGATGTAGGTCCACACGTCCGTGCAGAGGTTGTGCAGCACGCGGTTGAAGCGCGCCACGTCGGCGTACACCTCGGCCTGCCAGTCGTGGCTCTCGATCTGCGTGGTCAGCGGGTTCCAGTCCAGCCCCAGGCGCTCCACGAAGGTGCGCGAGAGCTCCACCCAGTCGGCGCCGGGCACGGCCACCACGTGCGCCCCGTAGGTGCCGGTGGCGCCGTTGATCTTGCCCAGGTACTCGGTGCCCTCGATGCGGCGCACCTGCCGGCCCAGGCGGTGGGCGAGCACGGCCAGCTCCTTGCCCATGGTGCTCGGCGTGGCGGTCTGGCCGTGGGTGCGGCTGAGCAGCGGCACGTCGCGCAGGTCGCGCGCCATCGCGGCCAGCTGGTCGACCACGCCCGATGCGGCGGGCAGCCACACCTGCTGGACGGCCCCCTGGATCATGAGCGCGTAGGACAGGTTGTTCACGTCCTCGCTGGTGCAGGCGAAGTGCACCAGCTCGGTCATCCGGGCCACCTGGTCCTCGCCACGGCCGGCCAGCACCTCCGCCAGGTGCTTCTTGAGGTGGTACTCCACGGCCTTGACGTCGTGGACGGTCTCCTTCTCGATCTCCGCCAGCGCCGCGATGTCCTCGCCGTCGAAGTCCGTGATGATGCTGCGCAGGGCCGCGCGCTCCTCGTCGGTGAACGGCTCGATGCCGTCGAACACCCGCGCGTCGGTCAGGTGCAGCACCCACTCCACCTCCACGTGCAGGCGCATGCGGTTGAGGGCGGCCTCCGAGAGGTGGTCCACCAGCGGGGCGGCCTGGCGGCGGTAGCGGCCGTCGAGCGGGCCGAGGGCGAGGGCGGGCTGCAGCGTGGAGAGATCGACCATGGCCGCATTCTCGCAGGGGCGCCGAGTGCCCCGGGACGCCGCCGAGCCCGCACCCCCCTGAGGGGGCACGGGCTCGGCGCGGGTGGGGCGGGGGCTGCCTCAGCGGCGCTCCTGCCAGTCGGAGTACGGGTCCAGCTCGTCGGCGTCCATGCCGGCCGGCAGCTCGCCGCGGCCCAGCCACTCCTGGGTGGAGGTGGCCACCACCGGGGAGGCGTCCTCCGGGTCGGCCGCGACCGGCTCCTCGCCCTCGGCGGCGTCGTCCTCGGTGCCCCAGGTGGACGGGGCCACGTCGGGCAGCTGGTCGTCCTCGGGGAAGTCGGCCTCGGGGGCGTCCACGGTGCCGGGCTCCACGGCCTCGCGCTCGTCGGTGGGCTGCACGTCGTCCCAGTCGTCCTCGTCGGAGACCAGGTCGTCGTCGCCGCCGGCGGTGGTGGGCACGTCCTGACCGGTGGTGTCGGCCGGCAGGGTGTCGTCGTCACCGCCGGGGCCCACGAAGTCGGTGAGCTCCTCGTCCTGCGCGTCCTCGGTGCCGGGCTCGCGGTAGTCCGGGAACTCGATGTCGTCGGCGTCCTCGGCCTCGATGCTGTGCAGCTCGCCCGGGTCGGTGCTGGTGCCGGCCTCGATGTCGCTCGGGTCGTCGTCGGGGTCGGTGTCGGCCAGCGGGGCCGCGGCGTGGTCGTGCTCGCCGGCCACGGTGATCTCGTCGTCCGGGTCGAGATCGGTCAGGGCGCCGTCGGGGTCCTGCACCACGGCGTCGCGCGGGCCGTCGGTGTGCTCGTCCACGGTGGTGCTGCGCACGGTGGTGTCCGTGCCGTCGACGGTGCGCAGCTCGGTCTCGGAGTCGGTCGTGGCGTCGGACTCGTCGCCCTCGTCCTCGAGGGTGTGCACGGCGGCCGGGGCGGCCTCGCGGTCCTTGTCCTCGTCGCGCTCGACGGCCTCGTCGTCACCCAGCGCGTGCGCGCCGTCGGCGGTGTCCGGCAGGTCGGCGATGTCCACCACCTGGGTGTCGTCGTCGGAGTCCTGGTCGAACAGGTCGGTGGGCTCGTGCCCCACCACCTCGTCGGCAGCCGCGCCGGACGCGCCGGACGTGCCGGCCGTGGCGGCGGCCCGGGTGCCCTTGCCGCGCCTGCCGGCCGTGCCCGACGTCGCCGGCTGGGCGGACGCCGTGGTGCGGCGGGCCGCCGGGCGGGCGCCCCCCTCGAGCTCGTCCTCGTCGGCGTCCCGGCCGAAGTCGTCCAGCCTGTCGTGCTCGTCGATCTCCGGGTAGTCCTCGCCCCGGCGCGAGAGGCGGTCCTGGACCGCCCCGCCCTGGGTCATGAACCAGACGATCCCCACCACCAGTGCCAGCAGCACGACGGCGACGATCCACTCCAGTGCTCCCCACTCGCCCATGCGGTTTCCTCCAACGCGTCTCGGGGTCGATCACTCGGTCAGCAACCACGGGCACCCGGGGAGGGGCCGCGATCAATGGCCACAGCCTAGACGTCGGCCCGGGGCCGGGCCCGGCGAGCCGCTCAGGTGGGCAGCAGGGTTCCGGCGGCCACCAGTGCGGGGGCCACCGCCAGTGCCCCGGCCGCCACCGCCACCAGCGCGGCCCGCAGCGGGTGGGTGCGCCCCACCCCGGCGAGGGCGTCGATCCGCGCCACCGCCGAGGCGCTGCCGGTGCTCACGCGGGCCAGCGCCTGCCCCATCGTCACCGCCCCCACCTCCCGGGCGCCGGCGCGGTCGGCGAGCAGCTCCACCAGCAGCTCCACCTCGGCCAGGGCCCGCGGGTGGCGCAACGGGGCGGGCACGGCGGCGTCCATGACGCTGAAGAACTCGCGCACCAGGTCGTGGCGGCGGCGCAGGTGCTCGCGCTCGTGGCAGTACACCCCGTGCAGCTGGAGCTGGCTCAGCCCCTCCACCACCGGGCGCGACATCACGATGCGGGCGCGGCGCCCCGGCAGGCACCAGGCCACGGGGGCGTCGGCGTCGATGACGCGCAGCCGGTCGCGCACGCCGTGGCGGGGGTCGAGCAGGTCCACGGCCTCGCGGTGGCGGCGGCGCAGGGCGCGCAGGTCCGTGCCCACCAGGTGGGCGGCCAGCAGCAGCCGGGCCACGAGCACCGCCGAGAGCAGGGCCGCGCCCACCACCACACCGGGGTGCACGCCGTCGTCGGTGGTGAACAGGCCACCGAACTCGTGGGCGGCCACCAGGGGCAGCAGCACGATGGAGGCCAGGCCGCCGACGGCGCTGCCCTGCCACAGCAGGAGCCCCGCGGCTGGGGTGGCGCGGAGGCCGGTGAGCAGGGGGAGCAGGACGGGGGTGCCCAGGGTGAGCAGCACGGCCAGTGCTGCGAGCACCAGGGTGGGGGACATCGCACGCATGCTACGACGCCGTGCACCCCGGGGTGCACGGCGTCGTAGCGGTCCAGGTTGGGCCGGTCAGTCGGCGGCGGACTCCAGGCGGGCCAGGGCCTCGCGGAGGGCGTCCACGTCCTCGGCGCCCGCGTCGTCCACGAAGGCCAGCACGGCGGCGCGGCGGTCGGTGGGGCGCAGCTCACCGAGGGTCTCGGACATGAGTCGGGCCACGAAGCCCTCGCGGCTGGTGGCGGGGTTGTAGGCGTAGGCGCGGCCCTGCTTGGTGCGGTCGAGGAAGCCCTTGCGGCTCAGGCGGTCCATCACCGTCATCACGGTGGTGTAGGCGATGTCGCGGGCGGCGCCGAGCGTCTCGTGGACGTCGCGCACGGTGAAGCCCGTGGGCTGCGGGGCCTCGTGGTCCCACAGGTGGTCCATGATGGCCTGCTCGAGATCGCCCAGACCCGATGCGGTGTTCGACATGTCAGCTCTCCCCGGTGGTCGACGGGCCGGTTGGCCACGACTGTGCATAGTACGCCCGGCCGTCGTAGGTGTGGCAGGGGGTGGTGCGTCACCCGGCCGCGCGCTCGAGCCGCACGGTGGCGTCGCACCAGTCGCGGCCCTCCTCGCGGTGGCTCACCAGCACCACGGAGCGATCCCGGGTGGCCGCGCCCAGCTCGTCCATCACGGCCGACGCGGTGGGCCCGTCCAGGTGCGCCACCGGCTCGTCGAGCAGCACCACCGGCCGGTCGCCCAGCAGCACCCGTGCCAGGCCGATGCGGGCCTGCTCGCCGCCGCTCACCGCGCGGTGGCCGGCGCCCAGCATCGTGTCCAGGCCGTCGGGCAGGTCGGCGAGGAAGGGGCCCAGCCCGGCGCGCTGCAGGGCGTCGGTGAGCACGGCGTCGTCGGCACCCGGGCGGGCGGCACGCAGGTTCTCGCGCAGCGACGAGGCGAACACGTGGGGCGAGTCGTCCTGGAAGGCCACGGCGGCGCGGGTGGTGGCCAGGGGCAGGTCGAGCACGTCGTGGCCGTCCTGGGTGGAGCGGCCGGCCGAGGGGTCCAGGTGGCGGGCCAGCACGGCCAGGGCGGTGGACTTGCCGGAGCCGCTGGGACCGGTCAGGGCGATGCGGCGGTCGGGCGGCAGGTCCAGGTCGAGGCCACGGAGGGTCTCCTCGGCCTGCGGGGTCCAGCGGGCGGAGAGGCCCTCCAGACGGAGGTGCGGGCGGGCGGAGACGGGCTGCGCGGGGTCGGGTCGGCCCGCGTCGGGCTGCGTTGGGTCGGGCTGCGTCGTCCTCGCCGGCGCGTCCCCCGCCTGCGCCACGGCCGGCTCCTGCGCCAGCAGGGCCTCCACACGGTCGGCGGCCACCCGGGCACGGGCGTGGGCGCTCGCGGCATCGGGCACGCCGGCCAGCACGTCGGCCAGGGCCAGCGGGGTGAGCACGAGCAGCGCGGTGAGCGGCCCGCCGAGCCCGGTGGACGGCGCCCCCCACGCGGCCACGGCCACCACCAGCCCCGCCAGCACCCAGCTGCCGGCGCGCACCAGCCCCTGCGCCAGGGCGCGGCGCCCCACGTGGCGGGCCACGGCGGCCTCGGCCTCGGTGAGGGCGCGCAGCAGGGTGGGGCCGGCGCCCACGGCGCGCACCTCGTCGCAGCGGTCGGCCAGCGTGTGGGCGGCCTCCCAGGTGCGCTCGCGGGCGGCCAGCTCGGCGGCCTGCGTGCCGGCGGTGCGGCGCTCCGCCCACGCGGCGCCGGCCACCACCAGCCCGGTCTGCGCGGCCACGAGCAGCCCCACCACGGGGGAGGGCACGGCCAGCAGGGCAGCGGCGACGAGGCCCGTGGCCAGGGCGCCCACCGTCGGCACCCACCAGCGGACGGTGGCCATCACCACGTCGTCGAGGTCGGCCACCACCCCGGTGAGCACCCGGGCGCGGCCACGCTGGCCCAGGCGGGCGGGGGTGAGCGGCACGAGGCGGCGGTAGGTCTCCGCGCGGCGGCCCACCAGCTGGTCCAGGGCCACGTCGTGGCTGTCCAGGCGCTCGGCGTAGCGCAGCACCGGCCGGGCGATGCCGAAGGTGCGCACCCCCACGATGGCCACCATGAGCAGCAGGACGATCGGCTGCTCCCAGGCCCGCACGATGAGCCAGCCGGACGTGGCCGTCAGGGCGACGCCCGCCATCGAGGACAGGGCCCCCACGAGGGCGGCGCGCCACAGCTGCGGCGTCGGCCGCACGATGCGGGGCCGGCCGGGGGGTGTGGACGGGCCGGCCTGCGCGCCCGGCGTGGCCTGCGCGCCCGCAGATGTCCGGTTCTGGTCCAGAGGTCCGGGCCGGGAGGCGTACCTCTGGACCGCAGACGGATCTCTGCGCGGGGCGGGCTGGGGCGCCGGCGCCTGGGCCACGGGGGCGCCCACGCGCCCGTCGGCCACGCGGACCTGCAGGTCGGCCACCGCGGCCAGGGCGTCGCGGTGCGTCACGGCCACCACCAGCCGGTGGGCGGACTCCTCGCGCAGCACGCGGTGCACCACGGCGGCGGTGTCGGCGTCGAGGTGGGCGGTCGGCTCGTCGAGCAGCAGCACCGGGGCGTCGTCGAGCAGCGCACGGGCCAGCCCCAGCCGGGCGCGCTCGCCGGCGGAGAGCCCCTGCCCGTCGTCACCGAGCGGCGTGGACCACCCCTGCGGCAGCGCCTCCACCACCTCGAGCAGGCCCACCCGATCCAGCACGGCGGCCAGCTCCTCGCACGGCGCCGCGGCAGCAGCCGGCACCAGTCGCAGCGCATCCTCCACGTCGCCGCGGGGCAGGAAGGGCCGCTGCGTCACCAGGTGCGTGCGCGGTGCCTCCACGCGTCCGGTCGCCGGGTCCAGCAGCCCGGCCAGCAGCCACAGCAGCGTCGACTTGCCCGAGCCCGACGGACCGGTGACCGCCACCAGCCCCCGCCCGGGCAGCCCCCACCCGTCCGGCAGCTCGATGGCGGGACCCTGTGCGTGGGCAAACCGCACGCCCGCCGCCCGCACGCCGTCGCGCGCACCCCCGACCGCCGGCGCGCGCCCGGCCGCGTCCCCCTCGAGCAGCGGAAGCACCTCCTCCAGCGTCTGCGCCCCGTCGGCCGCGCTGTGGAAGTCCGCCCCCACGCGCCGCACCGGCCAGTACGCCTCCGGCGCCAGCAGGATGGCGGCCAGTCCCACCATCAGACCCAGCTCGCCGTGCGCCAGCCGCAGCCCCACGAACACGGCCACGATGGCCACCGAGATGGTGGAGAGCAGCTCCATGGCCGCCGTGGTGAGGAAGGCCGTGCGCAGCGTGCGCACCGTGGCCCGCCGGTGGGCCTGCCCCACCTCCTCGATGCTGCGCACCTGCCGCTCCGCCCGGCCCAGGGCCACCAGCGTGGGCAGCCCGCGCATCACGTCCAGGAAGTGCCCGGCCAGGGCGTCCAGGGCGCGCCAGCGGCGGTCTGTCTCGGCGGCCGTGGCCTGCCCGATGAGGGCCGCGAACACCGGCAGCAGCGGCAGCGTCAGCAGCACCACCACGGCGCTGGACAGGTCCACCCACGCCAGCGCCGCCACCACCAGCACCGGCACCGCACCCGCGGCCACGAGCGAGGGCAGGTAGCTGGCCACGTACGGCTCCACCTGCCCCACGCCGGCCGTGAGCCGCGTGGCCGAGCGCCCCGGCCCGCCGTCCAGCCACCGCCGGGCCAGGGCCTCGCGCAGCGCCCCGGTGACCCGCGCCCCCGCCACGGCCGCCCGGCGGTGCACCCACCCGGCCAGCAGGCCGCGTGCCGCCAGCAGCCCGGCCACCGCCAGCGCGGGGACGAGCAGGTCGGTGCCCGCCCCCATCGGCCCCAGGTGGCCCAGCGACGGCGCGGCCACCCCCGGCCCGATGCCGGGCGGCACCGGCTGCCCGGTGGCGCCCCGGTAGGCCGCAGCCACCACCGAGGTGGCCAGCCACGCCACGGCCAGCGCCTGCAGCACGGCCACCACGCCCTGCAGCACCACGGGAAGCGCGACTGCTGCGACCTCCTTCCGTGCGGTGGGGAGGAGGCGCAGCAGTCGCGGGTCGAAGGGCTTCACGGGGTCATTCTCAGGCCCGGTGGGCTCCCTCGAGGGGGCGGGTGGCCTCGGTGCCGTAGGCCTTCGGGTCGGGGATGTTCGCGGTGCTGATGCGCTTGCGGAACACCCAGTAGGTGTAGCCCTGGTAGAGCAGCACCACCGGGGTGAGCACCAGCGCCACGACGGTCATGATGCCGAGCGTGTAGTCCGTGGCCGAGGCGTTCTCGTGCGTGAGCGAGAAGGCCGCGTCCGTGGTGGACGGCATCACGTCGGGGAACAGGGCGGTGAACAGCGCGGCCACCACCAGGGCGATGGCCAGGAAGCTGCACCAGAAGGCGCCCTTCTCCCGGCCGGCCAGGGCCTCGTGCGCCGCGTCGCGCCCCTGCTTCTGGGCCGTGGCCACCAGGGCCAGGGCGGCCACGAAGGCCAGCAGACCGGCCACCAGCAGCACCCAGCTGGCGGTGTTGCCGGTCTGCAGCATCACCAGCACGGTCCAGGCCACGGTGAGCACGGCCGCCACCAGCCCCACCCTGAGGGCGATGCCGCGGGCGTCGTGCCGCACGTCGCCGGTGGTCTTCAGCGCCACGAACAGCGCGCCGTGGGTGAGGAAGACCGTCAGCGTGGCCAGGCCGCCCAGCAGCGCCAGCGGGTTGAGCAGCGTCCACAGGGTGCCGGTGTACTCCATGTCGGCGTCGATCGGCACGCCCACCACGATGTTGGTGAACGCCACGCCCCACAGCAGCGCCGGCACGAACGAGCCGACCACGAGGGCGACGTCCCAGCGCGAGCGCCAGGTGCCGGAGTCCTCCTTGTGGCGGTACTCCAGTGCCATGCCGCGCAGGATGAGGCCCACGAGGATGAGCAGCAGCGGCAGGTAGAACCCGCTGAACAGGGTGGCGTACCAGTGCGGGAAGGCCGCGAAGGTGGCGCCACCGGCGGTCAGCAGCCACACCTCGTTGCCGTCCCAGTGCGGGCCGATGGTGTTGATGACGGTGCGCCGGCGGCGCTCCGCGGTGGCCGGGTCGGCATCGCGCCCCAGCACGGGCACGAGCATGCCCACGCCGTAGTCGAAGCCCTCCAGGACGAAGTAGCCGATCCACAGGACGGCGATGAGGACGAACCAGATGATGGACAGTTCCATGACGATTCCGTGTCTCCCGTAGGTCTCGTGGCTCAGTAGGCGAACACGTGCGGTTCGTCGTCGGCGGTCATGCGCTGCGCCTTCCCGGCGTCCGCGTGCTCGGCGCCGGCGGAGGCGTAGCGGAGCATGAGCTTCACCTCGATGACGGCCAGCGCGCCGTAGAGCAGGGTGAAGACGACCATCGAGGTGAGCACCTCGGCGGCGCCCACGCCGGGGCTCACGCCGTCCTCGGTGTTCATGAGGCCGAACACCACCCACGGCTGGCGGCCCATCTCGGTGAAGATCCAGCCGAAGCTGTTGCCCAGCAGCGGCCCGAACAGGGCGGCCAGGGCGGCCGGGTACCACCAGCGGCTGGTGAGGGAGCGACCGCCACGGGTGCCCCACAGCACGGCGGCCGCGGCGAGCATGCCCAGGGCTCCGGCGCCCATCATGTAGCGGAAGGACCAGTAGGTCACCATGATGTTGGGCCGGTAGTCGCGGACCTCCAGCAGCGGGTCGCCGGAGCCGCCATAGACCTTGGCGTACTCCTCCTGCAGCTGGTTGATGCCCTCGACCTTGCCGTCGACGTCGCCGGTGGCCAGGAAGCTCAGCACGCAGGGCACGGTGATGGCGAACTTCTCGTGCTCGCCGTCGGGGGTGCCGATGGTGAGGATCGAGAAGGAGGCGCAGGAGTCCTCGGTGTCGTAGAGGGCCTCGGCGGCGGCCATCTTCATGGGCTGCACGTCGGTCATGATCTTGCCCTGCACGTCGCCGGTGACGACCACGCCGAGCGAGGCGACGAGCATGATCCAGGCGCCCAGGCGGGCGCCCTTGCGGTACATGCCCTCGTCGGCCGGGAACTTCTTGCGCCACAGGTGCCACACGGCCACGGCGACCACGAGGCCGGCGCCGGTGGCGTAGGCGGCCGTGGCCACGTGGGGGAAGGTCACGAGCTGCACCGGGTTGGTGAGCACGGCCCAGAAGTCCACGAGCTCGGCGCGCCCGGTCTCCGGGTTGTTGCGGTAGCCCACCGGGTTCTGCATGAACGAGTTGGCGGCCAGGATGAAGTAGGCGCTCAGCAGGGTGCCGATGTGCACCAGCCAGATGGCCGCGTTGTGCAGCGCCTCGGGGATGCGTCCCCAGCCGAAGAGCCACAGGCCGAGGAAGGTCGACTCCAGGAAGAAGGCCAGGAGGGCCTCGATGGCCAGTGGGGCGCCGAAGATGTCGCCGACGAAGCGGGAGTAGTCCGACCAGTTCATGCCGAACTGGAACTCCTGCACGATGCCGGTGACCAGGCCGAGCGCGAAGTTGATGGTGAAGAGCTTGCCGAAGAACTTGCTGAGGCGGAGCCAGTCCTCGTGGCGCGTGCGGATCCAGAGGGTCTGCATGAGCGCGACGACGAAGCTCAGGCCGATGGTGATGGGGACGAAGAAGAAGTGGTAGACGGTGGTGATACCGAACTGCCACCGGGCGAGTTCGAGTGCATCCATGTCTGCTCCCGCAGAGGTAGTGGGCCCAAGGGGTCGGCCGGTGCGATCGGGATCTCCGAGCGACCTGTTGACGATCAAATACTACGCCGCTTCGTAGTTGCGCCGTAGCACAGGCCCACCTCACCACATCGCAGCGGGGTGGGTGCACCCTCTGCACCCACCCCCCTCGGCACCCTGGCCCCTCGGGTCCCGCGCGCCCCGTCTCAGCCGTTGCGCTGGTCCACGATGCGCCGCGCCTTGCCCACCGACCGCTCGATGGTGCCCACGCCGCCCACCACCACGCGGGCCGTGGTGCCGATGCGGTTCTTCACCTCGTGCTGCACCACGCCCGCCAGGTGGTCGTACAGGTGCTCCGCCACGTCGGGCTGCGCCTCGATGGTGACCGTCAGCTCGTCCATGCGCCCCGGACGGGTGAGGATGCACTGGAAGTGCGGCGTCAGCCCCTCGATGCCGAGCACGATCTCCTCGATCTGCGTGGGGTACACGTTCACGCCGCGCACGATCATCAGGTCGTCGGTGCGGCCGGTGACCTTCTCCATGCGGCGCATGCCCGGGCGGGCCGTGCCCGGCAGCAGCTTGGTGAGGTCGCGCGTGCGGTAGCGCAGCACCGGCATCGCCTGCTTGGAGAGCGAGGTGAACACCAGCTCACCCACCTGCCCCTCGGCCACCGGCTCGCCGGTGAGGGGGTTGACCACCTCGGGGTAGAAGTGGTCCTCCCAGATGTGCAGGCCGTCCTTGGTCTCCACGCACTCCTGGGCCACGCCCGGCCCCATCACCTCGGAGAGGCCGAAGATGTCCGTGGCGTGCATGCCGGCGCGCTCCTGGATCTCCTGGCGCATCGCCTCGGTCCACGGCTCGGCGCCGAAGACGCCGATCTCCAGAGAGGTCTCGCGCGGGTCGATGCGCATGAGCTCCATCTGGTCGAGCATGGCCAGGAAGTAGCTGGGCGTCACCGTGATGGCGCGGGGCCTGAAGTCCTGGATGAGCTGGATCTGCTTCTCGGTCTGCCCGCCGGACATGGGCACCACGGTGCACCCGAGCTTCTCCGCGCCGTAGTGGGCGCCCAGGCCGCCGGTGAACAGGCCGTAGCCGTAGCTGTTCTGCAGCATGTCACCGGGGCGCACGCCGGCGGCGCGCAGCGAGCGGGCCACCACCTGGCCCCAGGTGTCCAGGTCCTCGCGGGTGTAGCCCACCACGGTGGGGCGGCCGGTGGTGCCCGACGAGGCGTGCACGCGCACCACCTGCTCGCGGGGCACGGCGAACATGCCGAAGGGGTAGTTCTCGCGCAGGTCGGCCTTGGCCGTGAACGGCAGCCTGGCGAGGTCCGAGAGCTCGCGGAGGTCGTCCGGGGTGGCGCCGACGGAGTCCAGGGCCCGGCGGTAGTGCGGCACGTTCTCGTAGGCGTGCCGCACCGACCACTGCAGGCGCTCCAGCTGGTGGGCGCGCATCCGGTCCACCGACCAGGTCTCGGCCTCGTCGTAGAGGTCGGGCCGCTCGTCGACCCGGGGGAGGCCGGTGGGCTGGGCGGCGGTCGAGGAGGGCGAGGGCGGATTCGGGGGCGTGGTGCTCATCGCCTCAGTGTGCCCCCGGTCACATGCGCGGGCCGATGGGGGTGCGCTCGTCGCGCCCGGTGGCGGCGAAGTCCGGCTCGGTGAACTCCTCGCCGCCCGACATCGGCGCCCCGGCCTCGCGCGTGCGGCCCACGATGGTCTCCTGCTCGCGCAGCGGGGCACGGTCCCAGGTCTCGATGACCATCGCGATGCTGCGCGCCACTAGGCAGGAGCCGCCGGCCATCCACGCGGCGCGCGGGTCGTCCTCGGGCGTCACTTGAGCACCGCCGGCGTCATCTGCGAGAGGGGCTCGCTCAGGGCGTTCACGGCATCGGACAACTTCTTGACGTCGGCCTCGGAGAGGTCGGTGTACGAGGCGAAGCCGTCCTTGCCCTGGCGGTGCTCGTCGAGCAGGGCCTGCAGGGCGTCGAAGCGCTTGGCGATGGTGCCCGAGAGCTCCGGGTCCTTCTTCTCCAGCAGCGGCTTGAGGTTCTCGTAGGCCACCTTCGCGCCGTCCACGTTGGCCTGGAAGTCGTACAGGTCGGTGTGGCTCCAGATCTCCTCCTCGCCGGTCACCTTGCCGGTGGCCACCTCGTCGAGCAGGCCCTTGGCGCCGTTGGAGATCTGGTCGGCGGTGAAGTCCATCGTCCGGGTGCGGTCGTGGAGGGTCTCGGTGTCCTTGACCAGCTTGTCGGCGATCTTCGCGCGCTCGGCGTCGGTGAGGGGCTCGTACTTCGTGCCGCCGTTGGCCTTGGCATCCGGGGCCCACAGGTCCTTCTCGGCCACGTGCCAGCCGGTCCAGGCGGTGCCCTCCTCGACGTCGGCCTCGCGGGCGTCCGTCTTCCCGTGGTCTCCGCACCGCCCGCGGGCGTCCGTCGGCCCGGCCGGTGTTCCTCGCCGACCGGGCCGTTCATCTCACCGCCCCGGCAGTGCCCGGCTCCGTCCGGTGAACACCGCCACGACCGGCCACTCCTCGAGGTCCGTGGGCACGCCACCGGTGCCGTCCTCACTCTCCGCCCCTGCCCCTTCGCCCCCACCGGCCTGCGTCAGCGGGTGTCCCTCGGGAGCCTTGCGGACCACGACGTCGGTCATGCCGCTGCGACCCCATGTGAACCGCTCGGTCCCCACGCCCACGAGCACGTCCCCGAGCCGCGTGGGCGCCAGGAAGTCGATGTCGCAGTGGGCCGCCACCGTGGTGGTCCCGCTGCTGTTGCAGGTCAGCGCGAAGATGCTGTCGCAGAACACGAACACCATGCCTCCGTGCGTCGTGCCGTGGCCGTTCACCATCGACTCGGTGATCGTCATCCGGGCCACACTGCGGCCCAGGCCGTCCACGCGGTCGACCTCGAGCACGTCGATGCCCATGTGCCGCGACGCCCCGTCGGTCTCCCACATGCGGCGCACGTGGGCGAGGTCGGTGCCGTCGGTGGCGGTGTCGCGCAGTCCGTCGTGCCAGGTCATGCGTCGTCTCCCCTCGCGTTCTGCTTCTGCGTGTGCGCCTCGCCGTCCTCGACCGCGCCCTCGACGAGCGCCACGAGGGCCTCGCTCGGCCGGTAGCGCCCACCCGGGTACGCGGCGTCCATGACGCGCAGGTTCTCCAGCACGGTGGCTGCACCCAGCTCGTCGAGCCACTCGAACGGCCCCTTGGGGTAGTTCGTGCCCAGCCTCATGGCGGTGTCCACGTCCTCGCGGGTGGCCTCACCACGGTGGACCAGGTCGACGGCCTCGTTCACCAGCATCGAGAGCGTGCGGGCCACGACGTTCGACTCCACCGGTCCGGTGGCCAGCGCGCGGGCCGCGAACTCGTCGCCCTCGGCGTCCTGGGGTGCGCCGTCCTCGCCGTAGGCGTAGACGCCGCGGCCGGACTTGCGGCCGAGCGTGCCGGCGTCCACGAGGTCCTTCTGGTAGGCGGTCGGCTCGTAACGCGGGTCGCGGTCGGTCTGCTCCCAGACGCTCTCTCCGACCGCGTAGTTCACGTCCTGCCCGATGAGGTCGGTCAGTCGGAAGGGCCCCATCGCGAACCCGGCGTACCGCGTGAGGGCCAGGTCCAGGTCGGCCGGGCTGGCCGAGCCGCGCTGCGCCATCCGCTGGGCCTCGCCGTAGAACGGCCGGGCCACCCGGTTGACGATGAACCCGGGTGTGGACGTGCACCGCACGGGCGTCTTGCCCCACGACCGCACCAGCGCGGTGGCGCGGTCCAGTGCCTGGGGGGAGGAGTTCCCGCCGCGCACCACCTCCACGAGCTTCATGAGCGGCGGCGGGTTGAAGAAGTGCAGGCCGATCACGCGGCCCGGCTCGTCCACACCCTCGGCGATGGCGGCGATGTCCAGGCTGGAGGTGTTGCTCGCCAGCAGGGTCTCGGCGGGCTGGTGGGAACCGAGCGTGCGGAAGATGTCCTGCTTCACGTCGAGGCGCTCCACGGCGGCCTCGATCACCAGGCCCATCGGTGGCAGGGCGGTCAGATCCCCGTCCGCGGCGGGGCCCACCACGAAGTGGCCGATGGCCTCCTCAGCAGCGTCCGCGGTGATCTTGCCCTTGCCTGCGAGCTTGCGGAGGGTGGACGTCAACCGCTCCACGGCCTCGGCGGCGGCGCCGGGGCGCACGTCCACCAAGTGCACGTCGTGTCCGGCCTGGGCGGCCACTTGGGCGATGCCGGCCCCCATCGACCCGGCGCCGACGACGGCGACGGGCGGCAGCGCGTCGGGGGTGCTGGGCGTGCCGGAGGGCTGGGGGGTCTGGGTCATGTCCGCCTCGTGGTCGTGGTCGTGGGTGTGGTCGTGGACGTCCTGCTCGTGGTCTGCGTGGCGGCCGGGGTGGTGTCTGTCGTGCAGCGGCTGACACCGGTCACCGGACGTGTGCCACGTCACTACGCTACGGGTATGACTGAGACGACCGTGCAG
The DNA here is from genome assembly GCF_002847825.1 of Kytococcus schroeteri. Lineage (GTDB taxonomy): Bacteria > Actinomycetota > Actinomycetes > Actinomycetales > Dermatophilaceae > Kytococcus > Kytococcus schroeteri. The sequence continues at coordinate 4,309 of NZ_PKIZ01000019.1, read as the reverse complement.
CCCTCCTCCACCACCCCGCCCCAGGTCCCGGCCGCGGCGCAGGCGCTCGTGGAGAAGCACCGCGAGGCCCTGTCCGAGGCCACGGCCGCCCTGGAGGCCCGTTCCTTCCACAGCCGTTACCCCGAGTCGCCCTCCCCGAAGGTCCACGGCGAGGACGCCGCCCCCACGGGCCTCAAGGCCCACCAGGAGACGCTCGGCACGACGTTCGAGTCGCTGTCGTCGCAGCCGACCACCGGTGCGTGGGTGGGTGCGGAGAGGTCCCCGTACGGCCCGGAGCTGGGCGTCACCTACCCGCAGCTCGACGTGGCCGCCGCCATGCAGGCCGCCACGGCTGCGCAGAAGGCCTGGCGCGATGCCGGCGCCGAGGCCCGCGCCGCTGTCTGTGTCGAGGTGATCGACCGCATCGCCGCCCGCCCGTTCGAGATGGCCCACGCGGTCATGCACACCTCGGGCCAGCCGTTCGTCATGGCCTTCCAGGCCGGAGGCCCGCACGCACTGGACCGCGCCCTGGAGGCCGTGACGGTCGCCCTGGCCGAGCAGCGCAAGGTGCCCGAGTCGGTGGTCTGGGAGAAGCCTGCCAAGGGCGAGCCGATCCGCATGCAGAAGGACTACCGCGTCATCGGTCGCGGGGTGGGCCTGGTCATCGGCTGCAACACCTTCCCCACCTGGAACGCCTACCCGGGCATCTTCGCCTCGCTGGCCACCGGCAACGCCGTGGTCGTGAAGCCGCACCCGATGGCGATCCTGCCGCTGGCCATCACCGTGGAGGTGGCCCGTGAGGTGCTGGCCGAGGCCGGCTTCGACCCGGCCCTGGTGCAGCTCGCCCCGGAGGAGCAGGGCGGCACCCTCGCCAAGGACCTGGCCCTGGACCCGGCCGTCAGGATCATCGACTACACCGGCGGCCCGGGCTTCGGTCACTGGCTCGAGACCGAGGCCGCGTCGGCGGGCAAGCTCGTCTACACCGAGAAGGCCGGCATCAACACGGTCGTCGTGGACTCGTTCTCCGACCTGCGCGCAGCCACCGGCAACCTGGCCTTCTCGTTCTCGCTGTACTCCGGCCAGATGTGCACCGCGCCGCAGAACGTGTACGCCAAGGCCACCGGCATCGCGACCCCGGACGGCGAGCTGACCGCCGAGGAGTTCGCCACCTCCCTGGGCAAGGCCATCACGGCCTTCAACAAGGAGGACGCCAAGGCCGTCGAGATCCTCGGCGCCACGGTCAACGACGACGTCCGTGCCCGCGCCAACGACTTCGCCGGCCTGGCCGATCGCCTCGGCGGCGAGGTCGTCCTGGCCCCGCGAGAGGTCGAGCACCCCACCTTCCCCGACGCGGTCGTGCGCACGCCGGGCATCATCCTGCTCGACGCCGACAAGCAGGACGCCTACACGCAGGAGTGCTTCGGGCCGGTGGTCTTCGTCATCCGCACCGAGTCCACCGAGCAGTCCCTGCAGATCGCGCGCGACACCATCCAGGAGCACGGCGCCATGACCATGGCCGTGTACTCCACGGACGAGGGCGTTCTGGCCGACTCCCGCGAGGCCGCTGCGGATGCCGGCGTGGCCCTGAGCGAGAACCTCATGGGCCAGATCTTCGTGAACCAGACGGCCGCGTTCAGCGACTTCCACGGCACGGGGGCCAACCCGGCCGCGAACGCCGCCTACGCGGACGCCGCGTTCGTGAGCAACCGTTTCCGTGTGGTGACCACGCGCCGCCACGTCTGACGCGGCACCCGCGTGCGCCGGGCGGTGATCCCGCCCCATGGCGTCCCGGAGATCCTCGCGTCCGCCTCGGCCCGTCCCCGGCACCTGCCGGTGGCGGGCCGTGGTGGTGCTCGGCGCCTGGGCGCACCGCTCCCTCAGCCGTCGGCTCACCATGTCGACCCCTCCGTCCGCCACGCGAAGCGCACCGTGGCCACGCCGTGCTCGTCCCGTTCGATCGTGTGGGTCCGTCGTCTGTCGTCCAGCAGCCGGTGATGTCTGCCGCACAGCGGGATCCCGTTGGCGAGGTCCGTCGGTCCGCCACCCGGATGGAGCACCTGCCCGCTCGGTCCCCGGACGGGTGCCCACGGGTCGGCGTGATGGATCTCCGTCCAGGCGAAGGGCCGGTCACAGTCCTCCTCCGCGCAGTGGGAGTACTTCAACGCCAACGCCGAACGCTGCACCTCGCTGAAGAACCGCCGCTGCTGGCCGAGGTCGGTCAGCTGCCCGGCTCCTCCCATCACTGCCGGCACGATCCCGGCCTGGCTGGCCAGCCGTCGCACCTGCTCGGCGGAGACGACCGCGCCGGACTCGGTGACGCCGGCCCGGTCGGTTTCGCCGCGCAGGGTCTCGAGGTCTGTGCGCACCAGCAGGATGGCGTTGGTCTTGGTGCCCAGATGGTCGGTGGGCAGGTGGTCGACGAGCTCGGCCAGGGCGCGCCCCTGCTCGTTGCGTCGTTCCAGCTCCCGGTGGCGCGACCCGCCGTCCCCGGTGCTCCCGCTGGCTGCACTGGTCGCAGCACCGCCGGTAGCGCTCTGGGGGCGGTTGCGTCGACGCGGCGAGGCCAGGCACTCCAGGGCCTTCTTGAGCATGTGGGCCTGCAGCTCAGGCAGCACGAACTGGCCGAACCACGTGCCGTCCTGGTTGTCCTTCATCCAGAACGACGCGGCGTCCAGCGCGGCTGTCTCCTCCGCGAGGACCTGTGTGTTCTCGTGCTCGTCCACCCGACGCACGTCGATCCCCAGCACCTCCGGTGCCCGGCGGGCCTCAACCCGCAACCTACTGGGGGACCGGCGCTGGGCCAGGGCCACGAGGTGCGCCTCCAGACGAGCCACGTCAGCTTCGGGCGTTCCTTCGGGGAGCCCGTCGAGTGCGTCCACCACGATCACGGCGTGACGGTGGCTGAGCAGTCCCTGGTCGAAGGCGTCCGCGAGCAGTGGGTAGCGCGCAGCGGGTGCAGCATCCGTTGGCCCGGGCACCGCGGCGGAGCGGTCCGGGGTCGCGCCCGCCCCGTGGACACCAGGGCTCTGGACCGGCACGAGGCCGGCACCCGGGTGGGGCAGCGGGCCACCCGGCATCGCGTTGCCGAGGGCGTGCGCGAGCTTGCGGTCGCGACTCGCGTCGCGCGCGTCCCTCTGGGCCGCGCGCCCGGCGAACTGGCCGTCGTCGGTGTGCACCGACCGTCCGGACTCTCGCGCTCCGCGCACCACGTCCATGCTGCGCGTGCGGATGCGGTCGCCGCGGTTCGCCAGCACGGTGCTCTGCTCCACCACCCAGGCGAGCTGCGCGCGTTCGAGATCCACCCCGGTGGTGCCCAGTTCTGCCAGGGCCCGCATCACGGCCTCGTCCGCGGTGCGGGCTGCCTCGAAGGCGGCTTCGAGCGCTTCGAGGGGCGCGGGCCCTGCGAGTTCGATCGGTGTGGCCATGTCCCCTCCCTTCGTGTCTGGTCCACCTCGACGACAGTCATCATCGTACAGATGATCCAATCAAGGTGCAACAGTGAGCGAACATGTGGACGAGTGGCTGGTGGTGGGAGCGGAAGGGGTGCACCTGTGGACACGTGGCGCGCGTGGGCCGTCGACGTGTCTTGGGGGAATCGTTATCGGGATCCTGTGGAAAACCCTGCCGGTGGGGTGGCGTGCTGTGCCAAGGTGCCGGTGTTGCCCTTCGTCGCACCGGGAGACCCCTCATGCCCGCTGGTTCGTTGCCCGTGAAGACCGCCGTGCTCGCCCTGTGCGGGGCCTTGTTCCTGGGGGCGTGCTCCTCCGATGCGGAGGGGGGTGGCTCATCGTCGACCACGCCTGATGCGGTGGAGACCTCCGCGCCGGTGTCGTCGCCGAGCGGCACGACCGCACTTGGCTCGCCCGGCTCGAGCGAGCCGAGTGGGGGTGGCTCGGGTGATGCGTCGCCGTCCGGCGGGTCGGGTGCGCCGACGTCGCCGCAGCCCAGCACGCCCGACGGTGAGACTCCGGCTCCGCCGGTGATGCCGGCCGCGGCGAAGGAGAACACCGCCGAGGGCGCCGAGGCCTTCGCCCGCTGGTACGTCGAGTCGATCAACCACCTGTTCCGATACCCGCAGGCGGGGGTGATTGACGAGTTCTCGGCGCCCTCCTGTGAACAGTGTCAGCGGATTGCGGAGACGGTGGAGGAGTTCGAGAGCAAGGGGCAGCGTGCCGATCGACTTCCCTTGGCCATGAAGGATGAGGCCAGGGTCACGCCCTCCGGGCGGGGAAAGTTCTTGGTGGGGGTTCAGGGCTCTTCCGATCTGAGGGTGTAGCAGTGGTGGTGTGACCGGGTCGAGGTAGGGGTCGAGGTCCCCTGATGATGGGGG
>NZ_PKIZ01000186.1 GCF_002847825.1 Kytococcus schroeteri | reverse complement strand
GGGATACCGGGGACTCCGGGGACTCTGGGGCCTCAGTATCTTCCGCTTGCTCCGCCTGATCCGACCATTGGTTGCGTGAAGCGGCTGAGGCGATCGCCCATCTCCTCGGCCAGGCGCGGGCGGGACTCGGTGAGGCTCGCGTAGTCGCGGGTGCTGACGAGCACCTGGAAGTAGCTGGGGGCCAAACGCTGGCCCTGGGCATCCGTCATGACGGACTCTTCGGCGTACTGCTTAAGAACCTCGTCGATCTCGGTTGGAACA
>NZ_PKIZ01000185.1 GCF_002847825.1 Kytococcus schroeteri | reverse complement strand
GTGCCACCTGCATCGCCTGCGACTTCTCCTTCGGCATGCTCGCCGCCGGCTCCCACCGCAATGTGCCGATGGTGTGCGCGGACGGAACGCCGCGGAGATTCGCGACTGCGGTTGGCGAGAGGTCGGCTGGCAGAACCTCACCGGCGGAATCGTGGCGCTTCACAGCGCGATCCGCGACTAACTGGAACTTATCCGCGCGCGGCCAGCAACGGCGGCTACTTCCGCGCCGCGAAGGGCTCGTCGATCGGCGCGAGGTTCACAACCCTTCCTGCACCCCGC
>NZ_PKIZ01000184.1 GCF_002847825.1 Kytococcus schroeteri | reverse complement strand
TCAAGTCGCTGCGCACGCACGTGGACGTGCTGACGATGTATCCCAGCTGCACCAACTGCGCGGCCGCGTGGGGCGTTCCCGCGAGCGCGGTTATGCCTACTTCCTCTACCCCAAGGGCGAGGTGCTGACCGAGACCTCCTACGACCGCCTGACAACTATCGCACAGAACAACGATCTGGGCGCGGGTATGGCCGTGGCCATGAAGGACCTGGAGATGCGCGGTGCGGGCAACGTGCTGGGCGCCGAGCAGTCCGGCCACATCGCGGGCGTGGGCTTCGACCTT
>NZ_PKIZ01000183.1 GCF_002847825.1 Kytococcus schroeteri | reverse complement strand
CGCGCGCAGAAGTGCAGGCAGGCGACCTGGCGGTGTGGGACGGGCACGTGGCGATGATCGTCGACGGCGAGAACATGATCGAGGCCGGTGCTGGCTTTCCTCGAGGACGGCGGCCGCAACGAGCTGGCCGAGCACCCCAAGTGGGCGCAGTTCAAGTCCGACTTGGTCACAAATGTAGTGCCCACCCGCACCGGCAAGATCAGCCTGATCGAGGTGCCTCGCAAGCTGGCTCAGCGCCCGGGCTATGAATCCACTTCCGCGGTCGCCCGCGGTTTCGATCTGCT
>NZ_PKIZ01000182.1 GCF_002847825.1 Kytococcus schroeteri | reverse complement strand
CCGTAGTCCAGCACGGTCCACTCGTAGCGAGTGTCGGACATGATAACCACGCGGTCGCCTTGCTCGATCCCATTTGCTGGGTGTTTACGTGAATAACGGGTGCGATTTCGGTCGCTGCGCCCGTAGCCTCAACGTGATTTATACTTCTACAACCATATATGAGTGGTGTGTATCACGCCGAACCTTCAGGAAAATTCCCCACACCCGCTGCCCTGCCCTTCTCCCTACTGCCTCCCCACTGTCTCCCCACCGTTCCGCTCGCCCCTTTTTACAAAAAGGCTGAAAAAGTGGAAG
>NZ_PKIZ01000181.1 GCF_002847825.1 Kytococcus schroeteri | reverse complement strand
TGGCCGACGGCACCACGTCGCAGGTTCGCCTGTTCCTGCCCGGCACGGCGAAGGTGGGGGAGGAAGGTACGGACGCCACCGCAGCCGGCGGGCGTGCTGGATCTGGCGGGTTATGGGCGCCAATCGGGCACGCAGCTGCGTGAGTGGTTCCGTTATGGGCAAACAAACCGCCTACACAAGCTGGCGGACCAGGACATGGACTACGAAGAGGCGAAGAAGTCCGTGCGCACCCCGGTGCTGCTGACGCGCTGCGCGAACGACGAGGACTGCCCGATCGCTTCTGCGGAGAACCTGGGG
>NZ_PKIZ01000180.1 GCF_002847825.1 Kytococcus schroeteri | reverse complement strand
CGCGTGGCCGGCGAGGAGGGCTTCGACCCGCGCAAGGGTGAGCAGTTCCAGGATCGCGTGTTCATTCCGAAGTATCAGTCCAGCACTGAGCCGGAGCGCGCCACGCTGGGCTACCAGATCAACCACTCGGGCATGACCGTGACGGTCTCCATGGACCACATCCTGGACATCGACAATCCCTCGGATGAGACGGACACGGGCGTGGATACCGGCGTGGAGGTCTCCACGGAGGTGGAAGAGGACGTCGCGCGCGTGACGTACCACCTGAACGGCAAGAAGGGGATGAAGATGCGCCTGGAG
>NZ_PKIZ01000018.1 GCF_002847825.1 Kytococcus schroeteri | reverse complement strand
AACACTGACCGCGGCCACAGCGCCCTGAGAGGACTCCCACCCACCAGCCGACTGTCACCAACCTGATGACCGAGAACACCTAGGCTCTGGTGAGTGACCGACCGCCATGACGACAGCGATCCCCGCGACTGGGGCAGATCCGGTTCCGGCCGGGACCGTGACGCACGCGGGCGTCGCCGTGTGACCTCCCGGGGGGCCGGGCGGGGACCCGTGCCGCCGCACCCCGACCGTCCGGCGCGCCGCGGCGGCGTGCCCCGCGACGCCGAGGCGCGCCGGGACCGCACCCGCGTGATCGGTCGCCCCGAGCAGGACCCGCGGTACACCGACCGCTCCGACCGCCGCGACCCGCGCGGCCGGTACGACGAGCCGGCCGGGTACGCCGCGGCCGTCGAGCACCCCGAGCACGACGGGCTGGCCCATGAGGACGCCCCCCGCCCGACCCGCGGCGCCGACCGCCTCGAGCGGGCACCGCGGCGCCGCCACCCGGTGCGCCGGACGCTGACCGCCGTGGTCGTCGTGGTCGCGCTCTGGCTGGCCGGCACGGTCTGGGCCGTCGTCGACTCGTGGAACAAGGTCGAGCGCACCGACGCCATGCCCACCTGGGGGGACCGCCCGGCCGACACCGCGGGCCGCAACTACCTGCTCGTCGGCTCGGACAGCCGCGAGAACCTCTCCGCCGAGGACCGCAACCGGCTGCGCACCGGCGGTGGCGCGGGACGCCGCACCGACACGATCATGCTCGTCCACGTGCCGGTCCTGGGGGCCCCGTCGCTGGTCTCCATCCCCCGCGACTCCTACGTGCCCATCCGTGGCATGGGCGAGAACAAGATCAACGCCGCGTACAACACCGGTGGCGCCCCGCTCCTCATCGACACCGTGGAGCAGAACACCGGCCTGCGCATCGACGGGTACGCCGAGATCGGCTTCGGCGGCTTCACCAACGTGGTGGAGAGCCTCGGCGGCGTGGAGCTCTGCCCCAAGCAGGACATCCAGGACGACAAGGCCCACCTCGACGTGAAGAAGGGCTGCCAGGAGATGGACGGCGTCACCGCCCTGGCCTACGTGCGCGCCCGGTACTTCGACCCGCGTGGCGACCTGGGCCGCGTGGAGCGCCAGCGCGAGTTCCTCAAGGCCATCAGCTCCAAGGCGCTCACCCCCGCCAACGTGCTGCTCCCCTGGCGCCTGCACTCGGTGGGCAGTGCCGTGACGCCCAACCTCACGGTGGACGAGCACGACTCAATGCTGGAGATCGGCATGGCGCTCAACGCGGTGCGCCGTGCCAGCGGCGGCGACCGGCAGGTGACCGTCCCAGTGAGCGACTCCACGCTGCGCACCGAGCACGGCTGGGCCGTGAAGTGGGACGACGAGAGGGCCGGCGAGCTGTGGAAGGCCCTGCGCGAGGGCGGCGACCTGCCCGACGGGCTGTGACCCCGGCCCAGCGCGCCGGGCTCTCGGTCGGCTTCGCCACCGGCCTGTACGGCATCTCCTTCGGCGCCCTTGCCGTCGCCAGCGGTCTCGACGCCTGGCAGGCGGTGGCGCTCTCGGCGCTGATGTTCACCGGCGGGTCCCAGTTCGCCTTCATCGGGGTCGTCGGCGGCGGGGGCTCCCCCGCCGCCGCGACCGGGGCGGCCACCCTGCTCGGCGTGCGCAACACCGTCTACGGGCTGCGCCTGGCCACGCTCGTCCCGCCCCGCAGCGCGCCCGAGCGGGCCGCGATGGCGCAGCTCACCATCGACGAGTCGACCGCCGTGGCGGTGGCCCAGCAGGACCGGGCCGAGCAGCGCCGCGGGTTCTGGGCCGCGGGCCTCGGCGTGTACGTCTTCTGGGTGGCCTTCAGCGCGCTGGGAGCGGTGGCGGATGACCGCATCGGCGAACTCGACGCCCTCGGCCTGGACGGCGCCGCGGTGGCCGCGTTCACCGGCCTGCTGTGGCCCCACCTCTCCGCCCGGCGGCCGGTGGTGATCGCGGTCCTGGCGGCCGTGGTGACCCTGGCCCTGGTGCCCGCCGTGCCCGCCGGCCTGCCCATCCTCGGGGCCGCGGTCGTGGCCGCCGCCGCGGGGTGGGCCAGCCGCCCCGAGACCCTCCGGAGCACCTCGTGACCCCCGTGACCGCTGCAGCGGTGCTCGCCGCCCCGGCCGCCGCCGACGCCCCCGCCACCTCGTGGACCTGGCTGCTGCTGGCCTGCGGGCTGGCCTTCGCGCTCAAGCTCGGCGGGTACCTGCTGCCGCGCACCCTGCTCGAGCGGCCGGCCGCCCTGGACCTGGCCGCCATGGTCACCGTGGGCCTGCTGGCCGCCTTGACGGCCACCAACACCCTCGCCTCCGGGCAGGGACTCCAGCTGGACGCCCGCGTGGTGGCACTGGGGGTGGCCGTGGTGGCCCTGTGGATGCGGGCGCCCTTCCTGCTGGTGGTGGTGCTCGGGGCGGCCTCGGTGGCCCTGGCCCGGGCCCTCGGCTGGTCCTGACCGGCGCCCCCCTCCCCTCTCCCCCGCGCGGCGCACGACGACGGGGCCCACCGACCGTCCGGTGGACCCCGTCGCGGCGTCGTGCGGTCAGCACATGGGCAGGGTCCTGAAGGTGTAGCCCCGGGCACGCAGCTGGCGGATCATGTCGTCCAGCGCCGCGACGGTCTGCGAGCGGTTGCCGCCCCCGTCGTGCATGAGGGCGATGCCACCGGGAGTCATCCGCTTGACCACGTCGTCGACGATGGCCTTCTCGCCCGGGCGCTGCCAGTCGTTGCCGCCGGCGCTCCACAGCACCGAGTAGCCGAAGCCGGCCGACCCCGCGGCCTCGTGCACGCGGTCGTTGGTGGCGCCGTACGGCGGGCGGAAGCACTTCGGCGGCCCACCGATGACGGCCTGCGTGCTCGTGAGTTCCTTGACCACCTGCGGGCTCGTGAGGTCCCACAGCTCGGGGTGGTTCCACGAGTGGTTGGAGACCTTGTGGCCCTCGGCGCGGGTCCGGGCCACCAGGCCGGGGTAGGCCTTCGCCCACGACCCGACGACGAAGAAGGTGGCCGGCACGTCGTACTTGTCGAGCACGTCGAGCACCTGCGGGGTGTACCGCGGGTGGGGTCCGTCGTCGAAGGTCAGGTAGGCGACCTTCTCCCCGGTGGGCCAGCTGAGGATGCGCCGGGCGGCGGTGCGGGGCGTGGTGGCCGAGGTGGACACCCAGCGGTGGTCGCCGACGTGCTGCCAGCCGCCCACCACCGGCCCGGTCACGCGCGTGCCCGCGGACAGCCTCCCCACCACGGAGTTGCCGGTGGACGGCCCGAAGCGGACGTTGGTGGTGCCCAGGGTCCACCGGGTGCGGCTGGCGCCCGGCGAGCGCAGGTGCTCCAGGCGCACCCACTCCCCCTCGCGCACCCGGCCCCACCCGTTGGTGACCTGCGAGTACTCCACCGGCTTGCCCGGCGCCAGCACCCGCACTGCGGCGTAGGTGCTGCGCGGCCCCTTCCGGACGGTGGTGCTCGTGGCGGCCACCCCCAGCGTCCAGGTGGACGAGGCGGTGACGGTGTCACGCGCCGCGACGGCCCGGGCCTCGGCCACGGACTGCGCCGGCACGCCGCCGGACTCCGCCCCCGGCACCCGGTCCTCGCGGGCCAGGGCGCCGGCGGTGGCCAGCATCGTGACGGCGACGCACCAGGCGGCGCCGCGACGCACGAGGCGGACACGGTCGTGTGCGGTCATGGTGTTCCCCTCCTCGGTGGGCCCCCGCCCACCTGTCATGACGGCGGGTCCCCTCGACCCGTCCGTGACGGCGCGGACCCCCTCGGTCCGGCCGCTGTGCGGACCCTCTCGGCCCGCGCGGGTGGCCCGGGCCCCCTCGGCCCGTTCCCCCTGCCGTCGTGCCGGGGCCGCCCCCCGCACACGACCCCCTGACGGGGTGCACCCCGACCTTAGCCGGGGTGCACCTCACGGGAGCCCGTCGAGAGCCTCACAGTCCCCGCACAGACCCCACCTGCCTGGCCGGTCTCAGCCGGGCAGGCCCTTGAGCAGCTGGCGCGCCATCACCATGCGCTGCACCTGGTTGGTCCCCTCGTAGATCTGGGTGATCTTGGCGTCGCGCATCATGCGCTCCACGGGGAAGTCCTTGGTGTAGCCGTAGCCGCCGAAGAGCTGCACCGCGTCGGTGGTGACCTCCATGGCCACGTCGGAGGCGAAGCACTTGGCCGCGGCACCGAAGTAGGTCAGGCCCGGGTCGTTGCGCTCCGACTTGGCGGCCGCGTTGTACACCAGCTGGCGGGCCGCCTCGAGCTTCATGCCCATGTCGGCGAGCATGAACTGCACGCCCTGGAAGCCGGCGATCGGCTGACCGAACTGCTCGCGCTCCTTGACGTACGCCAGCGCGGCGTCGAGGGCGCCCTGCGCGATGCCGAGGGCCTGGGCGCCGATGGTCACGCGGGTGTGGTCGAGCGTCTGCAGGGCGATCTTCAGGCCCTGGCCCCGCTCGCCCACCATCCGGTCGGCCGGGATGACGCAGTTCTCGAAGAGCAGCTCGCGGGTGGGCGAGCCCTTGATGCCGAGCTTGCTCTCCGGCTCGCCGAAGGAGAAGCCCTCGTCGTCCTTCTCCACCACGAAGGCGGTGACGTTGCGACCGCGGGGGCCGTCCGGCTCGGTGACGGCCATGACCGTGTAGTACTCCGAGACCCCGGCGTTGGTGATCCAGGACTTCTGGCCGTTGAGCACGAAGCTGCCGTCGGACTGCTCGGTGGCGGTGCAGCGCATGCCCGCGGTGTCCGAGCCCGCCCCGGCCTCGGAGAGCCCGTAGGAGAACATCGCCTCCCCGGCGGCCACCGGCGGCAGGTACTTCTGCTTGACCTCCTCGCTGCCGGCGAGGATCAGCGGCATGGTGCCCAGCTTGTTCACGGCCGGGATGAGGGAGCTCGAGGCACAGCCGCGCGCCACCTCCTCGATGACGATGCAGGTGGCCAGCGCGTCGGCCCCCAGGCCCTCGTAGTCCTCCGGGATGTGGGGGGCGTGGAACATCGTCTCGCGCAGCGCGTCGTAGGCGACCTGCGGGAACTCGCCGGTCGCATCCACCTCTGCGGCGGCGGGCGCGATCTTGTCGCGCACGAGCGGGCGGATGGCCTCACGGACCGTCTCGTGGAAGTCGCTGGGCGTGTACAGGTCGAAGTCGCTCACCGGGCCATCGTACGGCGCGGCCCCACCTGCCTCGTGACCCCCGTCACTCCCGGGCACGCACGAGGGCGGCGACACCCCGTGCAGGGTGCCGCCGCCCTCGCGCTCACGGCCCGGCTCAGAGGAACTCGAGCGGGTCGAACTCGTGGATCGGGATGATGCGCATGCGCGGCAGGCGCGCGTTGAAGGCGTGCACCTCGTACTCGAGGTCGAAGGTCTCCATGCCCTGCTCCTCGAGCTCCACGAAGCCCGCGTTGCGGTACTCGCGGAAGCCCATGAGGCCCAGGCGGCGGTCCTCGTCGTCGAGCAGGCGCGTCATCTGCGGCAGGAAGTCGCCGTCGTGGCTCACCAGCACCACGTCGTCGGAGCGCTCGGCGAGCGCGTCCAGCGTGCGCTGGATGGCGATGTCGACGACCTTCTCGTCCGGCCCACCGGACAGCGGGATCGGCTTGTAGCCGATAGCCATGAGGGCCTGCACGAAGTTCATCGGCAGGTGCTCGGTGCTGGCGGCCAGGAAGAACAGGCCCTGCACCGGCTGGGCCCAGGCCTGCTGCATGTGGGTCAGCAGGCGCTCCCACCGGGGGCGCTCGTCGGGCTGGGGGCGGCGGCCCAGGCAGTTGCCCAGGGTGGCGTCGATGTTCTCGCCGTCGACGAGGAGGTAGGTGGTGCGCTCGGGGGCGGCGGGGTTCATCGCGGGTCCTCGGCGGTCGGTGTGGACGGGGCGGGTTCGCCCTGCCCCTGCAGCCTACGGGCCAGCGCCTCGCCCTTGGCGTGGGCCGCGTCGCGCAGCGAGGACTGGAACTCCACCATCCGCTGGCGCAGGGCGAGGGACTCCTCGTCGGTGCCCGCGGCCAGGATCTGCGCGGCGAGCAGGCCGGCGTTGCGCGCGCCGCCCACCGACACCGTGGCCACCGGCACGCCGGCCGGCATCTGCACGATGCTCAGCAGCGAGTCCATGCCGTCGAGGTGCTTCAGGGGCACCGGCACGCCGATGACGGGCAGCGGGGTGGTGCTGGCGAGCATGCCCGGCAGGTGGGCCGCTCCCCCGGCGCCGGCGATGATGACGCGGTACCCCGCATCGGCGGCCGTGCGCCCGTGCTCGATCATCTCGGTGGGCATGCGGTGCGCCGACACCACCTGCACGGTGTGACTCACCCCCAGCTCCTCCAGGGCCGCGGCGGCCGCCTCCATGACGGGCCAGTCGCTGTCGGAGCCCATGACGATGCTCACATCGGCGGGGGCGCTGGTGCGCAGGTGGCTCATGCGGTCTCTCCTTCGTCGGTGCCCTCCAGCAGGGCCCGGGCGGTCTCGGCGCGCCGGCGCAGGTCGTCCAGGTCGTCACCGCACACGGTGACGTGCCCGACCTTGCGCCCGGGGCGCACCTCCTTGCCGTACAGGTGGATGCGGGCGGCGGCGTCACCGGCCATGACGCGGCGCGAGGCGGCGTGCAGGTCCTCGGCGGCGCCGCCCAGGACGTTGGCCATGACGGTCCAGGTGCTGCGCGGGGCGGTCTCACCCAGGGGCATGTCGAGCACGGCCCGCAGGTGCTGCTCGAACTGGTCGGTGGTGGACCCGTCCTGGGTCCAGTGGCCGGAGTTGTGCGGGCGCATGGCGAGCTCGTTGACCACCCAGCCGCGGTCCTCCTCGGTGGGGGCCCCGGTCTCGAAGACCTCCACGGCCATCACGCCGGTGACGCCCAGCTGCTCGGCGAGCTGCTCGGCGGTACGGCGCACGTCATCGGCCAGCGCCCGGTCCACCTCGGACGCGGGGGCCTCCACGCGGGTGCAGATGCCCTGCTCCTGCACGGTGTGGACCACCGGCCACGAGCGGACCTCCCCCGAGGGCGTGCGCGCCACCATCACCGCGAGCTCGCGGCGGAAGGCCACGGCCTGCTCGGCGAGCAACGCAGCCCCCTCGGCGCGGTCGAACCACGCGGCGGCGCGCTCCAGGTCGGCGGGGCCGTCCACGAGCATCACGCCCTTGCCGTCGTAACCGCCCCGCGGCGTCTTGAGCACCACCGGCCACTCACCGGCGGCGAACTCCTCCAGCGCGGCCGTGCTGGTCACCTCGGCCCAGCGGGGCACCGGCAGGCCGGCCTCCGAGAGGGCGCGGCGCATCACCACCTTGTCCTGGGCGTGCAGGAGGGCGTCCGGCGCCGGGTGGAGGGCCACGCCCTCGTCCTGCAGCACGGCCAGCACGTCGGCGGGCACGTGCTCGTGGTCGAAGGTCACCACGTCGCACACGCGGGCCAGCTCGCGCAGCGCCTCCAGGTCGTCGGCGCGCCCCAGCGGCGCCTGCGGGAAGACCTGCGCGGCCGCGGCGTCGGTGGACTCGGCCAGCACCACCACCCCCAGGCCGAGCTCGGTGGCGGGACCGGCGCACATGCGGGCCAGCTGGCCGCCGCCGACGATGCCCACGACGGGCGCCCCGGTGGGGACCTGCGGACGGTTGACGAGGAGGGGGGAGGCGTCTGTCACACCCGGAGGATATCCACCGTGCGTCGGAGCGGCCGCGGCCGCTCGCGCGCGTACCGTGTGCCCAATGACCAGCGAGCACCACCAGACCACCGGACTGCGCCGCGCCCTGGGGGTGCTCACCCGCGAGGCGAGCAAGTTCGGGGTGATCGGCCTCCTCGCGTTCGTCATCGACGCCGGCCTGTACAACCTGCTCATGTACGGCCCCGTGCTCTCCACCGACGCCGCCGCCGAGGGCGTCCTGGGCGACCACCCCCTCACGAGCAAGGTCGTCGCCACCGCCGCGGCCACGGCCTTCGCCTGGCTGGGCAACCGCTACTGGACCTTCCGCCACGCCCGCCGCGCCGACGTCGGCCGTGAGGCGCTGCTGTTCGTCGTCTTCAACGTGCTCGGCCTGCTCATCGCGCTGGCCTGCCTCTGGTTCAGCCACTACGTCCTGGACTTCCGCTCGCAGCTGGCCGACAACATCTCCGGCAACGGCGTGGGCCTGGTGCTCGGCACGCTCTTCCGGTTCTGGGCCTACCGCACCTTCGTGTTCACCGAGGAGCTCGGCGACGAGCTGGAGCCACACGACGAGGACGACGACCCCGAGTCGGTGGTGCGCCCCTACGGCGTGCACGAGGAGGTCGACCACCACGACGCTTCCGGCCACCGGAGCGACTCCGGCCACCGGAGCGACTCCGGCCACCACGAGGACCCCGACCACCAGCAGGTCGGCACCGCGGCGTGACACCGCGGCCTCCGCACCCCGCGACGCGCACGCAGACGCCCTGCCCCCATCGACGGAGGGCGCCTGCGGCGTTCAGCGGGTGGGTGACTCCGCCGGCTCGGAGAGGAACACCCCGAAGGTGGCGTGCCGCTCGTCGAGCAGTTCCAGGCGGCCCCCCACCGCGGTGATGATCTGCCGCGCCAGGGCCAGGCCGCGCCCGGTGCCGCCCCCGGCGGTCACGTCGCGCTCGAAGATGAGGTCGGCGATCTCCGGCTTGATGCCGGGCCCCTCGTCGCTCATCACCAGCTGGACGGACGGGCCGTTGTGCTCGATGTGCAGGGTGATGATGCCCTCGCCGTAGGTGAGCGAGTTCTCGATGAGGGTGGAGAGCACCTGGGAGAGCACCCCCTGCGGGCAGGCCACGTGCAGCCCGAAGGTGCCCGTCACCCGCATCCCCCGGCGCTGCTCGCTGAACAGCGGCTGCCACTCCCGCTGCTGGGCGGCGATCACCTCGTCCAGCGAGAGGATGTCCATGGTGGCCAGCGCCGAGTTGGCGGCGGTCTCCAGCATCTCCTCCACCACGGCGGTGAGGCGCTCCACCTGGGTGTGCGCCTCCTCGGCCACCTCGCGGGCCTCCTCGGCCGACTCGGCCAGGGCCAGCTCGTCGAGGCGGATGGTGAGCGCCGAGAGCGGCGTGCGCAGCTGGTGGGCGGCGTCACCGGCCAGTCGGCGCTGGGAGGTGACCATCCGGGTGAGGTGCACCGCGCGGCGCTGCACGGCATCGGCCAGGTCGTCGATCTCCGCGATGCCGGTGGGCTCCGGGGCGGGCGCGGGTGCTCTCACCGGTGCCCATGCCCGGGATGCGGCGGGCCAGGGCGTCGATGGTGGCCTCCGGCCCGTCCAGCGCCTCGTGCACGCGGCGGGCGTTGAACAGCGTGGTCAGGCGCAGCCCGGCCAGCACCGCCAGCGGCACCCCGAGCCAGGCCCACAGCGGGGGCCCGGGCAGGTCGAGGGTGGCCCAGATGCCCAGCCCCACGGCCACCAGCAGGGGGAACAGGGCGCTGAGCTGCGCCACCCGCACCGCCCGGTGGACCACGTCGGTCCACAGGCGGCGCAGGGTCACCTGCGCGAGGGCCTTCACTCCTCGGTGACCAGCCGGAAGCCCACCCCACGGACCGTCGCCACGAAGCGCGGGGCGTTGGGGTCGTCGCCGAGCTTCTTGCGCAGGCCCGAGACGTGCATGTCCAGGGTCTTGGTGGACCCCACCCAGTCGGTCTGCCAGGCCTCACGCATGAGCTGGTCACGGCTCACCACCCGGCCGCGGTCGCGAACCAGGATGTGGAGCAGGTCGAACTCCTTGGCGGTGAGGGTGACCTCCTCGCCGTCCACCCACACGCGGCGGGCGGAGGAGTCGATGCGCAGGCCGTCATCGGAGTCCGCGCCGTCCAGGCCGGTCTCGTGCGGGGCACGGCGACGCAGCAGGGCCCGGACCCGGGCGTGGAACTCGGCCAGGCGGAAGGGCTTGGTCACGTAGTCGTCGGCGCCGGCGTCCAGGCCCACGACGGTGTCGATCTCGCCCGCGCGGGCGGTGAGCATGAGCACCGGGAAGGTGTGGCCCTCCGCGCGCAGGCGGCGGCACACCTCCAGGCCGTCCATGCGCGGCAGGCCGATGTCGAGCACCAGCAGGGTGCACCCCTGTCGGGCGGTCATGAGAGCGCTCGGCCCGTCGGCCACGACGGTCACGTCGAATCCCTCGCGCCGCATGGCGCGCGCCAGCGGCTGCGCGATGTCCTCGTCGTCCTCGGCGAGGATCGCGACCAGCGGCTCACCCGTCTCGTGGACGGTGCTCTCGCTCACTTGCCCGGCCACTTCGGTGCGCGCTTCTCGGCGAAGGCGGCCACGCCCTCGGCGCGGTCACCGGAGAAGGCGGTGGCGCGCCAGCAGGCGTCCTCCACCTGCAGGCCGGTGCGCAGGTCCACGTCGCTGCCCAGGCGCATCGCGCGCTTGGCGTTGCGCAGGCCCACCGGGGAGTTGCGGCCGATGGTCGCGGCCATCTCCAGGGCCTTCTCGCGGGCGGAACCGGCCGGGACCAGCTCGTCGACGATGCCGATCTCTGCGGCCTCCGGGGCCGGGTACTTGGCCGCGGTGAAGATGGCGCGCGCGGCGCGGCTCCACCCGATGCGGCGGGTCAGCAGCTGGGTGCCGCCCCCGCCGGGGATGACGCCCACGGACACCTCGGGAAGACCCAGCAGGGCGCCCTCGCCGCCCACCAGGACGTCGCAGGAGAGCGCGATCTCCAGGCCACCGCCCAGGGCGAACCCGTCGACGGCGGCGATGGTCGGCATCGGCAGGTCCAGCCCCCCGCCGTAGGCGCGCTGGGTGACCGGGCGCTGCTCCATGAGGTCGGCGTCGGTGAAGGAGTTGCGCTCCTTGAGGTCCGCCCCCACGCAGAAGGCCTTCTCGTGGGCGGAGGTGACCACCACGCAGCGCACGTCGCTGGCGGCCAGCTCGTCGGTGGCGGCGCTGATGCGGCGGGCCATCTCGGTGGAGATGGCGTTCATGGCGCCGGTGCGGGCCAGCACCAGCTCGGCCACCTCACCGTCCTCGCCGTGCCGCTCGATGCGGACCCAGTCCTCCGGGCGGTCCGGGGTCGACGGATCACTCATGGCTCTCTCCAAACGTGAGGTGGCCCCGGGCCGAGGCACCGGGAGGGACGGACAACAGGTGGTGCGGCGTCACCGGGCCGATGCCGTGCAACGTCCGCGGCTCCAGTACCGCGAAGCGCCAGGCCGGGTCGTGCGCCAGGGCCACCGCGGTCTCGGGGTCGGTCAGCACCGTCCCGGCCGCGGCGTTCGTGGTGAGGCGGGCGGCGCGGTTGACGGTGTCACCGTAGACGTCGCCGAGGCGGAGCAACACCCTCCCCGTGGCGACACCCACCCGCAGGGGCGGCAGCATCGGGTCCTCGTTGGCGGCGCGCACGAGGTCGTGGGCGATGAGCACCGCCGAGCGGGGGTCCAGCGCCTGGTAGAGCACCTCGTCGCCGATGGTCTTGACCACGCGCCCCCGGTAGCGGCGCACCACGTCGACGACGAGCTCCTCGAAGCGCGTCACCAGGCGGGCGATCTCCACGTCGCTGGAGCGGGCCACGCGCTCGGAGAACGAGACCATGTCGGCGAAGCCCACCGAGCGGTTCACGCCGGCGGCCAGCTCGGAGCTCGCGTCGGCGAAGAGCGTCGAGAGCGAGGCCGTGAGGTGGCGGCGCCAGGTGTAGCCCACGAGGCGCTCCAGGTCGTCGGCCAGGTCGGCCAGCACCACACCGGTGGCCTCGGCGACCTCCGGGGTCACGCGCTCGGCCAGGCCCTCGGTGCCGTCGGCCACCACGGAGGCGTCCGGGTGGTCCCAGGCGCCCAGCTCGCGGCGGGGCTCCCGGCGGTAGCGCTCCGCGTCCTGCAGGCGCTCGGCCACCACCTCCACCTGCCAGGTGGCCAGCCGCTCGGTGGTGGTCCCGATGCCGCGCATCAGGCTGATGAGCACGTCCTCGTCGATCTCGTAGCGGCCCAGCAGCCGCCGGGCCACCGTGAGGGCCTCGAGGTCGGCATTGCTGAAGACGGTGTCCTCGGCGCGGGCGTTCTGGAAGCCCAGGGCCCGCCAGAAACGGCGTGCCACGCGCAGCGGGACGCCCGCGTGCCGGGCCACCTCGCCACGCCGCATCGTGCGCCGGCGCCCGATGATGCGCTCGGCGATGGCGTCCATGGTGCGCGCGGGCGGGTCCGCGACCTCCGCGGGCCGGTGCGGGGGCAGCGCCGAGGGGAGCGAGTGGTTCAGGAAGGGCTGCTCGCCGTGCACGGGTCGCACGTCGCGCATGCGCTCCATGGGGCTCCTCCTCCCGTCATCGGCCTGGACCGGTACATGGTGTCACGTGGGTCACGTCGCGGGGCGGAGGTGGACCACGTCCGCCGCCTGGAACTCGCGCGGCCCCTCCCCCGGCTCCCCGGCGACCTCCACGAGCAGCCCGCCCGAGGGCGCCAGACCGGTCGCCGTGCCCCGGACGAGCTCACCGCCGGGCAGGTGCAGGTCCACCTCCTGGCCGAGGGTGGCGCTCACCGCGGCCAACCGGTCGGTGAGCGGGCCGTGCTCGGCGTCCGCCAGCTCGGGGGCGACCCCCTCGGCCAGCCAGGCCGCGTGCCACACGGCCAGCCGGTGGAGCACCCCGGTGAGCACCTGCTCGCGGAGGTCTGCCGGGGGCACCCAGCCGGGGCCGTGGACGGCACGGAGCTCGTCGCAGACGCTCGCCGAGCGCCCCGCGGCCTCGGCCGACAGCCCCGCGGTGGGCCACACGTTGAGGCCGATGCCGGCCACCACCGAGCGGCCGCCCTCCCCCACCTGGCACAGGATGCCGGCGAGCTTGCGCCCGGAGGTCCGCGAGAGCACGTCGTTGGGCCACTTCACCCCCGTCGGCAGACCCAGGGCCGCCAGCGCCTCGTGGACCGCCGCCCCCACGCAGAGCGGCACCTGCCCCCAGCGCGGCGTGCGACTGGCCGCCAGAGCGAGGTCCACGGCATCGACCCCGCCGGTCAGGGGCAGCACCACCGAGACCGCGATGCCGGAGCCCGGCGGGTTCTCCCAACCGCGCCCCAGCCGTCCCCGGCCGGCGGTCTGGTGGTCGGTGGAGACCGCGCGCCAAGGGGTGCCGTCGGCCAGGGCCAGCGGTTGCGTGCTGGGGAGGCTGGCGTGGTGCACGAGACCGTCGGCGAGGTCGGACAGCGCGCGGCCCACCGGGTCGTGGACCGGGCCGCGGTCCGCGGCCAGGGCGCGCAGGGCGCCGCGCACCGCCGGCAGGTCGAGGCGGCTGTCGGGGTCCTCCAAGTCCTGGGGGGCAGGGCTGTGGTCGGTGTGCGAGAGGTGGGTCACAGGCCAACGTTAGGGTGGCGCGCATGACCGAGCACGGATCCGCGGGCAGCGAGCCCGAGATCGACCTGACCACCACCGCCGGGCGACTGGCCGAGTTCGAGCGCCGCCGGGCCGAGGCCCTGCACGCCGGCTCCGAGCGCGCCGTCGAGAAGCAGCACGCCAAGGGCAAGAAGACCGCCCGCGAGCGCATCGACGCCTTCCTGGACGAGGGCTCCTTCGTGGAGCTCGACGAGTTCGCCCGCCACCGGTCCACCAACTTCGGGCAGCAGAAGAACCGCCCCTACGGCGACGGCGTGGTGACCGGCTACGGCACCGTGGACGGCCGCACCGTGTGCGTGTTCGCCCAGGACTTCACCGTCTTCGGCGGCTCCCTCGGCGAGGTCTTCGGCGAGAAGATCGTCAAGGTCATGGACCTGGCGCTGAAGATCGGCTGCCCCGTGGTGGGCATCAACGACTCCGGCGGCGCCCGCATCCAGGAGGGCGTGGTGGCCCTTGGCCTGTACGCCGAGATCTTCCGCCGCAACGTGCACGCCTCGGGCGTCATCCCGCAGATCTCGCTGGTCATGGGCCCCTGCGCCGGTGGCGCCGTGTACTCGCCGGCCATCACCGACATCGTGGTGATGGTGGACCAGACCAGCCACATGTTCATCACCGGGCCGGACGTCATCAAGACCGTCACCGGTGAGGACGTGACCTTCGAGGACCTCGGCGGTGCCCGCACCCACAACTCGGTGAGCGGCGTGGCCCACTACATGGCCAGCGACGAGGCCGACGCGCTCGAGTACGTGCGCGAGCTCATGGCCTACCTGCCGCAGAACAACCTCGACGAGGCGCCGGTCTTCGAGGCCGAGGACGCCACGGCCGACGTGGACGAGGCGCTCGACACGCTCGTCCCGGACTCGGCGAACATGCCCTACGACATGCTCACCGTCATCGAGTCGATCGTGGACGACGGCGACTTCCTGCAGGTGCAGGAGCTGTTCGCGGCCAACATCATCTGCGGCTTCGGGCGTGTGGAGGGCCGCTCGGTGGGCGTGGTGGCCAACCAGCCGATGCAGTTCGCCGGCACGCTGAACATCGACGCCAGCGAGAAGGCCGCCCGCTTCGTGCGCATGTGCGACGCGTTCAACATCCCGGTGCTGACGCTCGTGGACGTGCCCGGCTTCCTGCCCGGCACCGACCAGGAGTTCGGCGGCATCATCCGCCGCGGTGCCAAGCTGCTGTACGCCTATGCCGAGGCCACGGTGCCGCTGGTCACCGTCATCACGCGCAAGGCCTACGGCGGCGCGTACGACGTGATGGGATCCAAGCACCTGGGTGCGGACGTGAACTTCGCGTGGCCCACCGCGCAGATCGCCGTGATGGGCGCGCAGGGGGCGGCCAACATCCTGTACCGCAAGCAGTTGGCGGCCGCCGAGGCCGAGGGCGGCCCGGAGGCGATGGAGGCCGAGCGCGCCAAGCGGATCGCGGAGTACGAGGAGACGCTGGCCAACCCGTGGATCGCGGCCGAGCGCGGCTACGTGGACGCGGTGATCCGCCCGGCGGACACCCGCGCCGAGGTGGCCAAGGCCCTGCGGGCGTTGCGCACCAAGCGCGAGACGCTGCCGGCCAAGAAGCACGGGAACATCCCGCTGTGAGCCCGGCGACGCGGGAGGCCGGGGACGCGGCTGCGGTCCCCGGCATGGAGGACGCGGCTTCGACTGCGGCTGCGGACGCGGCTGGCACGGCCGGTGAGCCCGTGGTCACGCTGCCGGCGGACGCCTCGGCCGAGGAGGTGGCCGCCCTGACGGTGGTGTTCTCCGCCCTCGGTGGTGGCGAGGCCCCGGCCGTGGAGCGCACCAATCGCTGGGGCGTGCCGGGTTCCGGGGTCCGCGGTGCCGTGGTTGCCGGACCGGGCGCCTGGCGGGCCTCCGGCCTCCCCCGCTGAGACCCGGCGGCACCCGACGGCGCAACCGGTTCACCTCTGGAGCGCGCCAACGCCGACTGTGGGCAACCGGTTGACCCCGTGACTGTCATGGGGTCAACCGGTTGCCCACAGTCGCCTGAGGTGGTCCCACGCCACCTGACCGTTCAATGATCTCGCCGTTCCCCATCGGCTCGGCCACGGGCCAGCGCCACGAGGAGTGCCTCGCGCAGCTGCGCGGGGCGTCGGAGGTCTCGAGCCGTGGCGCGGATGACCGCCCACCCGGCAACCTCCAGCAGCCGGGTCCTCGAGATGTCGTGCTGCCACTGCCGGCGGTCGGTGCGGTGGTGGTCGCCCTCGTACTCCAGGACCACGCGCTGGTCGCGCCATACCAGGTCGCCGGTGGCCAACCATTGGCCGTCGACGTCGAGGACGGGCGCATTCACCGCCGGCGCCGGCACTCCCCATGTGAGCACGAGGAGCCGCAGGCGGCTCTCCGGTGCGGAGGCGGCTCCGGCATCGGCCTGCGCGAGGGCGCGCAGGGCCCGGGAGTTGCCCTTGCTCCCGGCCCGCAGCCTGCTCGCCAGGAGGTCCGGGGTGACGAGGCCCTCCACCGGGCAGCGCCGCCCGAGGACCGCGTCCGTCAGGGCCACGTGGTCCGCCTCCCCGAGCACGACCGCCATCTGCGCCCACGTCTGGGCGAGCGAGGTGCAGCGCGTCTCGCCCACCTCAGCCACCGTCAGGCCCCTCACCCGATGCCCCTTCACACCGCGACGACGGGGCGGGGTGAGCGGGGGCTCCACGCTGACGTGAACGGGCTCGTGCGGTGTCCACATGCTCGGCAGCGGGAGTCCGTGGAGCCGAGCGGCCGTCACGTGGCTGAGCACGCAGTGGGCCGGCAGCACCTCGAGCACGGCCCGGGCCACCTCATGGCACCGTGTGGCCGAGGTGACCAGAAGGCCCTGGGTCGGGCTCCAGGCCCCCGCGTCCTGCAGCGCCATCCGGCTTGTGACGCGGCCGTCCGGTGTGGTCACGCGATGGCCCCGAGTGGTCCGGTATGCCTTGAACGACGCTCTGTCCATGGCCGGATGCTGGCTGATCCGTCCGCCTCAGGGCACTCGTCATCCACAGCCGTGACCCCACGCAGCCAACCGTGGGCAACCGGTTGACCCCACGACTGTCGCGAGGTCAACCGGTTGCCCACGGTGGCCAGAGGAGGGCGGCCAGGGAGGGGCAGACGCCCCTCAGCCGCGGCGGGCCAGGGCCTCCACGTGGCGCTGGTGGTACATCGACGGCAGGCAGGCGGCCTCCACCAGGGCACGGGAGGCCTCGAGGTCCCCCATCGCGCCGGCGAAGGCGGTCCGCATCGTCACGCCGTGCACCGGGGCCCGGCCCAGCTCGATGCGGTCCCCCGCCCGCACCACGCCCGGCTCCACCACGCGCAGGTAGGTGCCGCACCGCCCCCGCGCGGTGAACCGCTTGAGCCAGCCCCGTTCGTCGAGCCACGCGGCGAAGGTGCGGCATGGCCGGCGCGGGACCGACACCTCCAGCAGTGCCGTGCCGATGCGCAGCGGCTGGTTGACCACGAGCGCCTCCAGGTCGATGCCGGTCGTGGTCAGGTTCTCCCCGAACGCCCCGCAGGCGAGCTCCCGTCCCAGCTCGCCCTCCCAGTGGTCGAGCTCCTCGCGGGCATAGGCGTACACCGCCTTCTGCGCCCCGCCGTGATGTTGGCTGTCGCCCACCACGTCGCCGCGCACGCCCGGCCCGTCGCCGTAGGCCGGCCCCGGCGTGAACAGCTCCAGCTCCCCCACCGGCCGCTTGTCGATGCCGCTCACCCGGTCGGCACCGCCCGGGTCCGGCTGCGGGTGGGCCAGGTTGGTGGAGAGCACGTGCGAGTCCATGCGCGCACGGTAGCCGCGGTGGACCCGCCACGCGGCGGGCCGGGTGCCGAGCCGCGGGAAAGTGGCTGACGCGCGCCCGCCCGGCGGGGTACCGTCCGCCTGTGACCCAGGACACTGCACCCCAGACCGCCCCCGCCCGCGAGAGGACGGCGATCGACGCCATCGCCGACGCCCAGCTGGCCGCCGAGGTGGCCCTCTCCCCCACCGCCGCCACCTACCTCGGTGTGCCCGGCGACGAGACGCGTCTCGACGACGTCTCCCCCGCGGGCCTCGCGAAGCAGGCCGAGCTGGTGCGCGACACGCTCGCGAAGCTCGACGCCGCCGAGCCGGTGGACGAGACCGACCGCGTGACCCTGGAGGCCATGCGCGAGCGCCTCGGCCTGGAGCTGGAGATGCACGAGGCGCTCATCCCGCACGGGGCGCTGAACAACATCGCCTCCCCGCTGCAGGGCTTCCGCGACGTGTTCGACCTCATGGCCACCGACACCGCCGAGCAGTGGCGCACCATCGCCCAGCGCCTCGGCGCCGTGGAGGGCGCGCTGGACGGCTGGTTCGCCTCCCTGGCCCACGCCCGCGAGGCCGGCAAGGTGCCCGCACAGCGGCAGGTGCGCGCCTGCATCGGTCAGTGCGAGGACAACTCCGCTGACGGCGGCTTCTTCGACGCCTTCGCGCGCGACGCCCGCCTCGAGGACGGCTCCGACCTGCCCGCCGACGTCCGCGAGCTGCTGGAGACCAACGCCCGCGCCGCCAAGGAGGCCTACGCCGCCGCCGGTCGCCGCTTGACCGAGGAGGTGCTGCCCACCGCGCGCGAGGAGGACGCCTGCGGCATCGAGGCCTACCGCTTGCACTCCCGCTACTTCCTGGGCGCCGAGGTGGACCTGGAGGAGACCTACGCCTGGGGGCAGGCCGAGCTGGCCCGCATCGACGGGTTGATGCGCGAGACCGCCGAGCAGATCAAGCCCGGCGCCACGGTCAAGGAGGCCGTGGCCGTGCTCGACGCCGACCCGGCCTACCAGCTGCACGGCAAGGACGCCCTCCAGCAGTGGATGCAGGGCAAGGCCGACGAGGTGATCGAGAAGTTCAGCGGCGTGCACTTCGACATCCCCGAGCCGGTGCGCACCATCGAGTGCATGATCGCCCCCACCGAGACCGGCGGCATCTACTACACCGGCCCGTCCGACGACTTCTCCCGCCCGGGGCGGATGTGGTGGTCGGTGCCCAAGGGCGTCACGGAGTTCTCCGCCTGGCGCGAGCTGACGACCGTCTACCACGAGGGCGTGCCGGGCCACCACCTGCAGGTGGCGCAGACGGTGTACCGCAAGGAGCTGCTCAACGACTGGCGCCGACTGGCCGCGTGGACCTCCGGGCACGGCGAGGGGTGGGCGCTGTACTCCGAGTGGCTCATGGCCGACCTGGGCTGGATGGACGACCCGGGCAACCGCATGGGTCTGCTCGACGGTCAGGTGCTGCGCGCCGCCCGCGTGGTGCTCGACATCGGCTTCCACTGCGGCTTCGAGGCCCCCGAGCTGGTGGGCGGCGGCCAGTGGGACTACGACAAGGCGTGGGCCTTCCTCACCCACTACGTGAACATGGAGGAGGGCTTCCTGCGCTTCGAGCTGGACCGCTACCTGGGCTGGCCGGGCCAGGCGCCGAGCTACAAGATCGGCGAGCGCCTGTGGCTGGAGCTGCGCGACGAGTGCCGCGCGCGTGCCGAGGCCCGCGGTGAGGAATTCGATCTCAAGGCCTTCCACCGCCGGGCGCTGGACCTGGGCGGCATGGGCCTGGACACCCTGCGCGAGGCGGTGCTCCGCGGCGCATGAGTCGCTCCCCCGACGGTGGGCGCGGGGCGAGGGGGCTCCCGCCCGCCGACACCGTCACCGGACGGCCCGTGCCCTGCCCTGCGCCGCCCGACACGTTCTACGACCTGCTGGTCGACCCGCGCCGCCGCCCGGAGTGGCAGTCCTCCCTGCGCCGGGTCGATGCCGTGCGCCCCGCCGGGGGCGGCCCGGTGGCCTCGTCCGGCACCACCTGGCGGGACGTCACCGTGGTGCCGGGCATCACCCCGTCGATGCGGTTGACCGTCGCCGAGCGCCCGACCCACTGGGTCGAGGAGGGCCGCTTCGGGGCGTTCCGCGCCTGGCTGCGGCTGGACCTCCTGCCCCACGGCGCGGGTTCGCAGGCCGTGCCGCGGTTCGTCGTCCACGGGCCGCTGGGGCTGGGCCGGCTGCTGACCCTCACCGCGGTGCCCGCCATCCGGGCGGACCTGTACCGGGCAGCAGCGCTGGCCGCCGTCGCCTGAGCGCGCGGGAGCCGGGTGCCCCCGGTGACTCAGCGGGAACCGGGCACCGGCGCCATCGCGACCAGGACCACGTGGTCGGTGCGTCCCCTCGCCGGTGTCCGGCCACCGCACCGCTCGGACCAGCGGCGCAGCACGGCTCCGAGCTCCCGGGCGAGTTCCTCGGCCTCCTCGCCCTCGAGGGACAGGTGCACGCTGCTGTGGATGCTGCTGCGGTCCGGCCGCTGGCCGGGGGAGGACGGGGTCGGGGTGTTGGAGACGCTCACGCCCGCCTGCCCCGCCTCCTGGTGCACCACCAGGGCCATCGGCGCCTCCCCCACCAGCGCCCGGTGCAGGGCCTCGGCGAGCACCCGGTGGGAGCCGGCGACCATGCGCTCGAGGTGGCCCGCGGGCAGGTGTGCCGGCGGCACCACGAAGCGCCGGGCGACCACCCGGTAGAGCCGGACGGGGCGCCCGGCACGGGGCCGTGTCTCGACCACCTGGAGCAGGCCGAGGTCGTGCAGCCGCCGCGTCCAGTAGTGCGTGCGTCCCAGCGACTCGCCCAGGTGATCGGCGGCATCGGTGATGGACGACGGCCCCGCGAAGTAGGGCGCCAACCACCTTGCCGATCCACCCCTGGTCAGGACGCGCACCGCGGCGGGATCGGTGACCTCGAGTTCCTCCAGCACCTACTCAGGATAGAGCGTTGTGGTCCAAGTAGACCGCTGCGTAGGTTCCTCGCATGACCGAGCTGCTGCGCCGCGAGGCGCTCTTCTGCCGGGACGCCTGGCGGGCCTCCCCCACCCACGTGGTGCTGGGCTGGCTGCTGGTGCTGGGCAGCGCCGCCGCCAGCCTGGCGTCCGTGCTGGCCACGGCCCACCTCATCGGCGCGCTGACCGGGGGTGCCCCGGCGGCCACGACCCAGCGGTGGTTGCTGGCCACGGTGGCCGGGTTCGCCGCCGTCCCGGTGTGCAACGCGCTGCTCGGCTGGCTGGGTTCCAGCCACCAGGCCAGGATGACCGCCGCCCAGCTGGACCGGCTGGGCGCCCTGGCCGACGCCCCGCACGGCACGGCGCACCTGGAGGACCCGGCCACCTCCGGTGAGCTGACGGCGCTGACCTCCGACCTGCGCAGCCAGTTCGGCCTGACCGCCACCCACCAGGGCTGGATCGCCCTGGGCGTCCGGGCCCAGGGGGTGGCTGCGCTGGTGGTGGTCGCCGGCTGGTCGGTGCTGGTGGCGGTGCTGCTGCTGGTCGCGCAGCTGGCCTTCGGGCAGCTGTTCACCGCCTACATCCAGACCGTCCAGCGCGACCTGCTGGAGGCCGAGTCCGGCGAGCGGCGCATGGCCGGCTACCTCCACGGGCTACTCCTGGACCGCTC
The DNA here is from genome assembly GCF_002847825.1 of Kytococcus schroeteri. Classification (GTDB taxonomy): domain Bacteria; phylum Actinomycetota; class Actinomycetes; order Actinomycetales; family Dermatophilaceae; genus Kytococcus; species Kytococcus schroeteri. The sequence continues at coordinate 39,072 of NZ_PKIZ01000018.1, read as the reverse complement.
GGCGGGCAAGGAGGTACGCCTGTTCGGGCTCACCGAGCACCTGCTGGACGCTCACGCCACCGTGTGGACCGCCGCCCAGCGCGGCGTGGAGGCCCGGCGCGCGGCGGCCATGCGGCCCTCCCTGCTCGGTAGCGCCCTGGTGCTGCTGGCCACCGCCGCGGCCACCGGGTGGGCCGCCCACGACGCGTGGGTGGGCGCGGTCAGCACCACCACCCTTGTGGCCGTCGTGCAGGCCCTGGCCGGCCTGTCCGCTCTGGGCCCGCTGGGCGACCTGTCGGTCTCCGCGGCGCGTGCTCGCCTCTACGCCGGTCGGTTGGCCGACTTGGAGGCCCAGGCCGGTCCGCCCGCTGTCGCGGCCCCCCGCGCCGGTGGTGGGGCGGCTGGCCTCAGCCTGCGGGGCGTCACCTTCACCTACCCCGGTGCCGCCGCCCCCACCCTGCGCGACCTCAGCCTCGAGGTGCCCGCCGGTCAGTCGGTGGCCGTGGTGGGCGTCAATGGCGTCGGCAAGTCCACCCTCATCAAGCTGGTGGCCGGCCTGCACCGGCCCGATGCGGGGACGGTGCGCGTGGGCGGCGCCGACCCCGGCACCGACGACGCGGCCCGCCAGCGGGTCTCGGTGATCTTCCAGGACTTCGCGCGCTACCCCCTGGGCCTGCGGGAGAACGTGCTCTTGGGCGCCCCGGCCGCCCGCACCGCCGGCGGCGAGGCGGCCGCCGAGGCCACGCGCCGCGCCCTGGCCACCGCGGCATCGACCAGCCTGCTGCAGCGCGTCGGCGGTCTGGAGGTGCCCCTGGACCCCGAGCTGGCCGGTGGCACGGACCTCTCCGGCGGTCAGTGGCAGCGCGTCGCCCTGGCCCGGGCGTTGGCGGCCGTCGACGAGGGCGCCGGCGTGCTGGTGCTCGACGAGCCGACCGCCGCGCTGGACGTCCGCGTGGAGGCCGACCTGTTCGAGCAGCTGCTGCGCTCGGCCGGCCAGGTGACCACGGTGCTGGTGAGCCACCGCCTCTCCAGCGTGCGACGCACCGACCGCATCGTGGTGCTGGGTCCCGGCGGCGTGGTGGAGGACGGCACCCACGACGAGCTGCTGGCCGCCGGCGGCGAGTACGCGCGGATGTTCACCCTGCAGGCCAGCCGCTTCGCCGGCGATGGCCCCGACGACGGACCACACCCCGACCAGGAGGCCCCCGGTGCGCGCTGACGTCCCCACCCCCTCGCCGCTGCGGGCCACCGGCTTCGTCGTGGCGGCCGCCTGGCGCAACGGGCCGCTGGCCTTCGTGGTCAGCCTCCTGGAGCCACTGGGCAACGTCCTGGTCTCGCTGACGCCGCTGTTCGTCGGCCTGGTCGTCGCCGGCGCGGTCGAGCACGACGCCACGCGGCTGGTTCTCGGCGTCGCGGGCCTGGTGGGCAGCCACGGCCTGGTCTGGCTGCTCATGCTTCTCGGTCTCACGCAGCGGATGCACGTGAACGACCGGCTGGGCTTCGCCTTCGACGCCCGCAGCGGCCGCCAGTCCGGCACCCTGCCCACCCTCGACCACCTCGTGGACCCTGCCCACCGCGACGCTCTGCAGGTGCTCTCCGAGCGCCGCGGTGCGATGGGGATGGCCTTCCAGTCGTTCGTCAACGTGCTGAACAACGGCGGCGCGGTGGTGGCCTCCTGCGTGGCGGCCTTCCTGGTGGACCCACGCCTGCTGCTGCTGGCCCTCGGCCTGCTGCCGGCGATGTGGGCCGCGCGCACCATCACCGGCTGGGACGCCGCCGCCGAGGAGGCCGCCGCCCCCGCCGGCCGCCTGGCCGGGAGCCTGCTGGACGCCCGTACCTCCCCCGCCGCGGCCGCCGAGCTGCGGGTGATGGGGGCACGCGGTCACCTGGCGGACCTGTCCGGTGCCGCGACCCGGCGCTGGCGCCAGCCGGTGGTGCGGGCCGAGCGCCGCGGGGCTTTGCTGAACGTGGCGGTCTCCACGCTGTACCTCGCGGCCGGCGGGGCCCTGCTGTGGTGGCTGGTGCAGGACGCGCTGGCCGGCCGCATCGGCCCGGGCACCGTGGCGGCGGCCGTGGTGGTGGTCGGCGAGCTGCCCACTCTGGCCACCCGGCTGCTGGGCACCTCCTTCCTCGCCGGCCGGATGGTGCGCGTCGGCCAGCGGGCGCTGTGGCTGCAGGAGTACGCCGCGGCCACCCGCCACCCCGGCGAGCTGGCACCGCCGGCGGAGCTGCGCCACGGCGTCGACCTGCGGGACGTGACCTTCACCTACCCCGGGGCCGAGCGGCCCACGGTCGAGGGGCTCGACCTGCACCTGCCGGCCGGCGCGACGGTGGCCGTCGTGGGGGAGAACGGGGCCGGCAAGTCGACCCTGGTGAACCTGCTGACCGGCATGTACGAACTCGACGCCGGGCAGGTGCTCGTGGACGGCGTGCCGCTGCGCGAGCTGGACCTCGAGGCATGGCGCGCCCGGTGCTCCGGCGCCTTCCAGGACCACCTCGCGCTGCAGACCACCGCCCGCGAGGCGATACGCATCGGTGCGCTCGACCGGTCCGACGACGACGCCACGGTGCTGGACGCCCTCGAGCGGGCGGCGGCCACCGACGTGCTGGACGCCCTGCCGGACGGCCTGGACACCCGCATCGGCCCCGAGCACGGCGGGGTGGGCCTGTCCGGCGGGCAGTGGCAGCGCCTGGCGATCGCCCGCGGGATGATGCGGACCGCTCCCCTGCTGCAGGTGCTGGACGAGCCGACCAGCGCCCTGGACCCGGCCACCGAGCACGCACTGTTCGACGGGTTCGCTCGCGCCGGGCACCGCACCCGGGCGGCCGGCGGCATCACGCTGCTGATCACCCACCGCTTCTCGACGGTCTCGGCCGCGGACCTGGTGGTGGTGCTCCACGAGGGGCAGGTGGCCGAGGCCGGCACCCACGCCGAGCTCCTCGCCGCGGGTGGCCGGTACGCCGAGCTGTACCGCATCCAGGCCGCGGGCTACCGGTGACGGGCGGGTCTACTGTGGCCGCATGAGCGCACACCCCACCTCCGCCGAACTTCCCGTCGCCACCGGTGTGATCGCCGGCGCCCCGATCCAAGAAGGGAAGGTGCGCGGCACAACCGTGGTCTCCGACGACCACGTGCGCACCGTCTGCTTCGCCATGGACGCCGGCACCGAGCTGGCCGAGCACAAGGCCGCCCACCGCATCAGCATCACCGTGGTGGCCGGACGGATGCGGTTCACGGTGCACGGTGAGGACCACGAGATGGTGGCCGGTGACGTGGTCAACCTGCCGCGGATGGTGGAGCACGCCGTCCTCGCGGAGGAGCCGACGCATTTCGTGCTCACCATGCACATCGGTGCCTGAGGGCTACCCACGGCCCACTAGCCTCGGGGGCATGACCCACACGCCCGAGTCCCCCTCCCCCGACGTCACCCCCGGCCACCGCCTGGTGTTGGCCAGCCAGTCCGCCTCACGCCGCGCGCTGCTGGCCGCGGCCGGCATCGAGGCCCGGGTGGAGGTCTCCGGGGTGGACGAGGACGCCGTCCTGGCCCGGGCGGAGCAGGTCCGCGGCGAGGCGCTGGCCCCCGAGGAGGTGGCGCTGCTGCTGGCCCAGGCCAAGTGCGAGGCCGTGGTGCCCCAGGTGGAGGACGACGCGGACGCGTGGGTGGTGGTCGGCTGCGACTCGGTGCTGGAGGTGGACGGGCGGGTGTTCGGCAAGCCGGGCACGCCCGAGGTGGCCGCCGAGCGCTGGCGGGCGATGCGGGGGCGCACCGGCGTGCTCCACTCGGGCCACTGGCTGGTGGACCTGCGTGACACCGACCCCGACGGCGAGGCCGGCTCCGGCGCCACCCTGGGCGGGGTGTCGTCCACGACCCTGCACTTCGCCGACGTCACCGACGAGGAGGTCGACGCCTACGTGGCCACCGGGGAGCCGCTGCACGTGGCGGGGGCGTTCACGCTGGAGGGGCGCGCCGCGGCGTTCATCACCCGTGTCGAGGGGGACCCCAGCGGGGTGCAGGGCCTCTCGATGCCGGTGCTCCGCGACCTGCTGGGCGAGGCCGGGCTCGGCGTCCACGAGTTCTGGGGCTGAGACCCCACGCACGAGGGTGGCGCGGGCACCTGTCCGCGCCGCCCTCGTCGTCGCTGGATCGAACCCGCTCAGGCCCCGGGCCGGTGGTGGCGTCCGATGGGGACCATCAGCGGCGTCCCCGCCACCGGGTCCGTGACCACCTGGCTGTCGATGCCGAAGACCTCGTAGATCACCGCGGGCGTCATGACCTCCTGCGGGCTGCCGGCGGCCACGAGCCTGCCCCCCGCCAGCGCGATGAGGTGGTCGGCATAGCGCGCGGCCAGGTTGAGGTCGTGCAGCACCATCACCACGGTGGTGCCCTTGCGCTGGTTGAGATCGGTGAGGAGGTCCAGCACCTCCACTTGGTGGCGCACGTCCAGGTAGGTGGTGGGCTCGTCGAGCAGCAGCACGCCCGTCTCCTGGGCCAGCGCCATCGCGATCCACGCCCGCTGGCGCTGGCCGCCCGAGAGCTCGTCCACCGGACGGTCGGCCAGCGCCGTCACCTCTGTCGCCTCCAGCGCCTGCGCCACGGCTCGGTCGTCCTCGCGGCTCCACCGCGCGAACATCCGCTGGTGCGGGTGACGGCCCCGCCCCACGAGGTCACCGACGGTGATGCCCTCAGGGGTGACCGGCGACTGCGGGAGCAGGCCCAGCCGCCGGGCGAGCTGCTTGGCGGGCATGCGGTGCACGTGCTCGCCCTCCAGCAGCACCTGTCCGTTGCGCGGCCTGAGCAACCGGGACATGGAACGCAGCAGGGTGGACTTGCCGCAGGCGTTGGGTCCGACGATGACCGTCACCCTCCCCTCCGGGAGGCCCAGGGTGAGGTCCTGGACCACCACGTGGTCCTGGTACCCGAGCGACAGCTCGTGCACCTGCAGGACGTCGTCCTCGCGGACGGCCGTGCCGGGGGTCTCCGAGACGGTCACAGGCTGCCTCCAGTGCGGTTGGTGCGGATGATGAGGTACAGCAGGTAGGGGGCGCCGAGCACGCCGGTCACCACTCCCACCGGGTAGCGGAAGGGGGTGAGGTTCTGCCCCACCCAGTCGGCGCCCAGCACCAGTGCAGCGCCCGTGAGCGCGGCCGGCAGGAGCACCGAGCCGTTCGGTCCCACCACGCGTGCGGCGATGGGACCGGCCAGGAAGGCCACGAAGGCGATGGGGCCGGTGGCCGCCGTGGCGATGCAGATGAGCGTCACCGCGGACAGGATCGCGAGCATCCGGCTGCGCTCCACGCGCACTCCCAGGGCGGTCGCGGCGTCATCGCCCAGCTGCCCGATGCTGATCTCCCGCGCGTTGGCCAGCAGAACGGTGCCCAGCACCACGACCGCAGCCGCGGGCAGCACCACCGAGGCCCAGGTGGCACCGTTCAGGGTGCCGGTCAGCCAGCGCAGGGCCTCGGCCAGCTGGGCCCGCTGCGCCTTCTCCAGCTGGATGGCCACCACGCTCTGCAACATGGCGGCCGCGCCGATGCCGATGAGCACCAGGCGCGTGCCGTGCAGACCTCCCCGCCACGAGAGCAGGTAGACCACCGCGGCCACGCCCAGGCCCGCCAGGACCGCCATGACCGAGACCCGGGTGTCGGTCCATCCCATCGAGATGATGCCGATGGCCGCCGCAGCGCTCGCCCCGGCGGTGATGCCGACGACGTCGGGGCTCGCCAGAGGGTTGCGAAGGATGGTCTGGAAGGTGGCGCCGGAGAGCCCGAACGCGACGCCGGCAACGGTCGCCATGGCCACCCGGGGCATGCGGAGCTCGCCGACGATGAACTCGGCCCCACCCGCGTCATCGCCGGTGGCGACCGCCCACACCTCTCCCAAGGAGTAGGCGGGGTCGCCGAGCGTCAGGCTCACGCCCACCAACGCCACGACCACGACGCCCAGCGCGAGCGTGCTGCCCGCCCAGCGCAGTTGCCGGGCACGGCGTCCGGACCGGACCAGCTCCTCGGTGGTGCTCACAGCTCCCTCACCTTGTTGCGTCGCACGATGGCGATGAAGAACGGCGCCCCCACCAGCGCGGTGATGATGCCCACGTCGAGCTCGGCCGGCGGGGTGACCACTCGCCCCAGCACGTCGCTCGCAGTGAGCAGCACGGCACCGCCCAGGGCGCTGAAGGGTACGAGCCAGCGGTGGTCGATGCCGATGAGCAGGCGGAAGAAGTGCGGGACGACCAGGCCCACGAACCCGATGGGGCCGGCCACGGCGGTGGTCGCACCGCACAGCACCACGGCGGCCGCGCTGGCCACAACGCGGGTGATCCACACGCGCTCGCCCAGGCTGGCCGCCACCTCGTCGCCGAGCCCCAGCAGGTTCAGCCCCCGGCTGACTGCCCAGACGACCACGAAGCCCACAGCCAGGAAGGGCAGCACGTGCAGCAGCACGGCCTCCGTGGCGCCGCCCACGCCGCCGATCTGCCACGAGACCACGTTGAGGCCGATGTCCTGGCGCGGCAGCACCACGGCCGAGACCATCGCTGTCAGGGCCACGGTGAACGCCGCACCGGCCAGGGCCAGCTTGAGCGGGGTCGGGCCGCCCCTCCCCATCGAGCCGATGACGTAGACGGTCACGGCGGTGACGGCCGCACCGGCGATGGCCACCCAGATGAACGATGTGGGCTGGGTGAGCCCGAACCAGGCGATGCCGACGGCCACCGCCAGGGAAGCGCCGGCGTTGACCCCCAGGATGCCGGGGTCGGCGAGCGGGTTGCGGGTGACCGCCTGCATCACCAGACCGGAGACCGCCAGGGCGGCACCGGCCACCATCGCCAGCGCGGTGCGTGGCACCCGCTTGGCCACCGCGGCCTGGTCGAAGCCGTCGACGTCGCCGGTGATGCCGGCCCAGACGTCGTCCAGTCCGACCGAGCGCGAGCCGATGGCGACCGACATCCACGCCGTCACCAGCAGCACCGCGACCATGACCAGCAGCACGAGTCCACGCAGGCGGCGCACCCGCGCCAGCGCCGTCACGACGGACGGGTGGGCGACGTCCGGGGTCCCCGAGGGGCCCGCGGTCGACTGGACCGCGGGCCCCTCGGGCTGTGTGGGCTCCGTCACTTGGCGGACGAGGCCTTGGCGCCGGAGGCCTTGGCACCAGACCCCTCACCGGCCAGCGCCTTGGAGATCTCCTCGACGTACAGCGGCACGTTCTCCGGGATCGACAGCGCGGTCGGGTTGGCAGCGGCGCCCACGGGGGACTCGCCGTCGAGGGCCACGATGGCCTTGTTCTTGACGGCCGGCAGCTGCGAGAGCACCGGGTCGGCGGACAGCGCCTCGTAGAGCTCCCCGCCGCCGTAGGTGATGATCACGTCGACGTCGGCCAGCTCGTCAGCCTTCTCGGTGCTGATCTTGCCGGCGTACTTGCCCGGCTCGCTGTGCTTCTTGATGCTGTCGGGGATCTTCATGCCCAGGTCCTCGAGGAACTTGGAACGGGTGTCGTCGGCGGCGTAGAAGTTGATCTCCGAGAGGTCCGTGAGGTCGACGTGCGTCATGAACATGGCGCTCTTGCCCTTGATCTCCGGGTGCTCGGCCACGGCCTTCTCGATCTCGCCCCTCAGCTCGTCCACCAGTTCCTCACCCTCGGCCTCCTGACCCAGGCCCTTGGCGTTCTGGAGGATGGCCTTGTCCCACTCGGTGGCCCACGGGGCGTCCGGGAAGGCGATGGTCGGGGCGATCTTGCTGAGCGTCGCGTAGTCCTCCTCGGACATGCCCGAGTAGCCCGCCAGGATCACGTCGGGGTCCGACTCGGCGATGGCCTCGAAGTCGTAGCCGTCGGTCTCGTCGAACAGCACCGGGGCCTTGGCACCGAGCTCCTGCAGAGCCTTGTCGGTCCACGGCTGGATGCCGTCGCCGTTGTCGTCGCCCCAGGTCATCTTGGCCATGCCCACCGGGGAGATGCCCAGCGCGAGCGGGGTCTCCTGGTTGGCCCAGTCGATGGTGGCCACGCGCTCGGGCTCCTCCGGGACGGTGGTGCTGCCGAAGGCGTGCTCCACGGTCACGGGCTCCCAGGCAGCGTCCCCACCCGACTCCGCCTCGCTGGAGGACTCTGCCGGGCTGGAGGACCCGGCCGCCTCGCTGGAGGAGTTGCTCGCCTCCTTCTCGGAGTCACCGCCACAGGCGGTGAGGGTGAGCGACAGGGTGGCCAGCAGGGCCACGGAGGAAGCCGAACGACGCATGGAGGATCTCCCCTTCTCGGAAATGGATAAGGAGAGGCTACCATAAGTTCATCCCTGCTCGAGTCGACCCTCCTCGGCTTCCAGCTGGGCCATGAAGTCACGCTTGCCGGCCTGCCACTCGTCCTCGGTGCAGCCCGTGCGCCAGTAGCCCGAGATGCTCACATCCGCCTTCGACAGGCCGTGCTCCACGAAGAGGTGGCGACGCATCTCCTTGACCATCTCCGCCACGCCGTGGACGAAGACCTGCACCCCCTCGGGCAGTCGCCCCCTCTCCCTGACCGCGTGCGCAAGCGCGTGCCCGTGAGCGGTCCCGTCGCGCAGCACCCGGTGGAGCTCGATGCCCTCTCCCTCGGGCAGCTCGGGAACGGCCTCGGCGGTGGACACCTCCACGAAGACCTGGGCGGTGCCGCCGGTGGCAATGATGCGCTCCATGGCGGCCGCGACGGCGGGGATCGCCGACTCGTCACCCGCCAGCAGGTGGTGGGCCTCCGGCGTCGGCGACCACGCTCCACCGGGTCCCAGGAAGGTGATGCGGTCGCCCGGCTGCGCGGAGGCTGCCCAGGGGCCGGCCAGCCCCTCGTCCCCGTGGCTCACGAAGTCCAGGGCCATGCGGCCGTTCCGCACGGTACGGACCGTGTAGGTGCGCGTGACGGGCCACCACTCGCGAGGCTGCTCGGCCTGCACCTTCTCCCGATCCACCGGGTGGCCGTAGGGCGCACCTGCGGGAGGGAAGAGCAGCTTCACGTAGTGGTCGGTGTGCTCCAGTTCCGGCAGCGCGCCCACGCCCTCGCCAGTGAGCCACACCCGCACCATCTCGGGCGTGAGCCACTCCACGGCATCTACACGGGCGCTGCGGACGGGGCGGGGCGGGCGACCCCCGGGCCCGGACCCGGGGACTGACTGCTGCGGGGGCTGGGACATGACACTCCTCACTTGGACTTAGGTAAGGCTAAACAAATCTCCTCAGAACTCGCCGCAGGTGTTCACCGGGGCCTTCCCGGAGAACACGGTGCCGAAGAACACCGACTGGCTCAGCGAGTGCGGCACGTAGCCACCCACGTGGGTGGGCGTGGCCGCCGAGTACAGCCGGACGCTTGCCCCACCCGTGCACCACTCCCGGGCCATCTGGCGCCCCTGCGCGTAGGGCAGCGTGTCGTCGGCGAGCGAGTGCGTCACCACCGAGGGCACCGCCGGCGCCACGGAGCCGAGCCGGTTCGCGCGCACCGCGGCGGCGAGCCGCTCGTCGGTGGCCAACAGCTCGGCGAAGGACCGGCCGTCACGGGTGAACTCGGAGGTCTTCTGGAAGGCCTGGGTCAGCGCCCACGGCACGCACTGGGTACGTGCCTCGGCGACCTTCGCCAGCCCCCGCTCGTTGAGCACCCGCTCGAGATCCAGGTCGTACTCGGCATCCAGACCCGCCAGGGCGAACCAGGCCAGGCCGGACATCATCGTTCCGTCCACCTTCGGCGCCACCTCCGCGAGGTCCGCGGCCGGGGCCCCGACGGCGGCGCCCCGCACGTCGAGCTCCGGGGCGTAGGTGGGTGCCAGCTCGGCTGCGGCCGCCGAGGCCGCCCCGCCCTGGCTGTACCCGGTCAGGCCGACGCGGGCTCCCTTCACCCCGAAGGCGTCGGTGCCGGTGACGGCCCGGGCGGCGTCGAGCAGCGCCCGGCCGTGCGGGGTGCGCGCCATGTAGGTGTGCTCCCCCTCGGTGCCCAAGCCCTGGTAGTCCGTGACCACCACGGTGTAGCCGGCGCGCACGAGATTCCGGATGCCCTCGAGCTCGTAGTACTGGTTGAGCGATGCCGAGCGGGAGGGTGCGCACTGGTCGCCCAGGCCCTGGGTGCCAGGGGCCAGCGCGACCACGGGGCGGGTGCCCTCGCCACGCCACGGCGCCTTGGGCGTGAGCACGAAGCCGGAGGTGGCCACGGTGCGCCCGTCCGACGCGGTGGAGGTGTAGAGCAGGCGCTCGGCGGAGTACTCGATGGTGTGCGCGCCGGCCGGGTCGAGGAGGAACTCCATCGTCTGGCGGCGCAGCAGCCGACCGGGGGCGTCGGGCATGTCCGCGGGGGTCTCGTAGAAGGCCGGGTCCACCGGATCGGCGGTCGGTGCGGCGGCGGTGGTGGTCGTCGCCCCCAGCGGGGTCCCGGCCCCGGCGGAGACGGGAACAGCCAGGGCGGCGGTGAGGCACAGGGTGAGGGTGGGCAGGGCGCGGCGCACGGGGGTCCTTCCGAAGCGTGTGAACAGGGGCCTTCGGGATCAGACCACAGGTCACGCGCCCGACACAGGGCGTCACGCCCACCATGACCATGTCTTGACGATGCCGCGTGGGCGCCTCCGGCATCACATGGGGCGCAGCGTGAGGTCCAGGCTATTGCCGTCCCGGGCACCGCACTCCACCGGTACGCCCGCGGCGCTCCGCCCACGGCCCGCCGAACCGACCCTGGTGCCCCTGGGGCGTCCCGGACCTGCGCTGGGGCGATGGTGGTCCGGGACGCCACGGTGCGGTTCATCACTGGAGTGGACGACACCGCCGGCGGGGGGGGCACGGGATCCTCGCGCACCATCCCCGGCAGCTCCGTGCGCTGCTTTCCGCCCATGCTCACGTCCTTGCCCGGTGGGCCTGCAGCCAGCCCTCACTCCGGGGCGGCCGAGGCGTCGATGGACGCGCGGGTCCGCCTCTCGACCGTCGAGAGGCGGACCCGCGCGTCAGGTGGTGGGAGGTCCGCGCCGGTCAGACCGGCGGCACGTCCCGACGCCGCGTCGAGAAGTGGCGCTCGCGGCCGCGGGCGAACTCCAGCCGCTTCAGCAGCTCCTCGCGCAGCGCGTCGGCCTCGATGATGCCGTCGATCACCAGGTCGGCCGCCAGGCGCTCGAGGTCCACGTCCTTGACGTACTCCTCACGCATCTGCAGCACGAACTGCTCACGCGCCTCGGGGCCCTGCTCGGCCTCGATCTCGGCGATCTTGTTGGCGTACACCGCGTTCACGGCCGCCTCCGGGCCCATCACTGCGATGCGGCCGGTGGGCAGAGCCAGGGTGGCGTCGGGCGCGAAGCCCGGACCCCCCATCGCGTACAGGCCGGCACCGTAGGCCTTGCGCACCACGATGCAGAACTGCGGCACCGTGGCCGACGAGACGGCCGAGACCATCTTGGCGCCGTGGCGGATGATGCCGGTGCGCTCCACCTCGGAGCCGATCATGAAGCCCGGCACGTCCACGAGGTAGACCAGCGGGATCGAGTAGGCGTCGCACAGCCAGATGAAGCGCGCCGCCTTGTCGGCCGAGTCGGTGAACAGCACGCCACCCTTGACCGCCGAGTTGTTGGCCACGATGCCGACGGTGCGGCCGTCCATGCGGGCGAAGCCGATGACCAGCTCGGGGGCGAACAGCTCCTTGATCTCGAAGAAGCTGTCGTCGTCCACCAGGCCGTCGATGACCTCGTGCATGTCGAACGGCACGGACTCTGCCTCCGGGACCGTGGTGCGCTCCAGCGGGTACGCCGGCTCCTCGGCCTCGTAGGGCTCCAGCTCCGTGTGCCAGTTCTGCGGCACGTAGCTGAAGTACATGCGCGCGGTCTCGATGGCCTCGGTGTCGTCGGCCACGAGGATGTCACCCACGCCGGAGACGGTGCAGTGCATGCGGGCACCACCCATCTCCTCCAGGGAGACCTTCTCGCCCACGACCATCTCGGCCATGCGGGGGCTGCCCAGGTACATGGAGGCGTTGCCCTCCACCATGATCACCACGTCGGTGAAGCTGGGGATGTACGCGCCACCGGCGGCCGACGGGCCGAACAGGCAGCAGATCTGCGGCACCTTGCCCGAGAGCGCCACCTGGTTGTGGAAGATGCGCCCCGCGCCACGGCGGCCCGGGAAGAGCTCCACCTGGTCGGTGATGCGGGCGCCGGCGGAGTCCACGAACCAGAAGACCGGCAGCTCCTCGCGCAGCGCGGTCTCGGTGGCGCGGACGATCTTCTCGACCGTGCGCGCACCCCACGAGCCCGCCTTCACGGTGGGGTCGTTGGCGATGACGATGGCGGGGCGTCCGTCCACGGTGCCGCGCCCGGTGACCACGCCGTCGGCCGGCAGGCCGGTGGCCGTGGCGTTGGCGTAGCGGCCGTCCTCCACGAACGAGCCCTCGTCGAAGAGCAGCGCGATGCGATCGCGGACGTAGAGCTTGTTCTGGGACTCGAGCTTGGCGGCGGCCTTCTCAGTGGGCGCCCCGGAGGCCGCGTGGGCCTCGTTGAGGCGGCGCCGGACGTCGGCGACCTTCTCGTCGCCGCCGGGGGTGGCGTCGGCGAAGGGCTGCACGCCGGGGGTCTCGCCTGCGTTGGTGGTGGTCGTCATCGGTGGATCAGGCCTCCAGACCCAGGCCACGGGCGATGAGCATGCGCTGCACCTCGCTGGTGCCCTCACCGACCTCGAGGATCTTGGCGTCGCGGTAGAAGCGGGCCACGGGGTACTCCTCCATGAAGCCGTTGCCGCCGAAGACCTGGGTGGCGATACGGGTGGCATCCATGGCGGCCTCGGTGGAGTACAGCTTGGCCACGGACGCGGCCATCTTGACCTCCTGCATCGAGCGACGGCCGGCGTCGAACTCGTCCTTGAGCCAGGCGGCCTTGTAGGTGAGCAGGCGCGCGGCGTCCACCTTGACCTTGAGGTCGGCCACCTGGAACGAGACGCCCTGGTAGGCGCCGATCGGCTTCCCGAACGCAGTACGCGTCTTGGCGTACTCGGTGGAGTGCTCCAGGCAGGCCTGCGCCAGGCCGACCGCGAGCGCCGAGATGGCGATGCGGCCGTCGTCGAGGGTCTTGAGGAACTGCTTGTAGCCCTCGCCGCGAGCGCCCAGCAGGTTGGCCTCGGGGACGCGGCAGTTCTCGAAGGTCAGGCCATGGGTGTCGGAGATGTGCCAGCCGAGCTTGCGGTAGGCCGGCTCCACGGTGAAGCCCGGGGTGCCGGACGGCACGATGATGGCGCTGATCTCCGGCTTGCCGTTCTCCTTGGTGCCGGTGCGGGCGGTGACGGTCACGCAGGAGGTGATGTCGGTGCCCGAGTTGGTGATGAACGCCTTGGCGCCGTTGATGACCCACTCGCCGTCCACGACCTCGGCCTTGGTGCGGGTGCCGCCGGCGTCGGACCCCGCGTCCGGCTCGGTGAGGCCGAAGCCGGCCAGGGCGCGGCCGGCCACGAGGTCGGGCAACCACTGCTGCTTCTGCTCGTCCGAGCCGTAGGTGAGGATCGGGTTGATGCCCAGGCCCACACCGGCCGAGAGCGTGATGCCCATGGACTGGTCCACGCGGCCGAGCTCCTCGATGGCCAGGCACAGGTAGGTGAACGGGCCCTCGTCCTCCAGGCCGGCACCGCCGTACTCCTCGGGGACCACCAGGCCGAACAGGCCCATCTCGCCCATCTTGGGGATGAGCTCGGTCGGGAAGTAGGACTCGGCGTCCCACTTCTCCACGTGCGGGGCGATCTCCGCCTCGGCGAACTGGCGGACGACCTGGCGGAAGTCCTCGTGGTCCTTGGACAGTTCGAACATGCTCCAGGCCTTTCGTGGCGGGGTCAGGGGGGCGGTGCGTCCGGGCGCGTCGAGGCGCCCTCGCGCCGTGGCGCGGGTCACACCATCGCAGAGCATAGGTGGTGCCGAGGAGGTCGGGTCACCGCCCGGCCAGGAAGGCGTCCACCTCGGCGGCCGTGGGCACCGTGGCCGGCCCGTGGCGGGTCACCTTGAGCGCCCCGGCCGCGTTGGCCCGGCGCGCGGCGGCCACCGGGTCGGCACCGGCCGCCAGCTCGGCGCACAGCACGCCGGTGTGCGTGTCGCCCGCACCGTTGGTGTCCACCGGATCCTGCGGGAAGCCCGGCACGGCCACCACCGCTCCCCCGTCGCCCACGGCACAGCCCTTGTCGCCGTCGCGCACGACCACGAGGCACCCGGCCGACAGGAGCCCGGCCACCTGCGCGGCGAGCTCGGCCATGTCGGTGTCGGCGGGGGCACCCACCAGGGCCTCGGCCTCCTCGGCGTTGCTGCTCCACACGTCGGTGAGGGCCAGCACCTCGCGCTGCAGGGCGGCGTCCAGCCCCTCGAAGGCCGCGCCCGGGTCGAGCACCACCCGCACGCCCGTCGGCAGCCCGCGCAGCCAGGCCAGCAGCGGGTCGCGGGTGGGCTCCAGCAGGCTGTACCCGCTGACGCACACCAGGTCGCCGTCCACCGGCTCGCTCGTCTGCAGCGACTCCGGGCTGATGACGCGCTCGGCCCCCATCGCGGTGACGAAGGTGCGCTCGGCCGAGGGCTCCACGAGCACCACGCACACCGCCGTGTCCTGGTCGGGGACCTCCGGGCTGGTCAGCGCGATGCCGTCGGCCGCCAGCGCCTCGCGGACCAGGTCGCCGTTGGGCCCGGCCCCCACCGAGCCGGCGTGCACGGCATGGGCGCCGGACCGGGCCGCCGCACGCAGGATGGTCACCGCGCCGCCCACCTCCCGCGTGGTGCTGGAGGCCATGACGTTGCCGCCACGCCGCGGAAGGGCGGGCACGTGGACGACCTCGTCCACCAGGGCCTGGGCGGTGTGGATGACGCGCGGGGTCCTCGACATGCCCCAAGGGTGCACCACGCCGTGCCCGGTACGGCGTGGATCGCGCGCGAGGTGTGGGCCGCGCCACGTTAGAGTGCCGCCCATGGCTCCTGTGACCTCCGTGCTGATCGCCAACCGTGGCGAGATCGCCGTCCGAATCGCCCGCGCCTGCGCCGATGCAGGCATCCGTTCCATCGCCGTGTACGCCGACGCCGACCGCGACGCGCTGCACACGAAGGTGGCCGACGAGGCCTACTCCATCGGGGGCAACACCCCGGCGGAGTCCTACCTGGTGGTGGACAAGCTGCTGCAGGTGGCCAAGGACGCCGGCGCGGACGCCGTGCACCCCGGCTACGGCTTCCTGGCCGAGAACGCCGACTTCGCACAGGCCGTCATCGACGCCGGCCTCACGTGGATCGGCCCCTCCCCGCAGGCCATCGACTCCCTGGGCGACAAGGTGAAGGCCCGCCACATCGCCGATGCTGCCAACGCGCCCCTGGTGCCGGGCACCAAGGACCCGGTGGAGTCCGCCGAGGAGGTGCTCGCCTTCGCCGACGAGCACGGCCTGCCGGTGGCCATCAAGGCTGCCTACGGCGGCGGTGGCCGCGGCCTCAAGGTGGCCCGCACCCGCGAGGAGATCCCCGAGCTGTACGACTCCGCCGTGCGGGAGGCCGTGTCGGCCTTCGGTCGCGGCGAGTGCTTCGTGGAGCGCTTCCTGGACTCCCCCCGCCACGTGGAGACCCAGTGCCTGGCCGACCAGCACGGCAACGTCGTGGTGGTCTCCACCCGCGACTGCTCGCTGCAGCGCCGCAACCAGAAGCTCGTGGAGGAGGCCCCGGCCCCCTTCGTGACCCCGGAGCAGGACGCCGAGCTGCGCCGCGCCTCCAAGGACATCCTCAAGGCCGCCGGCTACGTCGGCGCCGGCACCTGCGAGTACCTCATCGGCACCGACGGCACCATCTCCTTCCTCGAGGTGAACACGCGCCTCCAGGTGGAGCACCCCGTCACCGAGGAGGTCACCGGCATCGACCTCGTGCGCGAGCAGTTCCGCATCGCCGCCGGCGAGGAGCTGGGCTACGACGACCCGGAGGTGCGCGGCCACTCCTTCGAGTTCCGCATCAACTCCGAGGACGCGGGGCTGAACTTCATGCCCTCCCCCGGCACCGCCACCACGCTGCGCACCCCCGCGGGCCCCGGCGTCCGCGTGGACTCCGGCATGGTCGAGGGCGACACCGTGGCCGGTGCGTTCGACTCCATGCTGGCCAAGCTCATCGTCACTGGCCGCACCCGCACCGAGGCCCTCGAGCGCTCCCGCCGCGCGCTGGACGAGTTCGTCGTCGAGGGCATGCCCACCGTGCTGCCCTTCCACCGCGCGGTGGTGCGTGACGAGGCGTTCGCCCCGGCCGACCCGGAGCAGCCGTTCAGCGTGCACACCCGCTGGATCGAGACCGAGTTCGACAACACCATCGAGCCGTACTCCGGCCCCACCGCGGAGGCCGAGGAGAAGGCCCCGCGCCAGGAGATCCTCGTGGAGGTGAACGGCCGCCGCATGGCCGTGACCCTGCCCGGCGACCTGGCCCTGGGCGGTGGCGGCGCGGCCGCCGGTGGCGCCCGCAAGAAGGCCCCCAAGCGCCAGCGCGGCGGCGGTGGTGCCGCGGCGGCCTCCGGTGACGCCGTGACCGCGCCGATGCAGGGCACCATCGTGAAGGTGGCCGTGGAGGAGGGCGCGACCGTGGCCGAGGGCGACCAGGTGGTGGTGCTCGAGGCGATGAAGATGGAGCAGCCCATCAAGGCGCACAAGGCCGGTGTGGTGACCGGGCTCAAGGCCGCCGTGGGCGAGACCGTGAACAACGGTGGCGTCATCTGCGAGATCAAGGACGCCGAGTGACCGCTCGCTGAGCGCCGCCCGGCGCACGCGAAGGGGCCCACTGACCTGTCCGGTCGGTGGGCCCCTTCGCTGTGTGCCCGGCGCCCCCGGGTCCTGCCCGGCGTGTCCCCTCTCGGACGTCGATGCTCGGACGTTGAGTCGTCGTTCGTCGGGGTCAGAACCGCCCGGGGACCCCGACGAACGACGACTCAACGTGTGGGGAGGGCTCAACGTGTGGGGAGGGGCACGCGGCGGGACCCTGGCCCGGGCCGGCTCAGTCCTCGCGGGTGTGGAGGCGGCGCGCGGCCTCGGCGACGCTGCCCGACATCGACGGGTAGACGGTGAACGTGCTGGCCACCTGGTCCACGGTGAGGCGGTGGTGCACGGCCAGGGCCACCGGGTAGATGAGCTCGGAGGCCTGCGGGCCCACCACCACACCGCCGACGACCACGTCGGACCCCTGCGCGGCGTAGAGCTTGACGAACCCGTGGCGCACGTTGCGCATCTTGGCCCGCGGGTTGTTGACCAGCGGCAGCATCACCTGGTGCACGCGGCCCTCCCCCTCGTCCACCTGCTTCTGCCCGATGCCGACGGTGGCGATCTCCGGGTCGGTGAAGATGTTGGAGCTGATGCCGGTGACGCGCAGCGGGGAGACCGCGTCGCCGAGCGCGTGGCTCATGGCGATGCGGCCCTGCATGGCGGCCACCGAGGCCAGCGGCAGCACCGCCGTGCAGTCACCGGCGGCGTACACCCCCCGCACGGAGGTGCGCGACACCTTGTCCACCAGCACGTGGCCCGAGTCGGCGGTCTGCACACCGACCTCCTCCAGCCCCAGGTCCGCGGTGTTGGGCACCGACCCGACGGCCATGATGCAGTGCGAGCCGGTGACGGTGCGCCCGTCGGTGAGGGTCACGAGCACCTCGTCGCCCTGCCGCTCCACGGACTGGGCGCGGGCCCCGTTCATCACCTGCATGCCGCGCTCGCGGAAGACGGTCTCCAGCACCTCGGCGGCGTCCGGGTCCTCGCCGGGCAGCACGCGGTCGCGGCTGGAGACGAGCACCACCTCGCACCCGAGGCCCAGGTAGGCGTGGGCGAGCTCCGCGCCGGTCACACCCGAGCCCACCACGACGAGCTTGCTCGGCAGCTCGGTGAGGTCCCACACCTGCTGCCAGGTGAGGATGCGCTCGCCGTCGGGGCGGGCGCTGGGCAGCACCCGCGGGGAGGCGCCGGTGGCCAGCAGCACGGTGGCGGCGGTGAGCTCGGTGGTGCTGCCGTCGGCGGCGGTCACCTGCACACGGTCCGGCGCGACGAGGCGGCCCCGGCCGTCCACCACGGTGACGCCGGCCTCGGTCAGCGCCGCGCGGATGTCGGCCGACTGGGCACGCGCCAGGTCCATGACCCGCCGGTTGGCCGCGGCCAGGTCGATGTGGGCCTCCACCCCGTGCGCCAGCGGCTCGTGGGTGGCGGGGTCGCCGTCGTCCTCGGAGAACTCCACGCCCATGCGCCCGGCCACGTCGAAGCGGCTGCGGAAGTCCGCAGTGGCGATGAGGGTCTTGGACGGCACGCAGTCGGTGAGCACCGAGGCGCCACCCACCCCGGTGTCCTCCACGAGGGTCACGGTGGCGCCGCCCGCCGCCGCCGTGAGGGCGGCCTCGTACCCGCCGGGACCGCCGCCGATGATGATGACCTCAGGTGCGCTGGAGAGCATGCCCCCATCCAACCATCGACGGCCTGACGCACCACCCTCGCGGTGCCCCCAGTCGTTAGGGTGGCCCCGTGGCCCGACTCGACTCCCAGAACCCCTTCGACGACCCGACCGCCGACCCCCGCGAGATCGCTCGCCGGGCCGCGCAGGACGTGGCCCGCCTCTCCGGCGTGGAGCGGCACGACATCGCCCTCACCCTGGGCTCCGGGTGGGGCAGCGCGGCCGACCTGCTGGGCGAGCCCGTCGCGTCCTTCGACCAGTCCGAGGTGACCGGCTTCCCGCCGCCGGCGGTGGAGGGCCACTCCTCGGTGATGCGCTCGTTCGCGGTCGAGGGTCACGACGGCCGCACCCGCCACGTGCTGGTGTTCGGATCGCGCACCCACTTCTACGAGGGCCACGGTGTGCGCCCGGTGGTGCACACGGTGCGCACGGCGGCCGCGGCCGGCTGCGACACGATGGTGCTCACCAACGGCTGCGGCGGCCTGCGCCCCGAGTGGGCCCCCGGCACCCCGGTGCTCATCAGCGACCACGTGAACCTCACGGCGGCCTCCCCGCTGGAGGGCGCCACCTTCGTGGACCTCACCGACCTGTACACCCCGCACCTGCGCCAGGTGGCCCGCACCGTGGACCCCTCCCTGGAGGAGGGCGTGTACGTGCAGTTCCGCGGGCCGCACTACGAGACCCCCGCCGAGGTGCGCATGGCCAAGGTGATCGGCGGCGACCTCGTGGGCATGTCCACCACGCTCGAGGCGATCGCCGCCCGCGAGGCCGGCATGTCCGTGCTGGGCCTCTCGCTGGTGACCAACCACGCCGCCGGCATCAGCGACGAGCCGCTGGACCACGCCGAGGTGATCGAGGCCGGACGCGCCGCCTCCGCCCGCTGCGGCCAGCTGCTCGCCGGCATCGTGCCCCGCCTCTGACACCCGCGGCCCCGGCCGCACCCACCCGGACGTCCACCCACCCGGGGCCGAGCCCCCTTCCGCGAACGGAGACCACCGTGCAGCCCACCGACGACCTGACGGCCCTGCTGGCGCAGGCCCGCGCCTGGATCGCCGACGACCCCGACGAGGCCACCCGCACCGAACTGCAGGCCGTGGTGGACGCCGCCGCGGGCGGGGACGCCGCCGCGGCCGCCGACCTGGCCGACCGCTTCCGCGGCCTGCTGGAGTTCGGCACCGCCGGCCTGCGCGGCGCGGTGGCCGCCGGCCCGGCGCGCATGAACCGCGCCGTGGTCATCCGTGCCGCCGCGGGCCTGGTGCGCTGGCTGCAGCAGCGCGCGACCGACCCGGTGACCTCCCCGACCGTGGTGATCGGTTACGACGCACGCCACCGCAGCCACGACTTCGCGCTGGACACCGCTGCCGTGGTGACCGCCGCGGGCGGCCGGGCCATCGTGCTGCCCGAGGCCCTGCCCACCCCGGTGCTGGCCTACGCCGTGCGCCACACCGGTGCCGATGCGGGCGTCATGGTCACCGCCTCGCACAACCCGCCGCAGGACAACGGCTACAAGGTGTACCTGGGCGACGGCAGCCAGATCGTCTCGCCGGTGGACGCCGAGATCGCCGCGCACATCCGGGCCGTGGAGTCCGTGGCGTCGGTGCCGCGCGCGGAGGCCGGGTGGATCACCGCCGCCGACGACCTGCGCGAGGCGTACGTCAAGGCCGCCACGAGCGTGGTGGACCCGGCGGGCCCCAAGCAGGTGGCCGTGGTCTACACCGCGCTGCACGGCGTGGGCAACGACCTGGTGGTGCAGGCCTTCGAGGAGGCCGGCTTCCCCAATCCCAAGAGCGTGGCCACGCAGGCCGTCCCGGACCCGGACTTCCCCACCGTGGCCTTCCCCAACCCGGAGGAGGACGGTGCCATCGACGCCGCCCTGGAGCTGGCCTCGCGGATGCAGCCGGACGTGGTCATCGCCAACGACCCGGATGCCGACCGCTGCGCCGTGGCCGTGCCGGACCCCGAGTCCGTGACCGCCGACGACCCGGTGGGCTGGCGCATGCTGCGCGGCGACGAGGTGGGCGCCCTGCTGGGCAACCACGTGCTGCGCCGCGCCGCCGAGACCGGTGGCCTGCCCGAGGACGCGGTCTTCGCCAACTCCATCGTGAGTTCGCGGCTGCTCTCGCGGATGGCGGCCTCCGCCGGCGTGCGCCACACCGAGACCCTCACCGGCTTCAAGTGGATCGGCCGCGTGGACGGCCTGGCCTTCGGCTACGAGGAGGCGCTGGGCTACTGCGTGGACCCGACCCACGTGAAGGACAAGGACGGCATCAGCGCGGCGCTCATGGTGGCCGACCTCGTGGCCCGCCTGCGTGCCGGCTCGCGCACCCGCACGGTGCTGGACGTGCTCGACGACCTGTACCTCGAGCACGGCGTGCACGCCTCGGACTCCTTCAGCATCCGGGTGGAGGAGCTGGAGCAGATCGATGCGGTGATGGCCGCCCTGCGCGCGCAGCCGCCGACCTCGCTGGGTGGCCCCCCGGTGGCCGAGGCCGCCGACCTGGCCGAGGGCTGGAACGGCCTGCCGCCCACCGACGGCCTGCGCTGGGTGCTGGCCGACGACACGCGCGTCATCGTGCGTCCCTCGGGCACCGAACCGAAGGTGAAGGTCTACCTGGAGGTGGTGGTGCCCGTGGAGTCCGGCGACCTGCCGGCCGCCAAGCACACCGCCCGGGAGCGCCTGGCCACGGTGCGCGCCGACATGGAGCGCCTCACCGCCCTCTGATCAGAGGAACCAGACGGCCAGCGGCAGCAGCAGGCCCACCGCCATCGCGGCCGCCGGCAGCGGTGCCACGGTGCGGGTGGTGGGCGTGGGGTCGGCCTCGATGTGGCCGTCGGCCAGGGCGTCGGCGTGCGCGTCGCGGGCCCCACGCACGGTGGAGGCCACGGACTGCAGGTCCTCCAGCATCGCGAACTCGGGCTTGAGCGGCTGCGGGTCGGCCCCGGTGCGGGCGGCGTCGATCTTGCGCAGCAGACCCAGGCCGGTGACGTCCGCGGTGTGGTCCACGCCCGAGGGGTCGCGGTAGGAGGAGCCCACGGCCCAGGCGCGGTGCATCCCGGTCTCGGACTCCACCTCCAGGCTCCAGCGGGAGCCCACGCGGCGCACCCGCTGCCACGGGATGCGCACCGTGCGCACCGGGTTGACGATGGTCAGCCCGTCGGGGTCCAGCTCCACCCGGGGACGCCAGATGAGCACCCACGCCAGGGCGGCGCCGGCCACGGCCAGGCCCACCGCACCCCACATGACCGGCCGGGTGACCAGGGCCAGCACCACGAAGCCCGCCGCCAGGAGCCAGGAGACCACCGCGAGGATCCGTGCCTTGCGCGGGTGCACCACCTGCGAGGGGCGGGCGGCGGCGCGGGGCCCGGGCGCGGGAGTGCGGTCGGCGGGGTGCTGCGTCATCGGGGAGGCTCCGGGTGGGTCGAGGTGGTGGGTCGGGCGGGTGGATCGGGGTGGTTCCGGGCAGGCCGGGGACCCGCTCGCGCCACCGACGGTGGGCCGGCGGCGCGCACGTAGGATCATCCCCCATGCCGGACGCCCACCCCGTCGCCCCCACGCCGCAGGCCACCACCCCCGCCGCGCAGGTGCTGCTGCTCACCGGTCCGAGCGGGACCGGCAAGACCCGCCTGGCCCGCCGGCTGGGCGCCACCCACGGCTGGCCCGTGGTGCCGCTCGACGACTACTACCACCCGCACGACGCCCCGGACCTGCCGCTGCGACCCGACGGCCTCGTGGACTGGGACCACGTGGGCACGTGGGACCACGCCGCCGCCCTGGCCGGGCTGGAGCAGCTGGCGCACACCGGCGCCACCCAGGTGCCGGACTACGACATCTCCACCTCGTCCGTACAGGGCCACCGCACCGTGACCCGCGGCAGCGCCCCGCTGGTGGTGGCCGAGGGCATCTTCGCCGCCCACCTTGTGGCCCCGCTGCGCGAGCGCGGCCTGCTCGCCGACGCGTGGTGCATCACCTCCGGACCGTGGACCACTTTCGTCCGCCGCCTGGTCCGCGACCTGGCCGAGCACCGCAAGCCCCCGGCCGTGCTCTGGGAGCGCGGCAACCGCCTGCGCCGCACCGAGCCGCGCTTCGTGGCCCACCAGCGCCGCCTGGGTGCGCGGGTGCTCTCCCCCGCCGCCGGGGAGCGCGCCGCCACCGACCGATGGGGTGCACCCCGCCAGTAGGCTGCGGCCCATGACCGACCGCTACGCCCCCGGCACCGCGCTGACCCTGCAGCAGGTGGCCGACCTGTTCGACCACGCCCTGCTCAAGCCCGAGCTCACCACCGACGAGGTGACCGCCGGCGTCCGCGAGGTGGCCGCGCTCAACGCCTTCTCCGTGTGCGTGCGCCCCAGCGACGTGCCCCTGGCCGCCCGCACCATCGCCGAGACGGTGGCCGACGGCGCCGGGGAGGGCGACGGCGAGCCCTCGCGCACCACGGTGTGCACCGTCATCGGCTTCCCGCACGGCACCACCAGCACGGCCGCCAAGGTGGCCGAGGCCGAGCAGGCCGTGGCCGACGGCGCCACGGAGCTGGACATGGTGCTCAACATCGGCCGCCTGCGCAGCGGCGAGGTCGACGCCGTGCAGGCCGACGTCGCCGCCGTGGTGGAGGCCGGCCACGCCCACGACGTTCCGGTGAAGGTGATCCTCGAGACCGCCCTGCTCGACGACGCGCAGAAGGTGGCCGCCTGCCGCGCCTCGGAGGCCGCGGGCGCGGACTTCGTGAAGACCTCCACCGGGTTCGCCGGCGGCGGCGCGACGCTGCCGGACGTGCGCCTCATGCGGCAGAACACCGGCGAGCAGGTGCAGGTGAAGGCCTCCGGCGGCGTGCGCGACGTGGACACCCTGCTGGCCATGCTGGCCGAGGGGGTCACCCGCATCGGCACCAGCTCCACCTCGGCGCTCATGGCCGGGGCCCGCGAGCGCCTGGCCGCCGGCACCCTCGTGGTGCCCGAGCCGCCGGCCACGCTCGACGAGGCGACGGCCGACAGCACCTACTGAGCCTCAGGCGGTCTCGGCGGCCGTCTCGCCGATGCGCCCGGACATGCGAGCAGCCATGGCCGGGCGCATCGCCGTCCACAGCAAGGCCACCACGGCGCACCCGCCCACGGTGAGCACCACCCACTGGAAGGCGTGCCCGCTGCCGATCATCCACCCGGCCAGTGCCGGGCCGAGGATGGACGACAGGGTCCACGACAGGCCGCCCATGGCGTTGTAGCGGCCACGCAGCTCCTCGGTGGCCAGGTCGTTGACCACCGCCGGCATCACCGGGGACTGGAACACCTCCCCCAGGCCGAAGAGGCCCAGTCCGGTGATGACGGCCGCCGCCGCCCACGGCCCCTCGAGCAGGGCCGAGCTGGCCACCACCGCCCAGGAGACGCCCCACAGCGCCCACGTGAGCGACAGCATCGAGGCGTGGCGCCGCCCCTGGATGACACCCAGCGCCCAGGTCTGCGCCAGCACGATGACGGCCGTGTTGGCCCCGAACGCCCAACCCAGCGCGCTCGGGGGCACGTCGGCCACGCCGTGGGCGTAGGCGGGGAAGCCCATGTCCATCTGCGCGTAGCCCACGGTCATGCCCAGCACGGAGACGAGCACCACGCGCAGCAGCACGGTGTCGCGCAGCACCGTCAGCCAGGTGTCGCCGGGCAGCAGCTGCTCCACGCTGGTGACGGCGGCCCGCTCCAGGGCGCCGGTGCCGGCGGGCAGGGCCACGATGACCACGAGGTAGGCCAGGTAGGTCACGGCGTCCACGAGGTAGAGGCGCTGGTAGGCCGCCAGGGTCTCGGAGGCCACGAGGAAGGAGCTCGCCATCGCGCCGGTGCCCAGGCCCAGGTTGAGCAGCAGAAACTGGAAGCCGTAGACCCGCTCGCGCTCCTCACGGCGTACCAGGCGGGTGAGCATGGCGGTGAACGCCGGGTGCGCCATGACGCCGGCCACCGCGGTGGTCATGGTGAGCGCGTAGGCGGCCGTGAGCGTGGGGACGAAGGCCATGGCCCCCATGCACAGCCCCTCCACGAGCAGGCCGGTGAAGAGCACCCAGCGCGGCCCCACGTGGTCGATGAGCCAGCCGCCCACCGGCGCCGCGAGCACCGCCACCGCGCCCATGGCCGCGAACATCAGCCCGACCAGGCGGGAGTCGAAGCCGCGCACGTCCGTGAGGTAGACGTACAGGAAGGGCATGGAGAGCCCGCTGCCCAGCGCCGAGAGCAGCACGCCCACGAAGAGCAGGCGCACGGTGCGGGTCATGGGGGGCACCACTCCGCCGAGGCGGGCGGGCAGGCGGTCGTCGTCCAGGGGCGCGGTCACGTCAGGCGGTGATGCGGTCGATCACCAGGGTGCGCTCGAAGGGCTCGGCATCCGGGTCGATGGTGACCGCACCGGCGAGCGTCTCCACGCCGCGGGCCAGCCGCTCCGGCGTCTCGGTGTGGCAGGTGAAGAGCACCTGCCCGGCCTCCACGCGCTCCCCCACGCCGGCGTGCCAGACCACGCCCGCACCGGCCTGCACCGGGTCCTCCTTGCGGGCGCGCCCGGCGCCCAGGCGCCACGCGGCCACGCCCACCTTGTAGGCGTCCATGGCGGTCACCACACCACTGGCCTCGGCCGTCACCTCGGCGGTGTGGGCACCCGGCACGAGCTCGGCCTCGGGGTCGCCACCCTGCGCGGCGACCATGCGCTTCCACACCTCCAGCGCGGCACCGGAGTCCAGCACCTGCTCCACGTCCACGTCCGCCGCGCCCTCGATGCCGGAGGCCAGCACCATCTCGCGGGCCAGGGCGAGGGTCAGCTCGCGCACGTCGGCCGGGCCGCGGCCGGAGAGCACCTCCACGGACTCGGTGACCTCCAGCCCGTTGCCGGCGGTGCGACCCAGCGGCGCGGACATGTCGGTGAGCAGCGCCACCGTGGTCACCCCCGCCGCGGTGCCCAGGGCCACCATCCGCTCGGCCAGGGCGCGGGCGTCGGCCTCGTTCTTCATGAACGCCCCCGAGCCCACCTTGACGTCGAGCACCAGCGCGCCGGTCCCCTCGGCGATCTTCTTGGACATGATCGAGCTGGCGATGAGGGGCAGCGCCTCCACGGTGCCGGTCACGTCGCGCAGGGCGTAGAGCTTCTTGTCGGCCGGCGCCAGCCCCGCCCCTGCGGCGCAGATGACGGCACCCACCTCCTCGAGCTGGGTCATCATCGCGTCGTTGGTGAGCTCGGCGCGCCAGCCGGGGATCGCCTCGAGCTTGTCCAGGGTGCCGCCGGTGTGGCCCAGCCCGCGCCCGGAGAGCTGCGGCACGGCCACGCCGCATGCGGCCACGAGCGGCGCCAGCGGCAGGGTGATCTTGTCGCCCACGCCGCCGGTGGAGTGCTTGTCGGCGGTCGGGCGGCTCAGGGTGGAGAAGTCCATGCGCTCGCCCGAGGCGATCATGGCCGCGGTCCAGCGCTCGATCTCGCCGGGCTCCATGCCGTTGAGGAAGATCGCCATGGCCAGCGCCGACATCTGCTCGTCGGCCACCTCGCCCCGGGTGTAGGCGGCCACCACCCAGTCGATCTGCTCGTCCGACAGGCGACCACCGTCGCGCTTGGTGCGGATGACGTCCACGGCATCGTGCTGCGCTGCGCTCATGGGTCCATCATCGCCGATGGGGCGCCGCGCCGGGGTACGTGGGCATCGGGCCCCGGCCCGTGCCCGGCCCCGGACGCGCCGACGGCGCACGACCGGGTGGTCGTGCGCCGTCGGGAGGTGGTGCGGGCGGGTCAGTCGCCGAACGACTCCTCGTCCGGGTTGGCCAGCAGGTGGGCCAGGGACACACCCAGACCGCCCCAGATGACGCCCAGGTAGACAACCATCATCACGATCGCCTCGGTGCTCATGCGCGTCCTCCCTCCGTGTACGTGGTGGTGGCGGCGTGGCCGTAGCCTCGCTCAGTGGTGTCGACACCGTGGATGGCACGCACCTCGGGGTCCTCGAGGTCGTACGAGGTGGCGTGCAGGTGGCGGTTGCGGAAGGGGACGAAGGACAGCAGCACCGACAGCAGCAGCACCAGGCCAACCATGCCCCACCCGAAGGTGTTGATGAAGTCGGTCGGGTAGCCCTCGTACGGCTCGGCGCGCAGGCCCTTGACGGTGTCCCAGGTGGTGAACGCCAGCACGGCGGGCGTCAGGACGCCCACGCAGAACATCCAGACCTTGCCCAGGCGGAAGGAGCTGACGGTGTTGAGGTGGCGGGCCAGGCGGGGCAGGGCCAGCGCCACCCAGGTGAGCACGATGCAGGCCAGGCCCGCCGAGCCGACCAGCAGCACGTTGTTCACCCAGTTGTCGGTGACGTCCAGCACGTACAGGCCGGTGGAGCGCGGGTAGAAGGCCAGCGACACCAGGGCCATGACCGTGCCGGTCACCAGGGTGGCGGTGCGGTGGCTCACGCCGGCCTTGTCGGCGAACGCGGCGCCGACCACCTGCATGAGGCTGACCAGCGAGGTGACACCGGCCAGCAGCAGGCAGCCGAAGAAGAGCACGCCGAAGACGTTGCCGAAGGGCATCTCGCTGATGAGCGCCGGGAAGACCACGAAGGTCAGGCCGGGCCCGCTGGCGACGGCCTCACCGACGGTCACGCCCTGCTGGTGGGCCAGGAAGCCGATGCAGGCGAACACACCGATGCCGGCCAGCACCTCGAAGGAGGCGTTGGAGAAGCCGACCACCAGGCCGGAGCCGGTGAGGTTGGTCTTGAGGTGCAGGTAGGAGGCGTAGGTCAGCATCGCGCCGATGGCCACCGAGGTGCTGAAGAACACCTGGCCGTAGGCGGCCACCCAGACCTCGGCGTCCTTGAGGGCGGCCCAGTCGGGCGAGAAGAAGGCGTTGAGGCCGTCGGCGGCGCCGTCCAGCAGCAGGGCGCGGATCACCAGCGCGGCGAAGACCACCATCATCAGCGGCAGGAACACACGGTTCAGCCAGCCGATGCCGGCGTCCACGCCAATCCACACGATGAGGATGCTCACGGCCCACAGGGCGGCCAGCACCAGCGCGGTGGAGCCGACGAAGGAGCCGAACGCGCTCGGGGTGTCGGCCACCTGCAGCACGGTGCCGTTGAAGAAGCCCTCCGGATCGTCACCCCAGGCGAGGTTGAACGAGTAGAAGAAGTAGCGCGTGGCCCAGGCCAGCACCACCGCGTAGTAGGTGGCGATGACGAAGCACATGAGCGTCTGGATCCAGCCGAAGGGCTGCAGCCAGCCCTTGAGGCGGCTGAAGGCCAGCGGGGCCGAGCCGCGGAACTTGTGGCCCATGGCGTAGTCCACGAACAGCAGCGGGATGGCCGCCGTCAGCAGGGCCACCAGGTAGGGCACCAGGAAGGCGCCGCCACCGTTGGAGTAGGCCACGTAGGGGTAGCGCCAGATGTTGCCCAGACCCACGGCCGAGCCGATGGCGGCGAGGATGAAGACGGTGCGACCGGAGAAGGCCTGCCGGCCTCCGGACCCGGTGTCCGGTGCGTCGGACGGGCGGTACGCCGAGGCGCCGCCAGCAGTGTGGGACATCGCTGACCTCGATGTTCGTAGGGAGAACTGTCGAGGGAATCATGGCCGCGGGCGCGGCAGGGGCCAATGGTTGGCGCGGATCGTTGTGCAACCGTGACCGGCCGAACCCGCCACCCATCCGGTCCCGGGCGCCCCCGGCTCAGGCGAGGTCGTCGGCCCCGAAGGCCAGCGGCACCAGCTCGGCCACCGTGCGGGGGCGGCCGTCCGGCGCCATGACCAGGCACTCGCCGCCGCCGTGCTCCACGAGCAGCTGGCGGCACCGCCCGCAGGGCATCACCACGAGCTCCTCGCGCTGCACGCACGCCACGGCCACCAGACGCCCTCCCCCGGTGGCCACCAGCTGGCTCACCATGCCGCACTCGGCGCACAGGGTGACGCCGTAGCCGGCGTTCTCCACGTTGCAGCCCGAGACGACCCGGCCGTCGTCGGCCAGGCCCGCGGCACCGACCGGGTACCCGGAGTACGGCGCGTACGCGCGCCGCATGGCCGACCGAGCCGCCTCCAGCAGGGCGTCCCAGTCGACGCCGTCACCGCCGGCGGCAGCCACCTCCGGCTCCTCGCTCACGCCTGGCCCTTGACGTAGGGCGTGCCCTCGGCGGCCGGCGGGCGCACGCGGCCCACCAGGCCGGCCACGGCGACGATCGTCACCAGGTAGGGCAGCATCAGCAGCAGGTCGGTGGGCAGCGGGGAGCCGATGGAGCTCAGCACGTTGCCCAGGTTCTTGGTGAAGCCGAACAGCAGCGCGGCCACCACGGCGCCCTTGGGGCTCCAACGGCCCAGGATCATGGCCGCTAGGGCGATGAAGCCGTTGCCGGCGGACATGTCGCGCCCGAAGGCCAGGCCGGCGCCGATGGTGAAGAAGGCACCACCCAGGCCCGCCACGGCGCCACCGATGAGGGTGTTCACCACACGGAGGCGGTTGACGTCCACACCGACGGTGTCGGCGGCCTTGGGGTGCTCCCCCACCGCGCGGGTGCGCAGGCCCCAGGTGGAGCGGAAGAGCATGACGTGCAGCACCGCCACCACCACGTACATGAGGTACACGAGGATGGTCTGGTCGAAGAGCACCGGCCCGATGACGGGGATCTTGGACAGCACCGGGACCGGCAGCTGCGGCAGCGCCTGACGGCTGTTCCACAGCTCACGGTCCTGCGTGAGCAGCGACGAGAACAGGAAGCCCGTGAGGCCCAGCACCAAGGTGTTGAGCACCACGCCCACGATGATCTGGTCGACCCGGAAGACCACCGCGAAGAGCACCAGCAGCGCACCCACGAGGGCTCCGGCCACCGGGGCGGCCAGCAGGCCCAGCCACGCGTTGGCCGCCAGCGAGGCCACCACGGCCGCGGCGAAGGCCCCGAAGAGCAGCTGGCCCTCGATGGCGATGTTGATGATGCCCGAGCGCTCGCACAGGATGCCGCTCATGGCGCCGAAGATCAGCGGCACCGAGAGCGCCAGCGCACCGGCCAGCAGGGAGACCACCGGCACCACCGACCCGGTGCCGGCCGCGGCCCACACCAGCGTGGTGGCGATGAAGGCCAGACCACCGAGCACGTGGGCCCAGGCCGGCAGGTGTCCGCGGCGCAGCACCGCCCACGCGGTGACGGCCGTGAACAGCACCGCCAGGCCGATGGCGGTCGGCAGCGTGGGCAGCGTGAGGTCGGGGAGGTCGAAGAACGCCCCGGCGCTGCTGAAGCGGAAGGAGGTCTGCGCACCGGACGGGCTGCGCAGCACGAACACGCCCCAGGCCAGCAGCAGGCCCAGCAGGTAGACCGCGACCACCCCCCATCGGGGCTTGGCGGAGGTGCGGGGCAGAACGACCGGCTGGTCGGCGCCCTCGCTGCCGGTGGGGCGCGGTGCCGGGGTGCTCTCGGCGGCGCTCAGGGCGGTGCTCATGCTGCGGCCTCCTCGGAGGTCGCGCCGGAGCGCCCCGCCCGCTCGGGACGGGGGGCGCGGCGGCGCGGACGGGCGGGGTCGGGCAGGCGGAAGACCATGCGCACCAGCGGCGGGGCCGCGATGAGCAGCACGATCACCGACTGCAGGACGAGGATGATGTCGATGGGGGTCTGCGTGACCGACTGCATGACGAAGCCGCCGGCCTTGAGCGCGCCGAAGAGCAGACCCGACCAGAACACGCCCCACGCCCGGGAGCGGCCCAGCAGCGCCACGGTGATGGCGTCGAAGCCGAGCGAGCCGGCGATGCCGCCGGTGAGGAACTGCTCGGTGCCCTGCACCTGCGCGGAGCCGGCCAGACCGGCCAGCAGGCCGGCCACGGTCATGGCCACCACGGTGACCGCGCCGACGTTCATGCCGGCGGTGCGGGCGGCGGCCTGGTTGGCGCCCACCGCACGCAGGCGGAAGCCCAGGGTGGAGCGCTCCAGCAGCCACCACACGACCACGGTGGCCACGACGGCCAGCAGGAAGGCCGCGTTGAGGCGGAAGCCGTCACCCAGCAGCGAGGGCCACAGGGAGTTCTCGGCCAGGCGCGGGGACTTGGGTTGGTTGGAGCCGTCCTCCTGGAAGGCCGAGGTGGTGAGCAGGTAGGCCACCAGGTACACGGCGGTGTAGTTGAGCATGATCGTCACGATCACCTCGTTGGCACCGGTGCGGGCCTTGAGCAGGCCGGGCACCAGGCCCCACAGTGCGCCACCGAGGGCGGCACCGCCGGCCGCCACGAGCAGGTGCACCACCGGCGGCAGGTCCAGGGCGAAGCCCAGCCAGCTGCCGAGGATGGCGCCGACGATGATCTGGCCCTGGGCACCGATGTTGAACAGCCCGGCCCGGAAGGCCACGGCCACGCCGAGACCGGCCAGGACCAGCGGCACGCTGAACACCAGCGACTCCGTCAGCGGACGGACCTGGCGCTCGAAGGTGGTGGCGTCGGGGTTGAACACCGCCCCCTTGAACAGCGAGGTGTAGGCCTCCGAGACGGCCACCCAGACCGCCTCGAGGGTGTCGCTGGGACGGGCGAAGAAGTAGGTGGAGGTCTCGCGGACCTCCTCGTCGGCGACGGCGATGAGGACCGCGCCCACCAGCAGCGCCAGCAGCACGGCCAGCAGCGAGATGAGCAGGTTGCCGGTCACGATGCGCTGGAACAGCCCGTCGCGCTCGGTGTCCGGGGACACCGAGGTGCCGGTGAGGTCCGGGGTGGCGGGCGCCGCGGGGTCCGTGGCGGGGGTGGTCATCGGGGGTCCTCCTGGGCAGCGGCCTGGGCACGGGCCTCGTCGGCGGGCACGCCGGCCATCATCAGGCCGAGCACGTCGCGCGGGGTGTCCCCCGGCACGACGTCCACGACGCGGCCGCGGTACATCACGGCGATGCGGTCGGACAGGGCGAGCACCTCGTCGAGCTCGGTGGAGACGATCACCACGGGCGTGCCGCGGTCGCGCTCGGCCACGATCTGGGCGTGGATGAACTCGATGGAGCCCACGTCCACGCCACGGGTGGGCTGGCTGGCCACGAGCAGGGTGAGGTCGCGGCCCATCTCGCGGGCGATGACGACCTTCTGCGCGTTGCCACCCGAGAGGGTGCTGATGGGGTCGTGCACCGAGCCGATGCGGATGTCGTACTCCTGCACCTGGCGCTCGGCGTTCTCGGCCAGCTTGCGCGGCGACATGCTCCACCGGCTGCCGGAGACCGGCGAGGTGTAGCGGTCGAGCACGAGGTTCTCGGCGATGCTGAAGGTGCTGATGACGCCGTCGGTGGAGCGGTCCTCGGGCACGAAGCCCAGGCCGCCGGTCAGGCGCTCGTGCACGGACTGGCGCAGCAGGTCGCGGCCGGCCAGGGTCACGCTGCCGCCGTCGGCGGGCTCGGTACCCAGCAGCACCTCGGTGAGCTCGGTCTGGCCGTTGCCCTGCACCCCGGCGATGCCGAGGATCTCGCCGGCGTGCACCTGCAGGTCCACGCCGTCGACCACCACGGCGCCGGAGTCGCTCACCACGCGCAGGTCGCGCACGTCGAGCACCACCTCGCCGGGCTGCGCGGGCTCCTTGGCCACGCGCATCTCCACCGAGCGGCCCACCATCATCGCGGCGAGCTCGGGCTCGGTGCTGGCCGGGTCGGCCTGACCCACCACCTCGCCGCGGCGGATCACCGTGATGCGATCGGCGACGGCGCGGATCTCGCGCAGCTTGTGGGTGATGAAGACGATCGAGGTGCCGGAGTCGGCCAGCTCGCGCATGATCGCCAGCAGCTCGTCGGTCTCCTGCGGCGTGAGCACGGCGGTGGGCTCGTCGAGGATGAGCACCTTGGCGTCACGGCTGAGGGCCTTGATGATCTCGACGCGCTGCTGCGCGCCGACCGGCAGGTCCTCGATCACCGCGTCCGGGTCGATGTCGAAGCCGAAGCGCTCCGACAGCTCCCGGGCGCGGCGTCGTGCGGCCCCCAGGTCCAGCATCGGGCCGGAGCCCTCGTGGCCCAGGGCCACGGACTCGGCCACGGTGAAGACCGGCACGAGCATGAAGTGCTGGTGCACCATCCCGATGCCGGCGGCGACCGCGTCGCCCGGGCCGGAGAAGGAGACCTCACGGTCGTCCAGCAGGATGGCGCCCTCGTCGGGGCGGTGCAGGCCATAGAGCACGTTCATGAGCGTGCTCTTGCCGGCGCCGTTCTCGCCCAGCAGCGCGTGGACCTCGCCACGCTCCACCACGAGGTCGATGTCGCGGTTGGCCACCACGGGCCCGAATGCCTTGGTGATGCCGCGCAGTTCCAGCTTCATGCAGGTGTCCTGTCGTCCGTGCGGACCCGGGTGCCGCCCGGGGTCACTTCGGGGTGTTCTCGGAGGTCACCTTGAGCTCGCCGGAGACGATCTTCGCGCGCAGGGCGTCGACCTCCTTGGAGAGCTCCTCGGGAACCTTGCCCTCGAAGTCGTGGAAGGGGGCCAGGCCCACGCCCTCGTTCTCGAGCGTGCCCACGTACGGCTTGTTGTCGAACTTGCCGGTGGCGCCCTGCTGCACGGCGTCGAACACGGCCTGGTCCATCTCCTTGATGACCGAGGTGAGCATGACCTTGCCGTACTCGGTGGACTCGTAGCCGTCGGTGTCGACCCAGACCAGCTTGGCGCCGTCCTTGCCCTCCACGGCCTGCGCCGCACCGGAGCCCACGGGGCCGGCCACCGGCATCACGACGTCCACGCCCTGGGCGAGGAACTGCTCGGTGAGGGTCTTGCCCTGGCCGATGTTCTCGAAGTCGCCGGAGAAGGAGCCCTTCTGGGCCTTCTTGTCCCAGCCCAGCAGCTTGACGTCCTTGCCCTTGGCCTTGTTGTACTCGGCCACACCGTCGGCGAAGCCGTCCATGAAGACCGACACCGAGGGGATCTGCATGCCGCCGAAGGTGGCGACCTTGCCGGACTCGCTCATGCCGGCGGCCAGGTAGCCACCCAGGAAGGCGGCCTCGGCGGTGTTGAACAGCAGCGGGCGCACGTTCTCGGCGGTGGCCGGCTTGTTGCCGTCGGCCAGGGCGGAGTCCACGAGAGCGAAGTCCACGTCGGAGTGCTGCTTGGCGGCCTCCTGGATGGTGTCCTCGAGCATGAAACCCACGCCGATCACCATGTTGCAGCCCTGCTGGTTGACCAGGGTGTCCACGTTGGGGGCGAAGTCGGCCTCGCTGGAGGACTCCACCTTGGCGGTCTGGATGCCCAGCTCCTCCTCGGCGCGCTTGAGGCCCTCGTAGGAGGTCTGGTTGAAGGACTGGTCGTCGAAGCCACCGGAGTCCGAGACCATGCAGGCCTTGTAGTCCTTGTTCACGTCCTCCGCGGGCGCGCCGCTGCCGGAGCCCTTGCCGGACTCCGAGCCGCCCTCCTCCGGGGCCTCGCCACAGGCCGTCAGGGCGAGGGAAGCGGCCGCGAGGACGCCGGCGATCTTCATCGAAATGCGCATGTCAACTCCTGCTGAGTGGCTGTGCCACCCAGGCGTGACACGGCGCACATGGTACGCGCCCGGGCGCCCCTCGACGGGTTCCTTCTCAGGCGCGCGCGGCGGCGCCGGCCACGAGGGCGGGCCCGGCGAAGACGAAGCCCGAGTAGACCTGCACCAGCGCCGCACCGGCCTCGCGCAGGGCCACCGCGTCGGCGGGCGTCATCACACCGCCCACCCCGATGACGGGCAGGTCGCTCGCGCCGGCCACCACCGCCACGGCCTCCCGGGCCCGCGCGGTGAGCGGCGCCCCGGAGAGACCACCGGGCGGCTGCTCAGCGGACACCCAGGCGGCGTCCTGCGGGGCCAGGCCCGTGCGCGCCAGGGTCGTGTTGGTGGCCACCATGCCGGCCACCCCCGCCTCACGCGCGATGCGGGTGGCGCCGGCGAGCGCCTCGTCGTCCATGTCCGGGGCCACCTTGCAGAACACCGGGACCGAGGCGGTGCCTGCGGCACGGGCTCGGTCGGCCTCCGCCTGCACCACGCCGGCCAGCAGGCGCTCCAGCGGCTCGGGGTCCTGCAGCCCGCGCAGGCCCGGGGTGTTGGGCGAGGAGATGTTCACCGCCAGGTAGTCCGGCAGGCCGGCGGCCACGCGCACGCAGGTGGCGTAGTCCTCCAGGGCGGACTCCAGCGGGGTGTCCTTGTTCTTGCCGATGCTCAGGCCCACCGGGATGGTCAGGCCGGCCGCGCGGGCCTCGCGCAGCCGCAGCACCGCGGAGTGCACCCCGGCGTTGGGGAAGCCCATGGAGTTGATCACCGCGCCGCTGGCGGGCAGGCGGTGCATGCGCGGCCGGGGGTTGCCCGGCTGCGGGCGCGGGGTGACCGTGCCCAGCTCCACGTGGCCCAGGCCCAGGGCCTGCCAAGCCAGCAGTGCGGTGCCCTCCTTGTCCGCCCCGGCCGCCAGGCCGACGCGGTGCGGGAAGGTGATGCCGGCCACCGTCACGCCCTCGCCGGGGCGCACCGTGCGCCCCGGGGCGATGCCGCCGGTCACCGCCGCGAGCGCGGTCATCGCGCCGGGCACACCCTGCAGCGCGGCCGACCACTGCAGCGTCGTGTGGTGGGCGGTCTCCGCATCGCCCCCGCCGAGCCCGAAGAGCACGGGGCGGACCACGCGCTCCCAACCGGTGGTGAGCACGGCCTCGCGCGCGGTCACGTGAGGTCCTCGCGGCCCAGCTCGTTGAGGCGGGCGACGATGCCCTTGACGTCCTGCGCGCGCTCCCGGGTGGTCACGAGCACCGCGTCGGGGGTGTCCACCACCACCACGTCGTCCAGGCCCATGGTCACCACGGTGCGGCCCTTGGAGGTCATGACGAACCCGCTGGCGTCCTCGCCCACCACCTCGCCGGCGCCGGTGGTCACCAGGCCGTCCACCTCCTTGCCCGCACCCAGGCGGCCGAGCACGGCACCCAGGGAGCCGAAGTCGCCCACGTCGTCCCACGGGAAGTCCCCCGGCACGCAGGCCACGTCGCCGGTGGCGGCGGCCGGCTCGGCGACCGCGTGGTCGATGGCGATCTTGGTGATCGGCGCCCACAGGTCGTCCAGTCGGCGCAGGTCGTCGTCGGCGGCGATGGTGGTGAGCGTCTCCACCATGTCCGGGTGGTTGCGGCCCAGCAGCTCCAGCAGCACGGTGGCCTTCACCACGAACATGCCGGCGTTCCAGCGGTAGCCGCCCTCGGCCAGGAAGGCCTCGGCGCGGGCGGCGTGCGGCTTCTCGTGGAAGGCCCGGACCGCGTGGGCCGAGGGGGCGCCGGGCACGTCGAGGGCCTCCCCCAGCCGGATGTAGCCGAAGCCGGTGGCCGGGCGGGTGGGCTCGATGCCGATGGTCACCAGCTTGCCGGTGCGCGCCACGGCCACGGCCTCGGCCACGCAGGCACGAAAGGTGTCCTCGTCGCCCACCAGGTGGTCGGCGGCGAAGGAGCCGATGACGGCCCCCGGGTCGTGGCGGGCGATGATCGCCGCGGCCAGCCCGATGGCCGGCATCGACTCGCGCGGCTGCGGCTCCACCACCAGGCCGTCGGCACCCAGGCCGGGCACGCCACCGCCGAGGGCCTCGCCGGTCACCTGCTCCCGCACCTTGTCCGAGTGCGCCGACCCGGTGACGATGGCGATGCGGTCCCCGGTGAGCGGCCGCAGCCGGTCGAGGGTGGCCTGCAGCATGGACCGGCCCTCCCCGGTCATGTCCTGCAGGAACTTGGGGGCCGAGGACCGGGAGACCGGCCACAGGCGGGTCCCCGATCCCCCGGCGGGGACGATGCCCCAGAAGCCGTCGATGCCCTGGTTGGCGGTGCCGGTGCTCATGAGGCCGAACCCTATCCGGCGTGCCGCAGTGGACAACGCGGCCCGCGCCGGGCACCGTGACCAGCGTGCGCGTCGCCATCGTCACCGAGTCCTTCCTGCCCCAGCTGAACGGGGTCACCACGAGCGTCTGCAAGGTGCTCGAGTGCCTGGCCGACAAGGGCCACGAGGCCGCGGTGGTCTGCCCGCGCTCCTCCACCCTGGCCCCCGAGGACCAGGTGCCCACCACCTACGCGGGCTTCCCCGTGCACCCGGTGGCCTCGGTGCCGGTGCGCAAGTTCCGCGTGGGCATGCCCGGTTACGACACCGAGGCGGTGTTCCGCGGCTTCAAGCCGGACGTGGCCCACATCGCCTCCCCCTTCGTGCTCGGCGTCAACGCCCTCTCGGTGGCCCGCCAGCTGCGGGTGCCCACGGTGGCCATCTACCAGACCGACATGCCCAGCTACATCCGCCAGCACTCCGGGCCGGCCGGCCACATCGCGGCCAACGCGGCGTGGCGGTGGATCCGCCGCATCCACGCTCAGGCCGACCTCACTCTGGCCCCCTCGCAGGCGGCGCTGACCGACCTGCGCGAGCACGACATCCCGCGGACCGCCCTGTGGGGGCGCGGGGTGGACGCCAAGCTCTTCCACCCCGACCGCAAGCAGACCGACGCGGTGCGCCGCCTCAAGGCCGAGCTGTCGCCGCACGGTGAGGTGCTGCTGGGCTACGTGGGGCGCCTGGCCCCGGAGAAGGAGCTGCACCGCTTCCTGGAGCTGGCCGACCTGCCCGGCGCCCGGCTGGTGTTCGTGGGCGACGGCCCGAGCCGCGACCCGCTGGCCCACCAGTTCCCCACCGCGGCCTTCCTCGGCCGCATGGAGGGCGAGGAGCTGGCCGACGCGTACGCGTCCTTCGACCTGTTCGTGCACGCCGGCACGCGCGAGACCTTCGGGCAGACGCTGCAGGAGGGCGCCGCGGCCGGGCTGCCCGTCATCGCGCCGGCGCGGGGCGGCCCCCTGGACCTCATCGACCACGGGGGGACGGGCTACCTCTTCGACCCGGACCGGGCCGGGTCGCTGCGCGAGTGCGTGGAGCGCCTCGTCACCGCGCCGGGGGCGGCGCAGGAGCGTGAGCGCATGGGCGTCGCCGGCCGCACCGCCGTGGAGGGCCGCTCCTGGAGCGCGATGGTGGACCGCCTCATCGAGTACTACGAGCAGGTCATCCCGCTGCACGCCGCCGGGCGCCGGGTGCTCTGAGGAGAGCTGGCCCGCCGCTACCACCACGGCCGGGCGCGACAGGACGAGGCCGGGCGAGGCCCAGGGGGCGTGACAGGGCGAACTCAGAGCTCGCGGCACTCCCCCGTGCCGAGCTCCCAGGAGTCCAGCGGGCGCCACACGCCGTCCGGCCCCGACACGTAGCGCGTGAAGTGGTCCACCGTGAACGTCGCCGCGAAGTCCGCCATCTCCTGCATGGCCCGGTCGAGCGACCCGGCCGGCACGTTCTGGGCGAGGGTGACGTGCGGGTGGTACGGGAAGGGCAGCTCCATGGCCAGCGGACCGGCGTGCACGTGACGCTCCAGGGCGGCGCACTCCTCGGCACCCTGCACCAGCGGCGCGTAGACCACCTGGGAGACCGGCCGGAAGGTCTCGGTGCCCCGCAGTTCCACCACGAACGGCCGCACCGCGGCGGCGGCCGCCGACAGGTGGTCGGCCACCAGCGAGCGCACGTCGCGCGCCATCGTCAGCGGCGGCATGAGGGTGATGTGCGTGGGGATGGACCGGGCCTGCTCGTCCCCGACGGCCATCCGCACCCGACGGACCTCGTCCGCCCAGGGCGCGGGGACCGGGATGGCGACGCCGATGTCCATCGTCACGGGAGAGTCCTCAGTCCCGTCCGACCGGGAGGAAGCCCATCGCCTCTCGGGCCCGGTCCATGACCGGGGCGGCCATGGCTCGGGCCTTCTCGGAGCCACGGGCCAGGATGCGGTCGAGCTCGGCCGGGTCGGCCAGCAGCTCGGCGGCACGCTCGCGGGCCGGGGCCAGCAGCGCCTCCACCGCCTCGGCCGTGGAGACCTTGAGCGCGCCGTAACCCTGACCCTCGAAGCGGGCCAGCAGCGTCTCCACGCTCTCCCCGGAGGCGACCGCGTGGATGTTCAGCAGGTTGGTGACGCCCGGCTTGGCCTCCTGGTCGTAGGCGATCACCGCGTCGTTGTCGGTGACGGCCGACTTGAGCTTCTTGGTGGAGGCCTTCGCCTCCTCGAGCAGCCAGATGACGCCCTTGTCGGAGCTGGCCGACTTGCTCATCTTGTTCGTGGGCTCCTGCAGGTCCATGACCCGCGCGGACTCCTTGGTCACCCGGTACTCCGGCACCACGAAGGTGTCGCCGAAGCGGTGGTTGAACCGCTGGGCGAGGTCGCGGGTGAGCTCCACGTGCTGCACCTGGTCGTCGCCCACCGGCACCAAGGAGGTGTCGTAGAGCAGGATGTCGGCGGCCATGAGCATCGGATAGGTGAACAGTCCCACCGAGACGTTGCCGGCCTCCTGCTTGGCGGCCTTGTCCTTGAACTGCGTCATGCGGCTGGCCTCGCCGAAGCCGGTGATGCAGTTGAGCAGCCACGCCAGCTCGGCGTGCTCGGGCACGTGGGACTGCACGAACAGCACGGAACGCTCCGGGTCCACGCCGCCGGCCATGAACTGTGCCGCGGTACGACGGGTGCGCTCGCGCAGCAGGGCCGGGTCCATGGGCACGGTCACCGCGTGCAGGTCCACCACGCAGAAGACCGCCTCGTGGCCGTCCTGCATCGGCCCCCACTGCGACAACGCGCCGAGGTAGTTGCCCAGGTGCAGCGAGTCGGAGGTGGGCTGCATGCCGGAGAACACCCGCGGGGTGCCGGCGTGCTGGAAACCGGTGGGGACGTCAGCGCTCATGGCGCCCATTCTGACACTCGGGGTGGGGTGTCCGTCCTCCATGGTTGTCCGGGTCGTCGTGGGTGGTAGGTGATGGTCCGTGTGCCGTCGGGGTGG
>NZ_PKIZ01000179.1 GCF_002847825.1 Kytococcus schroeteri | reverse complement strand
TACCCACAACCCCCACCATGCGTATCTGGTGGGCAGCCACTTTGTGTTGCTGAACATGGGCGAGCAGACCCTGGACGCGGACTACTCTGAGGTCACTCTGGAGCAGCTGACGCTGGAGATGGCCGGCGGGGGCGAATTGAATTCTCTCAACCACGAGCTGCGGGATTTAAGTTAAGCTAAATGCCTGTATAACGACGTTCTAAGGATGGGAGCTGACCTAAGCCGTGGCGCATTACAACCTGTACGAGTCGCTTGGGATTGACCGGAGCACAAGTACTCAGGACATCGCGGAGGACATCG
>NZ_PKIZ01000178.1 GCF_002847825.1 Kytococcus schroeteri | reverse complement strand
ACCGATGGTGATGGGATCTCTGACTACTCCGAGTTCGACCACGACGGCAACGGTGTTGTGGACGGTACCAGCGGCGAGGTTCCGCCGTCTGCGGCACAGCAGGCGGTAGGCGAGGGCATCTGGGGCTCCCAGTCCCAGACCGCGGCACCGCAGGATGCAGCCCCACAGGGTGACGCTCCGGCTGCTGCAGCCCCGGCGGCTGAGGCTCCGGCAGAGGACAAGCCCGAAGCGCGCACCGAGGACGCTAAGGACAACGAGGGCAACGCAGAGGCCCCGGCAGAAGAGGCAGCCCCGCAGGGC
>NZ_PKIZ01000177.1 GCF_002847825.1 Kytococcus schroeteri | reverse complement strand
CACCTGATCGCCGGCAACCACGACTCCTGCCATCCGCTGCACGCCAACAGCGCCAAGCGGCAGCGCCGCTTCCTGGAGGTTTTCGATTCCGTGCAGCCTTACCAGTGTGTGGTCCCGTGGGATCCGGACGGCGACGGGGTGGCCGATAACGAGGATCTCGCTAGGAAGGCCGATACCGAGGTCGCCTGGCTGTGCCACTTCCCGCGCCCCGGTCAGGATCACGCGGGCATGGAGTCCCGTTACGACTCGCTGCGCCTGGATGTGCCCTACGTTGTCCATGGCCACCTGCATTCCGCGGCGC
>NZ_PKIZ01000176.1 GCF_002847825.1 Kytococcus schroeteri | reverse complement strand
CAGTTCCAGGCCAACCTCACCCGGGCGGCGGAACTGCTGGCCGAATTCCTACGCAGGCTCTAGCTAGCACCGCCTATCGCCACGGCGCCAGCCCTAGCTCTCCGCAACGTCATTGATAACGATCGTCTGGTCGCGCCCCGGCCCCACGCCGATGTAGGAAATGCGGCAGCCGGAAAGCTCCTCCAGGCGCTTGACGTAATCCTGCGCCTTCTGCGGTAGTTCCTCGAAGGTCTTGCAGTCCGTGATGTCCTCGTCCCACGCGGGCATGGTCTCGTAGATCGGGGTGGCGTGGTGGAACTCG
>NZ_PKIZ01000175.1 GCF_002847825.1 Kytococcus schroeteri | reverse complement strand
CCAACCGATGAGCCTGCGGATGATCCGGCGGACGAGCCTACCGACAAGCCGAGTGAGAAGCCTGCCGACAAACCAGTGAGCGGCAGTAGTGGGAACAGCGCGCCCGGAAGTTCGTTGAGCGGAATCCAGAGCTTCTTCGACGCTCTGTTCAGGTCACTGGGTGCGCTGTTCAACTCATTCGTTGGGATGTTCTCTTCTTGGGGTCTTTCTTCATAGGGGCGCGGTCTCGCGTATCTTGTAAACCATGTCAAAGATGGGCAACGCCGTTCACGAGCGTGTGGAGAGAATCCGTGCGCATCATG
>NZ_PKIZ01000174.1 GCF_002847825.1 Kytococcus schroeteri | reverse complement strand
GCCCGAACGTGGATGCCGCAGGTGGAAAGCTCGAATACGTTCTTCGCGCAGCTCAGAAGCACTTTCGACGAGTCGGTTGAGATTCCGCGAGACTGGCCGTGCGACTTCGCCCTCGGCTGGGTGGGCGCATTGGGATACGGAGTGGAGGACATTGCCCGCTCCCGGGAAGACCATCCGGATGCGGCATTGCTGTTCGCCGACCGGGCGGTCGTGATCGACCACGCACACGCGGTGGCCTATGCAATGGCAATGCTGCCGAGTGCCAAAGATGCCGGGGATGCCGGGAGCACCCACGATGAACA
>NZ_PKIZ01000173.1 GCF_002847825.1 Kytococcus schroeteri | reverse complement strand
CACCGCCGCTTGCTGAAGGATGGCCGTGCTGCTCGCACCGTGACGGTTAAGACGCGCACCACCGACTTTCAGCTGCACACGAAGTCCGCCGGGCTGCCCGCCCCGACGGAGGACTTCGACAAGATTTTCGCCCTCGCCCAGCGCCTCATGCCGCGACCGGAGGAAGCCGGCGCTTTTCGCCTGGTCGGGGTGAGCGTCTCCGGGCTGGTGGCCGACCGCCAGGAGCTGTTGTTCCCCGAGCTCGATGGCCCGCCGGTGCCCATCGCTGCTGCCACCGAAACCGATGTGGGATTTAGCTCTTTC
>NZ_PKIZ01000172.1 GCF_002847825.1 Kytococcus schroeteri | reverse complement strand
CAGGCACGTCGGGCTCGTCGGCGCTCATCGTGCGGATCAACTCATTCGCCTGGTTCTGGATGCGGTGGCGCCGCCGGTTGATCGCTGGCGATCCCATCAGCAGGAATAGGAAGATGCCAATGAAGGGGATCAGGAAGATGGCCAGTAGCCAGGCCATGGCGGACGTGGGGCGTCGTTCCTTAGGAACCCAGCCCAGCGCAAAGATCTTCAGCGCGTAGTCCAGAACGATCAGCGTGATCTGCCACCACTGCAGATCATCCGTGAACTCGCTGAACAGGCCGAGGAGGTCGGGGAAGGGCATAG
>NZ_PKIZ01000171.1 GCF_002847825.1 Kytococcus schroeteri | reverse complement strand
AGCTCCGCGTTGGCGCCGAAGATATCGGAGTCCGAGGCGGCGTCATCCTCATCAAACAGCGCGGACTCTGCCTTCTGGGCAGCTTCAACAACCCCGCGCAGGGCGGCATCCAGGTCATCCACGCGCCCCCAGAGGCCCTCGGCGTTGATCACCGGAAGGCCACCGAGCTGGCCAAACTCGATAGCGAACTCGGGTGTGACGATCGAGTCGGTCGGGTGCGTCATCACCGGGATGTCGAAGGAATAAGCGTCAATCTTCCACGACGTATCCACATCGTGCGAGCTGCGGGTGCGCCGGGACGGC
>NZ_PKIZ01000170.1 GCF_002847825.1 Kytococcus schroeteri | reverse complement strand
GCAACTGACCAGCTCCTCCTCCGCCGCTGATCGGGCGCGCCTGAAGCGCTTCGGCTTCGCCGAGCCAGGCGCTGAAGACGACGAAGACTACGGCGAGGATTACCGCGAGGATTACGACGAAAGCTTTACGGAGCAGGTCACCCGGGAACAGTCTTAGACAGCACCTCCGCTGCCGATGCCGACACACAGGAGTAGCCTGGGGGAATGACTGAATTACCCCCTAACATCACCGAGTTCACTACCTTCGACGGCGCGAAAGTTGGCGTCGGTACCGAAGAAGCAAAGACCGCAGAGCAGCAGGTA
>NZ_PKIZ01000017.1 GCF_002847825.1 Kytococcus schroeteri | reverse complement strand
CCCTCCGCATCGGAGGAGCACGCCCCCACCAACAGGGCCCCGCACACGGCGAGCACGGCGGTCTTCACGGGCAACGAACCAGCGGGCATGAGGGGTCTCCCGGTGCGACGAAGGGCAACACCGGCACCTTGGCACAGCGCACCACCCCACCGGCAGGGTTTTCCACAGGTTCCCGATAACGGGCTCTTCGGAGTTGAGCGTGGGTGCTTGGGGGTAGGGGTCGAGGTCCCGGGCATGATCTGAGGACTTCTACCCCCTCGGATCGCCAAGGACCTCGACTGTGCCTGAGCCTACTTCCCCGTGCCCTGCTGCCTCGTGTGGTGCCTGTCAGACGTGGCTGGGGTTGCCGGCGATGAGCGTCACCGGGGTGGTGGATGACGGTGATGCTGGGCTGGTGGTGCACGTGGAGTCCACGTCGGGGCCGGCCGGGTGCCCGCACTGTGGGGTGGTGGCCACCGCTCACGGCCGCGATCAGGTCCGCCTGGTGGACGCCCCCTCGTTCGGCAGACCGGTGCGACTGGTGTGGGCCAAGCGCAGATACGTGTGCCGAGAGGCCCTCTGCCCTGGTGCGAGCTTCACCGAGCAGAACCCGTCGGTGGCCCCACCACGGGGCACGTTGACCACCCGGGCGGTGTCCTGGGCAGTGCGCGAACTGCGGGGCGAGCACGCTTCGATCTCAGGTCTGGCCCGCCGGCTGGGGGTGGACTGGCACACCGTGTGGAACGCTGTGCGCGCCCACCTGGAAGCGTTGGAGGCCGACCCGGCCCGGTTCGACGGTGTCACGGTGCTCGGGGTCGATGAGCACGTGTGGCACCACGTCGATCCGCGCACGCGTGGCCCGCGGATGCTCACCGGAATGGTCGACCTGACCCGCGACCAGGACGGCCGGACCCGTGCCCGGCTGCTCGACCTCGTCCCGGGCCGTTCCGGCGCCGTGTACGGGGCGTGGCTCACTGACCGCGGGCAGGACTTCCGCGACGCCGTGCAGATCGCCACCCTGGACCCCTTCCACGGGTACAAGAACGCGATCGATGACCACCTCGCCGACGCGACCGCGGTCGTGGACGCCTTCCACGTCGTGAAGCTCGCCACCGCGTGCGTGGATGACGTCCGTCGCCGGGTCCAGCAGGACACCACCGGCCACCGCGGGCGCAGGGGCGACCCCTTGTACGGGATCAGGACCCTGCTGCGCGCTGGGGTCGAGAACATCTCTGACCGGCAACGAGCCCGCCTGACCGCGGCGTTCACCGCTCACGAGGCACACGTCGAGGTGGAGCTCGCCTGGCAGGTCGCCCAGGACGTCCGAGCCCTGTTCCACGCCCCCACCCCCACCGTCGGCAGGGCCGCCGCGCAGCGCCTGCTCGAGATCCTGCCGACCAGTCCCATCCGCGAGGTCAAACGCCTGGGCCGCACCCTGCAACGATGGTCCGCACCCCTGCTGGCCTACTACGACACCGGCGGAGCATCCAACGGCGGCACCGAAGCCATCAACGGACTGATCGAGCTCCACCGCCGCGTCGCGCGCGGCTTCCGCAACCGCCACAACTACCGACTCCGCATGCTCCTCATCGGCGGAGGACTCACCCCATGACCCACGCTCAACTCCGAAGAGCCGGATTCACGGCCCTGGTGCTCGTCCTGGCCGCCGGGACGAACTCGGCGACGATGCTGTCCACCCTCTTGGCGGCTCTCGTGGTGGTGGATGCCGTGGTGACCCCGGCCTGTGGGTGGGTGGCCGACCGGTTCAACCGTCGCAGTGTGATGATCCTGGCTGACGTGGGTGCTGCTGCGGCATACGGAGTCATGTTCCTGGTGGCGCCCGAACCTTGGTGGGTGTTCGGCTGCGCCCTCGTGGCGACTGTCTTCGAATCGCTCTACTTCCCGGCATCGAGTGCCTCGGTGCCGCGTGTCCTGGAGGGAGAGAACCTGGGAGGGATCTTCGCGGCGTTCGGGCAGGCGCGGACCCTCGCAGGAATGCTTGGTCCTGCCGTGGTGGCCGGGTTGGTCCTCGTGGCCTCAGCCAAGTGGGCCTTTCTCGTGAACGCCGCGTCGTTTCTGGTCTCCGCGGTGGTGGTGCTCACCATCAGGCGCGCGTTCGGTCCTGACGCCGGTGATCCCGGGTCGGAGAGCGACGAGCCATCTCGTCCTGACGGTTCGGTCCTGGGTGTGCTGCGCCGTCACCCGGTGCTGCTGGTCTTCATGGGTGTCTGGGCCACCACCCAGCTGGGAACGGGTGCCCTCTGGGTTGCTCTGCCTGTTCTGGCGGGCCAGCTCGGGGACCAGTCGATGATGTATGCGGCGATGAACTCGTTCTCGGTTCTCATCAGCTTCCTCGGGCTGACGCTCTTCACCCGTGTGTCACGGCGCCGCAGCGCCGGCCCCTTGCTGGTGGTGGGTCTGGCTGGTCAAGCCGTCGGCCTGTTCGTGCTGGGGTTGGGGGCTTTCCTCGCATCCACTGCGGCGGGGCTGATCGCCGTGGGGCTCACCTTCATCGCCCTGACCATCCACCGGCTCGCGCAGGCATTCACAGGCGCGACCTCCTACGAGCTCCTTGCTGATGCCGTCCCAGACGGAGCGCGAGGTCGGGCGAACTCATGGGTTGACTTTGCCACGGTGGGATCATTCGGACTCGGCGTGTGGACCGCGGGGCCCGCGGTGGACCTCCTCGGGTTGGGCACCGCCCTCCTGGCCGCCACGGTGCTCGTGGTGATCGGGACCTACCTGGGGCGGCGACTGGCGGTGGAGGCTCAGAGCGCAGCGGTCGCGAGGTCGGCCCGGGGTCGGTGACGAGGGGCGGGTCCGTGGGTGGCTCTGCCGCTCAGGCCGGGGCCACGG
This sequence comes from Kytococcus schroeteri, assembly GCF_002847825.1. Lineage (GTDB taxonomy): Bacteria > Actinomycetota > Actinomycetes > Actinomycetales > Dermatophilaceae > Kytococcus > Kytococcus schroeteri. The sequence goes on along the minus strand of NZ_PKIZ01000017.1, from coordinate 58,773 downwards.
CCTGCCACGCCACGGTGAGTTCGCCGCGCCGTGGGCCGTGGCGCGCGTCGAGCACCGGCCAGTTCGCCGCCACGGCGCGGGCCGCGGCGGCGAAGCGCTGCCGTCGCCCCCACGTGGCCAGGTGGGCGTGGGCGTGCCACGCGGTGTCCAGGTCGCTCAGCAGGGCGTGCACCGGCTGGCCCGGCACGTTGTGGTGGATGAGCACCTTGGGCAGTCGCTCGGCGATGGCGCTCGGCGGGTCCACCTGCGCCATCGCCCAGCTGAAGGTCAGGCTCAGCGGCCCGGAGGAGTCCAGGGTCACCCACACGGCACGGCGCCCCACCTCGTTGGAGGTGCCCTCCAGCAGCAGCCCGTCCGGTGCCAGCCCCGTCTGCAGCTGCGCCCACGCCCCGGGCACGGCCTCCTCGGGGTACTGGCGCAGCACGTTGAACACCCGCAGCGCGGTGATGCCGGTGAGCCCGGCCAGCTCGAACCCGCCCCGCGCGAACTCCAGTCCGTCGGTGGCCCACGGCTGGGCGGCGGCCACGCGGTCGGGGTCGATCTCCAGCCCCACCACGCGGGACCGCGGCGCCACGGAGCGCACGCGGCCGTGCGTCTCGGCCGTGGTCAGGGGCAAGGCGCCGAAGCCCAGGTCCACCACGAGCGGTGCCGGCGCGGCCCGGAGCACGGGGGCCAGTCGCCGCACCATCCAGCGGTCCACGCGGCGAAGGCGGTTGGGGGCGGTGGTCCCGCGCGTGATGTCCCCGACCGGCCGCATGGGCCCGGAGCCTAGCGCCGCGGCCGGTGGCAGACTCAGGACCGTGTCCACGCCCCCTCCCGCACCGCCCGCCGTGCTGGTGCTGAGCATGCACACCTCGCCGCTGGACGACCCGGGCGAGGGCGATGCCGGCGGCATGAACGTCTACGTGCGCCAGCTCTCGCGCGCCCTGGCTGCCGCGGGTGCGTCGGTAGTGGTGGCCACTCGCTCGGTGACCGGGGCGCTGTGGCGGCAGGAGGACGAGGGCGTGGTCGTCTGGGGCGTCCCGGCGGGTGACCCGGGGGCCGCCAAGGAGGACCTGCCCGCGCTGGTGCCCGCGTTCGCCGAGGCCGTGGCGTCGCGCCTGGCCGACGAGGGGGTGACACCGCAGGTGGTGCACTCGCACTACTGGCTTTCCGGCCTGGTGGCCCGGCGGCTCGTGGCGGCGGGTGGGGCGGCCGAGGATGCCGTGTGGGCCCACACCATGCACACCATGGGAGCCACCAAGAACGCCGAGGTGGCCGCCGAGGCCGGGGCGCCGCCCGAGCCGCCCGCCCGCATCGAGGGGGAGCGGGCCGTGCTGCGGGCCGTGGACCTGGCCGTGGTGAGCACCCGCCGGGAGGCCCAGCAGGTGCAGGCCGAGGGGGCCGACCCGGCCGTCGTGCGCGTCATCCCGCCCGGCGTGGACGCCGCCACCTTCCACCCGGTGCCCGATGCCGAGCGCACCACCCTGCGCGTGGCCGCCCGCCGCGACCTGGGCCTTGGCCCGGATGCTTCGCTGCTCGTGCAGGCCGGGCGCTGGCAGCCCGCCAAGGGCCAGCTCGTGCTGCTGGAGGCGGTGGAGCACCTGCACGCCCGCGGGGTGGCGGCCCACGCGCTGTTCGTCGGCGGGCCCAGCGGGTCGGGCGACGCCGAGGAGCTGCCGCGCCGCATCGAGGCCTCCCCGGTCCGGCACCTGCTGCACGCCCACGGTGCCGTGCCGCCGGAGCAGCTCGCCCGGCTGTTCCACGCCGCCGACCTCGTGGTGGTGCCCAGCCGCACCGAGTCCTTCGGCCTGGTGGCGGCCGAGGCGATGGCGTGCGGCGTGCCCGTGGTGGCCGCGCGCGTGGGGGGCCTGCCCGAGGCCGTCGGGAGCGCCGGTGTGCTCGTGGACGGTCACGACCCCGCCGACTGGGCCCGGACCCTGGCCGCCCTGCTCGCCGACCCCGCCGCCAGAGGCCGTCTGCGCGAGGCCGGTGCCCGTCGGGGTGAGCAGCTCACCTGGGCCGCCGCCGCATCGGCCCACCTGGACGCCTACCGCGAGACCGACCCGAGGAGCCCCGATGACCGCCCGTGACGATGCCCTGGCCGTGGTGGAGCGCTGGGTGGCCCAGCACGCCGACCCCGACTCGCCCGAGCACGTGGAGGGCGTGCAGGCCGAGCGCGTCCACGACGACGCCGGCCAGGCCACTCCCGCGTGGGCCATCACGCTGCCCGGGGAGCGCAAGCTCAAGACGGTGGTCTCGGTGCGGGTGGGGGAGCGTTCACTGGGCCTGGTGGCCTTCGTGGTGCGCAACCCGGACGAGAACCACGAGCAGGTGTACCGGATGCTGCTGCGCCGCAGCCTCGACCTGCCGGGGCTCGCCTACGCCGTGGACGACGCCGGCGACGTCTACCTCACCGGCCGCGCTCCGGTGGAGGGTGTGACCGACCGGTGGTTCGACGAGACCCTCGGCGCGGTGCTGCAGGCCAGCGACGGCATCTTCAACGAGGTCCTGGCCGCCGGTTTCCTCACCGCCATGCAGGCCGAGTGGAACTGGCGCACCAAGCGCGGGGAGTCCACCCGCAACCTGGAGGCATTCCGCCACCTGCTCGCCGACTGAGCACGGCGATAGTGTGCCCCCCATGACGAATGCTGCCCACACCCTGATCCTGCTGCGCCACGGCCAGAGCCAGTGGAACGAGAAGAACCTGTTCACCGGCTGGGTCGACGTCGACCTCACCGAGAAGGGCCGCGCCGAGGCCCGCCGCGGCGGCGAGCTGCTCAAGGCCGAGGGCCTGCTGCCCGACGTGCTGCACACCTCGCGCCTGCGCCGTGCGATCACCACGGCCAACCTCGCCCTCGACGCCGCCGATCGCCACTGGATCGACGTGCGCCGCTCCTGGTGCCTCAACGAGCGCCACTACGGGGCGCTGCAGGGCAAGGACAAGGCCGAGATCAAGGAGCAGTACGGGGAGGAGCAGTTCATGGCCTGGCGCCGGAGCTTCGACACCCCGCCGCCGGCCATCGACCCCGCCGACGAGTGGTCGCAGGCCGACGACCCGCGCTACGCCGAGCTGGGTGAGGGCGCCCCGGCCACCGAGTGCCTCAAGGACGTCGTGGCCCGTCTGCGTCCGTACTGGACCGAGGCGATCGTGCCCGACCTGCAGGCCGGCCGCACCGTGCTGGTGACCGCCCACGGCAACAGCCTGCGCGCGCTGGTCAAGGAGCTCGACGGCATCAGCGACGAGGACATCGCCGGCGTCAACATCCCCACCGGCATCCCGCTGGTGTACGAGCTCGACGCCGACTTCCGCCCGGTGACCCCCGGCGGCCGCTACCTGGACCCCGAGGCCGCTGCCGGCGCCATCAAGGAGGTTGCCAACCAAGGCAACAAGTGAGGCCCGTGCTCAGGCGACGGTGACCGCGTGGGCGTCCTCGCCGGGTCGGTCCAGCCGACCCGTCGCGAGGTAGCCCATGCGGCGCCCCACGCCCACGCTGTGGTCGCCGATGCGCTCGTAGTAGCGGCTCAGCAGGGTGAGGTCCACCGCCTCCTGCGTGTCGGTGATCTCCAGGCGGATGGTCTCGAAGACGCGCACGTGCAAGGCGTCGAGGCTGTCGTCCAGCACCTCCAGGTCCTGCGACACGCCGGGGTCCTGCGTGGCCAGGGCCTCCCCGGCGCCCTCCACCAGGGCCAGGGCCAGCCGGCCCATCTCCGTCATGGTCTCGCGAGCCGGCGCCGGCACGGCGAGCTCCGGGTAGCGCATGCGCACCAGCTCGGCCACGTGGCGTGCCAGGTCGCCGGTGCGCTCCATCGAGGCGGACAGCTGCAGGGCGGTCACCACCAGGCGGAGGTCGCTGGCCACCGGGCTCTCGCGCGCCAGCAGGTCGATGGCGTTCTGCTCGATCTCGGCGTAGAAGGCGTCGATGAGCGCGTCCCCGGAGATCACCGACTCCGCCAGGGCGCCGTCCGCGGCACCCAGCGCCCGGTTGGCCTCCCGGACGGCGTGGGCCACCAGGCGGTTCATCTCGACCATCTGGGCGGACATCTCGCCGAGTGCCCGGGTGAAGTTGGTGCGCGGCATGGCTCCCCTGTCTCGTGCTGGCCCCGCAGTGTTTCACCCGCCGGTGAACCGGAGGTTGCCGGTCCTGCGGGTACCGGGTGAACCCCGGGTGGACGCCGGGACGCGGATGACCGGAACACCTAGAGTGCCTGCATGACCCGGAGGCGCGCATGGACCCGATGACCTGGCTCGCCCTCGTCGTCGGCCTGCTGGTGGGTCTGGCACTCGGCCTGTGGTGGCGCCGCGGACGGTCGGAGCCCGAGCGCTGCCGGCGGCCGCAGGGACGGGAGGACTTCCCCCTCGGCGCACGGCAGGTGCTGGACTCCCTGGCCTCCACCGTCATCGTGCTCGACCAGGACAACCGGGTGGTGCACTCCACCCACCACGCCGCCGACCAGGGCTTCGTCCGCGACGGCGTCGTGCCCCACCAGGAGATCCGCGACCTCGTGGAGGAGTGCCGCGCCGACCGCGAGGTGCTCGACCGCGACGTGCGGGTCTCCCGGAGCCTGCTCGTGGGCGGCACCGTCTCGTTGGGCTGCCGTGTCTTCCCCCTGGGCTCCCAGCGGGTGGTGATCCTGCTGGAGGACCGCTCGCGCGCCCAGCGGGTGGAGGCGGTGCGCCGCGACTTCGTGGCCAACGTGAGCCACGAGCTGAAGACCCCCGTGGGCGGCCTGGCCCTGCTCTCCGAGGCGGTGCTGGACGCGCGCGAGGACCCCGAGGCGGTGGAGCGCTTCGCCCGCCGGATGACCGTGGAGTCCGAGCGCCTCACCCGGCTCGTGCAGGACATCCTCGACTTCTCCCGGCTCCAGGCCGGCGAGGCCGCCGAGAGCGCGGAGCCGGTGGACGTGGTCGACGTGGTCTCCACCGCGGTGGACCAGGTGCGGGTCCACGCCGACGGACGCGGCGTCGCCGTGCGCCAGGCGGGTGTCGCCCACGGCCCCGAGCGCCGGGTCTTCGGCAACCAGCAGCTGCTGGTGACCGCCGTGCGCAACCTCCTGGTCAACGCCGTGAACTACTCCGAGCCGGGCACCAAGGTGGTCGTCACGGTGGCCGGGGGCGACCAGCCGGGCACCGTGCGCATCGTGGTGACCGACCAGGGTGTCGGCATCCCCGCCGGTGACCTGGAGCGCATCTTCGAGCGCTTCTACCGGGTCGACTCGGCCCGGTCCCGCCAGACCGGGGGCACCGGCCTCGGCCTGGCCATCGTCAAGCACGTGGTGAGCAACCACGGCGGCACGGTGAGCGTGTGGTCACGCGTCGGCACCGGCTCGACCTTCACGCTGGAGCTGCCCAGCCTCGAGGCGACCTCGACGGAGGCCGCCGAGGGCGATGCGGCATCCTTGACCTAGTCCCGGCGCGTCGTCCCACCGCGCCCCGTCACCGCACCCGCAGGAGGATCCCCGTGGCCCGCATCCTGGTCGTCGAGGACGAGGAGTCGTTCTCCGATCCCCTCAGCTGGTTGCTGGAGCGCGAGGGCCACGTCGTCGTGGTGCGGGAGGACGGCCGGTCGGGCCTCGAGGAGTTCCAGCACTCCGGCGCCGACCTGGTGCTGCTGGACGTCATGCTGCCGGGGATGTCCGGGGTGGAGGTCTGCCGCGAGCTGCGCCGCGAGTCCACGGTGCCGATCATCATGCTCACCGCCAAGGACTCCGAGGTCGACAAGGTGGTGGGTCTGGAGATCGGGGCCGACGACTACGTCACCAAGCCGTACAGCTCGCGCGAGCTCCTGGCCCGCATCAACGCGGTGCTGCGCCGCCGGGGCGCGCCGCTGGTGGAGGAGGACTCCGTGGTGCGCGCCGGCGGGGTGGAGCTCGACGCGGACTCCCACGTGGTGGTGGTGCGCGGACGGCAGGTCTCGATGCCGCTCAAGGAGTTCGAGCTGCTCGAGATGCTCATGCGCAACCAGGGGCGGGTGCTCACCCGCGCGCAGCTCATCGACCGCGTCTGGGGCACCGACTACGTGGGCGACACCAAGACGCTCGACGTGCACATCAAGCGGGTGCGCGGCAAGGTCGAGGAGAACCCCTCGAGCCCGCGGCTGATCACCACCATCCGCGGGCTCGGGTACAAGTTCGACGCCTGAGGGCGCCGGCGGCGCGTCAGTGGTGCGCGCCGCCCTCGGAGTGCAGGTCCTCCTTGGTGGGGCGCTCCGGGGCCTTCCAGCCCTCGGGGGCGAACTCCTCGTACTCGCCGGTCGGGAGCATGACCGGCACGCGCTGCTCGGACTGCTGGCCGCCGGCGGAGACGGTGAGCACCTGGAAGGCGCCGGGTGCCACGGTCTTGGGCAGCGTCACCTTCTCGTCACCGAGCTTCACACTGCTGTGGGGCTTCACGGTGCCGCTCCAGATCTCCTTGCCGTCGGCGGAGAGGCTGACCTGCTGCGGCTCGGAGCCGGAGTTGGACACGGCCCCGATGACGCGACCCTCGGCATCGGCCTGGGTGCCCAGGACGGTCAGGTCGAGGACGCTCACGTCGCCGGCGCGCACGAGCTCGCCGTTGGCGGGTGCGTAGTCGCGGGTGGTCTCCAGCGGGGAGAGGGACTGGCAGCCGGAGAGAGCGAGCATGCCGACGACGGACAGGGCCGCCAGGCGGCGTCCGAGGCGGGCGGGGGCGTGGGCGCGGGCAGTGGTGATCACCCGCGCATGGTACCCAACGGTGGGCCGCGACGGCTCGGGGGCCACGGCGTGCCCAGTGTTAGAATTCTCGGGCGAAAGGGGCACTACATGACGTTTGAAGTCGGTGAAACGGTCGTCTACCCGCACCACGGTGCAGCGCTCATCGAAGAGGTCAAGCAGCGCAAGGTCAAGGGCAAGGAGATGACCTACCTGAAGCTCAAGGTGGCGCAGGGCGACCTGACCATCGAGGTTCCTGCCGAGAACTGCGACCTCGTGGGTGTCCGCGACGTCGTGGACGCGGAGGGTCTCGAGAAGGTGTTCGGCGTGCTGCGCGCCGAGAACTGCGAGGAGCCGACCAACTGGTCCCGCCGCTACAAGGCGAACCTCGAGAAGCTCGCCTCCGGTGACGTCATCAAGGTGGCGGAGGTCGTGCGTGACCTGTGGCGCCGCGAGCAGGACCGCGGTCTGTCCGCCGGGGAGAAGCGGATGCTGGCCAAGGCGCGCCAGATCCTCGTCTCCGAGCTGGCCCTGGCCGAGAAGACCGACGAGGAGAAGGCCGAGGCCACCCTCGACGAGGTCCTCGCGAGCTGATCCCCTGAACGCACAGCAGACCCCCCACGACCCCGACGGCGCTCCCGCCGTCGGGGTCGTCCTCGTCGCCGCCGGGTCCGGCACGCGCCTGGGGGCCGGCATCCCCAAGGCCTTCGTCGAGGTGGACGGCTCGTCCCTGCTCGAGCACGCGATCCACGGCGTGCTCGCCACCGCACGGGTGGACGAGCTGGTGGTCGTGGCGCCCGCCGGGTGGGAGGACCGGGCGCAGGAGTGCCTCGACCTCGCCGCGGGCTGCCCGTGCACGCACCGGACCACCGTGGTGACCGGCGGGGCCGAACGCACCGACTCGGTGGCCGCCGGCCTGGCCGCCCTGGGCCCGGACGTGGAGGTCGTCCTCGTGCACGACGCTGCCCGCTGCTTCGCCCCCGCGGAGGTGTTCGACCGCGTGGTTGCCGCTGTCCGCGAGGGGGCGGCGGCGGTGGTCCCGGGGGTCCCCGTGGTGGACACGGTCAAGGTGGTGGAGCCCTCCCCGGGTGGCCCCGAGCCGGTGGTGGCCACGCCGGCCCGCTCCACCCTGCGCGCGGTGCAGACCCCGCAGGGCTTCCGCCGTGAGGTGCTCCAGCGGGCCCACGCGGTCCCGGGCGCCGGTGCTGCGGCCACGGACGACGCCCTGCTCGTGGAGCAGCTGGGCGAGCGGGTGGTCGTGGTCCCGGGTGACGCCCGCTCGGCCAAGATCACCACCCCGGAGGACCTCCGCGCCGCAGGTGGCAGGGTGGCCCCGTGACCACCTCGCAGACGCCCGAACCCCTGCCCACCCTGCCCCGCGTCGGCCACGGCACGGACGTGCACCGGTGGGCGCAGGACGACCGCGCCCTCTGGCTGGGCACGCTGGAGTGGCCGGGGGAGCGCGGCATCGAGGGGCACTCCGACGGGGACGTGGCCGCCCACGCCGCCTGCGACGCACTCTTCTCTGCCGCCGGGGTGGGCGACCTGGGCACGCACTTCGGCACCGGCCGCCCGGAGATGGCCGGCGCGCGCGGGGCGGACATGCTGGCCGAGGCCCTGCGCATCGTCGAGGCCGCCGGCTTCCGGGTGGGCAACGTGGCCGTGCAGGTCATCGGCAACCGGCCCAAGGTGGGTCCGCGCCGCGAGGAGGTGCAGGCCGCGATGTCGGCCGCGCTCGGTGGGGTGCCGGTGTCGGTCTCGGCCACCACCACCGACGGGCTCGGACTCACCGGCCGTGGCGAGGGGATCGCCGCCCTCGCCACCGCCCTGGTCGTCCCGGCCTGAGGCGCCCGCGCGGCGCCGGGCGCCCGGCGAGGTCGTCGGTGGGTGTCGATACCGTGGGGGCAGACACGGGGGCCTGTCCCGCCCCACCCCTCACGTGATCAGGAGGCAGCATGCCGAGCACGGTCAAGGGCGTCATCGCCCGCAGCAAGGACGCGCCGGTGGAGGTGGTCGACGTCGTGGTGCCCGACCCGGGTCCCGGCGAGGCCGTGGTGAAGGTGACCGCCTGCGGCGTCTGCCACACCGACCTGCACTACAAGCAGGGCGGCATCACCGACGACTTCCCCTTCCTGCTCGGCCACGAGGCCAACGGCGTCGTGGAGTCCGTGGGCGAGGGCGTGACCGAGGTCGAGCCGGGCGACACCGTGGTGCTCAACTGGCGTGCCGTGTGCGGCACCTGCCGGGCCTGCGCCAAGGGTGAGCCCTGGTACTGCTTCGACACCCACAACGCCGCGCAGAAGATGACGCTCACCGACGGCACCGAGCTGGAGCCCGCGCTGGGCATCGGCGCCTTCGCCGAGAAGACGCTGGTGCACGCCGGCCAGTGCACCAAGGTGGACCCCGAGGCCGACGCCGCCGCCACCGGCCTGCTCGGCTGCGGCGTGATGGCCGGCTTCGGTGCGGCGGTGAACACCGGCGGGGTGAAGCGTGGGGACTCCTTCGCCGTCATCGGCTGTGGTGGCGTGGGCATGGCCGCGCTCGCCGGCGCCGTGGTGGCCGGGGCGACCACCGTCATCGCGGTGGACACCGACCCGCGCAAGCTGGAGAAGGCCCGTGAGATGGGTGCCACCCACACGGTGGACCCGGCCGACGGCGACGTGGTGGAGGCCATCCGCGAGGCGACCGGTGGCTTCGGCGCCGACGTGGTGGTGGAGGCCGTGGGCCGCCCCGAGACCTACGAGCAGGCCTTCTACGCCCGCGACCTGGCCGGCACCGTGGTGCTCGTGGGCGTGCCGACGCCGGACATGGAGATCACGCTGCCGCTGCTGGAGGTCTTCGGGCGCGGGGGTGCGCTGAAGTCCAGCTGGTACGGCGACTGCCTGCCCAGCCGCGACTTCCCGATGATGGTGGACCTCTACCGGCAGGGCCGGCTCGACCTGGACGCCTTCGTCTCCGAGCGCATCGGCCTGGACCAGGTGGAGGAGGCTTTCGACAAGATGCACCGCGGTGACGTGCTGCGGTCCGTGGTGGAGGTGTCGCGATGAGCGCCGAGCACAAGCCGTCCGGCCCCGCCCAGCGCGTGGCCACGCCCCGCCAGATCGAGGGCGTGCGCGTGGAGCGCGTCGTCACCGCCGGCACCTTCGAGCTCGACGGCGGCTCCTGGGAGGTGGAGAACAACGTCTGGCTCCTCGGGGACGCCGAGGAGTGCGTGGTCATCGACCCCGGGCACGACGGGGGGCCGGTGCTGGACGCGATCGGCAAGCGCACCCTGCGCGCCGTGCTGCACACGCACGCGCACAACGACCACATCAACGCCACCGGTGAGGTGACCGGCGACAAGTGGTCGCCCACGTACCTGCACCCGGCCGACCGGATGCTCTGGGACGCGGTCTACCCGGTGGCCCCGGACCACGACCTGGAGCACGGCCAGCGCGTCACCGTGGCCGGAGTGGCCATGGAGGTGCTGCACACCCCCGGTCACAGCCCCGGCGCGGTCTGCTTCTACGTGCCGGCCCTGGGCATCCTGTTCAGCGGCGACACCCTCTTCCAGGGCGGCCCCGGCGCCACGGGGCGCAGCTTCTCGGACTTCGGCCTCATCATCCGGTCGATCACCGAGCAGCTGCTGGTGCTGCCACCGGACACCAAGGTGCTCACCGGGCACGGTGACGCCACCACCATCGGTGCGGAGGCCCCGCACCGGCAGGAGTGGATCGACCGCGGGCACTGAGCCGCGTGCGCACACGCAGGAGGGCGCCCCACCGACCGGTGGGGCGCCCTCCTGCGTGTGCGGGGTCAGGCCGCGAACTGCGACCCGATGCGGGTGACCGTCCTCCCGTCGGGGGCCACGTCGATCCCGGCGACTCCACAGGGCAGCACCTCGTCCACGGTCGGCAGCGGCAACCGGGTGTCGCTGTGCTCGGCGTCCCAGGTCTCGAGGAGGCCGAGTAGGTCCCCCTCGTCGGTGAGGCTCGCGGCGCACACCTGGAGCGCCAGGTCTCCCGGGACCTCCAGGAGCGCCATCCCGGTGGGGTAGCTGTCAGGGACCTTCGGGACGACGGTCAGGAATCCGGTGGCCTCGGGCGAGACGGTGAGGGTCTGCCGCTTGCCGGCCACCGGGTCGCAGGAGTCCGTGCAGTCGTCGGGGAAGGTGCGCCCCCGCACGGTGATGGTGCGCCCCTGCACCTTCTCGAGGTACACGCTGCGCTCGCCCTGGTTGTGACGGTCGAGTTCCTCGAGGCTGGGAACGGGGGTCACCGAGATGGTGCTGCTGGGGTCGAGCGTGGGGCGCGGGTCGGTCGGCGAGGTGGGCGGGCTGGTCGGGGCGGTGGGGCTCGGCACGTCCGTGGGTGCCGGCGAGGACGGCTCGTCGCTGGGCGAGGGGGCCGTCGGCTCGGTCGTGGGGCTCGGGTCGGGGCCGGGCTCCGTGGTGGGGCTGGGGTGCTTGGGGGTCGTGGTGGTGGCCGACGGCCCCGTCGGGTCGGGTGTGGACTCGCTCGGGCTGGGCGCGTCCGTGGACTCGGACGGGCTCGGGGAGGCGTCGCTCGAGCTGGGGGACTCCTCCGGGGAGTTGGCGCTCTCCTCCGGGGCACTGGAGCTCGTGCTGGGGTCCGGGGCCGGGTCGTCCTGGCTGCACGCGGCCAGGCTCATCGCGAGCACGAGGCCCAGGGTCGCACTGGTGGTTCGTCGCATGGTGGTCTCCCCCCTCGTCAGGCACCGCCGGTGGCGGTCGGGGCCGGGTGCCCCGTTCCGGGCAGTCTGGCCAGAGGGGGGTCCGGTGGCAACCCCCGTAGACTCTGCGCCGTGACTCTCAGACTGCACGACTCGGCCACCCGCGAGGTCCGCGACTTCGTCCCGCGAGTTCCCGGACGGGCCAGCATCTACATCTGTGGTCTCACCACCCAGACCAGCCCGCACATCGGCCACCTGCGCTTCGCCGTCGCCTTCGACGTGCTGCGCCGGTGGATGGAGCGTGGGCACGGCCTGGAGGTCACGCTGGTGCGCAACGTGACCGACATCGACGACAAGATCCTGGCCAAGTCCGCCGAGAACGGCGTGCCGTGGAACGAGTGGAGCCAGCGTTACGAGCGCGAGACCACCGCGGCGCTGGAGACCATCGGGGTGCGCCCGCCCTCCTACGAGCCCCGCGCCACCGGCCACGTGCCGGACATGATCGAGCTCATGGAGCGCCTCATCGAGCGGGGCCACGCCTACCCGGCGGCCGACGGCTCCGGCGACGTGTACTTCGACGTGCGCTCCTGGGCCGACTACGGCGAGCTGACCCGCCAGCGGATCGACGACATGGCGCCGGCCACCGACGCCGACCCGCGCGGCAAGCGGGACCCCCGCGACTTCGCGCTGTGGAAGGGCGCCAAGGCCGACGAGCCGCACACCGCCACCTGGCCCACCCCGTGGGGACGCGGCCGCCCGGGCTGGCACCTGGAGTGCTCGGCCATGTCCTGGCGCTGGCTGGGCGAGGAGTTCGACATCCACGGGGGCGGCAACGACCTGCGCTTCCCGCACCACGAGAACGAGCAGGCGCAGTCGCGTGCGGCGGGCTTCGGCTTCGCCAACTTCTGGCTGCACAACGGCATGCTCACCACCGGCGGCGAGAAGATGAGCAAGTCGCTCGGCAACACCCTCACCGTGGCCGAGCTGACCAAGACCTACCGCCCGCTGGCCGTGCGCTGGCTGCTGGCCACCGTGCACTACCGCTCTGCGCTGGAGTACACCGAGGGCTCGCTGGCCGAGGCCACCGCCCAGGTGGAGCGGGTGGAGAGCTTCCTCACCCGTGCGCTCGGTGTGGCCGGGCTCGCGGCGGGGGACGCGCGCGAGCAGGCGCTCACCGCCGAGCTGCCGGCGGAGTTCGCCGCTGCCCTGGACGACGACGTGAACGTCTCGGCCGCCCTGGCCGTGGTCTTCGAGCACGTGCGCCGGGGCAACAGCGCCCTGGCCGGCACCCCGGACCCGGCAGCCGCCGGGCAGGCCGCGGTCACCGTGGCCGCGATGCTGGAGGTGCTGGGCCTGGACCCGCTCGACCCGCAGTGGGCCATCGGTGCCGCCGGCGGGGGCGACGACGCCGCGCGCCGCGCCCTGGAGGGCCTGGTGGCCGAGCGCCTGGAGGCCCGTGCGGCCGCCCGTGCCGCCAAGGACTTCGCCGCGGCCGACGCGGTCCGCGACCAGCTGGCCGCCCTCGGCATCGTGGTGGAGGACGGTCCGCAGGGCGCCACCTGGGACCTGACGACCACCAAGGAGGCCTGACCGTGCGAGGCAACTCGTCGCGCCGTGGGGCGGTGCGCAAGGACAACAAGAAGGGCATGCAGGTCGGGTCCGGCGGGCACCGCCGCAAGGGCCTGCAGGGCAAGGGCCCCACGCCCAAGGCCGAGGACCGCCAGTACCACCCGGCGGCCAAGCGCGCCCGCCGGCTGGCCAAGGCCGCCGGCCCGCAGCGCCCGAGCCGCAGCAAGGCCCGCAGCGGCAAGGACTCCACCGAGCTGGTCATCGGCCGCAACGCGGTGCTCGAGGCGCTGCGCACCGCGGTGCCGGCCACGCACCTCTACGTGGCGTCCACCATCGACTCCGACGACCGCGTCAAGGAGGCGCTGCGCCTGGCCTCCGAGCGGGGCCTGCCGATGCTGGAGGCCGGCCGCCCGGAGCTGGACCGCCTCTCCGACGGCGAGGTGCACCAGGGCCTGGTGCTGCAGGTGCCGCCGTACGAGTACCCGGACCTGGAGGACCTGCTCGACCGGACCGCGGACGTCACGCCGCTGTTCGTGGCCCTGGACGGCATCACCGACCCGCGCAACCTGGGCGCCATCATCCGCTCGGCGGCGGCCTTCGGGGCGCACGGCGTGATCGTGCCCGAGCGTCGCTCGGCCGGCGTCACCGCCGCGGCCTGGCGCACCTCGGCCGGCGCGGCCGCGCGCCTTCCCGTGGCCCGCGTGACCAATCTCAACCGCGCGCTGCAGGACCTGCGCTCGCAGGGCGTGTTCGTGGTGGGCCTGGACGCCGACGGTGTCGTGGACCTCCCCGGCCTGCCGCTGGCCCCGGACCCGCTGGTGGTCGTGGTGGGCTCGGAGGGCAAGGGGCTCTCCCGCCTCACCCGTGAGCTGTGCGACCAGGTCGTCAACATCCCGATGTCGGGTCTCACCGAGTCGCTCAACGCCGGCACCGCCGCCGCGGTCACCCTGTACGAGATCTCCCGCGAGCGCGCGCGGCTCGCTGCGGAGGGCGCCGAGGGCTGACGGGCCGCGCCGCCCGGCCGGCTCAGACCGGGCGCGCCGCCTCGGCGGCCTCGCGCGCGTCGGCCAGCTCGGTGAGCAGCCGCGCCACGTCCTCGATGCCGTCCACGCGTGAGGTGGCGGCGCTGGCCCCCTCGCCCACCTTGACGAGCACGGCCGCGGCCTCGCCGTCGAAGGCGCGGAAGACCGTCTCGTCGGTGACGTCGTCGCCGGCGAACCACAGGGTGTGGCCGGGGGTGCGGTCGCGGTGACTGCGGCGGCGGAAGCGGTCCGCGCCCAGGGAGTCGATGAGGGTGCGCAGCGCGGCCCCCTTGGTGGTGCGCAGCACGCTGAGCTCCAGCACGTTCTTGCCCACCATGACCTGCACGCCGCACCGCTTGGCGAGCCGGCGTGCCGCGGCGCGGGCCTCCAGGGCCACCTCGGGGGAGGCCTGCCGGGTGTGCACCACCACGCCGGCGAACTTCTCCTCCAGGGTGGTGCCGGGCAGCTCGGCCACCAGGCCGCGCCCGCCGGTCACGAGCATCTCCCGCTGGGCGGCCTCGTCCTCGTCGAGGCCCGCCGGGGCGTCGTGGTCCACCTGCCACCGCTGGCCACCGTGGGAGCCGAGCAGTGAGACCCCCTCGGCCGGCCCGAGCCCGCTGAGCTGCTGCAGGGTGGCCACGTCGCGGCCGCTGACGAGAACCACCTCGGTGCCGGGCAGGGCGGCCAGCCGACGCAGGGCGGCGACGGCACCGGGGTGCGGCCGGACCGCCATCGGGTCGTCGTGGAAGGGAGCCAGGGTGCCGTCGAAGTCGGTGGCCACCACCAGCCACGGGGAGCGGCCCAGGTGGGACTGGTCCGGGGCGGGCTGGTCGGTGCGGCCGGTGGTCACTCGGTCTCCTCGGCGTCGGCGATCACGGCGGGCTCGGGCTCGCCGGCCGGCGGCAGGTCGGGGGCGTGCTCCAGGGCCAGCAGGAAGTCGCGGCTCCAGGTGTGCACGTCCTTGTCCAGAACCACCTCGCGCAGGGCGGCCATGCGGCGCCGCTTCTCGTCCTCGTCGTCGGTGATGGCGCGCAGCAGGGTCTGCTTGAGGCCCTCGACGTCGTGCGGGTTGCACAGGTAGGCCTCGCCCAGCTCCTCGGCCGCCCCGGTGAACTCGCTGAGCACCAGGGCGCCCCCGCCGTCCACCTGGCAGGCCACGTACTCCTTGGCCACGAGGTTCATGCCGTCGCGCAGCGGGGTCACGAGCATCACGTCGGCGGCCAGGAAGAGCGCGGCCATGTCCTGGCGGGGGTGCGAGCGGTGGATGTAGTGGATGGCGGTGGTGCCCAGGGGGGAGAAGTCCCCGTTGAGGTGCCCCACGGTGCCCTCCACCTGCTCGCGGAGGTTGCGGTAGGCCTCCACCCGCTCCCGGCTGGGTGTGGCGATTTGCACGAAGGTGGTCTCCGGCGGGGCCACGCTCCCCTCGGCCAGCAGCTCGCCGAAGGCCTTGAGGCGGTGGCGGATGCCCTTGGTGTAGTCGAGGCGGTCGATGCCGAGCACCAGGGTCCGCGGGTTGCCGAGCGAGGCGCGCAGCTCGGCCGCGCGCTCCCGGACGGCCTCGGTGCGGGCCATCCGGTCGAGCTGCTGGGAGTCCACGCTGATGGGCACGGCAGCGGCCCGCACGCGGCGCCCGTCCTCGCGGGCCAGAGTGAGCACGTCGTCGTCCAGGCTCACCCCCGCCAGCCGGGCGGCCGAGCGGCGGAAGTTCGCGGCGTCGTCGGGGCGCTGGAAGCCCAGGAAGTCGGCGCCCAGCAGGCCGCGCAGGATCTCGCTACGCCAGGGGAGCTGGGCGAAGAGCTCCACCGGGGGGAAGGGGATGTGGTTGAACCAGCCGATGCGCAGGTCCGGCCGCAGGTCGCGCAGCAGCTGGGGCACGAGCTGCAGCTGGTAGTCCTGCACCCACACCGTGGCGCCGTGAGCGGCCACCTCTGCGGCCGCGCGGGCGAAGCGTTCGTTGACCGTGCGGTAGCTCCTCCACCACTCGCGGTGGAAGGTGGCCGAGACGATGACGTCGTGGTAGATCGGCCAGATGGTGTCGTTGCAGAATCCCTCGTAGTAGTCGCGGACCTCGTCGGCCGAGAGCGGCACCGGGTGCAGGTGGATGTCGTCGTCGTCGAACGGGGCCGGCGCGTCCCCGGCCTCCCCGGCCCATCCCACCCAGGCGCCGTCGGCCACGCGCATCACGGCCTCCATGGCGGTGACCAGCCCGCCGGGCGAGGTGCGCCACTGGGTGGTGCCGTCGGCGTCCACCACCCGGTCCACGGGGAGGCGGTTGGCCACCACCACGAAGTCGAAGGTCTCCGGGCTTCCGGTCTGGCTCTCGGGTGCGTTCACGTCGTCCTCCGGCTGGGTCGGGACCGACCCTCGCGCTCACCTCACCACACGGTGGTGGGGCTCGCAAACGCCCGGACGCTCCGTCGCTGGTTGCACGGGCCGGCGGGGTCCCGGCGCCTACCCTCGGGGCATGGAGATCACGCAGGTGGGCCCGTACCGGTTGGAGGAGCGGCTGGGGCACGGCGGCATGGGCACGGTGCACCGGGCGACCGACGCCGCGGGCCGGTCCGTGGCGGTCAAGGTGCTCCACCCGCACATCGCCTTCGACACCGCGGCGCGCACCCGGCTGGAGCGTGAGGTCTCCACCCTGGCGCGGGTGCGCCACCCTCGCGTGGCCAGCTTCCTGGACGCCGACGTGGAGGCGCCCACCCCCTACATCGTCACCGAGTTCGTGGACGGCCTGCCGCTGGACGAGCACGTGGCCACCCACGGGCCGCTCGACGACGGCGCCCTGCGGCGCTTCACCGCGGGGGTGCACGAGGCGCTGCGGGCCATCCACGAGGTGGGTGTGGTGCACCGGGACCTCAAGCCGGGCAACGTGATGGTGGGCCGCGCCGGCGAGCCCGTCATCATCGACTTCGGCATCGCCCACATCGGGGACGAGAGCCGCCTGACCGCCACCGGGCTGGTCATGGGCACCCCGGGCTACCTGGCGCCGGAGCTGGTCGAGGGCGGGCACCCGACGGTGGCCACGGACTGGTGGGGGCTCGGTGCGGTGCTGGCCTTCGCCTCGATGGGGCGCAACCCCTACGGCGGGGGACCGAACGAGGCGATCCTGGCCCGCATCCGCCGCGGCGAGCACGACCTGCGCTCGATGGACGGGGCCTGGCGGCCGCTGGCCGAGGCCTGCCTGGCGGTGGACCCGTCCGCGCGCCCCACGGCCGCCGAGGTGCGGGAGGTGGTCGAGAACGGCGGGGGTGCCCTGCCGGTGCGTCGGGCGACGCAGCCGCTGGGGGTCCAGGCCGGGCCGCCCGGGGAGGACCCCGGAGCCACCCAGCCGGTCGGTCACGACCCCGCTGCCACCCGGGCGGTCCCGGGAGCGAGTGCCTGGGCGAGTCCCGCGCACGCGCCGGCGGACGCGACCCGCCCGGTCGAGCGCACCCCCACCCGGGAGATCCCGCGCTCGGCGGTCTCGCGGCGTGACGAGAGCGTGCTGCAGCCCCCGCCGCAGCACCGTGCCCAGCCGGCCGGCACCCTGCGCGAGCCCGAGCCGCGGGCGTGGGCACCGCCGGGGCCGGCGCAGCAGACGGGCCAGCCGTTCAGCACCCTGCGCGAGCCCGAACCGCGCCCCTGGCCGCAGGCCGAGCAGCCGGTCTGGCCGGACGCCCGGCCCGGCCAGCCCGCCCCGCAGGCGGGCCACGGAGCGAGCGTGCTGCCGCAGGGGGCACCCGGCCCGGCGTGCCTGCACCCCTACGACCCGCGGGGACGCCAGCGCCGGCTCCCGTGGGTGGTGCTGACCGGCGCCCTCCTGGTCATCGCCCTCGCGATGCTCTGGCCGGTCGTGGCCGCGGCCGTGGTGGCAGCGTGGGTGCTGGTGGCCCGGTGGGTGGACCACAGCGCGATGGGTCACCTGCGCCGGCTCATGGCCCGCGGGCGCCGCCGCGGTGACGCGTGGCGCATCACGGCGGCCGCTCCCTGGCACCTGGTGACGGCCGTGCTGCGCTCGGCCGCGTCCCTCATCGCGCCGGCGGTCCTGGGGGCCGCGGTCGTGGTGCTGGTCAACCTCTTCCTGGGGCACGACGCGCTCACCTCGTTCCGGACCCCCTCCGCGGTGGGTCTGGACAACGCACTCGCCTGGGGCAGTGGTGCCTTCGTGGCGGTGCTGGCGCTCTGGTGGGGCATCGACAGCGCCTCGTTGCGGCGGGGCACGCACCTGACGCTGGCGGCCCCGCTGCGGTCCGGTCCTGCGGCGGCGGTGGGGGCACTCGTGCTCGTGGTGGCCGGGGCCGTGGTGGCCCTGTGGGGGCTCTCACAGGGGTGGCCCACATCGTTGGTGCCCCTAGGCTGAACAGGCCCTCGAGGCGGGGAGCGACACGCGTCTGAGTTTGACCTCGGGCGGCTCATCGCTATCGTTGCTGCCCGTGCACGGCCCGAAGAGCCGTCACCGCACAACTGAAAACCCTTGATTTCAGTCACTTGTGACGCGCGTCCGCCGCCCAATCCCGCCACGGACGCGCTGTGCCCGGGAGAGTCCCGGGGTCTTGGCGGGTGTGGGGGACCCACAGGAAGTACGCGGGGTCATCTCCCCGCTCGGGGTGAAGCCTCCTCCGGAGGCCGGGACACCTGACGTTCCGAACCCGACAGCTCACTCCACCGGCGGATGCAGTCAGGAAGGATCCCCATGTCCCGTTTCCCCCTCTCGTCCCACCGTGCCCTCGGCGCCGCCGGTGTGTCCGGTGCCTTCATCGTGACCGGCCTGGCCGCTGCCGCGCCCGCCAACGCCTCCTCCTACGACCCCTCCGTGTGGGACCGCGTGGCGCAGTGCGAGTCCGGTGGCAACTGGTCCATCAACACCGGCAACGGCTTCTACGGTGGCGTGCAGTTCACCCAGCAGGCCTGGGAGGGCGTCGGCGGCACCCAGTGGGCCCCGCGCGCCGACCTCGCCTCCAAGTCCGAGCAGATCGCCGCCGCCCGCCGTGCCCTGGCCTACGCCGGCCCCAAGGCCTGGCCGATGTGCTCCATCGAGGCCGGTCTGACCTCCGCCAACGGTGGCGCCGACAGCAACGCCATGCCCGACGGTGGCTCGACCCCGGCCCCCCAGCCGGAGCCCGCCCCGGCCCCCAAGCCGGAGCCCCAGCCCAAGCCGGAGCCGGCCCCCAAGCCGGAGCCCAAGCCGGAGCCCGCCCCCACGCCGGAGCCCGCCCCCACGCCGGAGCCCGCCCCCACGCCGCAGCCCGAGCCGGCCCCGACGCCGTTCGTGGACGAGGACGACACCACCGGCGAGACCGTGACCTGGACCATCGACCGCGGCGTGAACCTGCGGCCGGAGGCCGGCATGGACAACACGCCGAAGGGCATCCTCGAGGCCGGCACCCAGCTCGAGGGCGTGAAGCTCGAGAGCGGCTGGGTGAAGACCGACCGCGGCTACTTCTGGCACACCTTCGGCTCCGAGACCACCTCCGAGGCCGGTACCTGGACCATCACCCACGGGGTGAACGTCCGCCCGGAGGCCGGCATGGACAACACCCCGCTGGGCGTGTACCTGACCGGTGCCACCGTCAAGGGCGTGAAGCTCGACAACGGTTGGGTCAAGACCGACCGCGGCTACTTCTGGCACACCTTCGGTGAGCTGACCAAGTGAGCCACCCGGCCCACCCGCTGCGGTGAGCCACCCGCCGGCGCCGAGCCGGCCCCGAGGCCCCCGGACCACCCACAGGTGGACGGGGGCCTCGCACATGTCCACCCAGGGCTTGACGCGGGCGCGTCCGTCGCTACTCTGTGAATCGCGCCCGCACCTCCAGTACGGGAGCGACTCCTCATCTCACACATCCCCTTGCGTGCACCCGCCGCCCACGTTCGCCACGGGTGCGCCCTGCCGGATTCCCGGGCGCTGGCGGACACGGGGGACCCATCTCCGTCGGCCACCGCACCGGGTTGCCGACTCGGGGTGAAGCCTCCCGAGCGAGGCCGGGCTCCTGACGCCCGAACCCGACAGCTCACCCCGGCGGCGGACCGGTCAGGAAAGGACCTCCCCTCATGTCCCCCCAGAACTCCTCGGCCCAGCGCGGCCTGACCGTCGCCGGCCTCACCGGCGCGGTCGTGGCCTCCGGCTTCTCCGCGCCCGCCCACGCCGCCTACGACCCGACCGTGTGGGACCGCGTGGCCCAGTGCGAGTCCGGTGGCAACTGGTCGATCAACACCGGCAACGGCTACTACGGCGGCTTGCAGTTCCACCCCGTGGCCTGGAAGGGCGTCGGGGCCACGGTGTGGGCGCCGCGCGCCGACCTCGCCTCCAAGGCCGAGCAGATCGCCGCGGCCCGTCGCGCCCTTGCCTACGCGGGTCCCGGTGCGTGGCCGGTGTGCAGCAAGAAGGCCGGCCTGACCCGTGACAACGGTGGCGCCGACAAGAACGCGATGCCGGGCACGCCGCCCACGCCGCCGGCCCCGCCGACGCCCCCCACCCCGCCGACCCCGCCCACCACCCCCACCCAGGACTGGACCATCACCGACCGGGTGAACTACCGCACCGGCCCGGGCACCTCCTACCAGGCCGTGGGCAAGCTGTACCCGGGCACCAAGGTCACCGGCACCAAGCTGGCCTCCGGCTGGGTGAAGACCACCGAGGGCAAGTACTTCTGGCACTCCTTCGGTACCCCCGGTGTGGCGGACACCCCCGGTGCCACCACCTTCCGCATCACCCAGGGCGTCAACGTGCGCGCGGGCGCCGGCCTGTCCCATGCCATCCTGGGTCAGTACCGCGCCGGCACCACGGTGAAGGGCACCAAGCTGGCCTCCGGCTGGGTGAGGACCGACCGCGGCTACTTCTGGTCGTCCTACGGCGTCGCCGTCTGATGCCGTGACGGCCGCCCCGGCGGCCGATCGCCGAGGCCTCCCCCGTGCACCGGGGGAGGCCTCGGCCGTGTGGGGAGCGGCGGACGTGCGGCCTACACTGTGCCGCCACAGGCCCCTGTAGCTCAGTTGGTAGAGCAGCTGCCTTGTAAACAGCAGGTCGCGGGTTCGACTCCTGTCGGGGGCTCCACCTGACGCCACGGCCCGGTCCCCACGCAGGGGGCCGGGCCGTGGTGCGTCCGTGCCGCGGGTCAGGCGCCCTCGAGCCCCCACGCCTCGGCGAGGAGCTCCGCCGAGCGGACCCGCAGGGCGGGGTCGTGCGTGTAGGTGGTGGTGATGACTTCGTCCAGGTCGTGGCGCTCCACGAACTCCTCGAGCTGCCCGACCACCGTGGCGGGGTCGCCCACCATGCGGATGCCGTGACCGTCGGCCAGCCGCAGGAGCTCCTCGGGCACCACGCGGGTGACGTCCTCCACCGGCGGCTGCAGCGGCGCCGGACGTCCGGAACGGATGCCGGCGGCCAGCTGCTGGGAGGTGGTGAACAGGTACCGGGCCTCCTCGGTGGTGGGGGCCACGAGGGCGTTGACCCCGGCCATGACGTACGGCCGGTCCACCTGGGCGGTGGGGGCGTCGGCCTGGAACTGGCTGCGGTAGAGCGCGATCGCCTCCGACAGCTGGGTCGGGGCGAAGTGGCTCGCGAAGCTGAACGGCAGACCGAGGGCGGCGGCCACGGCCGCACCGCCGGTGGAGGAGCCCAGCATCCACAGCGGCACCCGGGTGCCGGCCCCGGGCACCGCGCGCACCTGACCCACGGCCGCGTCCGGCTCCTCGCCCAGCCAGCGCGCCAGCATCGCGACGTCCGAGGCGACGTCCTCGAGCCCGGCCGAGCGGCGGGCCAGGGCGGAGGCCGTCATCGGGTCGGTGCCCGGCGCGCGGCCCAGCCCCAGGTCGATGCGGCCGGGGAGGAGCGTGGCCAGGGTGCCGTAGTACTCGGCCACCATGAGCGGCGAGTGGTTGGGCAGCATCACCCCGCCGGAACCGAGGCGGATGCGCTGCGTGCCCGCCCCCAGGTGGGCGATGAGCAGGGCCGTGGCCGAGGACATGAAGGTGGTGGTGTTGTGGTGCTCGGCCACCCACAGGCGGTGGTAGCCCAGGGCGTCCAGCCGGGCGGCGTAGGAGCGCGAGGCCTCGATGGCATCGGCCGGGGTCATGCCCTCAGAGCGGGGCACGAGGTCGAGCACCGAGAGCGGCACGCGGCCACCGGGCGCGGTGCGTGGGGTGGCCGGGGTGCTCATGCGATCGCCTCGGCGATGGGGGTGTCACCGGTGTTCATCGTGAGGGTGCGGTGCAGGGAGGCCCGGGACCCCTCGCCCAGCACGTGCGCGATGGTGGCGGCCACGTCCGCCCGCGGGATCTGGGAAGGCTGCTGCGCCCCCACCTCGATGCGGCCGGTGCCGGGCTGGTCGGTGAGGCGGCTGGGGGCGAGGATCGTCCAGGCCAGCGAGGTGCCGCGCAGGTGGGCGTCGGCCACGGCCTTGGCCTGGGCGTAGTGGAAGAAGCCCTCGTCGTAGGGCAGCGGGTGGTCCAGAGCCGAGCCGAAGAAGCTCACCATGACGTAGCGGGGCACGCCGGCGTCGCGGGCGGCCCGCATGGAGGCGATGGCGGCGCGCTGGTCCACGGCGTAGGTGCGGGCCAGGTCGCCGCCGCCGGCCCCGGCGGACCAGACCACGGCGTCCCGGCCCCGCATCGCGCGGACGAACTCGACCTGCTGGGCCTGCTCCACGTCGAGCACCAGGGGCGTGGCGCCGGTGGCGCGCACGTCCGCGGCGTGGTCCGGGTTGCGCACCACGCTCGTGACCTCGTCGCCCCGACCGGCCAGCAGGGCGGCCGCCTGGAGCGCGATCTTGCCGTGTCCACCGATGATGAGGATGTCAGCCATGCCTCCAGCCTCTCGCAGGCCGACCACGTCGCGTCACACTGGGGGCATGCGCATCGTCGACCTGCCCACCGTGACCGTCCACCGCACGAGCGTCTCCGAGATGGACAACCGCTGCTACGTCCTCACCTCCCGGGCCACCGGGGCGCAGGTGCTCGTGGACGCCGCGGACGACGCCCCCGCCCTGCGCGGGCTGCTGGCCGAGGCCGCCGGTGACCGCGCGCCGGACCTGCGCGCCGTGGTGACCACGCACCGCCACTGGGACCACGTGCGGGCCCTGGCGGAGCTGGCCGGTGGGGACGGTGTGGTGGCCCACGGCGGCGTGGAGGACGCGGCCGCCATCGAGGAGGAGGCCGGCCTGCCCGCCGGCACGGTGCGCTCCTTGGCCCACGGCGAGGTGCTGGAGGTCGAGGACCTGGCGCTGGAGGTGGTGGCGCTGCGCGGCCACACCCCCGGGTCGGTGGCCCTGGTGCTGCGCGACGGCAACGAGGTGCACCTGTTCACCGGCGACTCGCTCTTCCCCGGGGGAGTGGGCAGGACGTGGTCGTCGCAGGACTTCGAGCAGTTGCTGGACGACGTGACCGAGCGGCTCTTCGGGCGCTTCGACGACGCGGCGCACGTGCACCCCGGGCACGGTGACCCCACCACGCTCGGGGCCGAGCGCCCACAGCTCGGTCAGTGGCGCGAGCGGGGCTGGTGACCGAGGGGCTTCGGCGGTGGGGGCAGGCACCCGGTACGCAGGTGATGAATATGTGGCGGAGAACCGCTGATTACCCGTGTGGGTCCCTGTGGGGACTGGAATCCGGCGCCCGGGGAAGGCACTCTTGGACCATGACGATTGGTGAACAGCCGTGGCCCACCGGTGTGCCCTGCTGGGTGGACTGCCAGGTGGACGACGTGCCGGCGGCCGTGGACTTCTACCGCGCGGTCTTCGGGTGGGAGATCGAGCAGGAGCGGCTCACCGGTGAGGGCCACGAGTTCCACATCGCCTGGCAGGACGGCCGACCGGTGGCCGGCATCGGCCCCAAGGCGACCGGTGACGTGGTGCCTCCCTCCGGCTGGCTCACCTACTTCTCGTGCACCGACGTGGACCGCGCCGTGGCAGCCACCACGCGACTGGGTGGGACCGTGTTCTACGACCCCGTGGACCTCGTGGACGCCTGCCGCCTGTGCTGCGCGGTGGACCCCAAGGGCACCGCGTTCGGCCTGTGGGAGGCGCGGCGGAGCCCCGGCTACCGCTCCATGGGCGGCGTGGGCACCGTGGTGTGGCACGAGCTCCACACCCGGCGCTTCCGCACGCAGCACGACTTCTACGCCGCGGTGCTCGACCTCGACTGGACCTCAGACGGGGGCGGCGACGAGTCCTACGTGAGCGGCACGGTGGGGGGCAGCGAGGTGGTGGGCGTGGTGCCCGAGGCCTTGATCCCGCCCTCGGTCCCCAGCCACTGGGCGGTCTGGTTCGGCGTGGAGGACCTGCCCGCCTGGCTCGAGCGCGCCACCGCCGCCGGGGCCGTCGTGGCGAGGCCGCCCCACGGCAGCCAGTCGCCCGCTCAAGCGTTCATGAGGGGACCGCAGGGCGAGGAGTTCGGCGTCATCGAGGTGACCGGTGAGGAGGTCGTCACGCCGGCCGACCTCGCGCGCTCTGCGTGACCCGGCCGGACCCGGTCCGCCGGCTGGGTCGGGTGGAGGACCTCGCAGGTCTCCTCGCCGTCCCGGGGCGGGCCGTGGTGGTCTGCTTCACCGGCTCGGGGTGCGGCAGTTGCTCGGTCTTCGAGCCGGTGTTCACGCAGGTGGCCGCCGAGCTGGGCGGGTCCGCCGCGGTCGACGGCACCGAGCGCGTGTTCGCCCTCGTGGACACCCAGGAGGTGCCGCTGCTGGCCACCGCGTGGTCCGTGCACACCGTGCCCACCGTCGTGGTGGTGCGCGACGGGGTGACCGTGCACCGCATCGACGGGCCGGTGCCCGCCCGCGAGCTGCGCCACCGCCTGCGGGACACTTGAGCCATGGCAGAAGGGCACAGGTCAAGGAGTCGGTGCTGCCCGGGGTGGGGGTCCGCTACGAGTTGACCACCCGCGCCGGCCGGACGCTCGTGGTGGTGGTGCACCGGGACGACGTGGCCGACCTGTGCGCCTTCTCCCGCGAGGACCCCGACCGGGCCCAGGACAGCCTGCACCTCACCCTCGAGGAGTCCGACGCGGTGGCCGACATGCTGGGCACCACCCGGGTGGCCAAGCACTTCATCGACCTCTCCGCCGAGGTGCCCGGGCTGGAGTCCGCCCGCCTCGTGGTGGAGCCCGGCAGCCGGTACGACGGCGCCACCCTGGGCGACACGCGGGCCCGCACCCTCACGGGATGCTCCGTGGTGGCCCTGGTGCGCGGCGAGTCCGTGGTGACCGCGCCCACCCCCGGGCAGGAGCTGCGGGGCGGGGACGTGCTCGTGGCCATCGGGGCGCAGTCCGGGCTGGTGGCGCTCTCGGAGGTGCTGGGGTCGGGATCCGCCCAGCCCCGGCCGTGAGCGGGCGGGCAGACACCTGATGGACAGCGCCCACATCGCGCTGCCGCTGGGCGACCTGGGGGCCATGGCCAACCGTGAGACGCCCGCCATCCTGTCGGTGCTCGTGCTGGAGGACATCGCGATGGTGGAGATCACCTACGACGAGGACCTCGCCCTGGAGGGCCGTGCCGGCTACTACGACAAGGCCGGCGCGCTGCGCGACATGCTGCAGAGCCACCTGCTGCAGGTACTCGCCATCGTGGCCATGGAGCCGCCCGCCCGCATCGACGCCGACGAGCTGCGCGACCTCAAGGAGCACGTCGTCCGGGCCACGCACCTGTGGGGCGACGACACCGCCCGCGCCTCCCGTCGGGCCCGGTACACCGCGGGGCGGGTCGGTGACCGGGAGGTGCCGGACTACACCGCCGAGGAGGGCGTGGACCCCGCACGCGACACCGAGACCCTGGCGCAGGTGGTGGTGGAGGTGCGGACCAACCGGTGGGCCGGCGTGCCCTTCGTGCTGCGCAGCGGCAAGGCCCTGGGGAGGAAGCGCAAGGAGGTGCGCATCACCTTCCGCGACGTGCGGCACGTGCCCGACGGGCTGCACGGGCAGCAGGGGCCCGACCAGCTGGTGGTGAGCCTCAAGCCGGGCCCGGTGGAGCTGCACCTGACGATGAACGCCACGGACCCCGCCCGCATCGAGCAGAAGGTGCTCACGACCACCGTGGGCGCCCCGGACCTGCTGCCCTACGGGGAGGTGCTCGCCGGCATCCTCGACGGGGACCCGCTGCTCACGGTGCGCGGGGACACGGCGGTGCGCTCGTGGGAGCTCATGGACCAGGTGCTCGGCGCGCGGGCGGTCGGCGACGTGCCGTTGGAGGAGTACGAGGCCGGGTCCGTGGGGCCGGGCGGCTGGGAGGTGGACCCGGCCGCGCTGCGCTGAGGGGGCGTCAGGCGGGGTGGCGCCGGTTGATCCGGGGTGGGTCCGGTTCGCCGGGGGTGGATGACGTCGTGGGCGGCGTCGACCCGGGACAACCGAACCCACCCCGGGCAGCTCGGGCGGCGGTGGGAGCCGCGGACCACGCCTGCTGTGGACGGTGCGGCGCGGCGGTGGGCCCCGCTCGGCCACGATGCCGCCATGACCGCCCCGCCCGGACCCCACTCGCCCGCCGCGCCGACCCCGCCGCCCCTGCCGGACTCGCTGGCCGCTCTCGTGGCGGTGCACCACGGCTGCGTGCGCTGGGACGAGCTGGCGGGGTGCGGCATCGGGGAGCAGGCGGCGGCCACGTTGGTGCGGCGCGGAGCCCTGGTGCGTGTGGCCCGCGGCGCCTACGTGGAGGGGCGGCGGTGGGCCGAGGCCCCGGCGCGGGAGCGGCACGCCCT
Source organism: Kytococcus schroeteri (assembly GCF_002847825.1). Lineage (GTDB taxonomy): Bacteria > Actinomycetota > Actinomycetes > Actinomycetales > Dermatophilaceae > Kytococcus > Kytococcus schroeteri. The sequence continues at coordinate 32,204 of NZ_PKIZ01000017.1, read as the reverse complement.
CCTCGCGGTGGCCGTCGCCCGCACCTGGGGGCCGGACACGGCCGTCAGCCACGCGTCCGCGGCCGTCCTGCACGGGCTGCCCCTGCTGCGGCTTCCCTCGGTGGTGGAGGGCAGCCGGACCCGGGGAGGCCAGGGGCGGCGCCGCCGTGCGCACACGGTCTACCGGGGCTACCCGGGCGTCCACCCGGTGCGGTGCCGGGGCGTGCAGGTGGTGCCCGTGGCCGATGCCGCCGTCGGCGTGGCGGACCGCTACGGCCTCGAAGCGGGGGTGGTGGTGCTGGACGCGGCCCTGCACGCTGGGGCCACCACGCGGGAGGCGGTGCAGGAACTCGTGGACCGCTGCCGGGTTCACCCGGTGCACGCGCGGGCGGCGGCGGTGCTGGCGCTGGCGGACGGGCGGTCGGAGTCGCCGGGGGAGACCCGGACGCGGCTGCTGCTGGGGCGGCTCGGCATCGAGGTGGAGCCGCAGGTCAACCTGGTGACCGCCGACGGGGAGTGGCTGGGACGGGTGGACCTGCGCGTCCGGGGTGAACGGGTGGTGGTCGAGTTCGACGGGATGGTGAAGTACCGCGACCACGGCCGGCTGGCGGTGGAGGACAAGCGGCGGGACCTGGCCATGCAGCGTGCCGGTCACGAGGTGGTGCGGCTGGTCTGGGCGGACCTCGACCGGCCGGAGGCAGTGCGGCAGATGGTGGCCGATGCGGTGGCGCGCTCGCGACGGCGGTGCGCGTGAGGTGGGCTACCGGGCCGGGGCGGGTCCGGTTCGCCGGGGGTGGGTCCGTCCACGGCGTGACCGCCCCCGGGACACCCGGAGCGACCCCGGCTGAGGGGGCGTCAGGCGGGGGCGTCCAGGGCGTGGTCGGCGCCCATGACGTGCAGCAGGCGGTGGGCGGTCTCGTCGACGAGGCGGTAGCGCATGGACCGGCCGTCGCGGGTGGCCTCCACCCAGCCCTGGGTCCGCAGCGTGCGCAGCGCCTGCGAGGCGGTGGCGTGGCTGATGCCGGCGGCCTCGGCCAGCTCCGCCACGGTGGACCCCGGGTGATGGTGCATGCGGTCCAGCAGTCGCAGCCGCGTCGGGTCGCCGAGCAGGTCGAAGCGCCGCGCCCACTGGGTGTGACGGTCCTCGGCCATGCCCCGAGGGTGCCACACCACCCGGGCGCGCCCACCCCCACCGCGCTCGGGGAGGGTGGGTGCCCGGTCGGTAACCTCGCGGCGTGTCCGACTCACCCCGCACCCCGCACACACCCGCCGAGGGCCTGTTCACCCCCTCCTACCTGTGGATGCTGGTCGGCATCGTGGGTGCCTTCGTCAACTTCGCCCTGCTGCTGCCGGTGGTGCCGGCCTGGGCCGAGCACCTGGGCGCCTCCCCGGCCGGGGTGGGCGCCTCCACCACGGTGATGATGGGCGCCTGCGTGGCCGCCCAGCTGGCGATGCCGTGGCTGCTGGCACGGGTGGGCTACGTGCGCCCGTACGTGGCGGGCCTGGTGCTCATGGGTGCCCCCGCGCTCGCGCTGCCCTGGACCACCGAGCTGTGGGGGGTGCACCTGGTGCAGGCCCTGCGTGGGGTCGGCTTCGGGCTGCTCGTGGTCTCGGGGTCGGCGCTCTCGGCCTCCCTGGCCCAGCCGCGCCTGCGCGGCCGTGCGGTGGGCATGTACGGCGTGGCCCTGGCCGCCGCGCAGATCCCAGCCCTGCCCGCCGGCCTGCCGCTCGTGCACGGCGCCGGGTGGTCCACGGTGTTCTGGCTGGCCGGTGGGGCGGCGGTGCTCGTGGCGCCGCTGGCCGCCCGCATCCGCCAGCGGCAGGCCCCGCCAGAGGAGCTGGCCCCCGCCGCCGCGGCCGCCGAGGGGCTGCCGGCGCGCCGCCGGTGGGCCACCCCGGCGGTGGTGCTCTTCGCCAGCTCGCTGGCCTTCGGCGCGGCGGGCACCTTCCTCGGCATCGGCCTGCAGGACACGCGCGCGGTGTTCTGGGCGCTGCTGGTGGTCTCCGCCGGGCAGATGGTGGGGCGCGCCTGGGCGGGGGCGTTCAGCGACCGTCGGGGCGTGGGCCCGCTCCTGGCCCCGATGACGGTCCTCTCGGTGCTCGGTGTGGCCCTCATGGCCGCGGCGATGACGGGCCCCGGCGCCCTGCCCGGGTGGCTGCCCGCCGAGCTCTCCTCCGACCTGGTGGCCGTGCTGGGTGCGGCCTGCTTCGGGGTGGGCTTCGGCGCCCTGCAGAACGACACCTTCGTGCTCATGGTGGAACGCGCCGGTCCGGCGCGCTTGGGCTCGGCCTCCACCGTGTGGAACGTGGGCTACGACGCCGGCACGGGCCTGGGCTCGATGGTGGTGGGTGCCCTGGCCGTGGCGACCGGCCTGGCCGGCGGGTTCGGCCTGCTGGCCCTCGGGGCGCTGCTCACGGTGCCGCTGGCCCTCGGCGTGGCGGCCACCGAGGCGCGCCTGCGCCGGGCCCCGGCCGCGTCATGATGGCCCCATGAGTCCCGCGTCGTCCTCGTTCCGCCCCACCTCGTCCCGTGCTCCGGGTGCCGGTGCCACCCCACCGGCCGATGCCGTGGTGGTGGGCCACGGCCTGGCCGGCCTGGTCTGCGCCTCGGAGCTGCTGGCGGCCGGGCGCACCGTGACCCTGGTGGACGCCTCCCCCGAGACCGACCTGGGCGGGCAGGCCTGGTGGTCCTTCGGCGGGCTGTTCCTCGTGGACTCCCCGCAGCAGCGCCGGCTGCGCGTGAAGGACTCCTTGGAGCTCGCGTGGGCCGACTGGGAGCGCACCGCCGGCTGGGACCGCACCGAGGACGCGCTGGGCCGCCAGTGGGCGCGCGCGTACGTGGAGTGGGCGCACCGCGGCAAGCGGGAGTGGTTGGCCACCAAGGGCATCCGCTCCTTCCCGGTGGTGGGCTGGGCCGAGCGCGGCGACAACCGCGGACCCGGCGTGGAGAACACCGGGCCGGGCAACTCGGTGCCGCGCTTCCACATCACCTGGGGCACCGGGCCGGGGCTGGTGCAGCCCTTCGTGGACGACCTGCGCCGCGGCATCGAGGCGGGGCGGGCCACCTACCTGCCGGGGCACCGGGTGGTCGAGCTGCTCCGCGAGGGCGACCGCATGGTGGGCGTGCGGGCCGAGGTGCTGGAGCTCCTGGGCGATGACGGGGGCGCCACCGCACCGGGGACGGGCACCGGCGCCACCCTGCCCACGGGTGAGCGCGGCCGGGCCCGCGCCACTCGCGTGACCGGGGAGACCGAGCTGCGCGGCGGTGCGGTAGTGCTGGCCACCGGCGGCATCGGGGGCAACGACGCGATGATGCGCGGCGCCTGGCCGCAGCGCCTGGGCGCCCTGCCGGAGGACCTGCTGCACGGCGTGCCCGCGTACGTGGACGGCTCCGGGCTGGAGCTCGGCGCGCAGGCCGGCGCGGCGTGGGTGAACACCGACCGCATGTGGGCCTACACCGAGGGCCTGGGCAACCCGGACCCGGTCTGGCACCGGCACGGCATCCGCATCCTGCCCGGGCCGAGCTCGCTGTGGCTCGACGCCGACGGGCACCGGTTGCCCGCGCCGCTCTTCCCCGGCACGGACACCCTGGGCACGCTGGAGCACCTGCAGGCCACCGGCGCGGAGCACTCGTGGTTCGTGACCAACCGGCGCATCGTGGGCAAGGAGTTCGCGCTCTCGGGCAGCGAGCAGAACCCGGACCTCACCGGGCGGTCGGTGCGCGGGGTGCTGGGGCGGGTGCGCACGGACGTACCGGCACCGGTGCAGGCCTTCGTCGACGCCGGGGACGACGTCATCGAGGCCGACGACCTGGAGACGCTGCTGGCCCGCATGGAGGCGATGGGCGGACGGCCGCTGGACCGGGCCGCCGTGCGCGAGGCCGTGGCCGCCCACGGACGCGAGGACGACCCGCAGCGCCGGCTGCTGCGCGACGCGCGGACCTACCTGGGCGACAAACTGGTGCGTTCGGTGGCACCGCACGACCTCCAGGACCCGGCAGCCGGGCCGCTCATGGCCGTGCGGTTGCGCATCCTGAGCCGCAAGACGCTCGGCGGACTGGCCACGCGGTTGGACGGTGCGGTGCTCGACGCTGCCGGTGAGCCGGTGCCGGGGCTGTTCGCCGCCGGCGAGGTGAGCGGCTTCGGCGGCGGGGGCGTGCACGGCTACCGGTCGTTGGAGGGCACCTTCCTGGGTGGGTGCCTGTTCACCGGGCGGCGCGCGGCCGCGGGCGTCATCGCCGGCTGAGGGCCGCCAGCTCCAGCACACGGTCGCCGGGGGCGGCGCACCAGGCCTCCAGCAGCTCGGCGTCGTGGCTGATGGTGAGCACCGTCAGCCCCGATGCGGCCCGCGCCCGCAGCAGGCCCACCACCGATGCCGTGGTGGCCGGGTCGAGCATGGCGGTGGCCTCGTCGGCCAGCAGCACGGCCGGCTCCATGACGAGCGCCCGTGCCAGGGCGGCGCGCTGCAGCTGGCCGTCGGAGACCGCGGCCGGGCGGCGGCTCAGCAGGTCGGGCGTGAGGCCCACCTCCGCGGCGGCGGCGTCCACGGCCTCGCGGACGGCGCGGCGGGAGGGGCGCTCCCGGCTGCGTCGCAGCTCCACCGGCTCGGCGATGGCCTGGCGCAGCGTCATCCGGGGGCTCACCGAGCGGCGCGGCGACTGGAAGAGCATGGCCACCCCGGCCGCGGGGACCCCGGGGTGCAGTGCCCGCCCGGCCACCTCCACAGTGCCGGCCGAGGGCGTCACGAGCCCGGCCACCACCCGGCACAGCGTGGACTTGCCGGCACCGTTGGGGCCAGTGACCGCGGTGGTGGTGCCGGGCAGCAGCTCGAGGTCGATGCCGCGCAGCACCTCCGGCGTGCCGGGGGCGGGGGCGGCGGTCACGCCGGCGAGGCGTACGACGGGCCCGGGGCCGGGCGGGGTGCCGGTACGCGCCTCCTCGCCGGCGGCTGCGGGGGTGGGGGCGGGGTGGGTGTCGCTCACGGGGCACCTCCGGGGACGGGCTGGGCCAGCCGCTCCTCCACCGAGGGTGGCGTCACGGCATCGAGCAGGGAGGGCGGCGCCCCACCGATGGGGTGCAGCCCGTGCCGCGGCAGGGCCGCCACCAGGGCGCGCGTGTAGGCGTGGCGGCCGGGCTCCCCGGGGCCGCCGGTGCCCACCGGGTCGGGGGCGTCGAGGGGGCCGGGGGCGGCGAGCAGCACCTCGGCCGGCCCGTGGTCCACCACCTGCCCGCCGTACATCACCGACACCTCGTCCACCCGTCCGGCGTGGGCACCGAGCGAGGTGAGGTCGTGGGTGATGAGCAGCACCGCGGCGCCGTCGTCGGCGGCCTCGCGCAGCAGGTCCAGCACGGCCTCGCGGCTGGCCTCGTCGAGGCTGGCGGTGGGCTCGTCGGCCAGCAGCACCGCGGGGCGTCCGGCCGTGGCCAGCGCGTAGGCCACGCGAGCGGCCATGCCCCCGGAGAGCTCGTGCGGGTACAGCCGCACCACTCCCGCCCCGAGGCCGACCCGCTCCAGGGCCCGGGCCACGAGGGCGTCGAGCTCCCGGCCACGACGGCCGTGGGCCTCGGGGGACAGCGCCCGCAGGGTCTCGGCCACCTGCGGCCCCACGCGGCGGGTGGGCGTGAGCAGCGTGGCCGCCGACTGCGGTACGAGTCCCACGTGGTGGCCGCGCAGGTGGCGCCACTCGGCCTCGTCGCGCGGGCCCAGGGCGTGGCCGGCCACCTCCAGGCGCCCGTCCACCTCGGCGCCCGGCGGCAGCAGCCCGATGAGGGCGCTGGCCAGCACGGACTTGCCGCACCCGGACTCGCCCACCAGGGCATGCACCCGGCCGGCGTGCAGCTCGAGGTCCACCGCGTGGGCGGCGTGCACCCGGTGGCGGCCCCCGGCCACGGGCAGGCGCACCGAGAGCCCGTGCACCCGGGCGGCGGGGGCGGCGGTGTCGTCCAGGGGGGTGGCCCCCGTCATCGGGCTCATGCGTGCACCTCCGCCTCGCTCATGGCGTCGCCGGAGCGCAGGGCGTCGGTGAGGCCCCGCCCCAGGCCGCCGACCGCCACGGTGGTGGCCCCCAGAGCCAGGGCGGGCACCACCAGCGACCACCAGGCGCCCAGCTGCACGTCGGAACGTGCCTGGGCCAGCAGCGTGCCCAGCGATGCCTGCGTGGGCTGAAGCCCCAGACCGAAGAAGCTCAGCGTGGACTCGTGGAACACCGCGTGCGGCAGCAGCAGCACCACGGCCACGAGCGCCTGGGGCAGCGCCGCCGGCACCAGGTGGCGCCGCAGCAGCTGCCAGCGCGAGGCGCCCGCCAGCCGGGCGGCGTCCACGTACTGCGAGCTCCGCACGGCCAGCGCCTCGGCGCGCACCAGGCGGGCCACGGTGGGCCAGTGGGTCAGCGCGATGGAGGCCACGATGGCCACCACCGAGCCGGGGTAGAGGGCCACCACCACCAGGCCCAGCACGAGGTGCGGCAGGGCCGAGACGGCATCGCCGGTGCGCATGAGCAGGGCGTCCGCCCAGCGGCCCAGGCTCGCCGCGGCGGCGCCCACGAGCACCCCGAGCACCACCGACACCAGCGCCGAGAGGGCCGCGATGAGCAGGCTCACGCGCAGCCCCTGGGCCACCCGCACCAGCAGGTCGCGCCCGGCGTGGTCGGTGCCGGCCCAGTGCTCGGCCGAGGGGGGCTGCAGGGCGTCCACGAGGTGGGTGGAGTCGTCCACCACCAGCGGCAGCACCACGGCGAGCAGCACGAGCACCGCCAGGGTGCCCAGCGCCACGCGGCCGCCGGCGGTGCGGGTCAGCTCACGCATCGATCTCCACCCTCGGGTCCAGCGCCAGGTGCAGCGCGTCGGCGGCCCACGAGCCCACCAGCACCAGCACCGTGGTGAGGGTGGTCAGGGCGGCCAGGAGCGGGAAGTCCAGCTGCAGGGCGGCCTGCACCAGCGCGTTGGCCACGCCCGGCCACGCGAACACCTCCTCCACGATGACGGCGCCCACCACCAGCTCCGGCAGCCGCAGCCCCACGAGGGTGGCCACCGGCACCAGGGCGGCGGGCACCACGTGCCCGCGGCGCACCGTGCGCGGCGAGAGGCCGCGCGCCCGGGCGCCGCGCACCGCATCGGAGGCGGCGGTCTCGACCACCGACTCCCGGGCGGCCAGCAGCAGCCACGGCACCTGGCTGAGCGCCAGCACCGTCACCGGCAGCACCGCGTGGCGCACCAGGCCCGATGCGGTGACGGCCTCGCCGGGGCGCCCCATGCCACCGGTGGGCAGCAGCCCCCAGGTGACCGAGAGCAGCAGCACACCCACCAGGGCCAGCACGTAGGGCGGCAGGGCCTGCAGCACCATCGCCACCCCGGCCACGGTGCGCGCCCACCAGGAGCGCGGACGCAGCCCGGCGGCCACGCCGCCCACCACCCCCAGCAGCAGGGCCAGCAGCAGGGCGGGCACGGTGAGCAGCACCGTCCAGCCCACGCGCTGCGCGAGCACCTCGGCCACCGGCTGGCGGAAGACGTGCGAGAACCCCAGGTCGCCCTGCAGCAGGTCGCCGAGCCACCACCACCAGGCCTGCCACCACGGGGCGTCCATGCCCGAGGCGTGCCCGATCTGGGCGCGCTGCTCGGGGGTGAGGCGCTGGTAGCGGTCGCCCAGCATCGCCTCCAGCGGGTCCAGGGGGCTCGCCGCGGCGAGGGCGAACACGGCCAGCGAGACCAGCACCACCACGGGCACCGACCACGCCAGGCGCCGCACCGTCATCCGGCCGATGCGGGAGAGCGTCACCGCCTCACGTCCACTGGCCGACGTTCCACCACGGGCCCCACGAGACGCCGTGGGCGTGCGGCTCCACCACGAGGTTGCCGGTGTCGTAGCCGCGCGGGTCGTGCACGTAGGTGTGCTCGAGGAACATGAAGTAGACGCCGTTGGGGTCCTCGAAGGTCTTCTTCTGCACGTCCCGGTAGAGGCGGTTGCGCTCGGTCTCGTCGGTGGCGCGGCGGGCCTTCTCCAGCAGGGCGTCCAGCTCGTCGCTGCCCTGGCCACCGGGGTTGTAGAAGAACGCGGCGCCCTTCATGGGGGTGTGCAGCTGCCCGAACACCTGGCTGTCGATGCTGTACGGCTTGTCGCCGCCACCCAGCAGGATGCCGATCTCGCGGTAGACCGGCTCGATCTCGTCCCAGGTCATGCCCTTGGGCGTCACCTCGACGCCCACCTTCTTGAGGTCCTCGGCGAAGGCCACCGCCAGGTCGCGGCGCACGGAGTCCTTGGGGTCGTAGGCCAGGGTGAACCCGGCCCGCTCGCCGTCCTTGGTGCGGATGCCGTCCTCGCCGGGGGCCCACCCGGCCTCCTCCAGCACCTGCTTGGCCTTCTCGGGGTCGTGCTCGTAGGCGAGGTCCTCGTAGGCGTCGCCGTACACCGCCGAGACGGGGGTGGCGGCCGGCGTGCCCCGGCCGCCGAGCACGGCATCGATCATGGCCTGCCGGTCCACGGCCAGGTTCAACGCCACCCGCAGCTCCGGGGTGGCGGCGACGGCGGCCTTCTCGGGGAAGCTCACGCCGCGCCAGTCAGCCGTCTTGGCCACGGCCAGCTGCAGGTGGTCGGCGGCGTCGGCGGTGGCCTGCGCCAGCTTGGGTGGCAGCACGGTGCCGTCCACCTCGCCGGCGCGCACCTGCTGGGCGCGGGTGCCCTCGTCCAGCACGGTGGTGATGGTCAGGCGCGGCACGGCCGACGGTTCGCCCCAGTAGTCCTCGAAGCGCTCGAGCGTGGCCTCGTGGGGCTTGAGCGAGACCAGGCGCAGCGGCCCGGTGCCCACGGGTTCCCGGTTGAGCGGGGACTCGGTGGCCGGCCCGCCGGTGAACTTGGCCTTCGGTGCGATGCCGAGCAGCATCCGGCTGGGGAAGTCCACGTAGGGGTACTCCAAGTGGAAGACCACCTCGTCGCCCTCGGCCTCCACCGTCCTCACCATGTCGTAGGCCCACGCGGCCTCGCTGCCGGACTCGGGGTCCAGGAGCGCCCGGTAGGTGGCCACCACGTCCTGGGCGGTGAGCTCGCTGCCGTCGTGGAAGCGCACCCCCTGGCGCACCGGCACGCGCCAGGTGCGCTGGTCCTTGCTCACGGTGGGCTCCTCGGCGGCCAGCGCGGGCTCAAGGGTCGGCAGGGCCTCGGGGTCGTCGCTGCGCAGGCGCAGCAGGCCCTCGTAGAGCGCGGTGCCGCCCTGCTCGCCGTGGCCGGAGATGGGGTTGAAGGCGCCCAGCTCCTCGGTGCCGGCCACCACCAGGGCGGGGTGGTCGCCCTCGCCCCCGCCGCTGCCCGACGGGGCACCGGACGTGCCACCGCCCCCACTGGGGGTGGAGAGTCCACACCCGGCGAGGGCGGTGGCGGCGGCTGCCGCGGAGGCGGTCAGGACGGAGCGGCGGGAGACGGGGCGCGAAGTCACCCGCGCACCATATCTGAGCAGGTGATCAGATGCGGTGTGCGCCCTCCACCTGCTGGTCCTCGGTGGTGAACGCCTCGTTGCCATCGGCGTCGCGCAGGTCGGTGGCAACGTAGGCCGCCGTTTCCGGCGCGGCGATGGTGGAACCGTCCTCGGTGGTGTAGTGCGGGTCGTGCTCCACCTCGGTGGTGTCCCACGCCTCCTCGTCACCCTCCTGGCGGCGTCGCTCGGCCTCCTCGGGCGGGAGCACCTTGCGCCACCGCTTGGTGGCCAGCGGCAGCAGCTCGCCGGCGTCCTCGCGCATGGCGCGGTTCAGGGCCCACATCATGAGGTAGCCCATGACGAAGAAGGGCAGGCCCACGATGGTGATGATGTCCTGCAGGGCCGCGATGACGTCGCTGTCGGGATCGGGGTTGTAGGTCAGCAGCACCACGGCCACCACACCGGTGGCGACGGCCCACAGGGCGCGCTGGAAGACCGGGGAGCGGTCGTCCTCGTCGTGGCCGCGGGCCATGTAGTCCATGACCAGCGAGGCCGAGTCCATCGAGGTGACGAAGAACAGCACCACGATGACGACCGCGAGGACCGAGACCACCGAGGCCAGCGGGAAGTGGTCGAGGAACTCGAACAGCGCCACCTCGGGGCCCTGCTCCAGGACCGAGGTGACCAGCTTGCCACCGTCCTTGCCGCCGATGATGTCGAAGCTGGCGAAACCGAAGATGCCGAACCAGATGATCGAGAAGGTCACCGGGGCGGCGAGCACGCCGAAGACGAACTCGCGGATGGTGCGGCCGCGGGAGATGCGGGCGATGAAGATGCCCACGAAGGGCGACCACGTGATGGTCCACGCCCAGTAGAAGATCGTCCAGCTCTGCTGCCAGCCCGGGTTGTCGCCGAAGGCGTCGTTCCAGAAGGCCAGGTAGGGCAGGCGCTGCGCGTACAGGCCCACCGACTCGACGGCGCCCTTGAGCAGGTAGAGGGTGGGTCCGCTGATCACGATGAAGACCATCAGCAGGACGGCGGCGAGGATGTTGGCGTTGGAGAGCATCTTGATGCCCTTGTCGAGGCCCGCCATGACGGAGGCCAGGGCCATCAGGGTGACTCCGCCGATGATGAGCGCGATGCTCAGGGCGCTCTGGTCGATGCCGAACACCCGCGCCAGGCCCGCGTTGATCTGCAGCGTGCCCAGGGCAATCGTCAGGGCGACGCCGAACAGGGTGCCCACGATCGAGACGATGTCGATGGCCTTGCCGACCGGGCCGTGGATGCCCTTGTCACCCAGCAGCGGGTGGAACAACGAGGAGACCCGCGGCGGCAGGTTGCGCTGGTACATGAAGTACGCGAACGCCAGCGAGGGCAGCGTGAAGATCGTCCACGTGTGCAGCCCGAAGTGGTAGAGGGTGAAGCTGATGGCCTCCCGGGCGGCGTCGTCGGACTGGGGCTTGACGTCGGCCATCGGGGGGTTGGCGAAGTGGTTCACCGGCTCGGCGACGCCCCAGAACATGAGGATCGACCCGATGCCGGCGGCGAAGAGCATGCTGAACCACACGAGGAACTTGTGCTCGGGCGGTTCGTCCCGCGGGCTCAGGCGGATGCGGCCGAAGCGGCTGAGCGCCGTCACGACGAGGTAGATGAGGAAGACCGTCACGCCCAGGATGTAGAACCACCCCAGGTTCTCGATGATCCAGTCGGCGCCCGTGGCAAAGGTCGACGCCATGGTCGTGGGGAAGGCGAGGGTCAGGATGATGAAGGCTGCGGTGAGCGCGATCGACCCGAAGAAGATGACGGGTGACGTCCGCAGGCCCAGCTTGTCGTGGAGTGACTGCAACATGGGGGTTCCTGGGTCGGGGGTGTGTGCGCTCGCGGACTCCCTCCCGACGCCCGTCCGGGCGCCCCGGGCCGGGGGCCCGCGACCGGTCGATCGGACCCACCATAACGTCGTGACGCGCGAGGGCAAGCTCTCCCGGCCGCTCGGTGATGGGTTCCCCGGGCGCCGCCGGGCGAGACGGGTGTCGCCCCGGCGGCCCACGCGCCGAGGGGTCCATGAAGGGTCACCTCGACAGTCGAGGTGACCCTTCATGGCCCCCTCACGTCCCGGGACGGGTGGTCCGGACGGGACCATCCTGAGCCCCGCGGGCCACCCCGCCCCGCTCAGTCGAGCAGGCCGAGCTCCTGCGCGCGCAGCACCGCATCGGTCCGGTTGACCGCCCCCAGCGCCGTGAACGCGTGCACCAGGTGCGTCTTCACCGTCGCCTCGCCGATGCCGAGCTCCCGCGCCACCTGCCGGTTGGTCAGGCCGCGCGCCACGCCTCGGAGCACCTCCAGCTCGCGGGCGGTGAGCGTCGCCGCGGCCGCCGGCTCCGGGGCAGGCGTGCGCCGCCCGGCCACCAGGTGCGCCGCAGCGGCCGGGGCCAGCACCGTCTCGCCCGCGGCGGCGCGGTGCACGCCATCGCGCAGGGTGGCCGGCGGGGCGTCCTTGAGCAGGTACCCGGCGGCCCCGGCCTCCACGGCGCGCAGCACGTCGTCGCCGGAGTCGTGGGCGGTGAGCACCAACATCGGCGTGGCCACCCCGGCCGCGCGCAGGTCGCGGATGAGCGCCGCCCCGTCCGGCCCGGACCCCAGGTGCAGGTCCACCACCACCAGGTCCGGCACCGCCCCGGCCAGCGGCCCGCCCGACCCGGTGAGCACCGTCATCGCCTCGGCGTGCGAACCGGCCTCGGCCACCACCTCGATGTCGCCGCCGGCCGCCAGCACCGCCGACATGCCGGCCCGCACCACGGGGTGGTCGTCCACGAGCACCACCCGGGTGGTGGGGCGCGGTGTGGCCTGGGCGCTCATGCGGGGACCTCCACGGTGAGTCGGGTGCCGCCACGCGGCGGAGAGTGCAGCTCCAGCGTGCCGCCCAGGTCGGCGGCCCGGTCTCGCGCCCCGGTGAGCCCGGTGCCGCGGGTGGCGCCCCCGTCGGTGCGCGGCGGGGCGTCCAGGCGGGCCCCGCCGCGGCCGTCGTCGGCCACCACCAGACGCACGTGGTCGTCGCCGAAGGTGAGCGTGACCGTGGCCCGAGTGGCGCCGGCGTGCTCGGTGACGTTGCCCAGCGCCCCCTGCGCGATGCGGAGCAGACCCACCTCGGTGGCGGTGGGCAGCTGGCGCTCGGTGCCGGTGACGACGAGCTCGGTGGGCGGGTCCACCACGGCCTCGGCGGCCTGGCGCAGCGCGTCGGTGAGGCTGCGGCCGTCCTCGCGGCGCAGGGCCTCCACCACGCGGCGCGACTCGGCGAGCCCGTCGCGCGCCACGTCCTCGATACGGTCCAGCAGTGGGTCGCGGTCGGGGCCCTCGGGCACGGCGCCGGTGAGCAGCACCACGCTCGTGAAGGACTGCACCACGGTGTCGTGCAGGTCGCGGGCGATGCGGTGGCGCTCGGCCAGTGCCCCGGCCTCGGCGTGGGCGGCGGCCAGGGCGGCGCGGGTGTCGCGCAGCTCGTCCACGAGGGCCGCCCGGGTCTCGGACTCCTGGCGCACGCGCGTCATCGTCCAGGCGCCGAGCACGCACGCGGCACCACCGATGGCGGGGCCCACCACGCCGCCGAGCCCCCCGTCGGGGGAGGCGAGTTCGGCGCTCGCGACGAGGGCGGTGAGCACCGCGACGGCGGGGACGGCCCAGCGCAGCGGCTGGTGCATGAGCCAGAGCACGAACAGCGGGAAGGCCACCCACGCGAACGCCGGGTGCAGGTGCATGAGCACGGCCCACCCGAGGCTCAGCGCCACCAGCCAGGCGAGGTTGGCCCGGGTGGGGGAGAGGGGGGTGGAGCCGGCGACGCGGCGGGTGAAGGCTCCGCCGAGGGTGAGCCACCAGACGGCACCGGCCAGGCCAAAGGTCCACCACGGCAGGGCGGGGTCCGTGTCCGGGGGCGTGGGGCGGGGGCTGGCCCCGGACTGCCACGTGGCCAGGGCGAGGAGGGCCAGCATCAGCACCTGCGCCATCACCCGGGTCACGCGTTCCATGGGGTCACCGTAGGTGGTGGGCGGGTCGACGCCGGCCCGTGGCGGGTGGTGCGGGGCCGTGTGGCGTGGGCGCACGGGAACCGTCGCCGGGCACGGGAAACCTCACGGGCGCACGTGGAACTTCCCGTGCGGTGGCCACCTTTCCCGTGCCGCGCACGGTTTCCCGCGCCGCGAGCAGGGGCCGGTGTCGGACCCGGCCCCTGGCGGTGTGGGCCCCCTCCTGGACCTGCCCGCCCGCCATCCACCGAACGGTTGAGGTCGCACCCCACCGGTCAGCCGATGGAATCCGCCTCCCCGGGCGGTGAACTGGTTCATGCCCGGACAACCGACCGGGCAGGATCGAGGAGGACGAGATGTTCGTGGCACTGCGCGACGCATGGTTCGCGCGCGGACGGTTCGCGGTCATGGGTCTGGTGGTGGCACTGGTGTCGCTGCTGGTCGTGGCCCTCAGCGGCCTCACGGCCGGGCTGGGTGCGCAGAGCGTCTCGGCCGTCAAGGCCCTGCCGGGCGAGTCGGTGGTCGTCGCCTCGCCGAGCAATGGCGAGAAGGTGGAGCTCTCGCGCAGCCAGCTCTCCGCTGAGCAGGTGGCCGGCAACGAGCAGCACGCGGTGGGCATGGCCACCGCACGCATCGCCACCGACGGCAGCACCGAGACCGTCTCCGTCATCGGCATCGACCCCGACGGCCCCCTCTCCGAGGCCGCCGGTGGCCACCTCGTGCGCGACGCGAAGGTCAACCGCGACGGCACCCTCACCGGTGTGGGCAAGGACGACGAGTACCTGGACCTCAACCACCTGCCGGCCGTGTGGCTCCCCATGGACACCTGGCAGCAGCTGCCCATGGCCACCGGCTCGGCCGCCACCGCCCTGGTGCTCCCCGAGGCCGACCCGAAGGCCCCCGCCGGCACCACCGTCATGGACCGCGGCGAGACCCTCCAAGCCGTGGGCTCCTACGCCTCCGAGCAGGGCTCGCTCAACCTCATCCGCGGCCTGCTGCTCGTGGTCTCCGCGGTGGTGGTGAGTGCCTTCCTCACCGTCTGGACCATCCAGCGCACCGGCGACCTGGCGGTGATGCGCGCCCTCGGCGCCCGCCGCCGCACCCTGGTCACCGACGTGCTCACGCAGGGCCTGCTGCTCCTCGTGGTCGGCGGAGGCTTCGGTGCCCTCGTGGCCGCCGCCCTGGGCGCCTGGGTCGTCACCACCGGCGCCGTGCCCTTCGAACTCTCCGTCCTGACCACCGTCGTCCCGTGGCTGCTGCTCGTGGCCGCCGGACTCGTGGGCGGCGCCCTGGCCGTCCGCCGCGTCCTGACCATTGACCCCGCGCTGGCCCTGGAGGGAGCCCGATGAGCCTCGAACTGACTGATGTGACCGTGAGCTTCCCCGATGGCGACGACGTGCGCCACGTGCTGGACGGTTTCTCCCTCGAGGTGGCGCCCGGCGAGATCATCGCCCTCACCGGGCCGTCCGGCTCGGGCAAGTCCACCGCGCTCGCCGTGGCCGGCCTGCTGCGCCACCCCGATGGGGGCAGCGTGCGGTTGGGTGGCCGGGAGTGCGGCGATCTCGGCGCCTCGGAGCGTGACGCCGTGCGCCGCGACACCGTGGGCCTGGTGTTCCAGCAGGCCAAGCTGCTGCCGGCCCTGACGGCTCTGGAGCAGCTGGAGCTGGTGGCCCGTCTGCGGGGCGCGCGCGGCAAGGACCTGGCCGCCGCCCGTGAGCGCGCCCGGAGCCTGTTGGCCGAGATGGACCTTCCCGGCGTGGAGGGGCTCCGCCCGCACCAGCTCTCCGGTGGCCAGCAGCAGCGCATCTCCATCGCCCGCGCCATCATGGGCGACCCCAAGGTGCTGCTCGTGGACGAGCCGACCTCGGCCCTGGACCCGGCCCGTGCCGGCGAGGTGTTCGCCCGTCTGGTGGACATCGCCCGGGAGCACGACGTGGCCACCGTGGTGGTGACCCACGACGAGCGACACCTGGGGCTCATGGACCGGGTGCTGACGATGGACTCGGGGCGTGCCGTCCTGGCCGATGCCGTGGGTGGGTGGCGGCGGGAGGAGACGGCGGACTCCCACGAGCCGGTTGCGGCGGGGAAGGCCCGCCGCAGGGGCGCCTCCTTGTTGACGGTCTGAGCCCTCGCGGGTCAGTCCCGCGTGAGGTCCGCCCAAACCCCGCGCGGGCGGGAGTCGGAGATCCTGCGCAAGGGGCTGCCCTGGAGCATCGGTAGGCTGGTGGTGGCCTGCCTCATCGTCGGCCTGCAGGCCACCGTGCTGGAAGGACGGATGCCGTGACGACTGCCCAGATCGAGGGCGCTGCAGGCGCCTCTCTCCCACCCTCCCGCCCCCGCCGGGTTGCCCTGTTCGCCACCTGTTTCAACGACACCATGTGGCCCGAGGCGCCCAAGGCCACGGTCCGACTGCTGGAGCGTCTTGGGGTGCAGGTCGACTTCCCGATGGAGCAGACCTGCTGCGGCCAGATGTTCACCAACACCGGGTACGGGCCGCGGGCCGCCGGACTGGTGCGCTCCTTCATCGACACCTTCGGTGACTACGACGCGGTGGTGGCCCCCTCGGGCTCCTGCGTGGGCTCGGTGCGCCACCAGCACACCGGCATCGCCCGCGCCGTGGGCGACACCGGCCTGGAGCGCGATGCCGCCGCGCTGGCCCCGCGCGTGCACGAGCTCTCGGAGTTCCTCGTCGACGTGCTGGGGGTCACCGATGTGGGGGCCTTCTTCCCGCACTCGGTGACCTACCACCCCACCTGCCACTCACTGCGCATGCTGCGCGTCGGCGACCGCCCCTTGCAGCTGCTCCGGGCGGTGCGCGGCATCGACCTGCGCGAGCTGCCGGGGGCGCAGGAGTGCTGCGGCTTCGGCGGCACCTTCGCCGTGAAGAACTCCGACGTCTCGGTGGCGATGGGGGCCGAGAAGGCCCGGCAGGTGACGGCCACCGGCGCCGAGGTCGTGGTGGCCGGGGACAACTCGTGCCTGGCCCAGATCGGCGGAGTGCTCGGCCGGCAGCGGTCCGGCGTGCGCACCCTGCACCTGGCCGAGGTGCTCGCATCCACCCAGGAGGACCCAGCATGACGACCATTCCCGGACCGGTCCAGCAGACCTCGCCCACCTTCCTGGGCATGCCTCCCTTCCCGGAAGCGGCCCGCGAGGCGCTGGGCAAGAGCACGCAGCGGCGCAACCTGCACCACGCCACCCACACCATCCGCGCCAAGCGGGCCGAGGTGGTCGGCGAGGTCGACCAGTGGGAGCAGCTCCGACTGGCCGGGGAGGCCACCAAGGACGAGGCGCTGCGCCACCTGCCGCACTATCTCGAGCAGCTCGAGGAGCAGCTGACCGCCCGTGGGGCCACCGTGCACTGGGCCCGCGACGCTGCCGAGGCGAACCGCATCGTCATCGACATCGCCCGGGCCAAGGGGGCCGAGGAGGTGGTGAAGGTCAAGTCGATGGCCACCCAGGAGATCGAGCTGAACGAGGCCCTGGAGGGCGCGGGCATCCACGCCTGGGAGACCGACCTGGCCGAGCTCATCGTGCAACTCGGCGGTGACCTGCCCAGCCACATCCTGGTGCCGGCGATCCACCGCAACCGCAGCGAGGTGCGGGACATCTTCCGCGCCGAGATGGGCCGGGTGGGCCGCCCGGCGCCGGCGGACCTCACCGACGAACCCGCCCGCCTGGCCGAGGCGGCCCGGGTGCACCTGCGCGAGAAGTTCCTGCGCGCCAAGGTCGCGGTCTCCGGGGCCAACTTCGCCGTGGCCGAGACCGGCAGCCTGGTGGTGGTGGAGTCCGAGGGCAACGGCCGGATGTGCCTGACCCTGCCCGAGACCCTGGTCTCGGTGGTCGGCATCGAGAAGGTGCTGCCCCGCTGGGAGGACCTGGAGTCGATGCTGCAGCTGCTGCCGCGTTCGAGCACCGGCGAGCGGATGAACCCGTACACCACCGTCTGGAGCGGGGTGCACCCCGGCGACGGGCCGCAGGAGGTGCACGTGGTGCTGCTGGACAACGGGCGGTCCCATGCCCTGGCGGACACCACCGGCCGGCAGGCGCTGCGCTGCATCCGCTGCTCGGCCTGCCTGAACGTCTGCCCGGTCTACGAGCGCACCGGTGGCCACGCCTACGGCTCGGTCTACCCCGGCCCCATCGGCGCCGTGCTCAACCCGCTGCTGCGCGGGGTGTCCTCCGAGGTGGACGCCTCCCTGCCCTACGCCTCCAGCCTGTGCGGCGCCTGCTTCGACGCCTGCCCGGTGCGCATCGACATCCCCACCCTGCTGGTGGAGGGTCGGGAGCGCTCGGTGGAGGCCGGCGGGCACCGGGCCGAGGCGGCGGCGATGAAGGCGGCCACCTGGGTGATGTCCGACCACCGCCGGTTGGAGGCTGCTCAACGGGCCGCCACCACCGTGGGTCGACTGCGGGGTGACCGTCCGTTCCGGGCGCTGCCCGGCCTCGGTGCGTGGACCGGGGCGCGGGACCTTTCGGCGCCACCCGCGGAGACCTTCCGCCAGTGGTGGGCCCGCGAGCACGGTGACGACACGACCGAGAAAGGCGAGCGATGAGCGCCCGTAGCGAGATCCTGGACCGACTGCGCGGCGCGCTCGCCGACGTGGACGGTGCCCCCGACCCGCAGGTCGGGCACCGCACCATGCCCACCATGCAGGGCGCCGAACCACCTGCCGAGGGGGTGCTGGAGCGATTCACCGAGGTGGTGCGTGACTACCGGGCCACCGTGCAGCCCGTCACCTCCGACGACCTGCCGCGGGCCGTGGCTGGCGCCCTGCAGGTGGCCGGGTGCTCCTCGGTGGTCGTCCCCACCGGCCTCGATGACCGGTGGCTGTCCGAGGTGCGCCACGGGTCGATGCGGGTGGTCGCCGAGCAGGAGGTCGACACCGCGGGGCTGGACGGGGTGGATGCGGTGGTCACCGCCGCCGCAGTCGGCATCGCCGCGACCGGGACGATCGTGCTCGACCATGGCCCGGAGCAGGGGCGCCGCGCGCTGAGCCTGGTGCCGGACACCCACGTCTGTGTGGTCCGCGCCGAGCAGGTGGTGGCCGATGTGCCGCAGGCCGTGGCTCGCCTGCACCCCGATGCGGAGGCTGCCCAGCCGCAGACGTGGATCAGCGGTCCGAGTGCGACCAGCGACATCGAGCTGGAGCGGGTGGAGGGAGTCCACGGGCCCCGCACCCTGATCGTGCTGCTGGTCACCGACTGAGCTCAGCCGTGCCGGCGGGAGACCCCGTCGGCGATCGCCCGCTGCACCGCCGTGGCCGCCGCTTGCTGCACCTGCAGCAGAGTGGTGGTCACGGCGTCGGCGTCCTCCGGCAGCGGCCGCGTGCCGGTGGCCAGGCCGAACACCACGTCACCGTCCACCAGGCTGTGCACCGGATCGAGCGCGCGGGCCATGCCGGCGTGCGCGGCGCGGCACACGGCCTCGGTCTGGGCCACGGTGAGCGCCAGGTCGGTCGCGACGACGGCCAGCGTCGTGTTCGTGCCGTGCCGCGGGGTCGATGCCGGGGAGTCACCCAGGTCCTGTGCGCCGGGGTGGGTGGGGGCATCGCTGAGCACCCCCGTGGTGGGCACCGGGTCGCACAGGTCGGCCGGGTCCACCGTCACCGGCGTGCCGTGCGCGTTCACCGCTACCAGCGCGCCGACCACGGGCCCGCCGCCATCCTCGTCGCCGCCCAGCCGCACCGATGCGGTGCCCAGTCCACCGGGCCGGCTCGCCCCCATCACCCGCGCCCCGGTGCCGGCGCCCACCCGCCCGCGGGTCACCTCCGCCCCCTCGGGCTGTGCGGCGGCGTCCTGCGCGGCGGCCCGCCCCATCGCTGCGTCCGGCCGGGTGGGGGCGCCGGCGGAGTCCCGCACCACCCCACCCCGCGCGAGGTCGTAGAGCGCGGCCCCGGGCACGATCGGCACGATGCCGCCCGGCGTCGGGAAGCCGCGCCCGGTTTCCTCGCACCACGCCTGCACGCCGGTCACCGAAGCCAGTCCGAAGGCCGAGCCGCCGGTGAGCACCACGGCATCGACGGTGGGGACGAGCGAGGCCGGGTGGAGTGCGTCGGTCTCGTGGGTGGCCGGCCCTCCGCCGCGGACGTCCACGGCGCCCACCGTGCCGGGCGGCGGGAGCACGACGGTGACGCCGGTGCGCCACCCGTCGTCGGTGCGCTGGGCGTGGCCGACCCGCAGGCCGGGGACATCGGTGATGCTGCCGGGGGAGGTCATGGGGCGCAGGGTAGGGGGTGGGGTGTCCTGGACCTCGGGTCGTGGGTCCGTCCGCTGATCTCTGGCGTGAACATCTGCCGAACACTCAAGCGGAGCGCTGCGTAGCGCTTGACACACACACACGGTGAGGCTTGATGGCGATGCCCCTTCGCACACACATGGGGCGATCACTCACGGGGAGAACACCATGCGAAAGATCCCTGCGGCTACGGCTGCCCTGCTCGTCATGACCGGCGGTTCCGCTGCCGCGGACGTTGCGGTGAGTGCGACGACCGACGGGCACGAGATGGAAGGGCAGGCCCGCATGGGTGGCTACACCGCCTTCGTGCGTGACTCGGCCGGGGGTTCCTGCGGCCACATGGTCCAGTCGACCAGCATCAAGGAGTTCCGCTCCTGCCGCCTGAAGCTCATCGACAACTGTGGGGGCTGGGTCGTTCCTCGCCGATGAGTTCCTGCAGGAGCGCGGGGCGGCCAGGTGGTCGTCCCGCGCTCCTGTCGTCCGGTGTTGACTCCTGGTCAGGAGTCCCTGCCGTTCGTTGTCGTTCTGTGTCGTCTTGTCTGGTGAGGTGCGCGTCGTGGTTGTTCCTGCGTTGGAGCTCGTTGAGTTGGGTGTTTCGTATGACCGTCCGGTGGTGGAGGGTTTCTCGTTGCGGGTGGGGCGGGGTGAGTCGGTGGCGTTGATGGGGCCCAGTGGGTCGGGCAAGAGCAGCATCTTGTCGTGTGTGGTGGGGATGCAGCGGCCGTCGTCGGGTCGGGTGCTGGTGGGTGGTCAGGACATGTCGGGGGCGCGGGCGGGGCGGCGTGCGCGGTTGCGGCGTGAGTTGGTGGGGGTGGCCTACCAGGAGTCGGGTTTGTTGCCGGAGTTGTCGGTGGCCGAGAACGTGGCGGTGACGTTGTTGTTCGACGGTGTGCCGCGGGGTGAGGCGTTGGGGTTGGCGCGGGAGTCGTTGGCGGCGGTGGGGTTGGCCGGGCATGCGGACAAGGCGGTGGACGAGATCTCTGGTGGGCAGGCGCAGCGGGTGTCGATCGCGCGGGCGTTGGTGCGGCCGGGGGCGGTGTTGTTGGTGGCTGATGAGCCGACGGCGAGTCTGGACCGGGTGACCGCTGGTGAGGTGATCGAGCTCATCGCTGAGCGGGTGCGGGCTACGGGGGTGGGGGCGTTGATCGCGACGCATGATCCGGCGGTGGCTGCGGCGTGTGATGCCGTGGTGGACCTGCGGGGGCGGGCGTGAGTTCGTCGTGGGGTGCTGCCTGGCGGGTGGCGCGGGGGTTGGCGTTGTCGGGCAGCCCCCGGCAGCGGTGGCGTCAGGTGAGTCTGGTGGTCTCCTCGGTGGTGGCCACGGTGGCGCTGTTGGTCGGGGTGATGCTGGTGCGGCAGGTGGTGCTGGCCGACGCGCACCTGGGCGCCCGCCAGCCCGTGATGGGGGCTCCTGCCACGGCCACCTGGGCAAAGACCATGCCGGTGCTTCCCGGTGGGGTGGGGCAGATTCCGGTGCAGTGGATCGAGCCCGACCCCGGTCACGAGGACGACCCGGCTCTGGTGCCGCCGGGGTTGGACCGGTTGCCCGCGCCGGGTGAGGCCGTGGTTTCGCCGGGTCTGGTGCGGCAGGGGCTGACGGCCGAGGACCTGGGGTTGCGGCCGAGCACGGCCGGGTCGGGTGAGGGGGGTGTCATCGGGGACGACTTCCTGATCTCCCGGAGCGAGGGCTACGCCATCGCTCGCCCGCCACAGGGGCAGCAGCTCGACCGAGACATGTCGGAGCGCATCTCGGGATACGGGCCCGGCGAGTCGAAGGTGACCTGGACCGAGACCACGCTCGACGTGCCGGCAGGTATCCCGGGACTCATGTCCGTTCTCGCGCTCGTGGTGTTCCCTGCGGTGCTGCTCCTGGGCACGGCGGCGCGAGCGGTGTCCGGCGTCACCCGGGATCGTGCCCGGCACCTGTGGGCGCTGGGCGTCAGCCGCGTGGCGATCCGGCAGGTGGTCGTCCTCGAGACGGCTGTCCTGTGCGGGCTCGGTGCCGCGGCGGGTGGCCTGCTGTGGGGCCTGACTCTCAGCCACCGAAACTCCTGGCCCGGCAACGACGCCCTTCTCCTGCCGGCTGCGCGGATCCCCCTCTGGTGGGCCCTGCCCGTCGTGCTCGGGGTCGTCCTGCTGGGGTCGGTGTGGGCGGCCACGGCGAGCACGTCGGAGCGACGTGCCGGTGCTCGGTTCTCGCTCGGTGACTGGGGGTTGGCCCCGCTGGTCCTCGGTCTGCTGGCTCTGGCGGTCGCCATCCCCCTGCCCGTGTGGTTGGGCTCCGCCAGCTCCGACTTCTCGCTCTTCATGCTCATGGGGGGTGCCGTGCTGGTCATCGTCGGGCTACCGCTCGGCCTGCCCGTGCTGTCACGGTGGGCGGCACGGCTGTTCGCCCGGTCGGCCCACCCCACCCGGTGGCTGGCGGCCAAGCGTCTCGGGGGTGGTGCCACGCGCCTGGCCAGGGCCGGTGCGTTCGTGGGCGTGCTCGTGTTCATCGTGGGATCGGAGGTGTCCCTCTACAACGGCACCCAGAGCGGCCCCGCCTTCGCCCAGGCGGCGGGGGAGACCAAGGTCTGGAGCGCCTACTGGGACGACGCGCCCGCGCGATTCCCGGATGACCTGGCGCAACGGGCTGCGGCGGCGGGCGGAGAGGTGGCCCGATCGCGGGTGGGTGCAGACGGGTCCCGTCATGGCACGGCGGTGGTCTTTCGCGACTGCCATGCCGCGCGGGAGTTCTTCGGCATGGACGTACCCGTCGACACCTGTGGGGGTGCGTCCACGGAGGGGGCTGATGCAGTGCGTCTGTTCACGGACGTGGCCATCGGGGACCCTGAGCGGTGGGAGCCGTCCGACACCGTGTACGTCAGTGGGCCACTGGACTGGGACGCGGCCGATGCCCTACGGCTCTTCGAGGGCACCACGAGGCCGGCGGTGATGCAGGTGCTGGGGCCGGACGACGACTTCCAGCACCCGGGCACCGACTGGATGCGAACCGGCGTGCTCGCTGCGTCAGCACTCCTTCTGGTGGGTCTCCTGCGCACTTTGGGCGACCGTGCCCTGGAATCCGCGCAGGAGCACCGCCTGCTGGAGCGGGCGGGGCTGGACCCGGCAGAGGCGGCTCGCACCACGATGGTGGCCACGCTCCTGCCGGTGGTGATCTCCGTGCCCATCGCCCTCGTCGCGGCGTGGCTGTTCGCGTACGTCGGGGGCACTGCGGACTACACCCAGCAGAACTACCTGGAGGTCACACTGGTCGCGCTCCTGACGGCTGGCCTGTGTGTGGTCGTGATGGTTGCCACGCTGCTGTGGCAACGGCGTCGGGCGGACTGAGGAAGGTGTCGGGGTTGGCTGCGCCGCCCCGAGATCACCTCAGCCCACCCGCAGCACCACCTTGCCGACGTGCTGGGACTCCTTGAGCAGCTGGTGTGCCCGCTGTGCCTCGGTGATCGGCAGCACCTCCTGCACCACCGGGCGGATCTCCCCGGCCTCGATGCGGGGCCAGAGGTTCTCGCGCACGGCCGCCACGATGCGGGCCTTGTCCGGGCGGGGCCGCCCTCGCAGGGAGGTGGCCTGCACGGTGAGGCGGCGCTGCAGCATCAGGCCCAGGTTGATCTCGCCCTCGCGCCCGCCCATGAGGCCGATGACGACGAGCCGGCCGTCCTTGGCCAGGGCCTGCAGGTTGCGGCCCAGGTAGTCGGCGCCGATGAGGTCGAGGACCACGTCGACGCCGTCGGCGGTGGCGTCGCGGACGGCCTCGACGAAGTCGGTCTCCTTGTAGTTGACGAGGATCTCGGCGCCCAGCTCGCGGCAGCGGTCGAGCTTCTCCTGCGAGCCGGCGGTCACGGCCACCCGGGCCCCCAGCGCGCGCGCCACCTGGATGCCCATGGTGCCGATGCCGGACGAACCGCCGTGCAGCAGGACGGTCTCCCCGGCGGCCAGGTGCCCCGCATCGACGAGGTTGGACCACACGGTGCAGGCGACCTCGGGCAGGGCGGCGGCGGTCACCAGGTCGACGCCCGCGGGGACGGGCAGCAGCTGGCCCACCGGCACGACGACCTGCTCGGCGTAGCCGCCGCCGGCCAGCAGGGCGCAGACCTCGTCGCCCACCTGCCAGTCGCCCGTGTCGCCGGCGCCCAGGGCGGCGATGCGGCCGCTCACCTCCAGGCCGATCACCTCGCTCTCACCGGGCGGCGGCGGGTACTTGCCGGCGGCCTGCACCAGGTCGGCCCGGTTGACGCCGGCGGCCGCCACCTCCACGAGGACCTCGCCCTCGCCGGGGGTGGGGTCCTCGACCTCGGACAGGGTCAGGGCCGGCTTCTCGCCGGAGTCGTCGATCACGATGGCGCGCACAGTGCCTCCTCGATGGGGTGTGCCCCGACCCTAGTGAGTCGTCGGCGGCACGGCGCGAGGAAGGGTGACAGAACAACTACGCGACGTCGTAGAACTTGGTATCCTCGGCGTCCTCGTGCGGCAGGCGGCCGCACCCGCACCCGCTCCGTGGAGGAAACCATGCACCGTCGCCTCATCGCCCTGGCAGCCACCGGGCTGCTGTTCGTCACCGCCTGCTCGCAGGAAGGGGCCTCCGACGGCGACGGCAGCAGCTCTGATGCGGCGACCAGTTCCGATGCGGCGACCAGCTCGGGCGCGGCCTCGGATTCGCAGGACCCGTCGACCCAGTCCCCGCCCCCGGTGGGGGCGGTCGGCCTGTACGACGGCTGGGTGAAGGCCACCGAGGACGACATGACGGCCGTCTTCGGGCGCCTGCAGAACCCGTTGCCGGTGGACGTGACCTTCGTGAGCGGTTCCACGGACGTGGCGGAGTCGGTCGAGCTCCACGAGGTCGCCGGTGGGTCCATGCAGCCCGTCGAGGGCGGCATGACCGTTCCGTCGGGTGAGGTCCTGGAGCTCGAGCCCGGCGGCCTCCACATCATGCTGATGGGGGTCAAGAAGCCGATCGTCGCCGGTGACGAGGTGGTCATCACCCTCGAGGACGCCGACGGCAAGACCTACCCGCTCACCGCCGAGGCGCGCACCTTCGACGGCGGGGGCGAGAAGTACTCCGGCGGCGACGGCCACGACCACGAGCACTGAGGAGGGCGCGTGACCTCCCGGACCCCGCGTGAGCCCGCCGGCGGGCCCGCCAGCCCGTCGCGCCGCAGCCTGCTCGGCGGTGGGCTCGTGGTGGCCGGCAGCGGCCTGGCCGGGTTCGCCGGCGCCCGCGCCACCGAACGACCTGCGGCGGTGCCGGCGCGCACCGAGACGCTCGCCCCCGGTCCGGCCGACGCGCTGGAGCCCGGGCGGCGCCGCCTGCTCACCCTGCCGGCCGACGCCGCATCGCCGGAGGAGGGCGCGTCGGTCGAGGCCCGCACCGTGGTGGACCCGCGCGGGCGCACCCAGGCCGGGGTGCTCACCGCGCCGCCCGCGCACGCCACGTGGGTGGCGCTCGACCTCGTCGAGGGTGCGGACCGCGACTCCCTGCGCCGCGTGATGCGGCTGTGGACCGCCGACATCGACCGCCTCACCCGGGGCGAGGGCACGCTCACCGACACCGAGCCGTGGCTGGCGGCGCTCCCCGCATCGTTGACCGTCACCGTGGGGTGGGGGCTCGGCGCGTACCTGGCCGCCGGGCTCGAGGCGGAGCGCCCCGCCTGGTGCCGGCCCCTGCCCGAGGTGGCGATCGACGGCGAGCTGGACCCCGGCTGGAGCGACGGCGAGCTGCTGCTGCAGGTGTGCGGCGACGACCCGCTGACCGTGCAGCACGCCGTGGGGCAGCTGGTGGCGTCCGTGCGCGACCTGGCCGTGGTGCGCTGGCGGCAGAACGGGTTCCGGCGCAGCCACGGCATGGCCCGCCCGGGTGCCCCGATGCGGAACCTCTTCGGCCAGGTGGACGGCACCAACAACCCGGGGGAGCGCGACCTGCCCGGGCTGGTGCACCGGGCCGACGGTTCCACCGCGATGGTCGTGCGGCGCGTGCGCTTCACCATGGACACCTGGGCCCAGGCACCGCAGCGGGTGCGCGAGGAGGCCATCGGGCGCGACCTGGCGCGCGGGGCGCCGCTCACCGGGAGCCACGAGCGCGACCCGGTGGACATCACCGCCCGGCACCCCGACGGGCGTCCCGTCATCCCGCACGACGCCCACGTGCGGCGCGTGGTGGACGCCAACCCGCGCCACCGCTTCCTGCGCCGTCCGTACAACTACGACGACGGGGGCGGGGACAGCGGACTGTTCTTCGTGGTGTTCTGCCAGGACCCGGCGGAGCAGTTCGTGCCCATCCTGCGGCGGATGGCGCAGAAGGACGCGCTCAACGAGTGGACCCGGCACGTCGGGTCGGCGGTGTTCCACGTGCTGCCGGGTGTCCCGGCCGGCGCGGACGCCTACCTGGGGAGCCACCTCCTCGACTCCTGACCGGGGCGGACGCGCCTTCCCAGCGCCCGCCCCGTCCTGTTCCCTCGCCCCCTCCCTCTCGTCCCCCTCCCGTTGAGTCGTCGCTTCTGGGGGTCAGGGGCACGCTCCAACCCCGACGGGCGACGACTCAACATCACCGAGGGGGCAGCGGGCTCCCGGCCCCGCCCTCACCCGAGCCGGCGTGCCACCTCCGCCGCCGCCTCCTGCGTGGCGGCCTCCATCGCGGCCACCTCCTCGGCGGACACGCGCTCGTGCTCGTAGGTCACCGCCACCGCCGCCGCGGGCACCCCCACGCGTCCGGGGGAGTCCACCGCCACCGCCACCGACGACAGCCCCGGCGTCACGGTGTCCCGCTCCCGCGCGATGCCGTCGGCCCGCACCGCCTGCAACGCCTCCCGCAGCGCCCGCGGCGTGCTCGGCGCACCGTCGCGCGCCACGAACGACCCCGCCTCGGGGAACAGCGCCCGCACCTGCTCCCGCGGCAGCGCGGCCAGCAGCGCCAGCCCGCTCGCGGTCCACGGCGCCGGCATCCGCACCCCCACGTCGGTCACCAGCGACGGCCTCCGGGGTGCCCGCTCCTCGGCCAGGTAGAGCACGTCCGTGCCGTGCAGCACCGCCAGGTGTCCGTTCTGCTGCACCCGGTCCACCAGCCGCCGCACCAGCGGCTGCCCCAACCGCTGCACGGACTGCTGCCGCGACGAGGCGAAGCCCAGCTCGTGCGCGGCCAGCCCCAGCATCCACTTGCGCTCCTCGGGCAGGTGGGTCACGAAGCCGGTCTCACGCAGGTCGTCCAGCGCCCGGTAGAGCGACGCCCGGGGGATGCCGGTCTCCCGCGCCAGGTGCCCGGCGGCCACGGGCGCGGCGTGGTGGGACAGGGCGCGCAGCACCAGGAGTGTGGGATGGGGCACAGGCAGAGGGTGTCACGATCTGGGCACGTCACCGGAATCGCCGTCGACGTGGGTGGGGTGCGGCCCCCGAGCGGCGTACCGTTCTCCCAGACAGACGCGCGCGCGACCGCCGCGTCGTCCCCGAACACATCGTTCATCCTCATCCACGCACCATCCGAAGGGAGGGTCCTCCCGTGGACACCTCAACCTGGCAACTCGCTGCCATCGTGCTCTACTTCGCCATGATGGTGGCCATCGGCTTCTGGTCGATGACGCGCACCACCGACAAGGGCGACTACATGCTCGGCGGCCGCGGCCTGGGCCCGATCGCCTCGGCCCTCTCCGCCGGCGCCGCCGACATGTCCGGCTGGCTCCTCATGGGTCTGCCGGGCGCGCTGTACGCCTCCGGCCTCGTCGAGCTCTGGATCGCCATCGGCCTCACCGTCGGCGCCTGGGTCAACTGGAAGTTCGTCGCCCCGCGCCTGCGCTCCTACACGGAGGTCGCCGACGACTCCATCACCGTGCCCAGCTTCTTCAGCGCCCGCACGGACGACGAGAAGGGCCTGCTGCGCATCACGGCCGGCATCATCATCCTCATCTTCTTCACCTTCTACGTGTCCTCCGGCATGGTGGCCGGCGGCCGCTTCTTCCAGGCCTCCTTCGGCACCAACTACCTCACGGGCATGCTCATCGTGTCCAGCGTCGTCATCCTCTACACGCTGGTGGGTGGCTTCCTCGCGGTGTCGTACACCGACGTGGTGCAGGGCCTGATGATGGCCGCCGCGCTGGTCATCGTGCCGATCGTCGGCATGATCCACCTGGGTGGCCCGGGTGAGACCGTGGACGCCATCAAGTCCGTGGACCCGCACGTGCTCACGATGGTCGGTGGCGGCCTGACCGCCATGGGCCTGGTGTCCTCGCTGGCCTGGGGCCTGGGCTACTTCGGCCAGCCGCACATCATCACGCGCTTCATGGCGCTGCGCACCCCGCACGAGGCCGTGGCCGCGCGCCGCATCGGCATCGGCTGGATGGCGCTGGCCTGCCTCGGTGCCGCCGCCACCGCGCTGGTCGGCATCGGCGTCTACCAGCGCGATGCCGCGAAGCTGGCCGACCCGGAGACGGTCTTCATCGACCTGGGCATGCTGCTCTTCCACCCGTTCATCGCGGGCCTGATGCTGGCGGCCATCCTGGCGGCCATCATGTCCACCATCTCCAGCCAGCTCATCGTGTCGTCCTCGGCGCTCGTGGAGGACATCTACCTGGGTGTCACCGGCAAGGAGCTGCACGGCACGGCCGGTGCCAACGTGGGCCGCGCAGCCGTGCTGGTCATCGCCGTCATCGCCGGTTTGCTCTCGCTCAAGCCGTCGGACACCATCCTCGAGCTGGTGGCCTTCGCGTGGGCCGGCTTCGGTGCGGCCTTCGGCCCGATCGTGCTGCTGTCGCTCTACTGGCGTCGCCTGACCACGGCCGGTGCGCTGGCCGGCATGGTCACCGGTGCCGCGGTGGCCTTCGTGTGGGGTCGCTTCCTCGAGGGCGGCGTCTTCGAGCTGTACGAGATCGTCCCGGGCTTCGTGCTCAACCTCGTGGTGGCCGTGGTGGTGTCCCTGGTGACGCCGGAGCCCGGCCCGGAGGTGCGTGCCGAGTTCGACGAGGCCGTGCGCCGCACCAAGCGCGAGCAGGCGGCCATCGCGGGTCTCTGACCCCCGGCCGGTCCGCGCCCACCGCAGGGGCGGTGTCCCAGATCTGGGACACCGCCCCTGCTGCGTCGCTGGCCCCGCTCCCGGCGGCGCGGTTCGATGTGCGCATGACGCCGATCGCGACCCCCGCCCCCACCGACGCCCCGCAGACCGTGGTCCTCAGCCCGGCCCCGCTGACGCCCACCGAGGTCATCGCCGTGGCCCGCCACGACGCCCGGGTGGAGCTGGGTGACGAGGCCGTCGCCGCCATCCGCGCCGCACGTGAGCGCGTGGACGCCCTGGCCGACGACACCACCCCGCACTACGGCATCTCCACCGGGTTCGGCGCGCTGGCCAACACCTCCATCCCCACCGAGAAGCGCTCTCGCCTGCAGGTGGGCCTGGTGCGCTCCCACGCGGCCTCCTCCGGCCCCGAGGTGGAGCGCGAGGTGGTGCGCGCCACGATCCTGCTGCGCCTGCACACCCTGGCCACCGGCCGCACCGGTGTCTCCCCGGAGGCCGCGCAGGTCTACGCCGACCTGCTCAACCACGGCATCACCCCGGTGGTGCGCGAGTTCGGTTCGCTGGGCTGCTCGGGCGACCTGGCCCCGCTGGCGCACTGCGCGCTGGCCGTCATGGGCGAGGGCGAGGTGCGCGTGGGCTCCGCCGAGCAGGTGGACGAGCGCGGCGTCTCCACCGGTGCCGTGCAGCCGGCCGGCGCCGCGCTGGCCGCGGTGGGCGTGGAGCCCGCCGAGCTGCGCGAGAAGGAGGGCCTGGCCCTCATCAACGGCACCGACGGCATGCTCGGCCAGCTGCTCATGGCGATGGCGGACCTGCGCCACCTGGCGAGCGTGGCCGACGTGACCGCCGCCATGAGCATCGAGGGTCTCCTGGGCACCGACGCCGTGTTCGCCGAGGACCTGCAGGCCCTGCGCCCGCAGGCCGGTCAGGCCGACTCCGCGGCCAACCTCCGCGCGGTGCTGGCGGGTTCCGACATCGTGCAGTCCCACAAGGACGACTGCTCCCTGGTGCAGGACGCGTACTCGCTGCGCTGCGCCCCGCAGGTGGCCTCCGGCCTGCGCGACACCCTGCGCCACGCCGAGACGGTGGCCACCTCCGAGCTGGCCGCCGCGGTGGACAACCCGGCCGTGCTGGCCGACGGCCGCGTGGAGTCCAACGGCAACTTCCACGGCGCCCCGCTGGCCTACGTGCTGGACTTCCTGGCCATCCCCGCCGCCGACCTGGCGAGCGTGGCCGAGCGCCGCACCGACCGCTTCCTGGACCCGGCCCGCAACAACGGCCTCAACGCCTTCCTGGCCGAGGACCCGGGCACGGACTCGGGTCTGATGATCGCCCAGTACACGCAGGCCGCTTTGGTGAGCGAGCTCAAGCGCCTCGCGGTGCCGGCGAGCGTGGACTCCATCCCGTCCTCGGCCATGCAGGAGGACCACGTGTCGATGGGGTGGTCGGCCGCCCGCAAGCTGCGCCGCACCGTGGACGCGCTGCGCCGCGTGCTGGCCATCGAGCTGTACACCGCCGCGCGCGGCATCGAGCTGCGCGGCGTCGAGCGTGGCTCGGCCGAGTCGCCGGTGGCGCCGTCGCCGGCCACGGGTGCCGTCATCGCCGCGCTGCGCGAGACCGTGCAGGGCCCGGGCGAGGACCGCTACCTCTCCCCGGAGATCGAGGCCACCGTGGAGTTCATCGCCTCCGGCCGTGCCCTGGCCGCGGCCGAGGGTGTGACCGGCCCGCTGCGCTGACGCGGACCCGTCCACGGCGCCCGGGGAGCAGGCCTCCCCGGGCGCCGTCGTGGGTGCATGGCCGGGCGGCGCTGGGCTCTGCTGTGCTCTTCCCGTTGGGTCGTCGTTCGTTGGGGTGGGTGGGGTGTGTCGACCCCGGTGCGCGACGACTCAACGCTCTTGGGCCGCCGGCGGCTGCCCGTGGGCCGTCGGCCGGGTCGCCCGGGGTGGGCGGGTCAGGGGTTGGGGACGAGTTGGGTGACCAGGGTGGTGGGGGTGAGGGTGGTGGGTTCGCCCTTCACGGTGACCTCGAGGCCGAGGGGGCGCCAGGGGCCGTTGTCCAGGGAGTAGCGGCCGGTGTAGGTGGCGGTGATGCGGGGGTGGAGGGTGCCGGCCTTGGTGTAGGTGTGGGTGATGTTGCCGTCGGGGTACTCGCCGCCGGTGTCGACGGTGGGGCCGTGCTGGTCGCCGTCGCCGAAGTGGTATGTGACGTTCTTGAGCTCGGGGAGGATTTTCAGGTCGTGGCCGAGCATCTGTGATGGGGGGATGGTGCGGGTCTCGTTCGGCTCGTAGCCGGCCTCGGTGAAGGTGGTGGTGAAGTAGACGGGTTTGTTGACCAGGGGGTCGGTGCGGGGCGGGTCCCAGGTGGGGGCGGGTAGGGCGAACTTCGTGACCTTGAACGCCTTGGCGATGCGCTTGTCGGCCACTTCCCCGGACCGGCCGGGGACGGCCTCGGGGTAACACGTGACACCGGTGAACGACCAGCCTTGGACGACCTCGTCGTCCTGGGTGCGCAGGATGCGTTCGGAGATGGTGACCAGGGGTCCGTCGCCGAGGTAGCCGTCGCAGCCGTGGCGTGAGAGGTTGCAGTCCGCGCCGTGCTCGTCGGGTCCGGGGCGGATGCCCGGGCAGGTGTGTTGGACGACGTATTCGTAGTACAAGGTCGGAGGCTTCCCGGGCGCCGGCGGCGCGGACTTCGGCGGGTTCTTGTCCTCAAGCTGCTCGAGGTCTTTCAGCGTCAGGCCCGTCGAGACTCCGTCGTCGTACTCCTGACATGCGAAGTCATACTCATCCGCACACTCGGCGGGCCCGTTCGCCACAGCCGCGAGCAAGGCCAAGGTGATCACGAGGCGTCCGGCTCGTAGTAGGGGGCGTCATTGGGGTGCATCTTCTCGATCGTCCACCCCTTGTCATAGGTAAGGCGGAAGACGTATCCGACCTCCGGCAGCTCCGTGGTCTTACCGACGACGGACCCGGTCTCGTCCCGGATCACGCTCGCGTTCTGGCGGAACGCCACGGTGATTTCGTAGCCATCCCCCATGCTGTGAGGCTCCCCCGCCCCGAGCACTTCATAGACCACCTTGTCAGCTTGAGCATTCTGTTCCGCAGACTGCTGCACCACGCGGACGTGGCGGGCGCAGGTGTTGCAGTCCTCACCGGCGTACTTGTCCAGGACTCCCGCCTTCGGGTGCTCGTAGAGGTAGCTCAGGGTCTCGATGTACCAGCGGGCGAAGGCCTCGGCACCCTCGGCGGTGTTCTCCTTCGCGGCGGCCGGCATCGGCGGCGGGGCCGGAACCTCGCTGGAGCTCTTGCTCGGCCGGGGCGAGTGCGGGGGGCTGGACTCGTTCGAGGGTGAGGCATCAGCCGAGTCGGACTCGCTCGGTGTGGGAGACCCAGAGGACTCCTGCGCGTCCGGCGACCCCGAGGAACCCGAGGCACTCGGCGAGGTCACGGGCGCGGAGGGCTCCACCGCATCAGGCGTGGTCGACGACGACCCGCCACCCTCCGCATCGGAGGAGCACGCCCCCACCAACAGGGCCCCGCACACGGCGAGCACGGCGGTCTTCACGGGCAACGAACC
>NZ_PKIZ01000169.1 GCF_002847825.1 Kytococcus schroeteri | reverse complement strand
CCGGCTTGTCGTACTTGCCCGCGTTGCCGTTACCTGCGGAGACGTAGACGGTCATGTCCTTCAGCGCATCCACGCCCAGCTTCGGGTCGTGGTCGATCCAGTCCTGGGAGCCGAACTCGCCCCACATCTTCTTGGCGTCGTAGCCGTTGCCGTCGTTGGTGGCGTAGGCGATGGCTTCCGGCATGCCGTAGGAGGTCGTGTCCAGGTAGCCGGAGAAGGAGCCGACGAACTTCCACATCTCCGGGAAGCGCTCGGCCAGGTTCATTGCGGCGGTACCACCCATGGACAGGCCGGTGATCGCGC
>NZ_PKIZ01000168.1 GCF_002847825.1 Kytococcus schroeteri | reverse complement strand
CAGACGCCGCCACCACCGTTTTCGGCGACGTGCGCATCAACGCTGTGGTCTCCGCAGTGGTGTTCCTCGCCGCGACAGCGCTGTTCGTCTGGTGGACAGTGCAGCAACGCAAGGCTGAGGGCGTCACAAAAGAAGAAGCGAAGTAGCGGGGACAACGGAGCGGGGCTATCCTCGAGTCCGTGAATAGAAGAACCAAGATTGTTTGCACCCTGGGCCCCGCGGTCGCTTCGAAGGAGCAGATTCGCGGGCTCGTAGACGCAGGAATGAACGTTGCGCGCCTCAACTTTTCCCACGGCGAGCACGC
>NZ_PKIZ01000167.1 GCF_002847825.1 Kytococcus schroeteri | reverse complement strand
GGTGTCGTTTCGTCCACATGTTCGATGATGGGGGTTGCGGGGCGGGTGTGGTGCTGCCATGATTGGAACATGTGAACGACCCGGTGGGTGGGTGTGTTCGATGTCGTGGTGTGCATCCGGGCAGGGGGTGGTGGTCGTGCGGCGGGAGTCCGATGGCCCGGTCGGTGGCGGTGGGGTGGTGCCCACCGCGGTGGGCGCGTTGGGTGCGGCGGTGGCCGCCCTGGAGGCGATGCGGGCCGCGGAGGTGGCCTTCCTCGACGCGGTCGGCCGGGTCCACGCCGAGGTCACCCGGGCGTGCGGGCAG
>NZ_PKIZ01000166.1 GCF_002847825.1 Kytococcus schroeteri | reverse complement strand
ATAGTCATCATGCCCGTAGCGCCCGCGACACCAAGCGCCGAGACGACCACCAGGATCTTCCTCCGCCCCAGCCGGTCCGACACGCCACCGCTGACGAACGCAGTAATGATGGTGAATACCGCATACAGCAGGGTCAGCTCCAGCACGCCAGCATCCGGGTCGGGCACACCAATGTGATCCCTCAGGTAATACAGCAGGTAGAACAAGCTGGTGTAGTTGGCCAGGTGGATTACGAAACGGCTGGTGAAGACAAGCCAATAATTGCGGTACGAGCCCTCGTCGCCGACCGTCGCGGACAGCGAATC
>NZ_PKIZ01000165.1 GCF_002847825.1 Kytococcus schroeteri | reverse complement strand
GACGCGCTGAAGGACAGCGTGCAGCGCAGCCACGACGAGCAGTTGCAGGGCATGCTGGCAGCCCACCCACATCCGCAGGCGCTGTGGACGCATGTGCACACCGGAACCGACGTGACTTCTGAGCCGGGTGTGGTGCGCATTGGCACCGCGGTGCAGACCCCGGACGATCCGCTGGAAGTGCCGGTGAACGCCCCGCCGGAGGACCTGGAGCCGGTCAGCGCCATGAGCCTGCGGGAGGTCGCGCTGCGCTATGCCACCATCGAAGCCCCGGTGTCTGTGGAGCTGGCCAGCTTCCACTGCATCGTG
>NZ_PKIZ01000164.1 GCF_002847825.1 Kytococcus schroeteri | reverse complement strand
GTGTGGCTTCCATCGCGCTGGTGAGGCATTCATCGCGCTGGTGAGGCATTCATCGAGCCGGCGCGGAAGACGCCAGATCCGGCAGGGCGATTCTAAGCCCGTTTAAGCGATTTTCTTCGCGCCGAGAGGGGCGAGGGCGGACCGATCGGTCAGACGGGCAGGCGCCGTTTTGCAAGATTTCCGACACATAGACCGACCAGGTGTCCCAAATTCCAGCTCTTAAGATATAACTATTCTATTCATGCAGGTCAGCGCGCTACGATACTGCGCTTCACGCCTGCTACTTTCGATAACTCGACGATTTGG
>NZ_PKIZ01000163.1 GCF_002847825.1 Kytococcus schroeteri | reverse complement strand
GACAACGTGGCCGAACGGCGCCATAGATGCAGGGCAACGGTGAAGACCAAAGCGATGCCGACCGCCGCGAGACCGCCAGGCGCATCCGCCTGGCCGGAGACGGTGTAGACGACCAAGAGGGTCATCACGCCAACGGGCATGGCCAGGCCCAGCCAGGCAACAAGGTCGGACTCCCGAAAGAAACGCAGGGCGGCGAAAGGCAGGCCGCGCAGGCCGAGAGTAACCAGGAAAACCGAGCCGAGGATCGCCAAGGTAGGGCCGAGCTCCACTCCCTCTGGAAGGCCCGCGGCGGCCTGCAGGTGTACG
>NZ_PKIZ01000162.1 GCF_002847825.1 Kytococcus schroeteri | reverse complement strand
GTTCTGGCAGCGTCCTCGATCCATGCCAGCGGTACGGTCGGCGCCGACCGATCATTCGACGCGCCAAGGAGTCGGTCTTCTGCCGCGAGCACCTGCTCGGAGGAGAACACCGTTCCGGCTTTGGGTCGGAACACGCTCGACCCGTCCGCGCGACGAAACAGCGAGGGGCTCTTCGCGAGCTCGGGCGGAGTGAGGCGCAGCGAGACCCGTTCTGCGGCATCGACGATCTGCTGGGTGATGACGTCCCGGTCGTTCGCGGACGCGAAGCGGAGAGCCATCGTCTGTCGCACGGCCTCCGCGTGGAGG
>NZ_PKIZ01000161.1 GCF_002847825.1 Kytococcus schroeteri | reverse complement strand
CGGAGGGCTTGGAAGCCGCAGACGGTTCGGAATTCGCAGACGGTTTAGAAGACACAGAAGCCCCGGAAGACGCACCAGATTTTGGTTGTTTCTGCTACGATGAGCGTCACTGAGTCCACCGAATCTCGAAGAGTGTTTTCCATCCATCCGCTCTCTGGGGCGATGTCTGCATCCTCGAACGGGCTCAAAACGAAATCAATCACAGGCGTGCCCTTAGGCGGGCGGCCGATGCCCATGCGGACGCGCACGTAGCGCTGGGTGCCCAGCTCGGCAGTCATTGAGCGCAGCCCATTGTGGCCACCCTCG
>NZ_PKIZ01000160.1 GCF_002847825.1 Kytococcus schroeteri | reverse complement strand
CTACACCATGCCTCTGGGTGAGATCATCTTCGACTTCTTCGACCAGCTGAAGTCCCGCACCAAGGGCTACGCTTCGCTGAACTACGAGGAAGCCGGTGAGCAGCTGGCCGACCGGAAGGCAAGAAGCGCATGAAGGCCATCGGTTCGGTGTCTGTTCCGCAGGAGGCCTTCGTCGCCGCTCTGTCTACTGACGCCGACTAGATCTGCCGACTAGATCTTTTGACGCCCATTAGGCTCAGCCGAGCTGGCGCACCGCCGCGGCCAGGCGGTTGATCTCGCTTAAGGAGAGCTCCTCGTCCGCGTGGG
>NZ_PKIZ01000016.1 GCF_002847825.1 Kytococcus schroeteri | reverse complement strand
ACTGACCGCGGCCACAGCGCCCTGAGAGGACTCCCACCCACCAGCCGACTGTCACCAACCTGATGACCGAGAACACCTAGACTCTCCCGCCGTGATCCCCGCCCTGACCACCGCCCTGTTCCTGTCGCTGGCGCTGCTGTGCCTGGTGACCCTGCTGTACGCGGTCGTCAACCGGCCGGTCGACAACCTCGTGCTCGGGGTGACCGGCCTGGCCGCCGTGGTGCTGCTCGTGCAACTCGTGGTGGGTCTGGTGATGGCGGTGACCACCTCGTACGACATCCCCGCCTGGGAGTTCGGCGCCTACCTGTTCGGCATGGCGGCGCTGCTGCCGGTGGCCTTCCTCTGGTCGGTGGCCGAGCGCGACACCCGGTGGGGCATGGGGGTGCTCTTCCTGGCCGGCCTGGCGCTGCTCGTCATGGCGCAGCGCCTGGTGGCCATCTGGTACCAGTTCCCCACCGTCCTCACCCCCTGACGTCCCCCCCCACCCACCCGGCCTCGCCGCCAGGAGCCGCCCCGTGTCCAGCCCGTCCCGCACCTCCCGCACCGCCCCGTCGGAGCCCACCACCGGGCCCGAGCCCGTCAACCACCTCAGCCGCGGCTTCGGCCGGGTGCTCGTGGCCGCCTACGCCGTGCTGGCGCTCGCCGCCACGGGCCGTTCGGTCATGCAGCTGCTGGCCTACTTCGACCGCGCCCCGCTGGCCTACCTGCTCTCCACGGTGGCCGCGTTGGTCTACCTCGTGGCCACCGTCGGCATGGTGCGCGGTGGTGCCGCGGGGCGGCGGACGGCCCTCGGCGCGGCGACCTTCGAGCTGGTCGGCGTGCTCGTGGTGGGCACGCTGAGCCTGGTGGACCCGGGGCTGTTCCCGGACGAGACGGTGTGGTCGGTCTACGGCCGCCAGTACGGCTTCGTGCCGCTGGTGCTGCCGGTACTGGGCCTGTGGTGGCTCCTGCGAGGTGCCCGCTCCGCGCGGTGACCGGTGGGTCCTGCCCGGCGCGGGAGGGGCGTGGGCGTGGGCTGGGTCACGGACTGTAGTTTGGGGCCCATGACTGATCCCACGCAGCTCCCGAGCTTCCCCACGGGCGACGACGCCGGGCCCACCGGCTCCTCCGCGCCCTCCCTGCGCGACCAGGTGGTCACCCTGCTGGAGACCGACGGCATGTCGCCGCAGGTCGACGGCGACGGTGACGTGGCCTTCGAGGTGCAGGGCCAGACCATGTTCGTGCGCGTCACCGAGGGCGACGTCGACATCATGCGCGTCTTCGGCCAGTGGCAGATCGGCTCCGACATCCCGGCCGACGTCGTGAAGTGGCTGAACAACACCAACGACGTCACCCTGGGCGCCAACGTCGTCAAGATGGGCATCGTCGGCACCACCCTGGTGGTCTCCGGCGAGCACCTCGTGCTCAAGGGCGAGGGTCCCAGCCCCCGCCTGCAGCTGACCGTCAACATGATCATGCAGGCCGTGCAGGTGTGGCACGAGAACGTCATGAAGGACGACGTGCAGCACGCCACCGAGGCCGCCATCGGTGCCCCCGGCCCGGTGAGCCCCGGTCGCGCCGGCGCCGAGGCCGGCGCCCAGGGCCAGGCCGCACAGCAGCAGGGGCAGCAGCCCGGCCAGCGGAGTGGCTCCTCGTCCTTCTCCCTGAACCTCGGTGACCAGGAGGGTCGCGCATGAGCACGCAGAACTGTGAGTTCGTCCGCCTCGAGGTGGCCGACGGCATCGGCACCATCCGCCTCGACCGCCCCAAGATGAACGCCCTGAGCACCCAGCTCCAGGACGAGATCGGCGTCGTGGCCCGCGAGGCCGCCGACCACCCGGACGTCGCCGCGGTGGTCGTGTACGGCGGTGAGAAGGTGTTCGCCGCCGGCGCGGACATCAAGGAGATGCAGAAGATGAGCTACGCGGACATGCTCGACCGCGCCGCCAAGCTCCAGGCCTGCCTCACCGCCGTGGCCGAGATCCCCAAGCCCACCGTCGCCGCCATCACCGGCTACGCGCTCGGTGGCGGCTGCGAGCTGGCCCTGGCCTGCGACTTCCGCGTCGTGGCCGAGAACGCCAAGCTGGGCCAGCCGGAGATCCTGCTCGGCGTCATCCCGGGGGCCGGCGGCACGCAGCGCCTGCCGCGCCTCATCGGTACTGCGAAGGCCAAGGACCTCATCTTCTCCGGCCGCCACGTGGACGCCGCCGAGGCGCTGTCCATCGGCCTGGCCGACGAGGTCGTGCCCGCCGAGCAGGTGTACACCGCCGCCGTGGAGCGCATGAAGCAGTACGTCGGCGGCCCGGCCGTCGCCCTGCGCGCCGCCAAGGAGTCCATCGACCGCGGCATCGAGGTCGACCTCACCACCGGGCTGGAGCTCGAGCGCATCGCGTTCGCCGGCCTCTTCGCCACCGAGGACCGCCAGATCGGCATGGACTCGTTCGTGGAGAACGGTCCGGGCAAGGCCTCCTTCGTCGGCCGCTGAGCCCACCGGGTGCGGGCGGCATCGCCCGCACCCGTGCACGGCACACCGCATCGGGCGGAACGTGACGTGCGACACTTGGAGGGCGCCCCGCACGGGGCGCCCTCCCCGCCATCGCCGGGGGACCGCACAGCGGCCCCGGCTGCACCAGCCATGAGAGAGGCGATCGATGAACATCGTCGTGTGCGTGAAGCACGTCCCGGACGCCCAGGGTGACCGGTCCTTCGATGACCAGGGCCTGACCGACCGCACCACGGACGGTCTGCTGTCCGAGCTCGACGAGTACGCGGTGGAGGAGGCCCTCAAGATCACCGAGGCCGCCGGGGACGGCCGCGTGACCGTGCTGACCATGGGCCCGGCCGCCGCCGAGGAGGCCGTGAAGAAGGCCCTGCAGATGGGCGCCACCGACGGCGTGCACGTCACCGACGACGCGCTGGCCGGCTCCGACGCCCTCTCCACCGCCGTGGTGCTGGCCGAGGCCGTCAAGAAGGTCGACGAGGTGGACCTCGTGCTCTTCGGCATGAGCTCCACCGACGGCGCCATGGGCGTGGTGCCCGCGATGGTGGCCGAGCTGCTCGGCGTGCCGATGGTGACCCTGGCCAACTCCGTGGAGTGCTCCGGCGAGACCGGCGGCACCATCACCATCAAGCGCGACACCGCCGAGGCCACCCAGACCGTGGAGGCCACCCTGCCGGCCGTGGTCTCGGTGACCGACCAGATCAACGAGCCGCGCTACCCCTCCTTCAAGGGGATCATGGCGGCCAAGAAGAAGACCATCGAGTCCTGGTCGCTGGCCGACCTGGGTGTGGACCCCTCGATGGTGGGTGCGGCCAACGCCTGGGCCATGGTGGACGGCACCACGCAGCGCCCGCCGCGCGAGGCCGGCGAGATCGTCACCGACGAGGGTGACGGCGGCCAGAAGCTGGCCGACTTCCTGGCCCAGCGCAAGTTCATCTGAGACGCCCCGACGAGATCCAAGGAGTAGACGATGGGTGAAGTTCTGGTTCTGGTCGACCACGTCGAGGGCGACGTCCGCAAGACGACCTCCGAGATGCTGACCGCCGCGCGCCGCGTGGGTGAGCCGTCCGCGGTGTTCGTGGGTGCCGGCTTCGACGCCGCCAAGGAGGCCCTGGCCGCCGCCGGCGCGGAGAAGGTGTACCGCCTCGAGGCCGCCGAGTTCGGCGAGTACCTCGTGGGCCCCACCGCCGAGGGCCTGGCCCAGCTGGTGCAGCGCACCGGCGCGTCGGCCGTCATCGTGCCGTCCTCGCCGGAGGGCAAGGAGGTGGCCGGGCGCCTGGCCGTCATGACCGCCTCGGGTGTCATCACCGACGCCGTGGACGTGGAGGCCGCCGACGGTGGCGTGAAGGTCACCAAGTCGGTGTTCGCCGGTGGCTGGACCACCGCCTCGCACGTCGCCAAGGGTGTGGCGATCGTGTCGCTCAAGCCCAACTCGGTGACCGCCGAGCCGGCCCAGGGGGCGT
The DNA here is from genome assembly GCF_002847825.1 of Kytococcus schroeteri. Classification (GTDB taxonomy): domain Bacteria; phylum Actinomycetota; class Actinomycetes; order Actinomycetales; family Dermatophilaceae; genus Kytococcus; species Kytococcus schroeteri. The sequence goes on along the minus strand of NZ_PKIZ01000016.1, from coordinate 60,696 downwards.
GCGCCGACGAAGTCGTGGAGGTGGAGCTCTCCGATGTGGCGCGTGGCGCGAAGATCGTGGCCAGCGAGGAGAAGCAGGCCTCCGGCCGCCCCGCCCTCACCGAGGCCGCCATCGTGGTCTCCGGTGGCCGTGGCACCGGCGGTGACTTCGACCCGGTCGAGTCCTTCGCCGACTCGCTGGGTGCCGCCGTGGGTGCCTCGCGCGCCGCGGTGGACGCCGGCTGGTACCCGCACTCCAGCCAGGTGGGCCAGACCGGCGTGACCGTGTCCCCGCAGCTGTACGTGGCGGCCGGCATCTCCGGTGCCATCCAGCACCGCGCCGGCATGCAGACCTCCAAGACCATCGTCGCGGTGAACAAGGACGAGGAGGCGCCCATCTTCTCGATGGTGGACTTCGGCGTCGTGGGCGACCTGTTCGACGTGCTGCCGCAGGCCACGGAGAAGATCCAGTCCAGCAAGTGACCGCCGGGTCCTGACCCCGCGCCGGCCGGGCCGGAACCGACCCCGGCCGCGCCCGAGAACCGCACCGGTGCCGAACTCGACAGTCGAGTTCGGCACCGGTGCGGTTCTCGGGTCCGGTCCAGCAGGTGGTGGTCCGGTGGGGGTGCGGGTCCGAAGGGCCGGGGGCCGGGCGGCGCGGGGGTGCTGGCCGAGCAGCCCTCCGGTTGCGACGTGCCGGGGGTCGGCGCGAGGGTGGAGCCATGACCGACACCACGCAGACCACCGGCAAGACCGTCTACTTTCTGACCTCCGCCGAGGGCATCGAGGCCGTGGAGCTCACCGACCCGTGGAAGGCCGTCACCGAGGCCGGCCACACCGCGCGCCTCGTGAGCCCCGAGGGCGGCGAGGTGCAGCTCTTCAACCACCTCGACAAGGCCGAGACCCGCACCGCCGACGGCGCCGTGGCCGAGGTGTCCGCCGACGACGTGGACGTGCTCGTTCTGCCCGGTGGCGTGGCCAACCCGGACGCTCTGCGCCTGGACGAGAAGTCCGTGGCCCTCGTGAAGGCCGTGCACGACGCGGGCCGCCCGGTGGCCGCCATCTGCCACGCCGGCTGGGTGCTGGCCGAGGCGGGCGTGGTGGACGGCCGCCGCGTGACGGGCTTCGACAGCATCGAGACCGACCTGCGCAACGCAGGCGCCGACTGGGTGAGCGGCGAGAGCGTCGTGGTGGACGGCAACCTCATCACCAGCCGCAACCCCGACGACCTGCCCGCCTTCAACGGGGCGATCCTCGAGGCGCTCGAGCACGGCGCCGCCGCCCCGCAGGGCTGAGCTCCTGACCGCCACGCCGTCACGACCGGCGCCCGGCCCCCCTCGCACCCCGGTGCGGTGGGGGCCTCGCGCTGCGTGGCCGACCACGCCGTGCGCGGCGTCGAACCCCGGAAACTAGACTCCGACCATGGCCCAGATCACCACACCCCGCCCCGCCCAGGGAACGCTCGAGCTGCTGCCGCGCCAGCAGGTGGCGTTCAACCGCATCGCGGACGTGGTGCGTCGCCATTTCGAGGCCGGCGGCTTCCTCCCGCTGGAGACGCCCGCCTTCGAGCGCACCGACGTGCTGCTCACCAAGTCCGGTGGCGAGACCGAGAAGCAGGTCTACTTCGTGCAGTCCACCGGTGGGCTGGCCAACGACCGCGAGGCCGTGGCCGCCGGGGACGAGGTGGGCCTGCCCGACCTCGCCCTGCGCTTCGACCTCACCGTGCCGATGGCGCGCTTCGTGGCCCAGCACGAGGGCCAGCTGACCTTCCCCTTCCGTCGCTACCAGATGCAGCGCGTCTACCGCGGTGAGCGTCCGCAGCGTGGCCGCTTCCGGGAGTTCGTGCAGTGTGACGTCGACATCATCGGCAAGGACACCCTCTCGGTGCGCCACGACGCCGAGCCGCCGGCCACCATGCACGCCATCTTCCGCGAGCTGGACTTCGGCCCGTTCACGATCCACCTGAACAACCGCCGCCTGCTGCGCGGTTTCTTCCGCAGCGTCGGCATCACCGACGAGCAGCAGCCGCTGGTGCTGCGCGAGGTGGACAAGATCGACAAGCGCGGTGTGGACTGGCTGCGCGAGGAGCTCACCGGCGAGCGCTTCGGCCTGGCCGCGGACGTGGTCGACGCCGTGGCGGGCTTCGTCTCCACCCGCACCGGCTCGCACGCCGAGGCCCTGGAGGTGCTGGCCGGCCTGGAGGGGCGCGACGAGGAGCTGGACGCCGGCGTGGCCGAGCTGCGCGAGGTGCTCGAGATGCTGCGTCACCTCGGCGTGCCCGAGGGCGACTACTGCGTCAACCTCGCCATCGCCCGCGGCCTGGACTACTACACCGGCACCGTCTACGAGACCTTCCTCGACGAGCACCCGGAGCTGGGGTCGGTCTGCTCCGGTGGGCGCTACGAGAACCTGGCCGGGCAGTACACCAGGTCGTCCCTGCCGGGCGTGGGCATGTCCATCGGCCTCTCCCGCCTGTTCTGGCAGCTCATGGAGAACGGCATGGTCGCCGACGAGCCGTCCACCGTCCAGGTGCTCGTGCCGCTGCTCGACGAGGCCCTGCTGCCCGAGGCGCTGGGTCTGGCCGCCGAGCTGCGCACGGCCGGCCTGCGGGTGGAGTCGGTGCTGGAGCCGGCCAAGCTGGCCAAGCAGTTCAAGCACGCCGACCGGGCGGGCATCCGGTTCGTGGCCGTGCTCGGCGCCCAGGAGGTGGAGCGCGGTGTGGTGACGGTCAAGGACCTGCAGCGCGGCGACCAGTTCGAGGCCGAGCGGGGCGACCTGGCGCAGGCGCTGCGCGTGGAGCTGGCGCAGCCGGTCGCCGTGCGCGGGGACTGACCCGGCACGGCCCTCGCCTCGAGCGGCCCACCACCCCACGGGGTGGTGGGCCGCTCGCGTGTGCCGGGGGAGGGGAAGGGGGCATGACGCCGATTCGGCGCACCGTGTCCTAGCGTGTTAGCGTGTTAATACATTCGATGACGGACCCGCGGCGCCGACCGCGACCACCCGTCACTGCCCACCCCCGTTCGCACCAGGAGGACGCCATGAAGCGACGCGACACCCCCCGTTCGCGCACCGTGGCCGAGGTGCGTGCCGAGCTCGTGGCCGTCCTGGCCTCGATGCAGGACCCCGCGGAGGTGGACGCCCTGCTCACCGACCTGTGCACGCCCGCCGAGGTGGAGGCCCTCACCGACCGGTGGGCCGTGGTGCCGCAGCTGGCCGAGGGTCGCAGCTACCGCGCCATCCACGAGGACACGGGCGTCTCGGTGACCACCGTCGGCCGGGTGGCCCGGTGCCTCGAGGACGGGGCCGGTGGCTACCGCGCGGCCCTGCGACATCTGGACGGGCCTGCCTCCGCCTGACCGGCGCGGTCCGCCGCGCACCTCCCTCGGACGCCCCGGCGTCCTCGATCCCACCGCTGGTGGGTGAGGAGCACCATGACCCCCGTGGAGACCCCGCGCGACCGCCTGCGCGTCGCCATCCAGAAGTCCGGTCGCCTCGGCGACCCGGCCCGAGACCTGCTGAGCGCCTGCGGCCTGACCTGGCGCGAGAGCCGTGACCGCCTGTTCTGCTTCGGCGAGGGCCTGCCGGTGGATCTGCTGCTGGTCCGCGACGACGACATCCCCGGCCTGCTCACCGACGGCGTGGCCGACTTCGGCATCGTGGGACGCAACGTGCTGGCCGAGGAGCAGGCCACCGGTGTGGGCACCGACCTGCACGAGGTGCGCCAGCTCGGCTTCGGTCCCTGCACCCTGCAGATCGCCGTGCCCCAGGAGTGGGACTGGCAGGGCCCGCAGCAGTTGCAGGGACTGCGCGTGGCCACGAGCTACCCGGCCCTCACCCGGGACTGGCTGGCCGCCCAGGGCGTGGACGCCGAGGTGGTGACGCTCAGCGGGTCGGTGGAGATCGCGCCCAGCCTGGGCCAGGCCGATGCCGTGTGCGACCTCGTGAGCTCCGGCGCCACCCTGCGCGCCAACGCGCTGCGCCCCGTGGCCGTGGTGCTGGAGAGCGAGGCCGTGCTGGCCGGCCCGGCCCGCCGCCTGGAGGGGCCGCGGGCCGAGCTGCTCGAGCTGCTGCTGCGGCGCCTGGACGGCGCCCGCCGGGTGGCCGACAGCAAGGTGGTCTGCGCGCGGGTGCCCGCCGACCGCCTCGCCGAGGTGCTGGCCCTGCTGCCCGATGCCGAGGAGCCCACCGTGGTGCCCAGGGTCGACCCCGCTGACCCGACCGCCCCCGCGGGGCTGTTCGCCGTTCAGGTGCTCTGCCACGGCGAGGTGACCTGGGGGCTGCTCGAAGCGGTCAAGGCCGCCGGGGCACGCGGCGTCGTGGTGCTGCCGGTCGAGGGGATGCTCGTCTGATGCGCGTCCTGGACTGGAACACGCTGGACGCCGCCGAGCGCGCCGCCGCGCTGCGCCGCCCCGCCCAAGAGGTGGGGGAGGAGGTCAGCCGCACCGTGGCCGAGGTGCTCGACGAGGTGCGCCGCGGGGGCGCCGAGGCCGTGGCCGCCTTCACCGAGCGCTTCGACGGCGTGCGCCGCGACGACCTGCTGCTCACCGACGCCGAGGTGGAGGACGCCCTGGCGCAGGTGGACCCGCAGGTGCGCCGCGCCATCGCGGAGGCGGCCGAGGCGATCCGTGCCTTCCACGCCCCCGGGGGTGCCCGGCCGTACGTGGTGCAGGAGGGCGAGGACGCCGTGCGCTGCGAGCGGGTGGTGCGCCCGGTGCGCAGCGTGGGCCTCTACGTGCCCGCCGGCTCGGCGCCGCTGCCCTCCACCGCCCTGATGCTGGGGGTGCCCGCCGTGCTCGCCGGCTGCCCGGAGGTGGTGGTGTGCACCCCGCCGACGCGCGACGGGGGCGCCGACCCGCTGGTGGTGGCCGCGTGCGTGGAGGTGGGCGTCCGCCGCATCGCCGTGGTGGGCGGTGCCCAGGCCGTGGGGGCCATGGCCTTCGGTGCCGGCCCCGTGGGCCCGTGCGACAAGGTCTTCGGGCCGGGCAACACCTTCGTCACCGAGGCCAAGCGCCAGGTGGCCGGCATGCAGGGTGGTCCCGGCATCGACCTGCCGGCCGGCCCCAGCGAGCAGCTCGTGGTGGCCGATGCCGGGGCGAACCCCGTGTGGGTGGCCGCGGATCTGCTGAGCCAGGCCGAGCACGGCCCGGACTCCCAGGTGGTGTGCGTGGCCGACGACCGCGACCTGCTGGAGCAGGTGGCCGCGGAGCTCTCCCGGCAGGCCGCCGAGCTGCCGCGCGCCGGCATCGTGACCGAGGCGCTGGGAGCCTCCCGGCTGGTGCTGGTGCGTGACCTGGAGCAGGCGGTGGAGGTCTCCAACGCCTACGCCCCGGAGCACCTCATCCTGGCCGTGCGCGAGCCGCGGGACCTGCTCGAGGGGGTGACCGCGGCGGGCTCGGTGTTCCTCGGCGACCACACGCCGGAGTCCCTGGGCGACTACTGCTCGGGCACCAACCACGTGCTGCCCACCTCGGGGGCGGCGCGGTGGACCGGTGGGGTCAACCTGTCGAGCTTCCAGCTGTCCATCACGGTGCAGGAGGCCAGCTCGCGGGCGTTGAGCGCCACGGGCGGGACGGCGGTTGCGCTGGCGCGGGCCGAGGGGCTCGAGGCGCACGCCCGGGCCGTGACCCGGCGCGTCGGCGAGCCCGAGGGCGGGGAGGCGCGCGCATGAGCCGCCGACCCTTCCCGCTGGGCTACGTGCGGGACGACCTCGCGGACTTCACCGGCTACTCCAGCGCCCGCACCAGCGCACCGGCGGGTGCCGTGGCGCCGGCTGCCGCCGCATCGGGTGAGCAGGGGGTGCCGGTTGAACAGGGGGCGCCGGTGGACCTCGCGTGGCTCAACGCCAACGAGGCCGCCACGCCCAACCGGGCCGATGCCGGCGCGAGCGTGCGCCGCTATCCCGACCCGCAGCCGGCCGCGCTCCGGGGGCGCCTGGCCGGGCTGTGGGGGGTGGCCACCGATGAGCTGCTCGTGACCCGGGGCAGCGACGAGGGCATCGACCTGCTGGTCCGTGCCTGCTGCGCACCCGGCGGGGCGACCCGCGGCGACGCCTCCGGCCCAGCGGCGGGAGCCGCCCGCGGGGGCGTGGTGGTGGCCCCGCCCACCTTCGGCATGTACGCCGTGACCGCCCGCCTCCACGGCGCCGCGGTGCACGCGGTGCCGCAGCTGGTGGAGCCCGCCGAGGGGCCCGGGGGCGGTGAGCGCTGGCGGGTGGACGTGGACGCCGTGCTGCGCACCGCCCGGCAGCAGCAGGCCGACCTGGTGCTGCTGCCCTCACCGGGCAACCCGACCGGGCAGGGCGTGCCGGTCGAGGACCTGGTGCGCCTCGCCGAGGGCCTGCGCCGCGACGAGGCCCCCGCTCTGCTCGTGGTCGACGAGGCCTATGCCGACTTCACCGACGCCCCCTCGGCGGCCACGTTGCTGGCCACCCACGAGAACGTGGTGGTGCTGCGCACCCTGAGCAAGGCACACGGCCTGGCCGGTGCCCGCATCGGGGCCGTGCTGGCGCGTGCCGAGCTCGTGGCGCTGCTGGGCCGCGTGCAGGCGCCCTACCCGTTGGCCGTGCCCGCGGTGCAGCTCGCCCTGGCCGCCACCGAGCCCGCGGCCCTGGAGGACACGGCCGACCGCGTGCGGCGCACCCTCGCCGAGCGGGACCGGGTGACCACGGCGCTGCGCGACCTGGCCGGCCGGCCGGGCTCCGGCATCGAGGCGGTGCTGGTGGCCGAGGCCAACTTCGTCACCCTGCGCTGCACCGACCCCGGGTCCGTGCTCGACGCCCTCGAGGAGCAGGGGGTGGTGGCCCGGGCGCTGGCCACGCACCCCGGCCTCGCCGACGGCGTGCGCGTCACGCTGGGCACCCCCGAGCAGGACGACCGGGTGCTCCGAGCACTGGGAGCCCACCCGCCCGCGCACCGACCCCCCACCGGCCGCCCCACCCGCACCACCCCCGAGGAGACCCCGTGAGCACGCCGCTGCTGCTCGTCGACCGTGACGGCACGATCATCGCCGAGCCCGAGGACCACCAGGTGGACTCCCTGGCCAAGGTGCGCTTCGTGGACGGCGTGGTGCCCGCACTGCTGCGCCTCCAGGAGGCCGGCTACCGCCTGGTCATGGTGAGCAACCAGGACGGCCTGGGCACCGACGCCTTCCCGCAGGAGGACTTCGACGCCGCCCACGGCCTGGTGATGCAGGTGCTCACCAGCCAGGGGGTGCACTTCTCCGAGGTGCTCGTGGACCGCTCCCTGCCCGAGGACCACGCCCCGACCCGCAAGCCCGGCACCGGGCTGGTGACCCACCTGCTCAAGGACCGGACCGTGGACTGGGATCGCTCGGCCGTGGTGGGCGACCGGGAGACCGACGTGGAGTTCGCGCGGGCCCTGGGCGTGCCGGCCTACCAGCTGGCCACCGAGGAGGAGCTCGGCGGCACGTGGACCTGGGCCGCCGTCGCCCACGAGCTCGTCGACCGCCCCCGCCGCGCCACCGTGGAGCGCGCCACCAGCGAGACCCGCATCCGGGTGGCGGTGGACCTCGACGACCCGGCGCCCGCACGGGTGAGCACCGGTCTGGGCTTCTTCGACCACATGCTCGACCAGCTCGGCAAGCACGGCGGGTTCGCCCTGCAGGTGGACTGCCGGGGCGACCTGGAGATCGACGAGCACCACACCGTGGAGGACACCGGCATCGCCATCGGGCAGGCGCTGCGCGAGGCGCTGGGCACCAAGACCGGCATCGGCCGGTACGGGTTCACCCTGCCCATGGACGAGTCGCTCGCCACGGCCGCGGTCGACCTCTCCGGGCGCCCCTACCTCGTCTTCGACTGCACCTTCACCCGGGAGATGGTGGGCGACCTCCCCACCGAGATGGTGGAGCACTTCTGGCGTTCGCTGTGCGACGGCGCCGGTCTCACCCTCAACCTCTCGGTGCAGGCGGGCAACGACCATCACCGCGTGGAGGTGGGCTTCAAGGCCGTGGCCCGGGCCCTGCGGCAGGCCATCGCGCGCACCGGCACGGGTCTGCCCTCCACCAAGGGGACGCTGTGAGCCGCCGGGGCACCGTGCCGGACGTGGTGCTCGTGGACGCTGGCGGGGCCAACATCACCTCGGTGCAGTGCGCGCTGGAGCGGCTCGGCGTCGACGCGCCGATGACGGGCGACGCCGAGCGCATCCGCCGCGCCGACCGCGTGGTGCTGCCGGGCGTGGGTGCCGCCGCGGCCGCGATGGCGCGGCTGCGGGAGCTGGGCCTGGTGGAGGTGCTGCGCTCGCTGGAGCAGCCGGTGCTGGGCGTCTGCTTGGGCATGCAGTTGCTGCACGAGGCCTCCACCGAGGGGGCCGGCGGGCGTGCCGTGGGCGCGGGCGACGCGCCGGTGGAGTGCCTGGGCCTGCTGCCCGGGACCGTGGAGCGTCTCGAGCCGGGCCCGGGTGCGGTGCGGGTGCCCCACATGGGCTGGAACCTGCTGGAGCCCGGTCCGGCCGCCGCGGGCGACGACCCGGTGCGCCGGGTGCTCCGCGGGGCCGCGGACCCGCGCGCCTACTTCGTGCACTCGTGGGCCGCCCCGGTGGGCCCCGACACGGTGGCGCTCACCCGCCACGGACGCGAGTTCGCGGCCGTGGTGCAGCGCGGCACCGTCACCGGCATGCAGTTCCACCCCGAGCGGTCCGGCGACCTCGGGTCGTGGCTGCTGGCCGCCTTCTGCGGCATCGACGAGGAGGACCCCCGATGAACGACTTCACCTGCTACCCGGCCCTGGACGTCCGCGGCGGCGCGGTGGTGCGCCTGCACCAGGGCGACTACGCGCGGCAGACCTCCTACGCGGTCGACCCGGTGGAGCAGGCCCGCGCGTACGCCGCAGCCGGGGCGCGCTGGCTGCACCTGGTGGACCTCGACGGTGCGCGCGCCGGCGGGTGGTCGCTGGCGCCGCTGGTGCGCCGCATCGTGGAGGAGACCGGCCTGTCGGTGCAGACCGGCGGGGGCGTGCGCGGCGAGGCCGACGTGGAGATGGTGCTCGCCTCCGGGGCCTCGCGTGCCGTCGTCGGCTCGATGGCGGTGACCGCGCCCGAGGAGGTGGCCCGGTGGCTGAGGCGGTGGGGGCCGGAGCGGCTCACGCTCGCCCTGGACGCCCGGCCCGTGGACGACGTGTCGGAGGCTCCAGGGACCCCCGGCGCGGGCGGAGTGCGCTGGGAGCTGCCCACCCGCGGCTGGACCCGGGACTCCGGGGTGGACCTGGCTGACCTGCTGGCCCGGTACCGCAGCGAGGGTCTGCGCCACGTGCTGGCCACCGACATCAGCCGCGACGGGACGATGACCGGGCCCGGGCTGACGCTCTACGACCACCTCACCGCCCTGGCGCCCGACGTGGCCGTGCAGGCCAGCGGGGGAGTGCGCTCGGTGGCCGACGTCGCCGCCGTCCGCGGGCGGGGGTGCGCCGGCGTGGTGCTCGGGCGGTCCCTGCTGGAGGGTGCGCTCGACCTCGCCGACGCGCTGGTCGCGGGGCAGCCGGCGCCGGCACCTGCGGTGGCGACCGCCGCGGTCGGGGCCGGCGCCGCGGACGCGTCCCCGGCGCCGGCCCCGACGCGCCTGGCGCGCCGCGTGGTGCCCTGCCTCGACGTGCGTGACGGCCGGGTGGTCAAGGGCGTGCGTTTCGCCGACCACCGGGACGTCGGCGGCATCGAGGAGCTGGCCCGCCGGTACCGCGACGCCGGCGCCGACGAGATCGTCTTCTACGACATCTCCGCCAGCCCGGCCGGCCGTTCGGTGGACCGCTCGTGGGTCACCCGCGTGGCCCGCATCCTCGACGTGCCCTTCAGCGTGGCCGGTGGCATCCGCTCGGTGGACGACGCCCGCGAGGTGCTCCACGCCGGCGCCGACAAGGTGTCGGTGAACACCCCCGCCCTGGAGCGTCCCGGCCTCGTGGACGAGCTGGCGGACGCCTTCGGGGTGCAGTGCGTGGTGGTCGGTGTCGACTCGTTGCGCGACGAGGACGGCGCCTGGCGTGTCCGCTCCCACACCGGGGACCCCTCCACGCTGCGCAGCGCGGGGCGCTCCACCCTCGAGTGGGTGCAGGAGGTGACCGAGCGCGGCGCCGGTGAGGTCGTGCTCAACTGCATGGGCTCGGACGGGGTGCGTTCCGGCTACGACGTGGAGCAGCTCGCCGCCGTGCGCCAGCTGTGCCCGGTGCCGTTCGTGGCCTCCGGGGGAGCCGGTGCGGTGGAGCACTTCGTCGAGGCCGTGCAGCGGGCCGACGTGGACGCCGTGCTGGCGGCCAGTGTGTTCCACTCGGGCACGCTGACGATCGGACAGGTCAAGGACGGGCTGGCAGCGGCCGGCGTGGAGGTGCGGCGATGACGGTGGACGTGCAGGTGCTGGAGTTCTCGGCGGAGCAGACCGGCGGGCGCGCCCTGGTGCCCGCGGTGGTGCAGGACGCCGACACCCTGGCGGTGCTCATGCTCGGCTGGATGGACCGTGACGCGGTCGAGGCCACGCAGACCACGGGCCGGGTGACCTTCTGGTCGCGCTCCCGTGCCGAGCCGTGGGTCAAGGGCGCCACCTCCGGCAACACCCTGGAGCTGGTGGACCTGCGGACGGACTGCGACGCCGACAGCGTGCTCGTGCTGGCCCGCCCCACCGGGCCCACCTGCCACACCGGGGCCACCTCCTGCTTCGGCGACGAGCCTCCCGCCTCGGAGGTGGGACGGCTGGCCCGCACGGTGGCGGCGCGGCACGTGGACCTGCCCGAGGGCTCGTACACCACCTCCCTGTTCGAGGGGGGCACGCGCCGCATCGCGCAGAAGGTGGGCGAGGAGGGCGTCGAGGTGGCCCTGGCCGGCGTGGCCCAGGGGTCGCAGGAGCTGGCGCAGGAGTCCGCCGACCTGCTGTACCACCTGCTCGTGCTGCTGCAGGACCGCGGCGTGACCCTGGCGCAGGTGGAGGACGTGCTGCGGGCCCGGCGGGGCTGAGGCGCGGACGGCACGAGGGCGCCCACCGGCCGACCAGCCGGTGGGCGCCCTCGTCGCAGGGTGCGGTGTGCCGGGTCAGCCCCGGCGGGCCCCGTCGGCGTCGGTCGTGCCCTCGGCGGCATCGGCCTTGGCGTCCTGCGGCTGGCCGCCCGGGTTGCGCTCGGCCTGCCCGGCCTTCACCGCGGCCTCGATGCGGGCGCCGGTCTCGGCGTCCACGGCCTTCCAGTAGTCGAACGCGCGCTCCAGCACGTCGCCCTTCACGCCGCCCAGCAGGTGGCCGGCGACGGTCTCCACGAAGCGGTCGCGCTGTGCGTCGTCCATCACCTCGCGCACCAGGATCCCGGGCTGGGTGAAGTTGTCGTCCTCCTCGCTGCGCACGGTCTCGGCACGGCGCACCAGCTCGCCGGAGACGGGGTAGGAGTCCTCGGCCGCGCCCGTGCCGTCCGAGTAGGGCGTGCCCATCGAGTTGGCGGCGTACATGGCCGCGTCCCCGGAGTGGTCGTACGCCATCGGGCCGTCGTAGGAGTAGGTGTGTCCCTCCACGCGGTGCCGGTTCACGGGCAACTGGTGGTAGTTCGGGCCGATGCGGTGGCGGTGGGTGTCGGCGTAGGAGAAGACGCGCCCCAGCAGCATCGTGTCCGGGGACAGGCCGATGCCGGGCACGGTGGCCGACGGCTCGAAGGCAGCCTGCTCGATCTGCGCGAAGAAGTTCTCCGGATTGCGGTCCAGCGTCATGACGCCGACCTCGTGGAGCGGGTAGTCCTCGTGGGAGACCGTCTTGGTGACGTCGAAGATGTTGGTCCGGTACGAGAAGCCCTCCTCGAAGGGGATCACCTGCACCGAGAGGGTCCACTTCGGGAAGTCGCCGGCCTCGATGGCCTCGAACAGGTCGCGGCGGTGGAAGTCGGCGTCCTCGCCGGCGATCTGCGTGGCCTCCTCGCCGGTGAGGCCCTCCACGCCCTGCTGGGAGTGGAAGTGGTACTTCACCCAGAACTTCTCGCCGGCCTCGTTGACCCACATGTAGGTGTGGGAGCCGTAGCCGTTCATGTGGCGGTAGCTGCGCGGGATGCCGCGGTCGCCCATGAGGTAGGTGACCTGGTGGGCGGACTCCGGGTTCATCGTCCAGAAGTCCCACTGCATGTTGTTGTCGCGCAGGCCGTTGCCACCCATGCGCTTCTGCGAGCGGATGAAGTGGGGGAACTTCATCGCGTCGCGGATGAAGAAGATCGGGGTGTTGTTGCCCACCAGGTCGTAGTTGCCCTGGGTGGTGTAGAACTTCAGCGCGAAACCACGGGGGTCGCGCCAGGTGTCCGGGGAGCCCATCTCACCGGCCACGGTCGAGAACCGGGCCAGCATGTCGGTCCGCGTGCCGGGCTGGAAGAGGGCGGCCTTGGTCCAGCGGCTCACGTCCCGGGTCACCTCGAAGGTGCCGAACGCGCCGGAGCCCTTGGCGTGCACCACGCGCTCGGGCACGCGCTCGCGGTCGAAGTGGGCCATCTGGTTCACGAAGTGGGCGTCGTGCAGCAGGATCGGCCCGTCCTGGCCGGCGCGGAGGGACTGGCGGTCCGAGGGGGCGGGCGCGCCGGTCTCGGTGAGGGAACCCGAGGTGTCCGCGGAGGTGGGGTGCGGGTCCTGGGCGTCGGCGGGGTCTCCGGGGGCAGGGGAGGTCTCGTAGGTGGCCATGTCCCCAGCATGGCACTGTGCGGTCTGCGGGCAACTCGAGCGCGGACTGCCCGCCCGCCGTCGTCCCGGACCCACCGCGGGGCGCGTCACCCCGTCGAGGAGGACCACCGTGCAGCACCCCGTCGAGGCCATTTACCTGGACCACGCGGCGAGCTCGCCGCAGCGCCCGGAGGTCACCGAGGCGATGGCCCGCGTGGCCGGCTTGCCGGGCAACCCCTCGGCCACGCACGCCTTCGGGCGGCGCGTGCGGGCCCTCGTGGAGGAGGCCCGCGAGGAGGTCGCCGAGCTGCTGGGTGCCGAGCCGGCCGAGCTGCTCTTCACCGCCGGGGGCACGGAGGCCGACAACCTCGCGGTCATCGGGGGCTACCGGGCGCTGCCCCGGGGTGCCGGGGTGGTGACCACGCGCACGGAACACGCGGCGGTCACCGAGGCCGTGGGTCGTCTCGTGCAGGCCGAGGGGGCCGAGCTCGGCTGGGCGGAGGTGGACGCCGGGGGCCTGGTGCCGCCCGCGGCGCTGGCCGGCGTGCTCGACGCGTGGGGGAGCGGGGGCGGCGCGGGGCCGGACGCGGGCACCCGGCCGGCGCTCGTCAGCATCGTGTGGGGCAACAGCGAGACCGGGGTGCTGCAGGACGTGCCGGCCCTGGCCGAGGTGGTGCGGGCGCATGGGGGCGTGCTGCACGTCGACGCGGTGCAGGTGGTGGGGCACGCCCCGGTGGACGTGGCGGCCAGTGGCGTGCACCTGCTCTCGATGGCGGCGCACAAGGTGGGTGGTCCGCAGGGTGTGGGGCTGCTCGTGGCGCGGCGGGGCGTGGGGCTGCGGCCGGTCAACCACGGCGGTGGGCAGGAGCGGCGCATCCGGTCGGGTACGGTGCCGGTGGCACTGGTGGTGGGGCTGGCCGCGGCGCTGCGCGCGGCGCTGGCCGACGGCGCGGCCGAGCAGGCCCGGCTGCGGGGGTTGCAGGAGCGGTTCGAGGCGCAGCTGGCGGCGGTGGCCGCGGCCCGGGTGACGGGAGCGGGGTCGCCGCGGCTGCCGCACGTCTCGCACGTGACCTTCGCGGGCTGTCGCAGCCAGGACCTGCTCTTCCTCCTCGACGACGCGGGGGTGGCCGCCTCGGGCGGGTCGGCCTGCGCGGCGGGCACGAGCCAGCCGAGCGCGACCCTGGCCGCGATGGGGCGCGGCGCCGACGAGGCCGCCTCCGGCATCCGCTTTTCCTGGGGGTGGTCGACGACGGTCGAGGAGGTGGACCGCGCCGCGGCCGCGCTGCCGGGGGTGGTGGAGCGGGCCCGGGTGGCCGGGCAGGTCTGAGGGGGCGCGGCAGCGGCCGCGTGCCGGGGCCGAGGGACACGGCGGGACCGAGCGGAGACCGGTGGGTGCCCATCCACAGATGTACTACAGGTGTTGCATGGAATCGAACACCTGTAGTAGGGTGGGTGCGTCGACGGGGAACGACACGAGGCATCGCAGGGAGCACCGAGGGGGTGGCGCATGGACCTCGACCACGGCAGGGCACAGGCCCCGGCTGCGCCCGAGCGGGAGGCCGTCCGGCGGACGCACGGGGGGCCGCGCAGCCTCGACCTGCTCGAGGACGTCCGCGTGCTCGCCCCGCAGCTCGTCGCCTGGCGGCACCGGATGTGGCAGCTCGGCTCCGACGAGTTGGGCACCGTGCTCGAGGCGCTCGAGGACCTGACCCGTGCCGCGCAGGCCGCCATGGCGGGCGTGGCGGCCGAGGCGGTCGGCCGCGGGGTCGTCCGGGACTCGCGGGCGGCGTCCACCACCGACTGGATGCGCCGCCAGGGCGGGGTGACCGAGCCCGGGCGGGCGCACACCCTGGCCCGTGTGGCCGAGGCCTCACTCGAACCGGGGACCGAGTCGCTGACCGAGGCGGTGTGGGGCGGAGGTGTGGCCGTCGACCACGCGGCGGTGGCGCTCAAGGAGTCCGAGAAGGTGATGCCGCTGCTGCCGGGTGCCGACCGGTCGGAGGTGCTGGGGCACTACCTGACCGTCGCCTCGTCCAAGGACGCCTCGCGCCGCACGCTGCGCCGGCTGACGCGCGAGATCATGGCCCGCTACGGCGAGGACCGCCTCGACGACCTCGACGAGCGCGCCCGGCGGTGCAGCAGTCTCACCGAGCGGGAGCTGCCCACCGGGCTCGTGCGCTTCCAGCTCGACCTCAACCAGCCCGACGCCGCCCGTTTGCGTGCGGCCGTCCACGGGCTGTCCGCCCCGCGCTCCGCCAAGGGGCCCGACGGGACACCGGTCCGGGACACGCGCACGCCCGGGCACCGGCGCGCCGATGTACTCATGGAGCTCGTGCGCCGCGCCCAAGCGGCCGATCGGACCCAGTCCGCCAACGGGTGCGGGCTGTCGGGATCCACCACCCTGGTGGTGACGATGACCGCCGACGGGCTGCGGCAGGCGCTCGCCCAGGCAGGGTCGCGCCGTCAGGGCTGGGGTCGGGGGATCGGTGACCTGCACGACGGGGGAGAGGCGACCTTCGGCACCACCACGCACGGGGACGTGCTCACCGCCACGCAGCTGCGGCGGGCTGCGTGCGACGCCGCCGTCATCCCGATGGTGCTCGGCACCAACGGGGCGCCCCTGGAGGTGGGGCGAGTCCGCCGCCTGGCGACGGGCCCTCAGCGGGCCCACATGACGAAGCGCGACGGCGGGTGCACCTTCCCGGGCTGCACGCGGCCGCCGGGGTGGTGCGAGGCCCATCACGTCGTCCACTGGGCCGACGGAGGGGCGACCGGGGTGTCGAACATGGCCCTGCTCTGCGGTCGCCACCACGACGTGGTGCACCGGGACGGGCTCTCGGCCCGACTGGTCGACGGCACCTGGGAGTGGGACGACCCTCCGTAGACTGGGCAGCCCCATGACGAGCCCGCAGATCTCCACTCCCGCCCAGCCCACCGCCCTACCGGCATCCGGTCGGCGGCTGCGGGTGGTCGCGGCCATGAGCGGTGGGGTCGACTCGGCGGTGGCCGCAGCCCGCATGCTCGAGGCGGGCCATGACGTGGTCGGGGTCCACCTGGCGCTCAACCAGTCGGCGCAGACGCTGCGGGAGAGCGCCCGTGGCTGCTGCACCCTGGAGGACGCGGGCGACGCGCGGCGCGTGGCCGACCGGCTCGGCATCCCGTTCTACGTCTGGGACATGGCCGAACGCTTCCGGCGCGACGTCATCGAGGACTTCGTCGCCGAGTACGAGGCGGGCCGGACGCCCAACCCCTGTCTGCGGTGCAACGAGTCCATCAAGTTCGCGGCCCTGCTCGACCGCGCGGTGGCCCTCGGCTTCGACGCCGTGGCCACGGGGCACTACGCGCGCATCGTCGAGCGGGCACCGGGGCAGGCCCCTGTGCAGCCCGCGGAGGGCCGGGACGGGGTGCGCCCGATCGAGGAGGCTCGGACGGTCCGCGAGCTCCACCGGGCGGTCGACCCGGCCAAGGACCAGAGCTACGTCCTGGGGGTGCTCGATGCCGAGCAGCTCTCCCGCTCGTTCTTCCCGCTCGGCGACAGCACCAAGGAGCAGGTGCGTGCCGAGGCCGCCGAGCGTGGGTTCTCCGTGGCGCGCAAGCCCGACAGCCACGACATCTGCTTCATCGCCGACGGCGACACCCGGGCCTACCTGAACCGTCGGCTGGGGGAGCGGCCGGGCGACGTCGTCGACGTGGAGGGCACCGTCCTGGGGCGGCACGCCGGGGCGCACGGGTTCACGGTCGGGCAGCGCAAGGGCCTGGCGCTCCGCGTCCCGGCCGCCGACGGGGCGCCCCGCTACGTCCTGCGCACCGACCCGGCCAGCAACCAGGTGGTGGTCGGCCCCCGGGAGATGCTCGGGGTGGACGTGCTCCGCGCCGACCACGTGCGCTGGTGCGGGGCGGCGCCGGAGCCGGGGGAGGTGCTGCGCCTGGGCGCGCAGGTCCGGGCGCACGGGGCCGAGTACCCGGCCACCCTGACTGTCGGGACCGGGTCCTTCCTCACGGTGGTGCTTGACGAGGAGGTCCGCGGGGTGGCGCCGGGGCAGTCGGTGGTGCTCTACGACGGCACGCGGGTGGTGGGCTCGGGGACCATCGCGGCCACCGATCGCACCCGCGAGCCCCAACCCGCTCCCTGACCCCGGCGTCCTCGTGGTGGCCCGCGCCGACGCGCGGGGAACACGACCCCCCGCCCGTGGACGTTGACGCAGCCAGACCGCCCACCGGCGGATTCCGCGACGGGCCCCACGGCCCGGGATAGGAGTACATCGTGACTCACGCCTACCGCACTGAGAACCCCGCCACCGGCGAGGTGGTGCGCACCTTCCAGGAGCACACCAACGAGGAGGTGCAGGTCGCCATCGACCGGGCGCACGCCGCCGCCTCCACCTGGGCCGCGACGCCGGTCGCTGAGCGGGCCGTCCTCCTGGGCCGCGTGGCCACGGCGTACCGCGAGCGGTCGACCGAGTTGGCCGACGCCATCGCCCTGGAGATGGGCAAGCCCCTGAAGCAGGCTGCAGGCGAGGTGGAGCTCGCTGCCTCCATCTACGCCTGGTACGCCGAGAACGCCGAGCGCCTGCTGGCCGATCGCGAGCTGGAGCAGGCCGAGGGGGCGCAGCGGTCGGTCCTGCGCACCGAGCCCCTCGGTGCGCTGCTGGGGATCATGCCGTGGAACTACCCGTACTACCAGGTGGCGCGTTTCGCCGCCCCGAACATCCTGCTGGGCAACACGATCCTGCTGAAGCACGCCCAGATCTGTGCCGGGTCCGCCCAGCTCATGGAGGACCTCTTCACCGAGGCCGGGGCACCCGAGGGGGTGTACGCCAACCTGCGGATGAGCAACGAGCAGGCTGCTGAGGTGATCGCCGACCCGCGGGTCCGTGGTGTCTCCCTCACCGGCAGCGAGCGGGCCGGTGCCGCCGTCGCCGAGCAGGCCGGAAAGCACCTCAAGAAGGCGGTGCTGGAACTCGGTGGCTCGGACCCGATGATCGTCCTGGACGACGCCGACGTGGAGTCGGTGGCCCGCACCATGGCGAAGGCCCGCATGTCCAACTGCGGCCAGGCCTGCAACTCGCCCAAGCGCATGTTCGTGCCGCGTGCATCCTTCGACCGGTGCGTCGAGACCCTCGTGGCGGGGGTCGAGAAGCAGGTGGTGGGCGACCCACGCACGGAGGGCACCCACATCGGACCCATGTCCTCGGCCCAGGCCAAGGAGGACCTGCTGGAGCAGGTGCGCGACGCCGTGGAGAAGGGCGCCACCGTCCACACGGGGGGCGCCGGCATCGAGGGCCCCGGGGCGTTCGTCCAGCCGACCGTGCTGTCGGGGATCACCCCGCAGATGCGTGCCTGGTCCGAGGAGCTCTTCGGCCCGGTCGCGATGGTGTTCCCCTACGACGACCTCGACGAGGCCGTCGCGCAGGCGAACGACTCGTCCTACGGTCTGTCCGGCTCGGTGTGGACCGGGGACCCCGAGCGGGGCGCAGAGGTGGCCGACCGCCTCGAGGTGGGCATGGCCTACGTGAACGAGCACGGCACGACCATGCCGGCGCTGCCCTTCGGAGGGGTGAAGAACTCCGGCTTCGGGCGCGAGCTCGCGTCCTTCGGCGTCGAGGAGTTCGCCAACCACAAGCTGGTGCGGGTGGCCGCCCGCTGACGCCCCGGCACCGAGCCCCGACGACCTCCTCGTCCACCACGACGGGGAGGTCGTCGGTGTCCTGCGGCAGAATCGATGCCGTGAGCGACACCTCGAGCACGACCGACGCCCCGGCCGACCCGCACGCCACCGACTCCCCGGACCAGCCGGACGAGACGGTGCGCCACCGCTGGGAGGAGCTCGCCGAGCAGGTCCGCCAGCACCGCTTCGCGTACTACCTCGACAAGCCGACCATCCCGGACGCGGACTTCGACGCCCTGTTCCGTGAGCTCGAGGAGCTCGAGGAGGCCCACCCCTCGCTCCGCACCCCGGAGAGCCCCACCCAGGAGGTCGGCGCCCCGGTCTTCGAGACGGGATTTGCCGCCGTCGACCACGCCGAGCGCATGCTCAGCCTGGACAACGCCTTCTCGTCCGAGGAGCTGGCCGCCTGGTACGAGCGCTCCCGCGCCGACGCCGGCACCACCGACCTGCACTACCTGTGCGAGCTGAAGATCGACGGCCTGGCGGTGAACCTCACCTACGAGGACGGCCGCCTGGTGCGCGCCGCCACCCGCGGCGACGGCCGTACCGGTGAGGACATCACCCTCAACGTGCGCACCATCGAGGGCGTGCCGCACCAGCTCACGCGCCCGGACGACGCCGACGACGCCCGCACCGCCACCGTCGACGTGCCGCCCCTGGTGGAGGTCCGCGGCGAGGTCTTCCTGCCCATCGAGGAGTTCGCCGAGCTCAACGCCCGCCAGGTGGAGGCCGGCAGGGCGGCCTTCGCCAACCCACGCAACGCTGCCGCCGGCTCGCTGCGCCAGAAGGACCCCCGCGTGACGGCCAGCCGCCCGCTGCGGATGATCGTGCACGGCATCGGGGCGCGGAAGGGCTTCGACATCACCCGCCAGTCGCAGGCCTACGAGGTGCTCGCCGGCTGGGGGCTGCCCGTCACCTCCCACGCCCGGGTGGTGGACTCCCTCGAGGAGGTGAGCGCCTACATCGAGCACTGGGGCACGCACCGGGAGAGCGCCGAGCACGAGCTGGACGGCGTGGTGGTGAAGATCGACGAGGTGGCCGTCCAGCGCCAGCTCGGAGCCACCTCCCGTGCGCCGCGCTGGGCCATCGCGTGGAAGTACCCGCCGCAGGAGGTCACCACCACGTTGCTGGACATCCAGGTGAACGTGGGCCGCACCGGACGCGTCACGCCCTTCGGTGTCATGGAGCCGGTCACGGTCGCCGGCTCCACGGTGGCCATGGCCACGCTGCACAACGCCCACGAGGTGAAGCGCAAGGGCGTGCTCATCGGCGACACGGTGGTGCTGCGCAAGGCCGGCGACGTGATCCCGGAGATCCTCGGTCCGGTGGCCGAGAAGCGCGACGGTTCCGAGCGCGAGTTCGTCATGCCCACCCACTGCCCCTCCTGCGGTACCGCGCTGGCCCCGGCCAAGGAGGGCGACAAGGACATCCGGTGCCCCAACTCCCGCTCCTGCCCCAGCCAGCTGCGCGAACGGCTGTTCGGCCTGGCCGGGCGCGGGGCGTTCGACATCGAGTCGCTCGGCTGGGAGGGTGCCGGCGCTCTGCTCGATGCGGGGGTCCTCACCGACGAGTCCGGCGTCTTCGACCTCACGGCCGACGACCTGCTGCGCACCGAGCTGTACACACGGGCGGCGAAGAAGGCCGAGGCGGCCGCCGCCGAGGAGGGCGACCCCGAGGGGGTGCTGCCGCCCGGCGGGGTCCGCGACGGCCGCGTGCTCTCCGCGGTGGGCGTGCGCCTGCTCGACAACCTGCACCAGGTCAAGGCACAGCCGCTGTGGCGCGTGCTGGTGGCCCTGTCCATCCGCCACGTGGGACCCACGGCCGCCCGGGCGCTCGCGGCGCACTTCGCCTCGCTGGAGGCCATCCGTGCGGCGTCCACCGAGGAGCTCGCCGCGGTCGAGGGCGTGGGACCCACCATCGCCGAGGCGGTCACCGAGTGGTTCTCCGGCGAGGACAACGGCTGGCACCGCGACATCGTGGACCGCTGGGCCGCGGCCGGCGTGCGCATGGCCGACGAGCGCGACGAGTCCGTGGCGCGCACTCTGGAGGGCCTCACCGTCGTGGTCACCGGCTCGCTCGAGGGCTGGAGCCGCGACGAGTCCAAGGAGGCCATCCTCACGCGCGGTGGCAAGGCCGCTGGGTCGGTCTCGCGGAAGACCGACTACGTCGTCGTCGGGGCCAACGCGGGGTCCAAGGCCGCCAAGGCCGAGGAGCTCGGCGTGCCGATGCTGGACGAGGACCAGTTCGCCGAGCTGCTGGCCACTGGCCGGGTCGAGGGCGTGACGCCCGAGGACGATGCCGAGGAGGCGCCCGCGGGCCACGGCGACGCCGCACCAGACGCCCAGGGCGCCCAGCACGACCGGAAGGAGGCCTGAGGTGGGCCTGTTCGGAGCGACCGGCGCCCCGGAGGGCCGCGCCACGACACACGCCGAGGTGACCGCCCTGCCCGCCGACGAGCGCGAGGTGGTCGTCTACTGGCGCCCGGGCTGCGGCTTCTGTGCCCGCCTGCGCCGCGGCCTCGGCGACCTCGCCGAGCGCGCCTGGTGGGTGAACGTCTGGGAGGACGACGAGGCCTCGGCCTTCGTCCGGTCGGTGAACGGCGGCAACGAGGTGGTGCCCACCGTGGTGGTCGACCTCGAGCCGGTCACCAACCCGGCCCCGTCCTTCGTCCGCGACCGCCTCGCCGGTGAGGGCGCCGCCGACGGGGGAGCGGCACGCGCCGGGGGAGCCGCCCCCGAGGGCGCCGGCGCGTGACGAACGTCCGCACCCGCCGGGTCCGTGACCACGTCGAGGACCCGGGCGGCACCGAGGGCCTCGTCGTGCTCGTGGACCGGCTCTGGCCGCGGGGCACCCGCAAGGAGACCCTCCCGCACGACCTGTGGCCGAAGGAGGTCGCTCCGTCCACCGGGCTCAGGAAGTGGTTCCACGCCGTCGAGGGGGACGAGCGCGCCGCGCGCTTCGAGGAGTTCGCCGAGCGCTACACCGCCGAGCTGCAGGAGGAGCCTGCTGCCGACGCGCTGGCCGAGCTCGCCCGCGAGGCCCGCCGGCACGAGGTCGTGACCCTGCTGTTCGGTGCCCGCGACACCGAGAACAACCACGCGCAGGTGCTCGCGCGGGCCCTGCGTCGGAGGCTCTGACCCGACCCCGCCTGCGGCTCGTCCGCGGGCCCCGTCCTCGGCCGCGCCCGCGCGGGGGAGTCCCCGGCACCTTTCGTAGACTGCGCCGCATGTCCGCTCTCTCCCGTGATGACGTCGCGCACGTCGCGAGCCTCGCGCGCATCCACCTCGAGGACGGTGAGCTCGACCGCCTCGCGGGCCAGCTCGACCAGATCGTCGAGTGGGTCGCGCAGATCAACGACGGCGTCTCTGACGACGTGCCCGCCCTGTCCCACCCCATCCCCCTGACCAACGTGATGCGCGCCGACGAGGTGCGCCCCGGGCTGACGCAGGAGCAGGCGCTTGCGAACGCCCCGCTGGCCGAGGAGGGCCGCTTCGGCGTGCCCCGCATCCTGGACGAGGAGTGAGCGAGCCGATGACGACCACCCCCACCCCCCGCGACACCACCGCCGTCGACGCGCTCGACCCGCTGGTGACGAAGACCGCTCTGGAGATGGCCGAGGGCCTGCGCGCCGGGGAGTTCACCTCCGAGCAGCTCGTCCAGGCCCACCTGGACCGCATCGAGCAGGTCGACGGCGTGCTCCACGCCTTCCTGCAGGTCGACGCCGAGGGCGCCCTGGCCACGGCCCGCGAGGTCGACGCCGCCCGCGCCGCCGGCGAGGAGCTGCACCCGCTGGCCGGCGTGCCGATCGCCGTCAAGGACATCGCGTGCACGCAGGGCCTGGCCACCACGGCCGGCTCGCGCATGCTGGAGCACTTCGTGCCGCCCTACGACGCCACGATCGTGCGCCGCCTCAAGGACGCCCGTATGCCCATCCTGGGCAAGACCAACATGGACGAGTTCGCCATGGGCTCCTCCACCGAGCACTCGGCCTTCGGCCCCACCCGCAACCCGTGGGACGTCACCCGCATCCCCGGCGGCTCCGGCGGTGGCTCCTCGGCGGCCGTGGCGGGCTACCTGGCCCCGCTGGCCATCGGCTCGGACACCGGTGGCTCCATCCGCCAGCCCGCGGCCGTCACCGGCTCGGTCGGCTCCAAGCCCACCTACGGCAGCGTCTCGCGCCACGGCGTCATCGCCCTGGCCTCGTCGCTGGACCAGATCGGCCCGTGCTCGCGCACCGTGGCCGACTCCGCCGCCCTCCACGAGGTGATCGGCGGCCACGACCCGCAGGACTCCACGAGCATCGACGCCCCCGCCCCGGCCGCCCTCGAGGCCGCCACCGCGGGCGCCGCCGGCCAGGGCGCCGAGGCGCTCAAGGGCCTGCGCGTCGGTGTGGTCAAGGAGCTCACCGAGGTGGACGGCTATCAGGCCGGCATCAAGGACCTGTTCGAGCAGCGGGTGGCCCAGCTGCGCGAGGCCGGCGCCGAGGTCGTGGAGGTGTCCTGCCCGTCGTTCGCGCTCGGCATGGCCGCCTACTACCTCATCCTCCCCAGCGAGGCCTCCTCCAACCTGGCTCGCTACGACGCCATGCGCTACGGCCTGCGCACCGGCCCCGAGGGCGTGGACGCCCCGAGCGCCGAGCAGGTCATGGCCGCCTCCCGCGACGCCGGCTTCGGCGAGGAGGTGAAGCGCCGCATCATCCTGGGCACCCACGCCCTCTCCTCGGGTTACTACGACGCCTACTACGGCAAGGCCCAGCGCGTGCGCACCCTCATCCAGCGCGACTTCGACGCCGCCTTCGAGCAGTGCGACGTGCTGCTCTCCCCGACGGCGCCGACCACCGCCTTCCCCATCGGAGCCAAGGTCGACGACCCGTTGGCGATGTACCTCAACGACATCGCCACCATCCCGGTGAACCTGGCCGGCAACTGCGCCATGGGACTGCCCATGGGCCTGGCCGCCGAGGACGGGCTCCCCGCCGGCCTGCAGGTCATCGCCCCCGCCGGTGAGGACGCGCGCATGTACCGCGTGGCCGCCGCCGTGGAGGCCCTCATCGAGACCGCCGACGCCGCCGAGGGCCGCGAGCCGGTGCGCCGTCTGGTCCCCGCCGTGCCCGATGCGGTGCCCGGCGCCGCGCACAGCGTGTCCGCCGGTGTCGACGCCGCCGGCACGCGCACCGACGCCCCCGCCACCACCGACCCGCAGCAGGAGGCCTGAGCATGGCGAGCACCACGGACAAGGTCGTCCCGTTCGAGAAGGCGATGGCGGACTTCGACCCGGTGATCGGGCTCGAGGTGCACGTCGAGCTCAACACCAACACCAAGATGTTCTGCCCGTGCCCCACGGAGTTCGGCGCGGAGCCCAACACGCAGGTGTGCCCGGTGTGCCTGGGCCTGCCCGGCGCGCTGCCGGTGGTGAACGCCAAGGCGGTCGAGTCGGCCATCCGCATCGGCCTGGCGCTCAACTGCGAGATCGCCGAGACCTCGCGCTTCGCCCGGAAGAACTACTTCTACCCGGACATGCCCAAGAACTTCCAGACCTCGCAGTACGACGAGCCGATCGCCCACGACGGGTACCTGGACGTCACGCTGGACGACGGCGAGGTCTTCCGCGTGGAGATCGAGCGCGCCCACATGGAGGAGGACACCGGCAAGTCCACGCACGTGGGTGGTGCCACCGGCCGCATCCAGGGCGCCACGCACTCGCTGGTGGACTTCAACCGCGCCGGCATCCCGCTCATCGAGATCGTCACCCGCCCGATCCTCGGTGCGGGTGACCGCGTCGGCGAGGTGGCCCGCGCGTACGTCTCCACCCTGCGCGACCTGCTCAAGGCCCTGGACGTCAGCCACGTGCGCATGGAGCAGGGCAACGTCCGCTGCGACGCGAACGTGTCCCTGCGCGCCAAGGCCGGCTCCGAGCACGTGCTCGGCCGGGTGAACGACGAGCAGGCCCAGGTGCCGCTGGGCACCCGCACGGAGACCAAGAACGTCAACTCCCTGCGCAGCATCGAGCGTGCCGTCCGCTACGAGGTCACCCGCCACGCCGCCGTGCTGAAGGCCGGCGAGTCGATCCTCCAGGAGACCCGCCACTGGCACGAGGACACCGGCATCACCACCTCGGGCCGCCCCAAGTCCGATGCGGACGACTACCGCTACTTCCCGGAGCCGGACCTGGTGCCCGTGGCCCCGGCCCGCGACGAGGTGGAGCGCCTGCGCGGCTCGCTGCCGGAGATGCCGGCCAAGCGTCGTGCACGCCTGCAGGGCGAGTGGGGCTTCTCCGACCTGGAGATGCGTGACGTGCTCAACGCCGGTGCGGTGGACCTCATCGAGGCCACCATCGCCGCCGGCGCCACCCCGGCCGGCGCCCGCAAGTGGTGGACCGGTGAGGTGGCCCGCCGGGCCAACGACGCCGGGCAGACCGTGGAGGAGTACGGCACCGGCGCCGGCCTGACCCCGGCCGCCGTGGCCGAGCTCGACGGCATGGTCGCCGAGGGCCGCCTCAACGACTCGATGGCGCGCCAGGTGCTCGACGGCGTGCTCGCCGGCGAGGGCAGCCCCACCGAGGTGGCCGACGCCCGCGGGCTGGCGATGGTGTCCGACGACGGCGCGCTGCAGGCGGCCGTGGACGACGTGGTCGCGGCCAACCCGGACATCGTGGAGAAGATCCGCGGCGGCAAGGAGCAGGCGGCCGGCGCCCTCATCGGGCAGGTCATGAAGGCGATGAAGGGCCAGGCCGATGCCGCGCGCGTGCGTGAGCTGATCCTGGCCACCGTGGCCGGCTGAGACGGCCGGCGGGACCCGGCAGGTCCGACCGTTCGGCGGCCCCCCGGCCCACGCCCCGCACGACGACCCCGGGCGGACCGCACCACGTGGTGCGGTCCGCCCGGGGTCGTTTGCCGTCCGGGCCGTGGTCGGGTCATAGTCGACCGACGGCCTCGCGGGGGGACCCGTGCCCCACCCGGTGGGGCGGCCGGTCACGACCAGACACCCACGACAGCACCACACCCGGAGCGGGGAGCACCTCATGGAGAAGAAGACGGCGCAGACGGTGGCCGGAGTCGGCCTGCTCGGGGCGGGGGGCGTGGTCCTGGCCATGGCGTTCTCCGGCGCGTTCGACCACAGCGAGCCGCCGGTGGAGGAGCACTCGCCGGTCATCGCGGCGCCCTCCACTCCGGGGGAGTCCCCGGCGGACGCCTCGCCGAGCCCGGCGGAGTCCACCTCCGACTCCGCCGGTGGGGAGAGCACCTCCTCCGATGCGGCCTCCACCAGCAGCTCCTCCTCGGGCAGTTCGGGCGCCGCCTCGGCCAGTGAGCCCACGGACGCCGCCAGCACGTCCGAGGGCATCGCCTCCGGTGAGCCGCACCCGGCCGAACCGACCGCCCCTTCCAGCAGCGCCGCCCCGGAGCCGACCTCCCAGCCCGGCCAGGAGTCCTCGACGACCGACGCGGAGCCGACCTCCGAGCCCAGCCAGGAGTCCTCGACGACCGACGCGGAGCCGAGCCCGACGCGCAGCGCGACGGCGACCGAGCCGTCCCGGGAGCCTTCCAGCACCTCGGAGCCCTCCGCCTCCGCGCCCTCGACCCCGGCACCGCGCCCGAGCAGCCCGAAGCCGAGCTCGACCCCCGAGCCGTCGCCGACCACGCCGGAGGACGACCACGCCAAGCCCGGGGACCCGGTGGCCGCCCCGGTGCAGCTGACCATCCCCAGCATCGGCTTCGACCAGCAGGTCTCCGAGGTGGGCCTGACCTCCAAGGGCACGCTCAATCCCCCACCCGGCGTCACCGGCTGGTACGGCAAGACGGTGAAGCCCGGTGAGGACGGTGTGAGCGTCATCGCCGGCCACGTCACCTTCGGCCCGCCGGACGTCTTCTACCACCTGCCCGAGGTGAAGCCGGGCCAGACCTTCACCACCAAGGACGCCGACGGCCGGGTCCGCGAGTGGAAGATCGACCTGGTCGAGCACATCGACAAGGTGGCCCTCTCGCGCGACTCGCGCATCTGGGGCCCCTCGAGCACGCCCAAGCTCGCCCTGGTGACCTGCGACCCGGACACCCCGCGCACCGACGGGCACTCCGCGGTCAACGTGTTCGTCCTGGCCTCCCCGGCGTGACGGGCACCCCCGCCCCGCGCGAGCTGGCCGTGTTGCGCCACGGCCAGGCGCACCCCGCGGCACCCGGCGGGGACGACGCCGCGCGGGAGCTCACCGACCACGGCCGCGCGGAGGCCCGCCGTGCCGGTCGTCAGCTCGCGGCCCGATGGGGTGCGGTCGACCACGTGCTGCACTCCAGCGCGGTACGCACCACTCAGACCTGGCAGGAGATGGCCGGCGAGCTCCCCGCGGTGGCCGCCGAGGCGGTCTGGCCCACCCCACAGGTCTACGAGGCCGGGCTGGTCGAGCTCCTCGCGGCCCTGGGCGACCTGCCGGACGAGGCCCGGCAGGTGGTGCTCGTGGGGCACGCGCCGGGCGTCCCCACCCTCGTGGGGCACCTGACCGGCGTGTGGCCCGAGGGTTGGGCGACCGGCGAGGTGGGCGTGCTGGCCCTGCCGGACGACCTGGCCTGGGCGGACCTGCACGAGGGCTGCGCGGCGCGCCTCGGCTGAGACGGCCACGCGCTGTCCGCGGACCACCCAACGGTTACCGTGGGCGCCGTGTCCACCACGAGCGCTGCCACCGACCCGAACCTGCTGCCCGACGACGCCCGGGAGGTGACCGTCTCCGTGCCCACCGCCGCGTGGGTGCAGTCCCTCGGGGGGCCGGAGGGGAGGGTGACCGGCGCCGCCCGCACCGTGCACCTGGAGCACTGGGAGGGCACCACGCGCCGGCAGGACGACCCGGAGCGTCCGCTGGTGGCCGCCGTGCCGCCGCAGTTCTCCATGACGCCCGGTGCCGTGGCCGAGTACGCCACGCAGCCGCACCTGAGCTGGGCATGGGCGCTGAGCGCCGGGTTCGACCACCTCGACAAGCGCCTGCCGGCCACCGTGGGCATCTGCAACGCGCGGGGCGTGCACGAGGAGAGCACCGCCGACCACGCCCTGGCGCTGACCCTCGTGGGCCTGCGCTCCCTGGAGACGCTGCGCGACGCGCAGGTGGAGGGCCGCTGGGAGGTGCGCACGGGCCCGGAGTGGCGCGCCCGGCAGACCTCGCTGCACGAGGCGCGCGTGCTGGTGGTGGGCTACGGCGCCATCGGCAAGGCCATCGCGCGGCGTGTGGCGGCCTTCGGGGCGCACGTCGAGGCCGTGGCCACCTCCGCCCGCCCGGGTGACGAGCACGTCCGGGCGGTGCACGCCATCGACGACCTGCACGCCCTGCTGCCGCAGTTCGACGTGGTCGTGCTCATCACGCCGCTGACGGAGCGGACCAAGGGGCTGATGGGTGCCCGCGAGATGGAGCTCATGAAGCCCGGCGCGCTGCTGGTGAACGTGGCCCGTGGCCCGGTGGTGGACACCGACGCGCTGGTGGCGGCGGCCGGTTCCGGGCACATCCGGGCCGCCGTGGACGTCACCGCCCCCGAGCCGCTGCCCGAGGGCCACCCGCTGTTCAGCACGCCGGGGGTGTTCGTGACCCCGCACCTGGCCAGTGCCACGGCCGGCATGGAGGACCGTCAGCTGTCCCTCGTCGGGGCGCAGCTGCAGCGTCTGGCCGACGGCGAGGCCCTGCAGAACGTGGTGCGCACCCCGCAGGAGCAGGCGTGAGCGCCCCGCAGCAGCCCGGCACCCCCGCGCACGACGCCGCGCACGCCGACGCCACGCGCCCCGGCAGCACCGCGTGGTGGGGGCCCTGGGACGCCGACCGCTCCGTCGTGGCCGACCGCGAGGTGGCCGTCATCGGCTTCGACGCCACGGCCGAGCTGCACGCCCAGAACCTGCGCGACTCCGGCGTGGACGTGCGCGTGGGCGCCGAGCCCGGCACCCCCGAGCACGACGCCGCGCAGGCCGAGGGCTTCTTCACCCTGCCGGTGGCCGATGCCGTGCAGGACGGTGAGCTGGTGGTCATCGGCACCGCCCACCTGGAGGCCGTGGCCGCCGTGCTCACCGACGAGCAGGTGCTGGTGCTCACCTCGGCCGCGGCGGGGCGTGCGCTGCGTGGGTCGGGCATCCGGCACCGCGGCGTGATCCTCCTCGTGGAGGTGCTGGGGGAGCCGGTGGCCACCCGGCAGGCGTACGTGGACGGCCGCGGTGGCCCGGCGGTGGTGGCCGTGGTGGCCCGTGGCACCGGGTCCGGCCACGAGCTGACGCTCACGCTCAACCCCACCGCCGCCCCGGCCGCCCCCGATGCCCGCGGGGACGCCGCGCAGCGCCTGGCCGTGGCCTACGCCGACGTGGTGGGGGCCACCCGTGCGGCCGCCATCGGGGTGGACGCCCTGGACTGGGCCGCCGCCGCGGACTTCGCCGACACCCGGGTGACCCCGCTGCTGGAGGCCGTGCTGGCCGCCGGCCGAGACGCGCTCGTTGCGCAGGGCTTCGACCCGGTGGTGGCCGACCTCGCGGTGCTGCACCGCCTCCAGTCCACCTGGGAGGCGCTCGGCCACGAGGGTGCACGCCCGAGTGCCGCCGACGAGCACCGTGAAGAGGTGGCCCGCCTCACCGGTCCGGCGCCCCGCTCGCGCTCCCGCCGCACCGCCCCCGTGGACGACGACGCCACCGCGGCCGCCCGGCACGCACGCCTCGGCGAGGCCTTCGGGGGCGCCCGGTAGCCTCGTCCCCACATCGCGTGGTCCGCGTCACACCCATCCCGGAGTCCGGCGGGTGCGCACACCCACCGAGCAGAGCCCGACACCGCCCAAGTCCCGAGGAGCCCCCATGGCAGACCGCCCCGAGTTCGTCGTCGCCCCGACCGAGTCCCCCGCCCCCGAGGCCGACCGCCTGAAGGTGCTGGAGGACCCCGGCTTCGGCGTGCACTTCACCGACCACATGGCCGTGGTGGACCACACCACCGCCGACGGCTGGCACAACGGCCGCGTGGTGCAGTACGCCCCCATCGCCCTGGACCCGGCCGCCTGCGTGCTGCACTACGCGCAGGAGATCTTCGAGGGCATGAAGGCCTACCGCCACGCCGACGGCAGCATCTGGACCTTCCGCCCGGAGAAGAACGCCGCCCGTCTGCAGCGCAGCGCCCGCCGCCTGGCCATGCCCGAGGTGCCCGAGGAGATCTTCCTGGAGGCCATCCGTCAGCTTGCGCAGATCGACCAGGCGTGGGTGCCGGAGGCCGCCGAGGGCTCCGAGACCTCCCTGTACCTGCGCCCCTTCCAGATCGGCACCGAGGCCTTCCTCGGCGTCCGCCCGTCGCAGGCCAGCCAGTTCTACGTCATCGCCTCCCCGTCCGGGCCGTACTTCCCGAGCGGTGTGAAGCCGGTGGACATCTGGGTCTCCCGCAACTACCACCGCGCCGGCTTCGGCGGCACGGGCTTCGCCAAGTGCGGCGGCAACTATGCCGCCTCCCTGGCCGCCCAGGTGGAGGCCGGCGAGCACGGCTGCGCCCAGGTGCTCTTCCTCGACGACCGCGAGGAGAAGTGGGTCGAGGAGCTGGGCGGCATGAACCTGTTCTTCGTGTTCTCGGACGGTTCGATCGTCACCCCGCCCACCAGCGGCACCATCCTCGAGGGCGTGACGCGCATGTCCCTGGTGGAACTGGGCCGCGACGCCGGCCACGAGGTGACCGAGCGCCCCATCAGCCTCGACGAGGTGACCACCGGCATCGCCGACGGCACCATCACCGAGGTGTTCGCCTGCGGTACCGCGGCGGTCATCACGCCGGTGGGCTCCTTCCGCACCGAGGAGGACACCTGGACCGTCGGCGGCGAGGGCCGCTCGGAGGACCTGGACGAGTCCTACCCGGTGACCATGACGCTGCGCCGCACGCTCACCGACATCCAGTACGGCCGCGCCGAGGACACCAAGGGCTGGATGCACCGCCTCGTCTGAGACGACGGGCTGGGCTCAGCGGGCCTGCAGTGCTGCGGCGGTGACTCCCAGGAGTCGCCGCCGCAGTACGTTGCCCCGCTCGCTGAAGCCGCGCTGGGCGGCCACGTACTGCGCCTTGCCGTCGGGGGTCTCGATGCACACGGGCTCGTAGCCCCAGGCGCGCAGGTCGTAGGGAGAGGCGCGCATGTCCAGTTCGCGCACGTCGCGGGCCAGTTCCAGGCAGTCCACCAGCAGGTCGCCGGGCACCAGCGGGCCCAGGGTGGCGGCCACCTTGTAGAGGTCCATCGTGGCGTGCAGGCACCCGGGCTGCTCGAAGGCGGTGCGGTCGCGCGGGCCGGGGGAGAGGGTGTTGAGCCCGCGGGCGGAGTCGGTGAAGAACCGGAACGCGTCGAAGTGGCTGCACGCGATGGTGTGGCTCTCGGTGACGGCGTCGGTGCCCTCGCGGCCCAGGCGCAGGGGCACGCCCCCGTGGCGGCGGTCGTCGGCCTCCAGGCCGTGCACCATGGCCCACTCGTGCAGGCCGAAGCAGCCGAACCGTGCCGGGCGGTTCGCCGTGGCCTCGAGGACGGCGTGCCAGCGGCGCACCGTGTCGCCGCGGCGGGCCATGAACGCGGCGGCGTCCACGGTGACGGCGTCGCCCTCGGGGGTGTCGAGGACCCGGTGTTCCTTCCACCCGGCGCGCTCACCGGCATCGAGCAGGGCCACGCCGACGCCGGGGTGCCACCGCCGCACCTCGGCCGGGCGCCAGCGGTAGTAGACCCACAGGAAGTCCTCCACCGGGTGCTTCTCCCCGCGGGCGCGGCGGGCCAGGTGCGGCCCCGCGATGGCGTCGACACGCGCCTCGTGCGCGGCCTGCAGCGGCTCCCACGCGGAGCGGGGCAGGACGGTCGGCGCGGGGTGCGTCACGGCACGGGAGGTGGGGGAGGGGCACATCGCGGCGCAGTCTAGGTCCGCCGGGGCAGGGTCGGGCCGGGCTGGGCCGCGTCTGCCTTCGTCGCACGCGAGGCCTCTCCGCGCACGGGACAACGGCTGGGCTCCCCGAGTGCACCCCCGGCCGCGCACGCGAAACCTCCCCGCGTACGGGAAGAGTGCTCCCCGCACGCGCACCATCCCGTGCCACCAGCACCCTTCCCGTGCGGCGAGGGGTTTCCCGTGCGGCGGGAGCCCGGCCGGCACGGAGCGCCGCTCGATCCGCGCGACCCACCCTCCGGCACGTCACTCCGTCATCCCACCCACCTCACGCCTCTCCGCCACCGGCAATCGCCCGGTGCCGGATGAGGCCATGACCCACCGCGCCCCCGCCTCGTCCCCCGTCCACGACCGCCTCGAGCCCGGGCGCGTCCACGACGCCTCCAGTCTCACCGCGGGGACATCGCCATGTTCGATGCGGTGACCCTCCGCCCGCTGGAGAAGATGCTCGTGCCCGAGCTGCCGCGCAGGGGCGAGACCGACCCCACCGAGTGCTGGCACTGCGCCGACGACCCGAGCACCATCTGGCAGGACGAGCACTGGTAGCTCCGCTCCGGCGGCCACCCCACGGGCCTGCCCTTCCTGGGTGGCTTCGCGCCGCGCCGGCACGTGCTGCTGGAGGACGCCCCGCTGGACCTGCTGGCCACGCTCGGCCCGCTGATGCAGCGCCTGTCGCAGGCCGTCAAGCAGGTGCCGGGTGTGGCCCGCACGCACTTCGGTTGGTGGAACGACGGGTCGGCCCACTTCCACATGCACGCCCTGGCCCGTCCGGCCGGCATGATGCGGGCGCGCGGTGTGAACCTCGCCTACTGGGACGACGTCCTGCACCCGTTGGAGCCCGGGCTGCAGGCGGAGAAGATCCGCATCGTGGCCGCGGCGATGGCGGCGGGAGGCGGCCTGGACCTCACGGGATGAGGCCGGCGCCCCGGGCCACCGCGCGGGTCCAGATCCACCCGACGGTGGTGGAGCTGACCACGACGAACAGACCCCACTGCACAGGATCCTCGAAGTCGTGCCAGAGGTAGAGGAAGCCGAAGCACAGCCACATCGTGATGATGGGCATGCCGAGGTCACGGTCGTCCTCGTCGGCCAGCCCCGCCCCCACGCGAGCCATCTGCCGCCCAGCGCGGTAGCACGCGACGGTGCAGATGACCCCGATGAGCAGGGAGATGACGAGCAGGCAGGTCCTTCCAGGCAGTGGGGTCGGGCAGTGGGTCGGCGGGGAGGCCACCCGCCGCCGCGGAGGTTGTGCGCGGCAGGCGTTCTCGGTGCGCCCCCTGCGGGCTGAGGCCTCTCCCGGGGAGGGAGCGGTGGCCTCGGGCCCTGCGATGGGGAAAGCCATCGACCTCGTGCGTGCGCGTGTGCCACACTCTGCGAGCCCCTTGGGGAGCAGCCGAGGCGGTGTGCCGCACGAGGTCCTGCGTGTCACCCAAGGGGACGGATGCTGTGGACATCACTGGCAAGGCACCTCCTGGTGCTGGGGTTCGAGTCCCCCGGGAGGGGGTGGCCGACAGGACGCCGGGCGAGGCCCTGCGGAGTCCGGACCACCGTCCTCGGAGGGTGCCGGGCTCCCCGCCCGCTCGGTCGTCGGTCGCCCCTTCCCTCTCCGCGCCGGGGCCACCCGTCGGTGCACCAGCGGCGTCACCCACCCGACCCAGCCCGGCCCCAGCGCCCTGACCTGACCGACTCCGGAGAGCACCACGATGAGCCTGTTCACACGCACCGTCCCGCCCCGTCACGCCGCCGTGGTCTATCGCCACGGCGCCTTCCTGGAGGTCCAGACGGCCGGGCGCCACCGGCGCCCGTGGAGGAGCGTCGCAGAAGTCGTGGACCTCCGTGAGCGGGTTCTGGCCCTCGCCACCCAGGAGGTCCCGACCGCCGACGGGCTCACGGTGAAGGCGTCGCTCAGCCTGCGGGTGCGGGTCGTCGATCCCCGTGCCTACCTCGAGAACGCCCAGGACCCCGAGGACGTGCTCTACCTGTCCGCCCAGGTGCAACTCCGCGAGAGTGTCGCGGCGATGGGCGTGGAGCAGCTCGTGCAGCGGCGCGAGCTGCCGTTGGAGGCGATGCGGGACCACATCGCCCAGACTGCGCGCACCGTGGGCCTGGAGGTGCTGGAGGTCGTGCTGAAGGACGTGGTCCTTCCCCCGGAGCTGCGGAGCACCGCCATCGCCCTGGCCACCGCTGCCGCCGAGGGGCGGGTGAAGCTCGAGCGTGCCCGCGCCGAGACCGCCACCCTGCGCTCCCTGGCGAACGCCGCGCGTCTGCTGGAGGACCACCCCGCGCTGGAGCGGATGCGGCTGGTGCAGGAGGCTGGGCCGACCGGTCAGGTCGTGCTGCACCTGGGTGGGTCCGCGGACTCCCACAGCTGAGCAGACCGCGGCATGGAGCGCCACCCCGCCCGCGCTCGTAGACTCGCCCCATGCGCATCTGCCGGTTCACCGACGACTCCGACGAGCCCCGCTACGGCCTCATGGACGGCGAGGGCACCAAGATCGCCGAGATCACCGGCGACCCCCTCTACACCTCCATCGAGCTCACGGGCCGCACCTTCACCACCGAGGACGTGCGCCTCCTGGCCCCGGTGATTCCCCGCTCCAAGGTGGTGGGGGTCCGTCGCAACTATGCCGACCACGCCGCCGAGCTGGGCAACGAGGTCGATGCCGAGCCGGGCCTCTTCCTCGTGCCCAACACCGCCGTCGTGGGCCCCGGCGACCCGGTGGTCATCCCGGCGCTCACCCAGGAGGTCTCCTACGAGGGCGAGCTGGCCGTGGTCATCGGCCGCATGTGCAAGGACGTCTCGCCGGACGAGGTGCGCTCGGTGATCCTGGGCTACACCTGCGCCAACGACGTGACTGCCCGCGACCTGCAGAAGTCCGACGGCCAGTGGGCCCGCGCCAAGGGCATGGACACCTTCTGCCCGCTCGGCCCGTGGATCGAGACCGAGCTGGACACCGAGGACCTCGTGGTCCGCACCCGCCTCGACGGCGAGGTGGTGCAGGACGGCCGCACCGCCGACATGGTGTTCGACGTGCCGGCCATCGTCTCCCACGTCTCCAAGGCGTTCACCCTCCTGCCCGGCGACGTCATCCTCACCGGCACGCCCGCCGGCGTGGGCCCGGTGACCGCCGGCCAGCGCGTGGAGGTCTCCATCCAGGGCATCGGGCGGCTGTCCAACCCCTTCGTCTCCGCCGAGGAGTGAGCGGCACCCCTCCACCCTCGATGCCGGGGTGGGGCTACCGGGGAACTGCCGGTTGCCCCACCCCTGTGTCCTCGGCCACCTCCCGACGGCGCGAGGCGGCCTCTCCACCGGGGGAGGGGGTGGGGGCCTCCGACCACGGACGTACCCTGTGGCGCATGTCCACGGCACCCATCGGCATCTTCGACTCCGGCCTCGGCGGCCTCACGGTCGCCCGTGCGGTGCTGGACCACCTGCCCCGCGAGTCGACGATCTACCTGGGTGACACCCTCCACGCACCGTACGGTCCTCGCCCCATCGCGGAGGTGCGCGGCCTGGCCCTGGACTCCCTGGACGCCCTCGTGGAGCGCGGTGTCAAGGCCCTGGTCATCGCCTGCAACTCGGCCTCGGCCGCGGTGCTGCACGACGCCCGGGAGCGTTACGACGTCCCCGTCATCGAGGTGATCCGCCCAGCCGCCCGCCGCGCCGCCGGCATCACCCGCTCGGGCCGGGTGGGCGTCATCAGCACCCTCGCCACCCACACCTCGGGCGCCTACCGCGACGCGTTCGCCGCCGTGCCCAGCGTGCAGCTGCACTCCCAGCCGTGCCCCCGCTTCGTGGAGTTCGTGGAGGCCGGCACGGTCACCGGCCCGGAGGTGTTCGCGGCGGCCACCGAGTACCTCACGCCGCTCAAGGAGGCGGGCGTGGACACCCTCATCATGGGGTGCACCCACTACCCGCTGCTGCGCGGCGTGCTCGCCTACGAGATGGGGCCCGAGGTCTCGCTCGTGTCGTCCGCCGAGGAGACCGCCGCCGAGCTGCTGCGCACCCTGGCCGACCGCGACGAGCTGGCCCCCGAGCACTCGGCACCCACGCACACCTTCCTCACCACCGGCGACCCGGCCCAGTTCGGGGAGCTGGCCCGCACCTTCCTGGGCCCCGAGGTCTCCGCCGGCAACACCCACCGCCTGCCCGTGCCCACGGAGGTGCCCCCCACGGGTGCCGTCCCCACCCTCGATGCCGGGGGAGGGGCCACCGCATGAGGCTCACCGTGGTGGGGTGCTCGGGGTCCTTCGCGGGGCCCGAGTCGGCCGCGTCCTCCTACCTGGTGGAGCACGAGCACGAGGGCCGCACCTGGCGGCTCGTGCTCGACCTGGGCTCCGGCGCGCTGGGTGCCCTGCAGCGGTACACCGACCCCACGGCCGTGGACGCGTACTGCATCAGCCACCTGCACCCGGACCACGTGGTGGACCTGTGCGGCCTGTTCGTGCTGCACCACTATGACCCGCGCGCCCCGCACACCGAGCGCATCCCCGTCCACGGCCCGGCGGCGCTGCGTCAGCAGATGGACTGCGTCTACGGCTCCCCGTCGGGGGAGAGCCTCACCCGCTCCTTCGCCTACCACCCGGTGGGCGACGGCCACACCACGCAGGTGGGGCCGTTCACCCTCACGTGGACCCGGGTGAACCACCCGGGCGACGCGTACGGCCTGCGGGTGGAGGCGGGCGGCTGCACCGTGGCGTACACCGGCGACACCGATGACACCCCTGCCCTGGATGGCCTGCTGGCCGGCGCGGACCTCGTGCTCTCGGACTGCGCCTTCGTGGAGGGGCGCGACACCGCCCAGGGCATCCACCTGTCCGGGCGTCGCGCGGCCGTGGCGGCGCAGCGTGCCGGGGGAGTGGGCGCCCTGGTGCTCACCCACGTGCCGCCGTGGAACGACCCGGAGGTCTCCGTGGCGGAGGCGCGCGAGGTGTGGGACGGCCCGCTGCAGGCCGCCCACCCCGGCCTGGTGCTCGAGCTCGTCCCGCGCGACTGCTCGGTGACCCCCGCCTGAGCTGGCCCGGCGCACCCCGCCGGCCCCACTGGATCGAGGAATCGCGAGAGGAGCGACCGTGAGCCGTTCGTCAACCCTGGTGCCCGGACTGGTGGCCTGCCTGGTGGCGGGCCTGGTGTCGATGGGGGCGGCCCGGTTGGTGGGCGCGGCCGTGCCCGCCGTGAGCCCGCTCCTGGTGGCCATCCTGCTCGGCATCCTCGTGGGTAACCTGGCCAGCCTCCCGGCCGGCTGGGGCCCGGGGCTGGGGGCGGGCAGCAAGACGTTGCTGCGCACCGGCATCGTGCTGCTGGGGCTCCAGGTCTCGCTGGCGACCATCGCCGACCTGGGGTGGAAGGTCGTCCTCGCCGTCGTGCTCGTGGTGGCGGTCGGCCTGGCGACGGCGGTGCTGGCCGGGCGCCTGCTGGGCGTCCGCCCCGGGCTGGCGCTGCTCGTGGGGGCGGGCTTCTCCATCTGTGGTGCGGCGGCGGTGGCCGCGGCCGACGGCGTGGTGGACGCCGAGGACGAGGACGTGGCGGTCGCCCTGGCGCTCGTGGTGCTCTTCGGCACGCTCATGATCCCCGCGGTGCCGTTGCTGGGCGGGCTCCTGGGCCTGGACGACCGCACCATCGGCCTGTGGGCCGGGCTGTCGGT
The DNA here is from genome assembly GCF_002847825.1 of Kytococcus schroeteri. Taxonomy (GTDB): domain Bacteria; phylum Actinomycetota; class Actinomycetes; order Actinomycetales; family Dermatophilaceae; genus Kytococcus; species Kytococcus schroeteri. The sequence goes on along the minus strand of NZ_PKIZ01000016.1, from coordinate 23,904 downwards.
GCACGAGGTGGCGCAGGTGGTGGCCGTCGGCGGCATCGTGGGCGGGGCCGCGCTGGCGGTGGCCGTGGTGGCCAAGCTGGCGCGCGTGGTGCTGCTGGCCCCGGTGATGGTGGGCTTCGCGACCCTGCGCCGCCGCCAGCTGCGCGCGGGCGAGGGCGCGGCGGGTGGCACGGCTGGCGGCTCCAACGACGTGACGCTGCCGCCGATCGTCCCGGCGTTCGTGGTGGCCTTCCTGGCGATGGTGCTCGTGCGCACCTGGGTGCCGCTGCCCGAGCAGCTGCTCGAGGTGGTCAAGGTCCTGCAGACCCTGCTGCTCGCGGCCGCGATGTGGGCGCTGGGCACCGGGGTGCGCTGGGAGCGGCTGAGGACGGTCGGCGGTGCGCCGTTCGCGCTGGCCGGCATCACCACCGCCGTCGTGGCGGCGGTCGGGCTGGGCGGGGCGCTCGTCGCCTGATGCTCGGCCACCCGGCCGCACCCGGTGCGGGGAGCGTCGGCGTCGCCTGAGCGGCCCGTAGGCTCAGGTGCATGACCGACGCCCCCGCATCGCGCACCGTGAACGCCCCCGCCGACGCCGCCCCCACCCCCCGCCACGACGGCCGCGCGCCCGACCATCTGCGCGAGGTCCGCATCACCCGTGGCTGGCTCGACCATGCCGCCGGCTCGGTGCTCGTGGAGTTCGGCCGCACCCGCGTGCTGTGCGCCGCCTCCTTCCAGCCGGATGTCCCGCGCTGGCTGAAGGGTCAGGGCACCGGCTGGGTGACCGGCGAGTACGCCATGCTGCCGGCGGCCACCCACACCCGCAGCGACCGCGAGTCGGTCAAGGGCAAGGTGAAGGGCCGCACGCAGGAGATCTCGCGCCTGCTCGGCCGGGCGCTGCGGGCCGCGGTGGACACCTCCGCCCTGGGAGAGAACACCATCGTCATCGACTGCGACGTGCTGCAGGCCGACGGCGGCACCCGCACCGCCGCCATCACCGGCGCGTGGGTGGCGCTGGCCGATGCGGTGGCCGCCGGCAAGGCGTCCGGCGACATCGCCCCCGACGCTGTGGTGCTGCGCGATGCGGTGCAGGCCATCAGCGTGGGCATCGTGGACGGGCGCCCGGTGCTCGACCTGGACTACCCGGAGGACTCGACCGCCGGGGCGGACATGAACGTGGTGATGACCGGCGCCGGTGACCTGGTGGAGGTGCAGGGCACCGCCGAGGGGCAGACCTTCGACCGCGCCATGCTCAACGCGCTGCTCGACCTGGCCGAGGGCGGGTGCGCCACCCTGGCCGCCGCGCAGCAGGCCGCGCTCGGTCTCGAGGCGGGGGAGCGCCTCGTGGTGGCCTCCGGCGAGCAGGTGCCGGTGGACGGGCAGGGCGCCTGATGGCCACCCGCCGCATCGTGCTGGCCACGCGCAACCGGGGCAAGGTGCCCGAGCTGCAGCGCATCCTGGCCGAGTCCTTGCCGCACGAGGTGGAGGTCGTCACCCTGGCCGACGTGGCCCCCGACGCCCCGGACGTGGTGGAGAACGGCGCCACCTTCGAGGCCAACTCGCTGCTCAAGGCCCGTGCGGCCTGCGAGCTGACCGGGCTGTCCGCCATCGCCGACGACTCCGGCCTGTGCGTGGACGTGATGGGGGGAGCGCCGGGCATCTTCTCCGCGCGCTGGTCCGGTGGGCTCGTGGACTCCCAGGGACAAGGGCCGGGCGTGGCCAAGGACGCCGACAACAACGCGCTGCTGCTGGCCCAGCTGGCCGACGTGCCCGACGACGCCCGCGGGGCGCACTTCGCCTGCGTCATGAGCTACGTCGACCCCGACGGCACGGAGATCACCGAGCGTGGGGAGATGCACGGCAGCGTCCTGCGTGAGCCACAGGGGGAGAACGGGTTCGGCTACGACCCGATCTTCGCGGTGCGCAGCGGCGAGCTCGCGGAGGCCGGGTTCACGCCCGTGCGGGGTCCGGTGAGCAGCGCCGAGCTGCCCGCAGAGGTGAAGAACCGCGTGAGCCACCGCGGCAAGGCCACCCGGACCCTGGCGCAGCGGTTGTCCGAGCGGGGCTGAGCACGGGTGAACCCGCCCGGGTGAGCGCCTGTGGCCCCGCGACCCGTCGCCGGACGGGCCCCGGGGCCACGTGGATGAGCGGGCCGATCCTCAGGGGGCGTCGGGGAGGGGGTCTCCGTCGGGGTGGGTCCACTGGGCCCGGCGCCCGATGGTGAGCAGGGGACACAGCACGGCCGTGGCCCCGGGGAGGTAGGTCGCGAAGAGGCCGAACCCGTTCGCCGGGATGGGCCACAGATGGAGCAGGACCAGCACCACGATGACGAGCAACACCGGGATGGCCAGGAAGGCCGCCGCGACGCCACCGCCCCAGCCGTCGTGGCGGACAAGGGCCCGCCAGCAGCGGACCACCCCAAAGGTGATGAGCGACACCCACAGCACGTGCAGCGCCCCGATCCACTCGTACCAGACTGTCTCGACGAGTGCGACCAGCAGACCCAGCGCCAACAGCGTGCTGCGGATGTCGAGCCCGAGGTCCCGGTCGTGGGGGTGACTCCGGGTGATCGGGTGCATGGCCGTCCTCGTGGTCGGGCGCACCGTCGGCGCCGGTGACGAGAGGCTAGGGCCGCCGGCACATGAGGGGTGTCCACCTGGGGGGGGGATTCCATCCGGAGGGGAGTAGTCGCCTGTCGCGCCATGCTTCACGGCTCGGCACTGCGCCCTTCCGTGCGAGGGTGGGGTGCATGACCTCGCCCCTCGTGCAGCGGATGCAGCCTTTCGGTACGTCGATCTTCGCTGAGATGACCCAGCGGGCCGTCGCGGCTGACGCGGTGAACCTTGGCCAGGGTGCCCCGGATTCCGGCACGCCGCGGGAGCTGGTCGAGTGGGCGCACGAGGCGATGCTGGAGGGCCGTAACCAGTACCCGCCGTTCTGGGACGTGCCGGCGCTGCGCGAGGCGGTCGCCGCGCACCAGGGGCGCTTCCACGGGCTCGCTGTCGACCCGGCGCAGGTGCTGGTGACCGTCGGCGCCACCGAGGCACTCACGGCATCGATCCTGGCCCTCGTCGAGCCCGGTGAGGAGGTCGTGGTCATTGAGCCGGCGTACGACTCCTACGCCGCGGCCGTGGCGAGTGGTGTGGCCGGTGCCGCTGGCGCTGCCGGGTCTGGAGCTGGACCTCGAGACGCTGGGGGCGGCGTTCTCCGACCGCACCGCGATGGTGGTGGTCAACACCCCGCACAACCCGACCGGTGCGCAGAGTCGGAGCCCAGTGACGTCGCCCCCCTTCAGCGCCGGTGACGACGGGGCCGTCAGCAGCGCCGAGCTGCCCGCCGAGGTGAAGAACGCCATCAGCCACCGCGGCCGCGCCACCCGGGAGCTGGCCCGCCTTCTGGCTGAGATGGCCTGAGTGGTGAGGCGTTGGTGCCCCGTGGCGTGATCGCGTCACGGGGCCCCAACGTTCCTCAGGTGGCGTCGGGGAGCGGCTCTCCGTCGGGGTGGTCCCACCGAGGGCTGCGACCGATCGCGAGCAGCGGGCAGAGCACCGCAGTGGCCCCTGGGAGGTACCACAGGAAGGCGCCGAGCGAGTCAGGCGGCAGCGGCCACAGCTGTAGCGCCCCGATCAAGACCATGGTGAGCAACACCGGGATGGCCAGGAAAGCCGCCGCGACGCCACCGCCCCAGCCGTCGTGGCGGACAAGGGCCCGCCAACAGAGAACCACTCCCGCGGTGATGAGGGACACCCACAGCAGGTGGACCGCCCCGATCCAGCGGGACTTGTCCGTGTCTGTCGCGGCGACCATCAGGCACGACGCCAACAGCGCGCTACGGATGTCGAGGCCTAGGTCACGCGGGTGCTTGAAGTGCGGGGTGCCGCGCATCAGATGCTCTTGGTGAAATATGCGGTCCAAGCACGCTGCCCAGGGCATCTCGTCAAGGGGAAAGCCAACTGGGGCGCGCTCAGGCACATGAAGCTTTCTGAGTACCTGTTCTGCACCTTGCGCCACGTCCCTCGGCGGTCACTCATCGCGTGCACCTCGTGCCGGGGCACATCAATTGAGTGCCCGTAGTAGTTGGCGCTCCCGTTGCGGTAGACCGTCCCTCGCAGCTGATAGGTAATCGGGCCCGCCGAGAAGCACAAGGGATTACCGATCTTGTGCTTGAGGGTGAACTGGGCCGAGCTGCTGTTGATCGAGACGTCGCGCAGGTACATTCCGGCGGGGCTGGCGGTCGCCGAGGCCACGGGCCGGGTACTGGTTCCGTCGGCATAGCGCACGGTGGGACTCACGTGACGCGTGAGGGTCACCTCCCGCTTGCCGTTGCGCCAGTCAGCGATCACGAGGGCCGCTGTGCGTGATCGTGTGGTCTGGTTGTACCCCGAGACCCATGACCGATTGTCTCCCTTGAACCAGATCTTGCCCCACGTCCAGCGTGGGTTGCAGGCAAGACCGGAGGGAACCGCAGCTCGTGCACCCGGGATGTAGGTCTTGTAGGACGTGTACATGGCGCCGTTGAGGGCAGCCGTCGTTCCAGCATCGTTGATGGTGACCGACTGTGTCTCTCCATTGGGGGCCTCGGCTGCGAACTCGTAACTGTCTGCGGCCAGCAGGCTGGGCTCCTCGTCCACGATGGACCCATCCTCGGAGATGGCGCCGAGCGGCTCACCATTCTTCAGGACCGTGGTGCCCTCGGCATCGGTGGACGCGACGGCGAGAACAGTGCGATCGGTCCCCTCCACGAGGGTTGCGACGGGCGCGAGTGCTGGTCGGACGGTTGTGCTGCCGCTGTACGTGACCTCGTCGGACCGGCTGTCCGTGACCGTTCCCTCGGTCTCGCTGTAGTAGCCGGAGGTCTTGGCCTCGTCCACGCTCTGGGCGCTGTCCGCCGTGCTGTCCAAGGCGACCGGCGCAAGGGCCTCCGTGAGGTATTCGGTGGCCTGGTACTGGTTGCCGGCTGCGTCTTGAAGCACCATCGTGCGCACGAGAGGGTCGGAGTCGTCTGTGGAGAGCACAGTGACCGGACGACCGTCTACCGTGATGCGTACTTCATCGCCGGAGTAGGTCGCGCTCAGGCCCTCCTCATTCGCCGTGGCCGGGAGGCCGAGCCCCGCGATCGAGCCAGTGAGAAGTGTTGCGGTGGTGAGGAGCCTCAGGGCGGTGCTGGGACGCATGATCGTCTCTCTGATTGGCGCACTGTCGGCGCGGATGGAAGAAACTTATGGTTCTCGGTCTCCGCAGGGTCTCCACCCGGGGGGGGATATGGGGGTACTCGGTGCGGGCGGCTTGCCGCCTCGCCACCGGCCGCTGATCCAGCCGCCCTTCCGTGCGAGGGTGGGGTGCATGACCTCGCCCCTCGTGCAGCGGATGCAGCCTTTCGGTACGTCGATCTTCGCTGAGATGACCCAGCGGGCCGTCGCGGCTGACGCGGTGAACCTTGGCCAGGGTGCCCCGGATTCCGGCACGCCTCCGGAGCTGATCGAGTGGGCGCACGAGGCGATGCTGGAGGGCCGCAACCAGTACCCGCCGTTCCTGGGTGTGCCAGAGCTGCGTGAGGCGGTCGCGGCGCACCAGCAGCGTTTCCACGGGCTGACGGTGGACCCGGCGCAGGTGCTGGTGACGGTCGGCGCCACCGAGGCGCTCACCGCATCGGTGCTGGCGCTGGTGGAGCCGGGGGAGGAGGTCGTGGTCATCGAGCCGGCGTACGACTCGTACGCGGCGGCCGTGGCGCTGGCCGGGGGAGTGGTGCGTCCGGTGCCGTTGGCCATGCCCGGCCTGGAGCTGGACCTCGAGGCGCTGGAGGCGGCGTTCAGCGACAAGACCGCGATCGTGGTGGTGAACACGCCGCACAACCCGACCGGCAAGCAGTTCACGCGCGAGGAGCTCGCCGCCATCGGGCGCTTGGCGCAGCGGTACAACGCGGTGATCCTGTCCGATGAGGTGTACGAGCACCTGGTCTACGATGGGGGCTCCCACCTGGGCCCGGCGATGGTGCCCGAGTGTGCCGACCGGACGCTGACGGTCAGCTCGGCGGGCAAGACGTTCGCGGTGACGGGGTGGAAGGTGGGGTGGGTGCACGGCCCGCAGGCGTTGGTGGATGCGGTGGCGAAGGTCAAGCAGTTCACCACCTTTGGCGTGGGGACGCCCTTCCAACCGGCGGTCGCACGCGGGCTGGCGCTGCCGGACGCGGTGTTCAGCGACCTGGCTGCGCTCCACGAGTGTCGGCGGGACAGGCTCGTGGCCGGCCTGCGCGATGCGGGGTTTGCCTGCGAGGTGCCGCCGGCGGGGTACTTCGTCATCGCCGACGCGGCCCCGTTGGGTGTCACGGACGCGTTGGCGTGGTGCCGCGCGATCCCGGAGGAAGCCGGGGTGGTGGGTGTTCCGGTGCAGGCGTTCTGCAGTGATCCCGAGCACGCGCCGAGCTACGTGCGGTTCGGGTTCTGCAAGACCGAGGACGTCATCGCCGAGGGCGTGGCGCGCCTGAAGGCCTGGTCCGAGCGCCAGGGCTGACACCAGCCGCTCACGCCGACGCCCCGGGAGCCGTGGTGGCTTCCGGGGCGTCGGCGTGAGGAGGACCGCTCGTCAGGCGCGGTCGGGCGTCGCGCCCGCGCTCCCGGCATCGGCGCCGGCGGTGGCACCCGGGCCGCGGCCGTGGCGTGCCAGCACGTCGTCCCACACCGGGGCGTTGTCGATGCCGATGTCGCGCGGGTTGAACACCGGGTCCACGCCCTCCTTGCGCTGACGGTCGTAGTCGCGGAACACCTTGAGCACCACCGGGCTGAGCATCACCAGGGCGATGAGGTTGACCCACGTGTAGAAGCCCAGGCCCAGGTCGGCCCACGCCCACGCGGTCTCCGAGCTGCGCAGCGAACCCAGCACGATGGAGACGGCCAGCAGCGCGCGCGCCACCGCGATGGCCACCGGCTGCCAGCGGTGCTCCTTGAGCAGGTAGGCCACGTTGGTCTCGGCGTAGAACCCGAAGGACAGCAGCGTGGTGAACGCGAAGAAGAACATGGCCACGGCCACGAACGCCGGCCCGAACCCGGGGAACACCGAGTCGATGGCGGCCTGCGTGTAGTTGGCGCCCGGGTTCTCGCCGGGCATGTACTCCACGATCATCTTGCCGTCCGGGTCGGCCACGTTGTAGCTCTTGGTGAGCAGGATCATCAGGGCCGTGATGGTGCACACGAACAGCGTGTCCACGTACGCCGAGAAGCCCTGTGCCAGACCCTGCTTGACCGGGTGCGAGACCTCCGCGGCGGCCGAGGCCTGCGCGGCCGAGCCGGTCCCCACCTCGGAGGAGTAGATGGCGCGCTTGACGCCCCACATGATGACCGCGCCGAGCATGCCGCCGAACATCGCCTCACCGCCGAAGGCACTGCGGAAGATGAGGCCGAACATGTCGGGCACGTCGCCGGCGCGCAGCACCATCATCGCCAGGCCCACGAGGATGTAGGCGCCCGCCATGAACGGCACCACCATCTCGGTGACGCGGCCCAGGCGGTGCATGCCGCCGAAGGTCACCAGGCAGAACAGCGCGGCCACCACGGCGCCGCTGACCCACATCGGCACGTGGAAGGCGGCCAGGTTGGAGTCCGAGATGCTGAACGACTGGATGGACGGGCCGGTGATGGTGGTGGCGAAGATCGTGCCGATGGCGTACAGCACGGCCAGCCACTTCCAGCCCAGCCCCTGCTCGATGTAGTAGGCCGGGCCACCGCGGTACTCGCCGTTGACCTCGCGCTTCCAGACCTGCGCCAGGGAGCTCTCGGCGATGGCGACGGTGGCGCCCAGGAAGGCGGTCACCCACATCCAGAACACGGCGCCGGGGCCACCGAAGTGGATGGCCGTGGCCACACCCACGATGTTGCCGACGCCCACGCGCCCACCCAGGGCGATGGCGAACGACTGGAACGGGGAGAGGCCGCGCTTGGAGTCACCACCCTCCTTGAGGGCGGTGATCATGTCCGGGAGGCGTCGGAGCTGCGGGAAGAGCAGCAGCAGACTGAACCCCGCGCCGAGCGCGAGGATCAGGAAGATCATGTACTGGGACCACAGCCACTCGTTGGCCGTGGTGAGGAAGGACTCCATGGTGTGCCTTTCGTCAGGTACCGAACGACCCTAGCCACGAGGGGCGCCGATGTCCGGGGGTTCGGCCGGGGTGATGCCGGTTCCGGCGGCGGATGCGGCTGTGGCACGGGAGGTTCTGCGGCCCCTCGCGATCCGGCCGGACGGACTCCGGGAGCCCGGCCGGTTGCGGGAGGTCCTGCACCGGGGCCCCGGGGACGCCCGGGCGTGTGCGTACGATCGCGGTAGACCGAGGGAGAGGGGCGACGGGGTGGAGTCGACGGTGCAGGAGCCCGATGCGGGGGAGGCCGTGCCGGGACACCGCCGCCGGGGCTGGCGCCGGGGAGCAGCTGCCGTCCTGGCCGCGCTCGTGGGGCTGGCCCTCGTGGCCGCCGCGGTCCTCGTGTGGTGGCCGTCCGTGGGCTTCTCCCGGTGGTTGAGCACCCGCACTCTGGTGGCGCACGCGCTGTCCTTCCCGGTCCCTGCCGGGGTGGCCCTGGGGCTGGCGGGCCTGGTGCTCCTGGCCGTGGGGGTGTGGGCGTGGCGCCGCCGGCACCGGGCCTGGTGGTGGTGGCTCGCGGCGTCCGTGCCCGGCCTCGCTGCCGCGTTGGGTCTGGTCCTCGCGCCGGCCGGTCCGCCGTGGGCCGCGCCCGCGCCGGACACGGGCAGTGCATCGGCTGACGGCACCACTCTCACGGTGGTGACCTTCAACAGCCTCGGCGCGTTCACCGCCGCGGACCTCACGGCCCTGGAGACCCGCTTCCACCCCGACGTGGTGGTGCTGCCGGAGACCTCCCACGCCCGGGCGCAGCGGGCCATGCGCGCCGCCGGCTGGCGCGGCACCCTGCACACCAGTGACGCCTCAGGCCGCTGGGCGCCGGAGGACTCCGGCATCGAGGCCACGTCGGTGCTGCTGCGCGAGGGGCTGCCGGAGTACACCCCGCGCTCCGTCACCCCCTCGATGCAGGGGAGCGTGCGCCTGGAGCCCACCGACCCCGCGCACCCGCTGCTGCTGGCGGTCCACCCGGCGGCGCCCGTGCCCGGCTGGATGGACGAGTGGCGCCGCGACCTGGACGGGCTGGTGACCGAGGCCGAGACGGCAGCAGAGGAGGGGCCGGTGCTTCTGGTGGGCGACCTCAACGCCACGGTCCGCCACGGTGGGCTCGCGGGGATGGAGGGCCTCGCCGACACGGCCCGGCGGTGCGGTACGCCGCAGGGCACGTGGCCGGTCGGGTGGCCCGCCTGGGGGCGCAGCGCCATCGACCACGTCATCGTGAGCCACACGGCGACCGTCGACTCCTGCGAGGTGCTGGAACTGGGCGTCTCGGACCACCTGGCCTACGCGACCACGGTGCACCTGCCACCTGCGTGACGGGCCCTGGTGCGCGAGGCGGGACTCGAACCCGCACGCCGGAGCACACGGACCTAAACCGTGCGTGTCTGCCAGTTCCACCACTCGCGCGCGGCGGCCATTGTGCCCCGTCAGACGGCGCTGGTGAGCGGCAGCCCCAGCTCGTTCTTGCCCAGCGACGCCACGTGCCCCTTGGCCCGCACGTTGTACCGCGCGTGCTCGATGCGCCCCTGCTCGTCGATGACGAACGTGCTGCGGATGACGCCCTGCACCACCTTGCCGTAGTTCTTCTTCTCGCCGTACGCGCCGTAGGCCTTCAGCGTCTCCAGCTCCGGGTCGCAGAGCAGCGGGTAGCCCAGCTCGTACTTCTCCGCGAACTTCGTGTTCTTCTCCACCGTGTCCTTGCTCAGGCCGTAGACGGCGTACCCGGCATCGGCCAGGGCGGCGGCGTTGTCACGGAAGTCACAGGCCTCCGTGGTGCAGCCCGGCGTGGAGGCCGCGGGGTAGACGAACAGCACCACCTTGCGTCCGCGCAGGTCAGACAGCGAGACGGTGCCTCCCTCGGTGCTGGCCAGGGTGAAGTCGGGGGCGGCGTCGCCGGGCTCGAGGCGGGTCATGACGGGTCTCCTTCGGGTCGCTTCTGGGTTAGAGTTTCAGGGAGTTTCCCAAGGAAAGGCAATCTCGTGGCCAAGCAGCCCAAGGACACCCGTTCCGTCGAGCAGATCACGCGCGACATCGACGCCTCCCGCCTTCGCCTTGCGGGCGACGTCGACGAGCTCGTGTACCGCGTGCACCCCAAGGAGGTGGCACGCCGCGCCCAGGAGGACGCGCAGATCAAGTTCAACCAGACCATGTACGACGAGGGCGGCCAGCTCCGCGGTGACCGCGTGGCCATGGGCCTCGGCGGCGCCGGTGCCACCGTCTTCACCCTCGGCCTGCTGCGCCGCCTGTTCCACAAGGGCTGACGCGCGCCACACCGAGAGCCCTCACGACCGGTCGGTCGTGGGGGCTCGGCCGTTCCCGGGGCCGACGCGTCCGCTCAGACCACGCGCAGGATCGCGATGTCGTCGTGCACCTTGTGTCCGCCGGCCCGCAGCCGCTCGGCGTGCTCGGTCTCGTGCGCCCGGATGCCGTGCGCCAGCGCCCACGGGTCGCGCGCCACGGCCTCGGCCCAGGCGGGTGCGTCCAGGGTGCGGAACATCTCGATCGGCCGCGTCGCCCCGTCGGTGGCGAGCCAGGCGGCCTCCACCTCCTCCAGCGCGAACGACCCGGTGAGTCCCTCGTCGGCGGCGCGCACGTCGGCGCGGGCGCTCCACCACCCGCCGGGGGTGTTCATGACCGATGCGGGGGAGGGCCCGGTGCCGGCCCAGCCGCCCACCAGCGCGTCGAGCCGCCCGTCGATGACCTGCAGCACCTGACCGTCGGTGAAGCGCACCACCAGCGAGGAGTCGCACAGCACGAAGTACTCCAGCCGGTCGCCCACGGCGCGGGCCACGGCGAGGGTCGCCCACGGTCCGGTGTCGGCGTCGCAGTCGGGGTGGGCGCCGCGCACGCACTCCAGGGCGCCGGCCACCGCATCGGCCAGGGCGGGCGGCTCACCCACCACGGGGCCCAGGGCGTCCGCCGGCGACAGGCGTGCGAGCACGGCATCGACCAGGCGGGTGCTGAACCAGTCCACGGGGTGCTCGCAGCCGGGGCGCAGCTCGGGGCCCACCCCGGCGCCGTCGGCCACCACACCCACGGCCGCGCGCCCGCCCGCGGCGGGCAGCGCGCGCCACGCGGCGGCGTCCTGGCAGTCGATGGCGGTGTGCGCCGCCCAGCGGACCCGCCCGCCGGGCTCCAGGGGCGCCCCGTGGCTGGGCCCCACCTCGGGGGAGACAGGACCCAGCATGCGGCGGTCGATGCCCATCAGGCGCCCGCGACGGCCTCGCGGGAGTCGACGAAGGCCTGCACGCAGGCGCGCACGTCCTCCTCGGAGTGGGCCGCCGAGAGCTGCACGCGGATGCGCGCCTCGCCCTTGGGCACCACCGGGTAGCTGAACGGGATGACGTACACGCCGCGCTCCAGCATCGCCTCGGCCACCTGGCCGGCCTGGCGGGCGCCGTCCTCGCCGGGGAACATCACCGGGATGATCGGGTGGCTGCCCTCGAGCAACTCGAAGCCGGCCTCGGTCATGAGCTCGCGGAAGAGCTTCGCGTTGCGCTCCAGCTGGGCGCGCAGCTCGTCGGAGGACTCCACCAGCTCCAGGGCCTTGAGCGAGCCGGCGGCGGTGCTGGGCGCCACGGCGTTGCTGAACAGGTACGGGCGGGAGCGCTGCTTGAGCAGGGCCACCACCTCCTTGGGGCCGGCCACGAAACCACCGGAGGCGCCACCCAGGGCCTTGCCGAAGGTGCCGGTCACCACGTCCACGCGGTCGATGACATCGAACTTCTCCGCGGTGCCGCGGCCCTTCTCGCCGGTGAAGCCGGTGGCGTGGGAGTCGTCCACCACCACCATGGCGCCGAACTCCTCGGCCAGGTCGCAGATCTCCTCCAGCGGGGCGTAGTAGCCGTCCATGGAGAACACGCCGTCGGTGACGATGACGGTGCGGCGCGCGCCGGCGTCCTTCGCGGCCTGCAGCTGGGTGCGCAGGTCGTCCATGTCGCGGTTGGCGTAGCGGTAGCGCATGGCCTTGCTCAGGCGCACGCCGTCGATGATGCTCGCGTGGTTCAGCGCGTCGGACACGATGGCGTCCTCCTTGCCGAAGAGCACCTCGAAGAAGCCGCCGTTGGCGTCGAAGCAGGAGGCGTACAGGATCGCGTCCTCGCAGCCCACGAAGGCGGCGATCCTCTGCTCCAGCTCGGTGTGCAGGGTCTGGGTGCCGCAGATGAAGCGCACCGAGGCCATGCCGAAGCCCCACTCGTCGAGGGCGGACTTGGCGGCGGCCTCGACCTCCGGGTGGTCGGCCAGCCCGAGGTAGTTGTTGGCGCAGAAGTTCAGCGCTTCGGCCTTCTTGGTGGTGACGTGGGCGGACTGCGGGGAGGTGAGCTCGCGCTCGTCCTTCCACAGGCCGGCGTCCTTGATCTCGGTGAGCTCGGAGGTCAGCTGGTCCTTGAACGCGTACATGCCGGCAGTGTCTCAGGGGGCGGGGGTGCCGCGTGACCCAGTCCTGCCGGGCGCGCGGGGACGGCCTCCGCGCCGCGAGGAGTGGGAGCTCAGGCGATGTCGAACACGCGGCCGACGTGGCTCTTGCGGTAGCGGGTCGGCAGGGACGTCGCCGCATCGAGGGCGTGCACGTCGTCGCGCATGGCCACGACGCCCCGCTGGTCGGTCGAACGGCTCACGGGGTCCACGGCGTCGTCGAGGGCGGTGCCGGAGACCTCGTCACGCAGCAGGCTGGACGCCACCACGTCGACCCGCCGCCCCAGAGCCATGCTCAGTTCCTCCCCGATGGCGGCGAGTCGCATCAGTTCGTTCCCGCCACCCGGAACGAGCTCCACGAGCAGGTCGATGTCGCTCGATGCCGTGGCCTCCCCCCACCGCGCGGGAGCGGCCACCCCCTCGGTGGCCGCTCCCTCACCCCTCCTGACGGGGTCGTCGCTCAGTCCGCGCCGTACTCCATCGCCGCGGCGTCCAGGGCGTCGTCCTGGGCGTCCAGGTCCTTCCACTGCGGGTTGCTGGCGATCTGCTGCGCGCCGCCGGGCTCCAGGGTGCCCAGCAGGTTGCCCTCCTGCACCACCACGTGGCCCTCGTCGTGCGGCTGCTTGGCGTACATCTCCAGCATCGAGCGCGAGTCGGCGATGTCCAGGTTGCGCATGGTCAGCTGCCCGATGCGGTCGGTGGGCCCGAACGCGGCGTTCTCCGTGCGCTCCATGGAGAGCTTGTCCGGGTGGTACGAGAAGTTCTCGCCCTCGGTCGCAAGGATCGTGTAGTCCTCACCACGCCGCAGGCGCACGGTCACCTCGCCGGTCACCAGCGAGGCCACCCAGCGCTGCAGCGCCTCGCGCATCATGAGCGCCTGCGGGTCGAGCCAGCGGCCCTCGTACATGAGGCGGCCCAGGCGGCGGCCGTCGGCGTGGTACTGCGCGATGGTGTCCTCGTTGTGCACCGCGTTGAGCAGCCGCTCGTAGGTCAGGTGCAGCAACGCCATGCCCGGCGCCTCGTAGATGCCGCGCGACTTCGCCTCGATGATGCGGTTCTCGATCTGGTCGCTCATGCCCAGGCCGTGGCGCCCGCCGATCTTGTTGGCCAGCAGCACCAGCTCCACCGGGTCCAGCCGCTCGCCGTTGATGGCCACGGGGCGCCCGCCCTCGAAGCGCACCGTGACGTCCTCGGTCTCGATGGCCACCTCGGGGTCCCAGAACTTCACGCCCATGATCGGCTCCACCGTCTCCAGGCTGACGTCCAGGTGCTCCAGCGTCTTGGCCTCGTGGGTGGCGCCCCAGATGTTGGCGTCGGTCGAGTACGCCTTCTCCTGGCTGTCGCGGTAGGGCAGGCCCCGCTCGGTGAGCCACTGGCTCATCTCGGTGCGGCCGCCCAGCTCGCCCACGAAGTCGGCGTCGAGCCACGGCTTGTAGATGAGCAGGTTGGGGTTGGTCATGAGGCCGTAGCGGTAGAACCGCTCGATGTCGTTGCCCTTGAAGGTGGAGCCGTCGCCCCAGATGTCCACCCCGTCCTCCTGCATGGCGCGCACCAGCAGGGTGCCGGTCACCGCACGGCCGATGGGGGTGGTGTTGAAGTAGGTGCGGCCGCCGGAGCGGATGTGGAAGGCACCGCAGGCGATGGCGGCGAAGCCCTCCTCCACGAGGGCGCGGCGGCAGTCCACGTGGCGGGCCAGCTCGGCGCCGTACTCCATGGCGCGGGCGGGCACGCCGGCGATGTCGTCCTCGTCGTACTGGCCCAGGTCGGCGGTGTACGTGCAGGGCACGGCGCCCTTCTCGCGCATCCAGGCCACGGCCACGGACGTGTCCAGGCCGCCGGAGAAGGCGATGCCGACGCGCTGGCCGGAGGGGAGGGAGGTCAGGACCTTGCTCATGGGGGTCTCCTCGGGGTTCTGCGGTCAGGGGGTCTCGGGTGGTGGGGGAGCGGCGCCGGGTCAGTCGGCGCGGTGCTCCCACAGCCAGGTCAGGATCGCCTTCTGGGCGTGGCGGCGGTTCTCGGCCTCGTCCCAGACCGCGCTCTGTGGGCCGTCGATCACCTCGGCGGCGATCTCCACCCCACGGTAGGCGGGCAGGCAGTGCATGACGATGGCGTGGTCGGCCGCGTGGGCGAGCAGCTCGGGGGTGAGCGCCCACGGGCCGAAGGTTGCCACGCGCTCGGCCTTCTCGTCCTCCTTGCCCATGCTCACCCAGGTGTCGGTGACCACCACGTCGGCACCGGTCACGGCCTCGACGGGGTCGTCCACGAGGGTGACCGAGCCGCCGGTGGTGGCGGCGATCTCCTGCCCACGGGCCACCACGTCGGGGTCCGGCAGGTAGCCCTCGGGGCCGGAGAGGCGCACGTGGAGCCCGGCGGTGGCGCCGGCGAGCACCCACGAGTTGCCCATGTTGCAGGCCGCGTCGCCGAGGAAGGCCACCGTCTGCCCGTGCAACCCGTCCTGGTGCTCGGCGATGGTCTGCAGGTCGGCCAGCAGCTGGCAGGGGTGGAAGTCGTCGGTCAGGGCGTTGACCACCGGCACGCCGGCGTACCGGGCCATCTCCTCCACGTCGGCCTGCATTGGCGTGCGCCACACCATCGCGCCGGCCTGACGTCCGATGACGCGGGCCACGTCCGCGATGGACTCGCGGGTTCCGGCGGCGGCCAGTCCGGCGTCGATGGCGAACTCGTGGCCGCCCAGCTCCGCGACGCCGGCTGCGAAGGACAGCTGCGTACGGAGGGTGGGTCGGTCGTAGATGGTCGCGACGGTCACCGGGCCCGCGAGCGGCTTGGGTCCGAAGGGGTCTGCCTTCAGGGTCGCGGCGAGGGCCAGCACCTCGGCCTGCTCGGCCGGGGTGAGGTCGTCGTCGCGGAGGAAGTGGCGGGTCATGACGCATGACCTTACATGGCATGGCATGAACATTCACAATCCGGGTGCGCGTCCTCGGTCACGCGCTCGCGTCCACCGGGCGGCGGGGCTCGTGCGCAAGGAGCGGCACACCGAGTGCCGGCGTGCCGCTCCTTGGCGATGGGGGTGGCGCTCAGTCCACCTGGATCTCGCCCATGGGGCCCCAGCCCTCGGACTCCACCTGCTCGCTGACGATCTGCGGGGTCGCGGCGAGGTACTGCGGGAACTCGGCCTGCATCTGCTTGAAGTGCTCGGAGTTCACGTGCGGCTCGGCGCCCTCGTCGGTGAACGCCTCGATGAGCACGTAGGTGTTCGGGTCCTCCACGCTGCGCGACCACTCGAACCACTTGTTGCCCGGCTCGGCACGCGTGGCCTCGGTGAACGGGCGGCTGATCTCCGGCCAGTCGTCGGCGTGCTCGGGCTTGACGGGGAACTTCACGTTGATGAGGATCATGCGCCCCATTCTGGCCCCGCACTGCGGGCTGTGTCGGGCCGGGGGAGCCGGTACGGGGGTCGGTAGGATCGCCGGTGGCCGCCACCACACGGGCGCGGCCGGTTGACCACACTCGCACCACGAAGGACGGGACACGACGTGACCAACAGCGCATCCGAGCACCAGCAGAAGTGGGCCGCCCAGGAGGGCGCGGCGGAGGACCTGGTCCCCGTCGCCGGGCGCCTGGCCCGCACGAACGGTGTGGACGCCCGCGTGAACGGCCGTTCCCTGGCCCGTCAGAGCGCCACCGGCATCCTCGGCGCCCACGCCGAGGCCGGTGAGGGTGCCGACGTCACCGAGACCCTCGCCCTGCTCCAGGCCGTCGAGGGCATCGAGGCCGGCGCCTCCGTGCTCGACGTCGTGGCCCTGCAGAAGGCGTACAAGGACTCCGGCTCCTCCGACCTCGAGGGCTTCCTGCGTGAGCAGCTGTCCGAGGTCGCCGGCCAGGCCGGTGGCGAGAAGAAGACCCAGGACGTCGTGCTCTACGGCTTCGGCCGCATCGGCCGCCTGCTGGCCCGCATCCTCGTGGGCCAGGACCACGGCACCGGCCTGCAGCTGCGCGCCGTCGTCGTGCGCAAGGGCAAGGCCGCGAACGACCTGGTCAAGCGCGCCGACAACTTCCGCGTCGACTCCGTGCACGGCCCCTTCGACGGCACCGTCGAGGTCGACGAGGCTGCCGAGACGCTGCACCTCAACGGCACCGCCGTCAAGGTCATCTACTCCAACTCCCCGGCCGAGGTGGACTACACCGCCCACGGCATCACCGACGCCGTCGTCATCGACAACACCGGTGTGTGGCGCGACGCCGAGGGCCTCTCGCAGCACCTGCAGTCCAAGGGCGTCAAGCGCGTCGTGCTGACCGCCCCGGGCAAGGGCGACATGGTGAACGTCGTGACCGGCGTGAACGACGAGATGATCGGCGACGCCGAGATCGTGTCCGCCGCCTCCTGCACCACCAACGCCATCACCCCGGTGCTCAAGGTCCTGGCCGACGAGTACGGCATCGTCGGTGGCCACGTGGAGACCATCCACAGCTACACCAACGACCAGAACCTCATGGACAACTACCACAAGGCCGACCGCCGTGGCCGCGCCGCCGCCATGAACATGGTGCTCACCGAGACCGGTGCCGCCAAGGCCGTGGCCAAGGCCCTGCCGGAGCTCAAGGGCAAGCTGTCCGGCAACGCCATCCGCGTCCCCACCCCGGACGTGTCCATGGCCGTGCTCAACCTGACCCTCGGCAAGGCCGTGGACCGCGAGACCCTCAACAAGGTCCTGCAGGACGCCGCCGCCTCCGGCCCGCTGGCCGACGCCATCGGCTACGTGGACCACCCCGAGGTCGTCTCCACCGACCTCGTGGGCGACACCCACGCCGGCACCGTGGACGGCCGCGCCACCATCGCCGGCGGCGACGAGCGCGTCGTGGTCTACGTCTGGTACGACAACGAGTACGGCTACTCCTGCCAGGTGGTGCGCATGGTCGAGCGCATGACCGGCGTCGAGCTGCCCGCCTTCCCCAAGGCCTGACGCAGCGCACGCGAGAGGGGGCCAGTCACCTGGTGGTGGCCGGCCCCCTTCGTCGTGCCCGGTGGGGTGCCCCTGCGGTCGCGCGCCCGGTGGGTGCCCCTCAGAGCTCGTAGTCCACGACCACCGGCGCGTGGTCGCTGAGCCGCTCCGCGCGGCTGGGCTCCTTGTCCACACCCGCGGTCACGGCGGCACGGGCCAGGGCGGGGGAGGCCAGGTGGTAGTCGATGCGCCACCCGGTGTCGCGCTCGAAGGCCTGCCCCATCCACGACCACCACGCGTACGGGCCCTCGGTGTCCGGGTGCTTCGAGCGCACCACGTCCACGAGGGTGCGCGGCGAGAGGATCGAGCCGAACCACTCGCGCTCCTCGGGCAGGAAGCCCTCGGAGTTCTTGTTGCCCCGCCAGTTCCTCACGTCGAGCTTCTCGTGGGCCACGTTGAAGTCGCCCATCACCAGGAACTCGCGCCCGGCGGCCTTCGCGGCCCTCCGGGAGCGGTCCAGCTGCTTGGCGAACCCGGCCAGGAAGCGCATCTTGCGCTCGTACTTGGCACCGCCGTCGGGCTCCTCGCGCATGCGGCCGGCCATCTTCTCCTGCAGGTCCGCCGGCAGGCCGCCCTTGGGCAGGTAGAGCGAGGCCACCGTCAGCGGCGCGTCGGCCAGGTCCACTTCCACGTACCGGCCCTCGCCGGCGAACTCCTTGAGCTCCCGCGGCAGGGTGGGCCCGGCATCGGCCGGCACGAGGTCCACGTGGTCCTCACCCGGGGCGCGCTGCAGCACGGGCTCGCCGAAGGTGCGCACGGCGGCCGGACGCACCCGCGTCAGCAGGGCCACGCCGTTGCGGCCGGCGGCGGTGCCGGCGTCGTAGGTCAGGTACCGGTCGCCGAACACCTCCAACGGCAGCTGGGCGACCGGGCAGCGCACCTCCTGCAGCGCCACCACGTCGGGGTCGCGGCGTTCCAGCCACCCCTCGAAGCCGCGCTTCTGGCAGGCCCGGATGCCGTTGACGTTGAAGCTCGCGATGCGCAGCGCCACGGCTCAGCTCCAGTCCAGCAGGACCTTGCCGCACTTGCCCGAGCGGGCGGTGGCGAAGGCCTCCTGCCAGTCCTCGGCGGCGAACTTGTGGGTCACCACGCTGCGCACGGCGGTCACCAGCTGCTCGTTGTCCTGCAGCAGCTGGGTCATCTTGTACCAGGTCTCGAACATCTCGCGGCCGTAGATGCCCTGCAGGGTGAGCATGTGGGTGATGACCTTGCCCCAGTCCACCTCGTAGCCGGTACCCGGCAGGCCCAGCATCGCGATGCGGCCGCCGTGGTTCATCGTGTCGATGGCCTCCTGCACGGCCGAGCCGAAGCCGGACATCTCCAGACAGACGTCGAAGCCCTCCTTCATGCCCAGCGGCTTCATCGCGTCGGCGATGCGCTCGTGCGACACGTTCACCACGCGGTCGGCACCGGCCGCCTTGGCCAGCTCCAGGCGCTCGTCGCTGATGTCGGTGGCCACCACGTAGCGGGCGCCCACGGCCTGGGCCACGGCCACCGCCATCACGCCGATGGGGCCGGAGCCGGTCACGAGCACGTCCTCGGCGGCCAGCGGGAACTTCAGGGCGGTGTGCACGGCGTTGCCCAGCGGGTCGAACAGGGCACCCAGGTCGGCGTCCACCCACTCGGGCTGCACCCACGCGTTGTCGGCGGGGATCACCACGTAGTCGGCGAACGCGCCGTCGCGGTTCACCCCCACGCCGATGGTGTTGCGGCACAGGTGGCGCGCGCCGGCCCGGCAGTTGCGGCACACGCCGCAGACGATGTGGCCCTCGCCGGAGACCTTGTCGCCGACCTTCAGGTCGCCGCGGGCCTCCACGCCGTCGCCCAACTCCACGATCTCGCCGTAGAACTCGTGACCGATCACCTGGGGCAGGTTCATGGCGCCCTCGGCCCACTCGTCCCAGCCCTCCAGGTGCAGGTCCGTGCCGCACAGGCCGGCGCGCTCCACCCGGATCTTCACCTGACCGGGGCCGGTGGTGGGCTCCGGGGCGTCGATGAGCTGCAGCCCGGGTCCGGGCTCGGTCTTGGCCAGTGCACGCATGGCGACTCCTTGGGATCGAGGGGGTGTGCTCCCCATCCCATCACGCCGACCGGCCTGCCCCGGAGCCCCGCCTGCTCAGCCGGGGAACCTGTGGATGCTGGGTGTTACACCGACGTCCCTGGGGATACCCTGAGGGCATGCCCACCACACGTCCGCGCCACCTCGTCACCGAGTCCGACGAGCTCGGTCAGGCCCTCGACCACGCCGCCCGCCGCTGGCCGGACCTGTCCCGCGGGCAGCTCGTGGCGCGTCTGGCGGTGGAGGGCGGGCGCCGCCTCGCGGTGGACGAGGGGGTGGAGGCCGAGCGGCGGCGACGCCTGCTGGAGGTCGCCGGCGGTCACCTGGCCGGGGTGGGGGACAGCAGCCGGCTCAGGACCCAGCGCGATGCGGAGTGGCCGGAGTGATCCTCGACGCCAACGTGGTCATCGCTGCCCTCAATGCGGAGGGCGCCCACCACGCCGACGCCGTGGACGTCCTGGCCGAGGCGGCTGGTGAGCCGCTGCGGATGCCGGAGCTGACCCTCGCCGAGGCGTTCGTGGCCCACGCTCGGGCCGGCACCGCGGCCCGCGCGGCGGCCGTCCTCGACGAGCTGGGGGTCGAGATGGCGCCTGCGGCGGGCGACCCGATGGCGCTCGCGCGGCTGCGCGCCGAGTCGGGCCTGCGGATGCCGGACTGTGTGGTGCTCCAGTGCGCCGAACGGCAGGGCGAGCCACTGGTCACCTTCGACCGACGGCTCGCCCAGGTGGCCGTGGAGCGCGGTGTGCGGGTCCTGCCTGCCTGACGCTCAGCACTCCAGGGCCCAGGCGCGCACGGCCTCGGCGTCGGCGTCCAGGGCCGGGGGTGCGGTGTGCGTGGTCCACGTGGTCTCCACCTCGCGACGCGCCTCGCCCTCGCCGGTGACGTCGAAGAAGCGCAGCGGCGGGCCGGGCAGCTCCACCTCGCCCAGCACCGGGTGGTCCACGGTGGCCACCAGGCCCTGCGAGCGGGTCTGCTCCCAGGCGTACACCTCGTCCAGCGTGCGCACCTTGCCGCTGGGCACGCCCGCCGCGCCCAGGCGGGTCAGCAGCTCCTCGCCGGTGTGCTCGGCGAACGCTGCCTCCACCGCCTCGATGACGGCCGGGCGGTGCGCGTTGCGCTCGGCGTTGGTGGCCATGCCCTCGGCGGCCGGGTCGAGCCCGAACTCGGCGCACAGCTTCTGCCACAGGTTCTCGTTGCCGCAGCTGATCTGCACCGCACCGTCCTTGCAGCGGAACAGGCCGTACGGGGTGATGCTCGGGTGGTGGTTGCCCTGCGCCGCGGGCACCTCGCGACCGACGGTCCAGCGCGTGCCCTGGAAGGCGTGCACCCCCACGATGCTGGCCAGCAGCGAGGTGCGCACCACCTGCCCGCGGCCGGTCCGCTCCCGCTCGAACAGTGCCGTCATCACGCCGTAGGCGCCGTGGATGCCGGCCAGCAGGTCGCCGATGGGGGTACCGACGCGCTGCGGGTCGTCCGGCCCGGACCCGGTGAGGCTCATGAGCCCGGCCTCGCCCTGCGCGATCTGGTCGTAGCCCGGCCGCCCGCCCTCGGGGCCGTCGTGGCCGAACCCGCTGATGCTCAGCACCACCAGCCGTGGGTTGAGCTCCAGTAGCCGCTCCATCGAGAAGCCCAGGCGGTCCATCACCCCGGTGCGGAAGTTCTCCATGAGCACGTCGGCCTTGCGCACCATGCCCTCCAGCACGGCCTTGTCGGCCTCGTCCTTGAGGTTCAGCGCCACGGACTGCTTGTTGCGGTTGCACGAGAGGTAGTACGTGCTGATGTGCTCCTCGCCGCCCACGAACGGCGGGCCCCACGAGCGCGTGTCGTCGCCGGTGCCGGGGGTCTCCACCTTGATGACCCGCGCACCCTGGTCGCCGAGCATCTGCGCGGCGTGCGGGCCGGCCAGGGCCCGGGTCAGGTCGATGACGGTGATGCCCTGCAGTGAGCCGGTCACGGAGTGCCTCCTGGGTGCTGGGGGACGGTCTGTGTCGCGGGTCACGCTACGTGGCGCGCTCCCACGCCGGCCGCCCGGCCCCGCGACAGGCGCCGTGGGTGCCTCTGCCACACTTCCCTGCGACGCACGTCACACCCCGGCGACCGGCGGGCCGAGCCCGCGGAAGGAGCTCCCATGGCCGAGCTGCAGGACCTCTCCACCCTCGAGGTCACCCCGTACAAGATGTTCATCGGCGGCGAGTGGGTCGATGCCGTGGACGGCGCCACGGTGGACGTCATCACCCCCATCGACCGCACTGTCACCATCGCCACCACGCCGCGTGCCCAGCAGGCCGATGCCGACCGCGCGGTCGAGGCGGCCCGTGCGGCCTTCCCCGCGTGGGCGGCCCTGCCCTCCGCCGAGCGCCAGAAGGCCCTGCTGAAGTGCGCCGACGCGCTCGAGGCCGCCAGTGAGGATCTGGCCCAGCTGACCGCCCTGGACACTGGTAACGCCATCCGCACCCAGGCCCGCCCGGAGGCCGCCACGCTGGTGGCGCTCTTCCGCTACTTCGCCGGTGTGGCCGGGGAGGTCAAGGGCGTCACGCTGCCCGGCGGCGACGGCTCCCTCCAGTACACCCAGCGCGTGCCGCTGGGTGTGGTGGCCGGCATCCTGCCGTGGAACTCGCCGCTGCTCATCGCCGCGTTCAAGACCCCGGCCGCTCTGGCGGCGGGCAACACCATCGTGCTCAAGGCGGCCGAGGACGCCCCGCTGACCATCCTCAAGATGGCCGAGGTGTGCGCCGAGTTCCTGCCCGCGGGTGTGCTCAACGTGGTCACCGGCTACGGCGCGGAGATCGGCGAGGCCCTGGTCACCCACCCGGGCGTCGACAAGGTCTCGTTCACCGGCTCCTCGCTGGTGGGCAAGATGGTGGGCGGCAAGGCGGCCAACCGCATGGCGCACCTCTCGCTGGAGCTGGGCGGCAAGTCGCCGTGCATCGTGTTCCCGGACTCCTGCACCGACGAGGTCGTGGACCAGGTGATGCTGGCCACCCGCTTCGCGCGCCAGAGCCAGTCCTGCACCACGGGTTCGCGGGTGTTCCTGCACGAGGACATCGCCGAGGAGTTCCTCGCCAAGATGGTGGAGCGCACCCGCGCGATGACGGTGGGCGACCCGCGCGACGAGGCGTCCGACATCGGCTGCATCATCAACGCCAAGCAGTACGACCGCGTGCAGGGCTTCATCGACGAGGCCCTGGCCGAGGACGGCGTCAAGGTGGAGTACGACGGCCGGGAGGACCTGCAGGTCGGCGAGCCGGGCTTCTTCCACGCGCCCATCATCATCAGCCAGGTGGACCCGTCCTGGCGCGTGGCCCGCGAGGAGGTCTTCGGCCCGCTGCTCAGCGTCATCACGTGGAAGGACGTGGACGAGGTGGTGGCCATGGCCAACGACTCGCACTACGGTCTGGCCGCGTACGTGTTCAGCAAGAACCTCGACGACGCGCTCACCACCGCGCACCGCATCGACTCCGGCTGGGTGCAAGTCAACCAGGGCGGCGGGCAGATCCCCGGCCAGTCCTACGGCGGCATGAAGGAGTCCGGTGTGGGCCGTGAGGCCTCCCTGGAGGGCATGCTCGAGGGCTTCACCCAGATCAAGCAGGTCAACGTGAAGCTGGGCTGAGCCCTGTGGATGCATGGTGAGGCCTCGCGGAGTCGCACTCCGTGGGGCCTCACCATGCACCGGGCGTGGGCGGAGCGGTCGTCAGCCCTGGAACCCGATGAGCCAGCGCACCCCGTACCGGTCGGTGACCTGACCGTCGTGGTCGCCCCAGGGGCGTTGCTGCAGTGGGTCGATGTCGCTCCCGTCGGCGGCCAGGGCGTCGAACCATCCCCGCTTCACGTCGGATCTTGGTCGTGGTCCAACGTGACCTGACGATCATCGCCTGTTCATGGGGCGCCGTCAGGACGATGCTGCCAAGACCAAGATGAGAGAACGTGATTCGTGAGGACTCTTTTAGCGCCGGTCGCAAAGAAGTCTCCGGTGCGGGCCACCCCTAGGGTGACCCATCACAATCCTCGTCGTTATCAGATCGTTACGCGTCAGGGCTTGCTCGTGGCTAGACTCGTGAGGGAGGGGTCCCCCTCTGCACACAACGGAATGAGAAGGATGATCACTCATGAGAACAAAGTTGTTTGCTGCGCTGGCTGTAGTAGCGGCATGGGCGGCGGCCCCTGTCGGCGCCCATGCCGCATGTGCGCCAATGGTCGAGCCACGTCACGCGGAGGCACCGCCCTCGGTCACGGCTCCGGCTGAACGGCCTGTCCCTCTGATGACAAGTGGCTCTTCCGATCTGAGGGTGTAGCAGTGGTGGTGTGACCGGGTCGAGGTAGGGGTCGAGGTCCCCTGATGATGGGGGTTCCTACACCGACCCGACCAGAAG
>NZ_PKIZ01000159.1 GCF_002847825.1 Kytococcus schroeteri | reverse complement strand
ACCGCGCAGCCATGTGGGAACACATGGAGCGAGTTGCACACATGCTGGTCAACACTCCCGATCAGTTCTAAAATTGTTGGCCGACCTTTCCGTCGAGGCGTTATCAGTCCTCGCAGTGGGATCCTTCGTCGCTGGCCTGATTGATGCCATCGTCGGCGGCGGTGGTCTCGTCCTCATCCCCCTCATTTTGATCATCGCACCCGCGACCCCCGAAGCCTCGGCAATGGCGGCAAACAAGTTGGCGGCGGTTTTCGGCACCTCATCGGCCGCAGCACGTATGCTCCGCGCATCCGATGTGCGCCAGAAG
>NZ_PKIZ01000158.1 GCF_002847825.1 Kytococcus schroeteri | reverse complement strand
ACGCAACTGTCGCCCCGCCCGAATTTCCCTTTCCTTAAAAAATAAGAATCGCCAACCCTTTTGCTGTAGAAATTTTTAAAAAATCCCCCATTCCCCAAATGCGTAACTCTAGCCCACGTGAACTTTGGGTAAACTCTCGCGACCTGCAATTTCTCCCCCACCAATAGCGCATACCACCCTCTTTCAGGGGTGCTAAAACAGCTAGCGGTCGGCTCATCATCGGGCTCACTAGCGAGCTACGAAGTGATCTCCCTAGCGACATCCCGCCGCTGCCACGCCCAACCCCCAATGAAAAACTCACCGCTCC
>NZ_PKIZ01000157.1 GCF_002847825.1 Kytococcus schroeteri | reverse complement strand
GCGCGTCCGCGCCGCTATGAAGCCGATCAGTACCGTTCCGCGTGCACTGAAGACCGTGGACATGGCCACGGGCGAGGCCGCCACCGGCATCCACCAGCGCTCCGACGTGTGCGCCGTGCCGGCTGCCGGTGTGGTGGCCGAAACCATGGTTGCCCTGGTGCTGGCTCGCGCAGTACTGAAGAAGTTCGGAGGCGACTCCGTGGAAGAGACGAAGCGCAACGTGCAGTCCTACCTGGAGTACGTGGGTACGCGCCTCGACTGGTCTGACGCGGCCAGCGATGTGGCCGACGGGGAAGTGGCGGACGGAG
>NZ_PKIZ01000156.1 GCF_002847825.1 Kytococcus schroeteri | reverse complement strand
ATCGTGAACACCACCCACGGTAGTGACCACATCAAGGCCAACATCCTGAACCCGCACCCGGTATGCAACTCCGGTGAGGACTACCGCACCGTCGTCTACAAGGTCGACGACAAGTTCACCCCGGCTGGCACCATCTCTGCCACCAACCAGTCGAAGAACACCATCCCGCTGACGCAGGAGCTGTCCAAGACTCAGACCATCTCCATCAGCATCAAGGGTGACCGCACGGAGACCACCAGCGTCAACCTGGGCGGCGAAGGCTCTGCCAAGGATGCCAAGGGCAGCGTTGGCATCGCCTACGAGCTGGC
>NZ_PKIZ01000155.1 GCF_002847825.1 Kytococcus schroeteri | reverse complement strand
GCCTGGTCAACGACTACACCGACGAGCTGCTGGCCGCTGGCCTGGATTCCGCGGCTTTCTCTGGCCGCTCCTTCTACGACGCAGTGCTGGACACTACCGCCCTGCTGGGACTGCTGCCCGAGCGCGTCGCCGACATCGCGGATCACGACAACGACGGCCTGCCGCGCTTCATCGACCGCTACTTCGCCGCCGCCCGCGGCACCAAGGAGCTGCCGGCCTCCGCAATGACGAAGTGGTTCGACACGAACTACCACTACATCGTCCCGGAGCTGGCCAAGGACTCCCGCGTAGAGCTGGACGATTCCGCA
>NZ_PKIZ01000154.1 GCF_002847825.1 Kytococcus schroeteri | reverse complement strand
TCGAACCACTGGAGGCTTGCTCCGTGGTTGCGTTGGTGGAGTTGATATCCATCTTGTTCCCTTATTTGTTAGTCAATGGAATTGCGATCGTAGCCCTGGCCGATGAGGAAGATAGTTCCCAGCAGCGCGGACAGTGCGTACCACTTGCGTAGCGCGAAGACGTCACCCCTCTCCGCTGCGAAGACGCCCCACTGAGCAGTGAACGAAGAACTGATCAGGATGACCGTAATCGTTGCCGCGAAGGGCACGTTCAGCTCGGTGGGCTCGGACGGCCAATTGCCGCCAGAGTTGGCCTTGGACACGAAGTA
>NZ_PKIZ01000153.1 GCF_002847825.1 Kytococcus schroeteri | reverse complement strand
CTGCGTCCGATGGTGCAGCTGGACGGTGGCCGCTTTGCGACCTCCGACCTGAACGATCTGTACCGTCGCGTTATCAACCGCAACAACCGACTGAAGCGCATGCTGGACCTCGGCGCACCCGAGATCATCGTGAACAACGAGAAGCGCATGCTGCAGGAGTCCGTCGACGCACTGTTCGACAACGGTCGTCGCGGCCGTCCGGTTACCGGCCCGGGCAACCGTCCGCTGAAGTCCCTGTCTGACCTGCTGAAGGGTAAGCAGGGCCGCTTCCGCCAGAACCTGCTGGGTAAGCGTGTGGACTACTCCGGC
>NZ_PKIZ01000152.1 GCF_002847825.1 Kytococcus schroeteri | reverse complement strand
AGTTTGACCGAAGCCGGCTACGTCGGTGAAGACGTAGAGAATATCTTGCTGAAGCTTCTCCAGGCCGCCGACTTTGACGTGGCGAAGGCTCAGCGCGGCATCATCTACGTCGACGAAGTGGACAAGATCTCCCGCAAGTCGGAAAACCCGTCCATCACCCGCGACGTGTCCGGCGAGGGCGTGCAGCAGGCCCTGCTGAAGATCCTGGAAGGAACCGTTGCCGCCGTTCCGCCGCAGGGCGGCCGCAAGCACCCGAACCAGGAGTTCATCCAGTTCGATACGAAGAACGTGCTGTTCATCGTGGCGGGT
>NZ_PKIZ01000151.1 GCF_002847825.1 Kytococcus schroeteri | reverse complement strand
CCCCGCAGGACCGCCAGGACAACGCGCAGCCGCCGTACTACGTGGTGGCTTCCGACCCGGAGACGAACAAGCCCTCCTTCCAGCTGATTACCCCGTTCCGTGGCCTGCGCCGTGAGTTCCTGGCAGCCCACATGTCTGTGGGCTCCGACCCGGATAACTACGGAAAGATCAACGTACGGGTGCTGCCGACGGGCACGCAGACGCTGGGCCCGAACCAGGCGCAGGACACGATGATGTCCTCCGACGAGATCGCCCGCGAGCGTACTCTGCTGAAGGGCACGAACGACCTGACGAACGGTAACCTGCTGA
>NZ_PKIZ01000150.1 GCF_002847825.1 Kytococcus schroeteri | reverse complement strand
CACCACCCGCGCGGGCATGCTGACCGGCCCGCTGCGCGACCGCTTTGGCTTCACCGCCCAGATGGAGTTCTACGACATCGCCGACCTGACCCGGGTCGTCACGCGTGCTGCAGGCATCTTGGGAGTTGACATTACTGGTGACGCCGCAGCGGAGATTGCCTCCCGTTCCCGCGGAACCCCGCGTATCGCCAACCGACTGTTGCGCCGAGTGCGCGACTTCGCGGATGTGAATGCCGACGGAAAGATCACCGTCGAGGTGGCGCGTGCCGCGCTGCTGGTTTTCGACGTCGACGAATCTGGGCTGGATCG
>NZ_PKIZ01000015.1:56690-66950 GCF_002847825.1 Kytococcus schroeteri | reverse complement strand
CAAGCCACATCCCAGCCGGAGGTTCTCCCACGTTCAAGCCCGTCCTGCTGCTACCAACCTCCTGACCGAGAACACCTAGGACCGGCGCCCGGCCCGCCCGTGAGCCCCTAGTCTGGTCACGGAGACCACTGCCGCGGCCACCTCGGCCCGACCGCCGTGGGGCGCGCCTCCGCCACCGGCTACCGTCCGTCCACCGCACACGACACCACCGGGGAGCAGAACGCATGACGACCAAGAGCCTCAAGCACCTCCTCGAGGAGTGGATCCCCCAGCAGCGGTGGTTCACCGGGAGCGGGCACGTGCCGCGACTGCAGCGCATCGGCACGGTGCGGATGGGCGACGTCGTGGACCCGCAGGGGCGCACCGTGGCCCTGTCCACCGTGTACGTGGCCGACCGCGCCACCGTGCCCGCGACGATCTACCAGGTGCCGCTGACGGTGCGCTCGGCCGTGGACGCCGACGAGAAGGTGACCGGCGGCCACCTCGGGCAGGTGCCGCTGGCCAGCATGGGCCTCTCGGACGACCCCGACGAGCTGGGCACGGTGCACGACGCGGCCCACGACCCCGCCTACGCGGCCGCGATCATGGCGATGGCGCAGCGCGAGACGAGCTGGGGCGAGGACCCGGTGCGCATGAAGGGCATCCAGCTCAAGGCCCGCCGCCCCCACAAGCCGCCGTACATCGTCACCGGCTCCCGGGTGCTGCCCCCCGACCACCAGTCCAACACATCCATCATCGTCACCACGCTCGGCGGACGCCCCAACGCCCCGCGGCGGGAGACCGCCATCATCAAGCTGTTCCGCGTCGTGCAGACCGGCGCCAACCCGGACGTCGAGCTGCAGCTGGAGCTGGCCAAGCGGGGGTCCACCTCCATCCCCACGCCCCTGGGCTCGGTGGAGGGCGCCTGGCCCGACCCGGAGACCGGTGAGGAGCGCACCGGCCACCTGGCCTTCGCCAGCGAGTACCTCGGCGACGTCCCCGACGCCTGGGCGGTGGCCAACAAGGCGGCCCGCAAGGGCAAGCGCATGGCCAAGAAGGCCCGCCGGCTGGGTGAGACCGTGGCACAGGTGCACTCCGAGCTGGCCGAGGCGCTGGGCACCGTGACCGTGGACGCCGTGCACCGCACCGAGCTGACCGACCGGATGCGCACGCGGCTCGACCACGCCCTGGCGCAGGTGCCCGAGCTGGAGCCGCTGCGCGCCGAGGCCACCGCCCGCATCGACGCCCTGGAGGCCCTGGACTGGCCGTTGCTTCAGCGCGTGCACGGCGACCTGCACCTGGGCCAGGTGCTGGAGGTGCCCGACCGCGGCTGGGTGGTGGTGGACTTCGAGGGCGAGCCGATGCGCCCCGTGCGCGAGCGCCGCGCCCCCGACCTCGCCCTGCGCGACCTGGCCGGGATGCTGCGCTCCATCGACTACGTGGCCGGCGCCCGGGTGCGCGAGGCCGAGGCCGCCGGCACGCCGCTCGACGCCGCGGGCCGCGCCGAGCTGGACGCCTGGGCCCAGGGCGTGCGCGAGGCCTTCCTGGAGGGGTACACCTCCGTGGCCGGTGCCCGGGCGGCCGAGCCCCGCGCCCTGCTGGAGGCACTCGAGGTGGACAAGGCCTTCTACGAGGCCGTGCACGAGCGCCGCACCCGCCCCGACTGGGCGGCCATCCCGGTGCGTGCCCTGGAGCGGATGCTGGGCATCACCCTCAGCCCGGCCGTCACGCAGCGGACGACGGCCCCCGGTGGGGCCACCGGGGGCACGACGAGCGCAGGGCCCGCCGACGCGCGCGAGGGCGGGTCGGGGGACGACGGCCCCTCCCCCGTCGCGGACGGCACCCCCGGCTCCCGGGTGAGCGGCCCGGGGTCCGACGACGTCCGCGCCCGCTCCGACGAGGCGGACGAGCCCGGCCCCACCCGGTCGCGCCGGGCCGGTGCGACGCGCTTCACGTTCGGCTCCGGGGCCACCGGCCCCCGTGACGCCTCTCCCGCGGGCGGCGACACCTCCCCTGCCGCCGGCCAGGACGACCCCGCCACGGTGAGTCGCGAGGAGGCGTTGCGCATCGTGCAGGGCCGCAGCAGCGACCCGCACGCGGTGCTCGGCCTGCACGCCGTGGCCGACGGCGTGGTCATCCGTGCCCTGCGCCCCCGCGCCCGCCGCGTGGTGGCCGTGCTGCCCGACGAGTCGCGCTACGAGCTCACCCACCAGGCCGAGGGGATCTTCGGGGCGCACCTGCCCGGGGTCGCCCCCACCGACTACCGCCTCGAGGTGGTACGGCCCCTGCCTGGCCCGGCCGCGAGCACCCGCGGGCAGGCCGCCGAGCCGCGGCTGCAGGACGACGGGTACCGCCAGCCGCCCGGCATCGACGAGATGGACCTGCACCTGGTGCGCGAGGGGCGCCACGAGCGGCTCTGGACCGTGCTGGGCGCCCACCTGCGACGCGTCGAGGGCCCGATGGGCACCACCCGGGGCGTCGGCTTCAGCGTGTGGGCGCCCCACGCCCGCGGTGTCCGCGTGGTGGGCGACTTCAACCAGTGGGACGGCACCGCCCACCCGCTGCGCCGCCTGGGCGACAGCGGTGTGTGGGAGCTGTTCGTGCCCGGCGTCGGCGCCGGGGAGCGGTACATGTTCCAGGTCACCACCGCCGAGGGCACCACCGTGACCAAGGCCGACCCGATGGCCCGCCGCGCCGAGGTGCCGCCGAGCACCGCATCGGTGGTGGACGACTCGAGCGCCCGGGACTTCGGCTGGACCGACGAGGCGTGGATGGCGCAGCGCGGCACCCAGGACCCCCTGGCCCGGCCGATGTCGGTCTACGAGGTGCACCTCGGCTCGTGGCGCCGTGGCCTGGGCTACCGCGAGCTGGCCGAGCAGCTGGTGGAGCACGTGCGCGAGTGCGGCTTCACGCACGTGGAGCTGCTGCCCGTGGCCGAGCACCCCTACGCGCCCAGCTGGGGCTACCAGGTGACCGGCTACTACGCCCCCACCGCGCGCTTCGGCACGCCGGACGAGTTCCGCCACCTCGTGGACGCGCTGCACGCGGCCGGCATCGGCGTCATCGTGGACTGGGTGCCGGGCCACTTCCCCAAGGACGAGTGGGCCCTGGCCCGCTTCGACGGGCAGCCGCTCTACGAGCACCCCGACCCCCGCCGCGGCGACCACCCCGACTGGGGCACCCACGTGTTCGACTACGGCCGCAACGAGGTGCGCAACTTCCTGGTGGCCAACGTCCTGTACTGGCTGGAGGAGTTCCACGTGGACGGCATCCGCGTGGACGGGGTGGCCTCGATGCTGTACCTGGACCACTCGCGCGCCGACGGCGAGTGGGCCCCCAACCAGTACGGCGGCCGGGAGAACCTCGAGGCCGTGCAGCTGCTGCAGGACGTGAACGTCACCGCCCACCGGCTGCACCCCGGCATCGTCACCGTGGCCGAGGAGTCCACCGCCTGGCCGGGGGTCACCACCCCCACCTACGAGGGCGGGCTGGGCTTCTCGCTGAAGTGGAACACCGGCTGGATGCACGACTCGCTGGAGTACGTGGCCCGGGACCCCGAGGTCCGGCGTCTCCACCACCAGGACCTCACCTTCTCGATGGCGTACGCGTACTCCGAGCGGTACGTGCTGCCCCTCAGCCACGACGAGGTGGTGCACGGCAAGGGCTCGCTGGTGACCAAGATGCCCGGCGACACCTGGCAGAAGTACGCCGGCGTGCGGGCCTACCTGGCGTTCATGTGGGCGCACCCGGGCAAGAAGCTGCTGTTCATGGGCTCCGAGCTGGGCGTGCCGCGCGAGTGGGCCGAGGGCGCGTCGCTGGACTTCGACATCGACGGCGACCCGCTGCGCGCCGGCGTCCGCGCCACCGTGCAGGACCTCAACGCCCGGTATGCCGAGCTGCCGGCCCTGTGGCAGCTCGACCACGACCCGGCCGGCTTCCGCTGGATCGACTCCGAGAACGCCGCGGGCCAGGTCATCAGCTTCCTGCGCACCGGCCACGACCCGGCGGCCCCGGGCGGCACGCTGGCCGTGGTCGTGAACTTCTCCGACGGACCCCACGAGGACCTCCGCGTCGGCCTGCCGCACGCCGGCCGGTGGCGCGAGGTGCTCAGCACCGACGCCACCCGCTACGGCGGCTCCGGTGTGGGCAACCCGGGCGAGGTGGTGGCCGAGGAGGTGCCCGCCGACGGGCTGCCCGCCTCGGCCGCGGTGCGCGTGCCGCCGCTGGGTGCGGTGTGGTTCGTCCCGGTGACCGACGACCCACAGGGCCCGGACGGGGAGGCACTGGACGGGCAGGCAGGTGGGGACGAGCAGGCCCGCTGAGGGCACGGCCGGCTGACCGGCCGCCCCACGACCTGACCAGCCGCCGCTCTACCTGGCCAGGCTCCACTGCCTGACCAGCCACTCCTCTGCCCGACCGGCCACCCCTGCCTCCTCTCCGGACTCAGGGACCGGCCCGCTCGTCGGGCCACACCCAGCGCCCGTCCTCGAGCGAGGCGGTGAGGCCGTCGCGGTGCACCACCGTGTGGTGCCTCTCGCAGAGCAGTGCCAGGTTGTCCGCGTCCGTCGGCCCCCCGTCGGCCCAGTGCACGACGTGGTGGGCGTGGCACCACTCCGGCGGTCGGTCGCAGCCGGGGAAGGTGCACCCGCCGTCCCGGAGTGCGGCGTGCGCCCGCTGCGCCCCGCTGGCGAAGCGGTCGGACCTTCCGAGCTCGAGCGGCGCGGAATCCGTGCCCAGCACCGCCGGCACGAGGTCGGCGTCGCAGGCCATCTGCCGCAGCTCGGCAGGGGTGAGCACCTCGCCACGGGTGGTCGTGCCGAAGGCCGTACGGCCCGCGTCGGCCACCGGCCCCGGCAGGCCGCGCCCCCATCCCCGCCGCCTGGGCGCGAGTTGTGCCAGTCCCTCCTGCAGGGTGCGGTGGTCCATCGTCACGATGAGGGTGGTGGACCCGGCGAGCCCGCACCCGCCGGCCGTGGCGGAGGTGTCCGCCGCCTGGGCCCGCTCCACGATCTCCAGCAATGCGTCGGCCCGCCGTCGCGCGGCCGACCGCGGATCACGCACGCGCTGACCGTCCTCGGTGACACGGGACCGCGGCCCCGCGAGCCCGTCCACCGCCCGGCGGAAGCGGGCGGCATCGGGCTGGTTGAGGTCGACCTGGAACCGGACCAACCCCGTGGGCAGTCTCCGTTCGGTGAGCGACGAGCACTCCTTGGCCCGCTCGTCCTCGTGGTCCAGGGCGTCCTGCCCGAACCGGGCCACGACCTCCCTGGTGAGCTGCAGCAGCGCCTCCCGGGTGGTTCCCGCGCGCCCCGGCTCGTCCAGCACACCGGCCCGCTGCAGGTAGTACCCGAGCACCTCGCTGCGGTCAGCCCCGGGCAGCACCGGCAGCACCTTGCGTGACTCCCTGAGGATGGTGTGCGCGTGCCCCACGCTCACTCCCCCACCCCAGACCGCCGCGGCCAACGACTCGGTGCCCCGCTCCAGGGTCGCCTCGGCCACCGAGGCCACGGCGTGTGCCCTCCCGGGCTCCGTGACCCCCGCGTTCTGGCGCACCCACGCCGTGGTGCCGGCCGCACGCGAGGACCGGACCACTCCCCTGTCCACGGCCTCGGCGGTCACTCCCGCCATTGCCGCCTCCGCGGCCTGCACCAGCCTCCCGAGCACCCCCACCACCTCGGCGAGGTCGTCGGACCCCAGCGCCCACAACCCGGTGCGCAGGCCTTCCAGGTCCCCCACGAGGCCCGCTGCCCGCCGGGCGACGGCTGCCGCCTGCCCTGCGCGGCCGATGCCGGGAACCACCCCCAGCGGCCCCTCCCCCACAGCCGTGGCCACGTCATCACCCCCTGAGACGGTCGTCCTGCCCACGTCCGGCGCCGGCTCCCCTGCCGACGCCTCCATCATACACACACCCGATTTCACGTGCAACATCTGTACTGCTCCCGGCGTGACCCCTGCCCGGGAGAACCCGAGGGCCGCCGACCACCGCAGCAGTCGACGGCCCTCGGCCGGCACAGGACCCACTGGGCCCCACGCCCCCTCAGAACAGCGCGCTCATGAGCTTGCTGCGCGCGGTCCGCACGCGCGGGTCGGCCGAGCCGACCATCTCGAAGAGCTCCAGCAGCCGCTCGCGGGCCGCGGTGCGGTCGTCGTCGGCCGTCACCTTGACGGTGTCGATGAGGCGCTCGAACGCGTCCTCCACGTGGCCCCCGAGCATGTCCAGGTCCGCGGCCTGCAGCTGCGCCTGCACGTCGGTGGGGTTCGCGGCCGCGGCCTCGCGCACGGCGGTGGCGTCCAGCGACCCGGCCCGGGCCAGCAGCACCACCTGCTGACGCCCCAGACGCGCCTCCTCGTCACCCGGCTCCTCGGCCAGGCGTGCGTCGAAGGCCGCCACGGCGCGATCGAAGTCACCGGCGTCGATGGCGGCGTAGGCCTCCTCCAGGTGCGGCGAGAGGGGCTCCGCGGGTTCCTGGGCCGCCTCGGCACCCGCGCCGGCCTGCACACCCTCGGACACCGAGCCGGAGACCCCCGGCATCGCGCGGCCCGTCACACCGTTCTCCGCAGCGGCGGTCAGCAGGTTCTGCATCACCGCGCGCACCTCGTCCTCCGGCTGGGCACCGGGGTACAGCGGCATCGGCTGCCCACCGAGGATGGCGATGGTGAACGGCTCGGGCAGCTCCGGCATCTGGAAGGCCTGGAGCATCTCCGGCTGGGCACCCACGTCGGCGGTGGCCAGGCGGAAGGCACCCTCCATGGAGACCGCGACGCGCTCCATCATCTGCACGTACTCCAGCGCACCGGGCTGCTGCGGGCTCCACAGGACCAGCACCGCCGGCACGGTCATGGAGTCGCGCAGGACCTCCTCGAAGGTGGCGAGGTCCACGGCCACCACGGTGGCGCGGGCGTCCCCGGCGGGCAGGGTCGCGCCGGGCTCGGCGGCACCGCCGGCCGGGGCGCCGGAGCCCGCACCAGCGGGGGCACCACCGGGCTGGGCGCCGGCGCGCGCGGCGGCGGTGGCCTGCTGCACCTGCTGCTGCTTGAGTCCGGTCAGGTCGACGGCGCCGCGCAGACCGCGCGGGAAGGGCTGGGAGGTCATGCTTCCTCCTGGGAAGGGCGTCGGGATCGGGCAGGGGGCTGCATCGCCCCGTCTGGGCCCTAGCCTACGAGTCGCCGCCGGGCCCGGCCCCGGCTGCCCTCAGACGTCCCCGTCGGCCAGGTGCCGCTCCACGCGCTCCACCTTGGCCTCCAGCTGCCCGGTCCACCCGGGGCGCACGTCGGCCTTGAGCACCAGCGAGACGCGGGGCGACTCGGCGGCCAGCACCTCCACGCACTCCTTGACCACCGCCATGCACTCGTCCCACTCCCCCTCGAGGGTGGTGAACATGGCGTCGGTCCGGTGGGGCAGGCCCGAGGCGCGCACGACCTTCACCGCGCGCGCCACGGCCTCGCTCACCCCGCCGTCGGGGTCCCCGGACGACGGGGCGACGCTGAACGCGACGAGCACGTGCCCCGCCCTCAGGCCCGGGGCACGCGGACGACGAGCGCGTCGCCCTGGCCGCCGCCACCGCACAGGGCGGCCACGCCGACCCCGCCACCCCGGCGCTTGAGCTCCAGCGCCAGGGTGAGCACGAGGCGCGCACCGGAGGCACCGATGGGGTGGCCCATGGCGATGGCGCCACCGTTGACGTTCACCTTGTCCTCGCTGACGCCCAGATCGCGGGCGCTGGCGATGCCGACGGCGGCGAAGGCCTCGTTGATCTCGAAGAGGTCAACGTCCTCCACGGACAGGCCCTCCTTGGCCAGCGCGGCGCGGATGGCGTTGGCCGGCTGCATCTGCAGGCTGGAGTCCGGGCCGGAGACCACGCCGTGGGCGCCCACCTCGGCCAGCCACTCCAGGCCGGCGGCCTCGGCATCGGCCTTCTTCATGACCACCACGGCGCAGGCGCCGTCGGAGATCTGCGAGGCGTTGCCGGCGGTGATGGTGCCGTCCTTGCTGAACGCCGGGCGCAGCGTCGCCAGGGACTCGGTGGTGGTGTCCGGGCGGATGCCCTCGTCGGCGGTCACCTCGACGGGGTCGCCCTTGCGCTGCGGCACGCTCACCGGGGCGATCTCCTCGGCGAAGACGCCCTTGCCGGCGGCCTCGGCGGCGCGCTGGTGGGAGCGCGCGGAGAAGGCGTCCTGCTCCTCGCGCGTCAGGGCGCCACTGTGGTCGTCGGTGTTGGCGGACTCCGTCAGCCCGCCCATGGCCTGGTCGGTGAAAGCGTCCCACAGGCCGTCGAGGTCCATGTGGTCCTTGAGGGTCACGTCGCCGTACTTGAAGCCGCCGCGCGACTTCGGGAGCAGGTGCGGGGCGTTGGTCATGGACTCCTGGCCGCCGGCCACCACGCAGGAGAACTCGCCGGCGCGGATGGTCTGGTCGGCCATTGCGATGGCGTTGAGCCCGGACAGGCACACCTTGTTGATGGTGAGCGCGGGCACGTCCATCGGCACGCCACCGGCCACGGCGGCCTGGCGGGCGGGGATCTGGCCTGCGCCGGCGGTCAGCACCTGACCCATCACCACGTAGTCCACGTCCTGCGGGGAGACCTTGGCGCGCTCCAGGGCGGCCTTGATGGCCACGCCGCCCAGCTCGGCGCCCGAGAGGCTGCCCAGCGCACCCTGCATGCGACCCATCGGGGTGCGCGCTCCGGCGACGATGACGGTGGTGTTGTCGGACATGCTTCCTCCACGGGACGAGGGGATCGGGCGGGGTCGGGGCGCGCGCGGACCGGCGGTCCGGCGTGCTCGCTGCGGTGCAGCCTAACGCCCGTGTGACCCGCGCCACGCCCGGGCTGTCAGGTCGTCGGTGGCCCCCACTACCCTGTGGCCCATGCAGCCGACTCCCTCCACCGAGAGCCTCTTCACCGCCATCGACCACGTGGGGCTGGCCGTCGCCGACCTCGACGAGGCGATCGCCTTCCACCGCGACGTGCTGGGCATGGAGCTGGCGCACACCGAGGAGAACCCGGAGCAGGGCGTCCGCGAGGCCATGATGCGCATCGGCGACTCCCACGTGCAGCTCCTGGCGCCGCTCACCCCGGACTCCACCATCGCCAAGTTCCTGGCCTCCAAGGGCCCGGGCATGCAGCAGGTGGCCTACCGCGTGGACGACATCGACGCCGTGAGCGCCACCCTGCGCGAGCGCGGCCTGCGCCTGCTCTACGACGACGCCCGCCGCGGCACGAGCAACAGCCGCGTGAACTTCATCCACCCCAAGGACGCCGGGGGCGTGCTGGTGGAGCTCGTCGAGCCGTCGGCCGAGGGCCGCTGAGGCCGCCGGCGACGCCCCACCGGCCCCGCCCCACCACCGTGACCGCACCCACGCCCGAGGCCCCGCGCCACGCCCAGCGACCCTTCGTCGTGGGCTTCGTGGCGACGCTCGGCGTGCTCACCGCTCTGGCCATGGCGATGGCCGCCCGGCAGCTGGGCTTCGTGCTCACCCTGCTGGTGGTCTCGGTCTTCCTCGCCCTCACGCTCAACCCGCTGGTGGAAAAGCTCATGCTGCGCGGGCTGCGCCGCGGCGGGGCGGTGGCGGTGGTCTTCCTCTGGCTGCTCGTGGCGTTCACCGGCATCGGCGCGCTCGTGCTGCCGCCCATCGTGGACGAGTCCACCGCCCTGCTCTACGACGCCCCCACCTACACCCAGCGCTTCCTCGAGCAGGACTGGATCCAGCAGGCCGACCGCGACTTCCAGCTCACCGACCGCTTCCAGAACGAGCTGCAGAAGCGGGTGAGCTCCGGAGACCTCACCAGCCAGGTGACCGGCGGGGTGCTCGGCGCCGGCCGGCTGCTGGCCGCCGGGGCGTTCGGTGCCTTCACGGTGCTGGTGCTCACCCTGTACTTCCTGGCCACGCTGCCGCAGACCAAGCGCGCCGGGTACGCCCTCGTGCCGGCCTCGCGCCGGGAGCGCGTGGAGGAGCTGGCCGAGGAGATCATGCGGCGCGTGGGCGGGTACGCCGCCGGGCAGTTCATGGTGGCCACCATCAACGGCCTGTGCAGCTGGGTCATGATGACGCTGCTGCAGATCCCCTACGCGGCCGTGCTCGCGGTGCTCGTCGGCTTCCTCGGGCTCATCCCGATGGTGGGCGCCACCATCGGCGCGGTGCTCGTGGCCGCCATCGCCCTGGGGCACTCGACGCAGACCGCGCTGGTGGTGCTGGCCTACTACGGCATCTACCAGCAGATCGAGAACTACCTCATCGTGCCGCGCATCATGAAGCGCACCGTCTCCGTGCCGGGCGCGGTG
>NZ_PKIZ01000015.1:13016-56338 GCF_002847825.1 Kytococcus schroeteri | reverse complement strand
ATGTACCCGCCCATCGCCCGGCGCACGACCTGCTGCAGCTGGTGCACGTCCGTGGTGCCCTTCAGGCGGGCCTCCTCCAGGGCCTGCTCCACCTTGGGCACCGCGCGCTGCAGGATCTTCTCGCCCTCGGACACGCCGCGGGCGTGGATGTCCGGGCCGGAGATGATCTTGCCGGTGTCGGCGTCGCGCACCACGACGATGGAGACGAAGCCCTCGTCGCGCAGGATGCGGCGCTCCTTGAGCAGGTCCTCGTCAGAGGTGCCGACGTTGCCGCCGTCCACGTAGACGTGCGCGGCCGGCACCTGGCCGACGATCGAGGCCTTGCCGTCCACGAGGTCGACGACCACGCCGTCCTCGGCCACCACGACGTTCTCCTCGGGCACACCGGTCTGCTTGGCCAGCTCGGCGTTGGCCAGCATGTGGCGCCACTCACCGTGCACGGGCAGCACGTTCTTGGGCTTGACGATGTTGTAGGCGTACAGCAGCTCACCGGCGCTCGCGTGGCCGGAGACGTGCACCATCGCGTTGCCCTTGTGCACCACGTTGGCGCCCAGCTTCATGAGGCCGTTGATGACCTTGTACACCGACTTCTCGTTGCCGGGGATGAGCGAGCTGGCCAGCAGCACGGTGTCGCCCTCGCCCACCTCGATCTGGTGGTCCTGGTTGGCCATACGGCTCAGCGCGGCCATCGGCTCACCCTGCGAGCCGGTGCAGATGAGCACCACCTGGTGCGGGGGGAGCTTGGCCAGCTTGCGCACGTCCACCAGCACGTTGTCCGGCACGTCGAGGTACCCCAGGTCGGAGGCGATGCCCATGTTGCGGATCATCGAGCGCCCCACGAAGGCGACCTTGCGCCCGGTAGCCGCGGCGGCATCGAGGATCTGCTGCACGCGGTGCACGTGCGAGCTGAAGCAGGCCGCGATGATGCGCTTCTCGGACTTCGCGAAGACGCGCTCGATGGCCGGGGCGATGTTGCGCTCCGGGGTGGTGAAGCCGGGCACGTCGGCGTTCGTGGAGTCGGTGAGGAACAGGTCCACCCCCTCCTCGCCGAGGCGGGCGAAGGCCCGCAGGTCGGTGATCCGGCCGTCCAGCGGCAGCTGGTCCATCTTGAAGTCACCGGTGACCAGCAGCGTGCCGCCGGGGGTGTGGATGAACACCGCGAGAGCGTCCGGGATGGAGTGGTTGACGGCCACGAACTCGCACTCGAACTTGCCGAAGTTCTCGATGTCGTCCTCGCGCACCGTGATCGTGCGCGGGGTGAGCTTGTGCTCCTTGCACTTGGCCTCGACCAGGGCGAGCGTCAGCTTGGAGCCGACCACGGGGATGTCGGGGCGGTTGCGCAGCAGGTACGGCACGGCGCCGATGTGGTCCTCGTGGCCGTGGGTCAGCACCAGGGCGACGATGTCGTCCCAGCGGTCGTCGAGGTACTCGAAGTCCGGGAGGATGAGGTCGACGCCGGGCTGCTGGCTGTCGTCCGGGAAGAGCACGCCGCAGTCGACGATGAGCAGCTTGCCGCCGTACTCGATGACGGTCATGTTGCGGCCGACCTCACCGAGGCCACCCAGGGCGACGACGCGGACGCCGTTCTTGGGCAGCTTCGGGGGCTCGGGCAGGGTGGTACGAGGCGTCACGTGGATCCTTCGTGTCGATCGGTCTGGACGGTGCCCGCCACCGGTCATCGATGCCGTGGCTCGGGCAGGAAAATCAGGGGGGACCTGCGCTCGGGCGCGGGGTCCGTCGGGGTCCACGGTACTCGCCCGACCGCCTCAGGCCCCAAGCGGGAGGGGCGCGACCCGCACGGCGCCGGGCGACTGGAACGAGAAGAGGTCCACCCGCGGGCCGGTCGACCGGAGCTCGACCGGCCCGAGGGTCCGGGCGGTGGCCGCCAGGATCTCCTCGGTCTCCACGCGGGCCAGCTCCCCGCCCAGGCACCGGTGCGGGCCGACGCCGAACGCGAACGACCCGGGGCGGCCCACGCCGGTGAGCTCGACGGCCACCGGGTCGCCGGCGGTCACCCTCACCGGGCCGCCGGGGCCTTCCCCCAGGGTCGCCCCAGTGGTGGCGGTCCGGCGCCACCGGGGCACGGACGAGTGGTGCGCGAGCACCTCCTCGGTGGCCGCACCGGGGTCGGCGGCCAGCCGGGCCCACGCGTGCGGCTGCGCCGCGGCCCGCGCCAGGGCGCCCGCCACCAGCCAGCGCGTCGTCTCGTGGCCCGCCACGACCGTGAAGAAGGCGGCCGAGGCCGCGACCCGGTCGTCGCACCCGGCCCGCACCAGACGGCCCAGCAGGCCGTCGGCCTCGGCCCCGGCATCGGCCCAGGGCCCGGTGCCGTCCCCAGGGCCATCCCCACCGACGGCCGGCACGGCCGCCCGGACGCGCCGCAGCTCCACCCGGATGGCCCGGTACAGCTCGGCGCACGCGCCGGCGAGATCCACCTGGCGGGAGTCGTCGGCCTCGCCCCAGAACAGCTCGAGGGCCGGGGCGGCGGAGCGAGCCAGCAGGTCGTGCGGCAGCCCCTCACCGATGCCGAGCAGCTCCGTCATCACCGCGAGCGGCACCCGACCGGGTCCGACCACCGCGAGGTCCACCTCGCCGTCGCGCCGGGCCGCCGCCAGGGCCTCCTCGGCGCCCTGCTGCGCCAGGGCGGCGATGCGGGGGCGCCACGCCCGCACCCGGCGGGCGGCCAGCAGCGGTGCCACCGCCCCACGCAGCACCGGGTGGGAGGGGGTGTCGTTGTTGGCCAGGGCCGGGGGCAGCGCGAAGCCGGCCCGGGCCAGCACCCGCAGGGCGGCGGGGCACAGCGGACGGTGCGCCACCATCGAGCCGGCCGGGCTCCAGGTGGCGGGGTCGAGCATCACCGCGGCGCCCAGGGCGGGGTCGAGCACCGTGGGCACGCCGCGGTGCGGGACGACCGGGAGAGCGGGCGCATGGTGCCCGGTGACGGGGCAGCCGGTCACGGCCACACCAACCAGCGGGCCGCCCCCGCGACGAGGTCCTCCGGCGACAGGTCCCCGGCCCCCGCGGGGACCGACCCCAGCAACGGCAGGCCGGTGACGCGCGGCAGGTCCTCCACGTTGCACCGCTCGGCCAGTCCCGGGTCCTCGCTCGAGGCGCCCACGACGAGGCCGGCCAGCGTGCGCGCCGGGAGCCGCTCGCCGAGCGGGCCACGCAGGGCCTCGACCGTCAGCGCCGCGTGGTTGAGGGTCCCCAGACCGGCGCGCGCCACGACGACCACCTGCACCGACAGCGCGTCACCGCCCCCCTCGTGATCCGGCGTGCCGGTGGCGAGCTCGCGCACGAGGTCGCGCAGGGTTCCCCCGGCGGCGTCCATCTCCACCAGCACGCCCCCGGCGCCCTCGAGCACCAGGGTCGCGCCGGCCGTCTCCCGCGCCAGCGCACGGGCCAGTTCACGGACCTGCTCGGCGTGCCGGGCCACGGTCGGGGCCTCCACGCCCGCCCGCCGGGCCGCCGTCGCCGGCGCCAGCGGCTCGGGCAGCCGCACCCCCTCGGAGGTGGTGAGGCCGACCGGCGCCCCGAGCATCCGCCGGACGGTCTGCACGTCGCCCTCCTCGTCCGCGGCCACGCCGGTCTGGGTGGGCTTGTGCAGGTGCACCCGCTGCCCGTCGGCCAGCAGCCGGGCGCACAGCGCCGCGGTGACCACGGTCTTGCCCACGTCGGTGTCCGTACCTGTCACCACCACCACACGGACCACCCCCGGGGCCTGCCCGCTCATGCGCCCGCCTCCGGCAGCGCCCGCTCGAGC
This sequence comes from Kytococcus schroeteri, assembly GCF_002847825.1. Classification (GTDB taxonomy): domain Bacteria; phylum Actinomycetota; class Actinomycetes; order Actinomycetales; family Dermatophilaceae; genus Kytococcus; species Kytococcus schroeteri. Next base: position 52,575 of record NZ_PKIZ01000015.1, on the reverse strand, counting down.
GCGCTCTCCGGCACCGGCCCCAGGACCGACTCCAGGACGGCCGTACCGCGCTCGAGCGCGGCGTCGTCCAGCCCTGCCGAGGCCGTCACCCGCAGGCGGGAGACCCCATCTGGCACCGACGGCGGCCGGAAGCACCCGACGGCCACCCCCTGCTCCTGGCAGGCGGCCTGCCAGGCCAGGGCCGTGGCGGCGTCCGGGGCGGGTCGGGCCATCACCGCCCCGGGCGGTGCCTCGACCCCCAGGGCACCGGCCAGGCGGTCGCGCACCCGGTGCAGCCGCTCCACCCGCTCGGGTTCGTCGGCCAAGACGCCGAGCGCGGAGAGGGCCGCACCCGCCGGGGCGGGGGCGAGCGCCGTGTCGTAGATGAAGGCCCGGGCCGTGGCCGCCACGTGGCGCACCACCGCCGCCGGGCCGAGCACCGCCCCGCCCTGTGCCCCGAGGGCCTTGGAGAGGGTGACCACCTGCACCACGTCGGGCCTCCCGGCCAGGCCCGCGTGCGCCACCAGCCCCCGGCCTCCGCCGAGCACGCCCAGGCCGTGCGCCTCGTCCACCACGAGGAGCGCGCCGTGGCGGGCGCAGACCGCGGCCAGCTCGGCGAGCGGCGCGACGGCCCCGGTGACGCTGTCCACGGACTCCACGAGCACGAGCGCCCGCGGGGAGCGGCTGGCCGCGAGCACGGCCTCGAGCGCAACCGGGTCGTCGTGGGCGACGACCTGCTCCTGCCCGCGGGCCAGGCGCACGGCATCGTGCACCGAGGCGTGCATCCGGTCGGTGGCCACGAGGGTGGTGCCGCGGTCGGCGAGCGCCGTGACGACGCCCAGGTTGGCCAGGTAGCCGCTGGAGAAGACCAGGGCCGCCTCGGCGCCGCACCAGTCCGCGAGAGCCTCCTCCAGCGCCGTGTGCACGGCGGTGGTGCCGGTGACCAGCCGGCTGGCGGTGGCCCCCGCCCCGTGGAGCTCCAGCGCCTCCCGGGCGCCGGCCAGCACCCGCGGGTGGCGGGCCAGGCCCAGGTAGTCGTTGCCCGCGAGGTCGACGGCGCCCCGCGGCAGCGCACGCGGCCGACGCACGAGGTCGCGCCGTTCCCGCACGGCGGCGGCGCGCTGCAGGTGCTGCTCCCAGGCGCTCACCGGGGGCCGGCCTCGGTGACGGTCTCGGAGACGGCCTCGACGAGGCCGGTGGCGATGGTGGCCACCTCCTCGGGCGTGGCGACGTAGGGCGGCATCGTGTAGACGAGCGTGCCGAAGGGGCGCACCCACACGCCGCGGCGCAGGGCCGCCTCGGTGAGGGCCGGAAGGTCCACCGGCGCGGTCGTCTCCAGCACCCCGACGGCCCCGAGCACGCGCACGTCCCGGACGGTCGGCAGGTCCAGCGCCGGGGCGAGGTGCTGCTGCAGGCCCGCCTCGATGCAGGGCACCTGCGTGCGCCACTCCCCCTCGGCCAGGAGGTCGAGGCTGGCGTTCGCCGCCGCGCAGGCCAGGGGGTTGCCCATGAAGGTGGGGCCGTGCATCAGGGCGCCGGTGGCGTCGACGGCGGCGGCCACCTCGTCGGTGGCGACAACGGCCGCCAGGCTGAGGTACCCGCCGGTGAGCGCCTTGCCCACGCACAGGACGTCCGGCACCACCGGGCGGCCCTCGGGGTCCACCCCCGCGGCGTGGTCGGCCCCGAAGAGCGTACCGGTGCGCCCGAAGGCGGTGGCGATCTCGTCGAGGACCAGCACCAGGCCGTGCTCGTCGGCGATCTCGCGCAGCACGTGGAGGGCGCGCGGGTCGTAGGCACGCATGCCCCCGGCCCCCTGCAGGACGGGCTCCACGACGATGCCGGCCAGCTCGTGCGCGTGCTCGGCGGCGATGCGGCGGGTCTCGGCGGCCCAGGAGGCCAGCGCGGCGTCCGCCGACGGGCTGGCCGCCTGCGTGCCCCACCCGGCGCCGGCCGCCAGGGAGGTGGGCGCCCAGATCGGCGGGCGCGGGGCGAACACGTGCTCGGTGAGCACCCCGCGGAACATGGCGTGCATGCCGTTGTCCGGGTCGCAGACCCCCATCGGCGCCAGGGTGTCGCCGTGGTACCCGCCGGCCACGGTGAGCATGCGGTGCCGGCCGGTGCGTCCGCGGCCCAGCTGCACCTGGGCGCAGATCTTCAGGGCCACCTCCACGGACACCGAGCCGGAGTCCGCGAGGAAGACGTGGCGCAGCGGCTCGGGGGTCATGGCGACGAGGCGCTCGGCCAGCTCCACCGCCGGGGCGTGGGTGAGGCCGCCGAACATCACGTGGCTGAACCGGTCCACCTGCGCGTGCACCGCGGCGTCCAGGCGCGGGTGCCGGTAGCCGTGCACCATGCACCACCAGGAGGACATCGCGTCCAGCGGGGTGGAGCCGTCGGCCAGGTGCAGGCGGCAGCCCTGCGCGCCGACCACCTCGCGGGGCGGCACGGCCCCGGAGCGGCGCGAGTACGGGTGCCAGAGGACGGCGGCGTCGCGGGCGGCGGCATCGGTGCTGCGGGTCACAGTGCGGGACCCTACTGCGCCGGGTGGCCCACGGTTCCCGGGTGGGCCCAGCCTCGGTAGTTTTGCCCCCATGCGCCAGTACCTCGACCTGCTCCGCGACGTGCTGGAGAACGGCGTCGCCACCGACGACCGCACCGGCACCGGCACCCTGGCCGTCTTCGGCCGCCAGGCCCGCTACGACCTGCGCGAGGGCTTCCCGCTGGTCACCACCAAGCGCATCTACCGCAAGGGCGTCGTCGGCGAGCTGCTGTGGTTCCTGCGCGGGGACACCAACGTCCGCTGGCTGCAGGAGCGCGACATCCACATCTGGAACGAGTGGGCCGACGAGAACGGTGACCTCGGCCCGGTCTACGGCGCGCAGTGGCGCTCCTGGCCCTCGCCCGACGGCGGCAGCGTCGACCAGATCGCGAAGGTGGTCCGCAGCATCCGGGAGAACCCGGCCTCGCGCCGCCACGTCGTCAGCGCGTGGAACCCGGCCGAGGTGGACGAGATGGCCCTGCCGCCGTGCCACGCGCTCTTCCAGTTCCACGTGGCCGACGGCCGCCTGAGCTGCCAGCTCTACCAGCGCAGCGCCGACCTCTTCCTGGGCGTCCCCTTCAACATCGCCAGCTATGCGCTGCTCACCCACATGGTCGCGCACGTCACCGGCCTGGAGGTCGGCGACTTCGTGCACACGATGGGCGACCTGCACCTGTACTCCAACCACCTCGAGCAGGCCCGCGCGCAGCTCGCCCGGGAGCCGCGTGCGCTGCCGACTCTGGAGCTCAACCCCGCCGTGCGGGAGCTGGACGCCTTCGACCTCGAGGACGTGACCGTCCACGGGTACGACCCGCACCCGGCCATCAGCGCCCCCATCGCGGTCTGAGCGCCGCCGTGGGGCTGACCCGGGCTGAGCCCGTCGGCGCACCGGCAGCCGCCCGCGGCGGGGCCCACCTGCGAGACTCCCCCCATGCCCTCCCCGCGCTTCCAGGTCGTCCCGTCCACCTACCTCGTGGTGCTGCGCCAGGCCCCCGACCAGCCCGGCCCCCGCACCGAGGTGCTCCTGCAGCTGCGCCGCGGCACCGGGTACATGGACGGGTGGTGGGCCTGCGGTGCCGCCGGGCACGTGGAGGCCGGCGAGTCCTTCCTGCAGACCGCCACCCGTGAGGCGGCCGAGGAGCTCGGCATCGAGGTGCACCTCGACGACCTCGAGCCCGTCAGCGTGCTGCACCGCCACGTGGCGATCTCCACCCCGCTGGAGGAGCGGATCGACGTCTTCGTGCGTCCCCGCCGCTGGACCGGGGAGCCCGCGCTGCAGGAGCCGGACAAGGCCGCCGACCTGCGCTGGTGGCCGCTGGACGCCCTGCCGGAGCGCACCGTGCCGCACGAGGCCCAGGTGCTCACCGCCCTGGCCGAGGCCCACGAGCTCGGCGAGCGCGTGCCCCCGCTCATGACGCGGGGCTTCGACCAGACGCTGACGCTCGTGGTGGCCGTGGGAGAGAACGGGGCGATCGGCCGGGACGGCGGGCTGCCGTGGCACCTGCCCGCCGACCTCAAGCACTTCAAGGACACCACCATGGGCGGCACGATGGTGATGGGCCGGCGCACGTTCGAGTCGTTCGGGCGGCCGCTGCCCGGACGCCGCCACGTGGTGCTCACCAGCGACCGGGACTGGCTGCCCGGCGGCCAGGTGGACCCGTGCGACCGGGAGGCCGGCCCCCGCTTCCCCGAGGTGCTCGTGGCCCGCACCTGGGCCGAGGCGCTGCTCATGGCCGGTGACGGGGAGGTGTTCGTCCTCGGGGGCGCGGGCGTGTTCGCCGACGCGCTGCCGCACGCGGACCGCCTCGTGGTGAGCGAGGTGCACCAGGCCCCGCAGGACGCCGACACGTTCTTCCCCGAGATCGGCCCGGACTGGCGCGAGATCTCCCGCCGCCCGGCCGACGGCTTCGAGGTGGTGGAGTACCGCCGGGGCTGAGGGGCGCGGGCCCCGGGCCCGCGGTGCGGGGTCAGCGCCGGTCGCCGAGGCCCGCGTCCAGGGCAGCGGTGATCTCCGCCCGCAGCCCGTCGTGCTCGGCTCCGAGAGCGCACGAGGCGGCGTCCGGGACCCCCGCCCACCAGGTCACACCAGCGGGCCATCGGACGAGGGGGTCGGGTTCCCAGGCGAAGCGGGGTGTGACGTGGGCGTGCAGGAAGGCATCCGTGTTGCCCTGCACCTCGAGGTTGATGCGGCGGTAGGCCGGGTCGCGCCGGCGCACCACGTGCTCCACCGCGCGGGCCAGCAGCGCGGCATCGGCCAGGAAGTCCTCCTGCCGCTCGACGGTCAGGTCGGTCAGCGTCGTGGCCGTGGGGTCGTCGGTGATGAGCACGCAGTAGCCGGGGAAGTGCTGCACGTCCCCGATCACGGCGAAGCCGGCCCGGAGGCGGCGCAGCACCGTGGGGTTCTCACCGCGCAGGGCGGAACCCACTCGGTCCCGTCTCCAGTCGGACGTGGCTGTCGTCATGCCGCATCGTAGACGGGGCAGGCCGAGGCCGTTCCTCACCCCAGGTGTAGGGTCCCGCTCACCCGGGTGGCGCACCGACCGCCCACCCACACGTCGTGCCCGTCGTCCAGGAGCTCCACCCGGCCGGCCCGACCCACGGACCCACCCTGCGCGGCCGTCCACCGTCGCGGCACCCGGCCACGCTCCCGCATCCACTGCGCCACGGAGGCCTGCAGGCTGCCGGTCACGGCGTCCTCGTGCTGGGAGGTGAAGGCGCGCACCTCGTAGGCGACGCCGGCACCCGGGTCCGTCTCGACGCCGACGACGCCACAGCGCAGACCCGTCCCCACGAGCGATCCGCCCACGGCCCGCACCGCCTCGGCGTCGGCGAGCTCCACCATCCGCCACTGCGGCCCGTTGCTGCCCCACGCGTGGGCCACGACGTCCGCGGCGGTGAGCCCCAGCGCGTCGAGGACGCGGGCCAGGTCGTCCTGGGCCAACGGGCCGGTGCGGGTGCGCTCCGGGGCGGCGAAGGACAGCAGCGCACCTGCCTGGTCCGTCCGGCCCGGTGCGCCCTCCGTCCCCTCCGCGCCCGCCCCGTCGCGGCGCACGGTGACCAGCCCGATGCCGCACTCCTGCACCACCGTTCCCGCAGTGCCCCCAGTTCCCACGGTGCCCGTGCCGCCGTCGGAGCGGCTCCCCGGCACCCCTCCGGCCCCGAGCCAGGCGTGGGCGGCCCCGAGCGTGGGGTGCCCCGCGAACGCGTACTCGGTCACCGGGGTGAGGATCCGCACCCGGTAGTCGGCGCCCGGCACGGTGGGGCGCAGCAGGAACGCCGTCTCGGAGAACTGGGTCCAGCGGGCGACGGCCTGCAGCTGCTCGTCGGTGAGGTGGTCGGCGCCGTGCACCACGGCCAGCCCGTTGCCGGTGAACGGGCCGGTGGCGAAGACGTCGACCTCGGTGACCCGGAGCATGGACCGCACGGTGACCTCCCGGACTGTGATCTCCCACCGGTCGGCGGGAGTTGGGGACACCCAGCCTCGCATGTGACGCTTCGTGATGCTGTCAATCACCTCAGCACACAATGATGACCTGCGTGTCCCGCACCTCGTGGAAGCCTGACGAGACCTTCTACCCCTCCCCCACGATGGCCACCCGCGCGCCCGCCGAGACGCTGGCGTACGTGGCCACCTTCCAGTTCGACGGCGCGGACCAGCCGAACGCGCTGGCCGTGGTGGACCTGGACCCCCAGAGCGCCGCGTACGGCTGCCGCGTTTACTGGACCAACAGCCTCTACGGCGCCTGGGACGACGACCTGTATCCCGAGGGCGTGGGTGCGTGGATGGCGAAGGCCGACGTCGACCCGGAGAACGGCGGCATGGTGCTGGACGAGACGTTCTTCCCGCACGGCGAGGACTTCCGCGGCAACCGGGTGCACCAGGTGCGCCTGCAGGGTGGCGACTCCTCCAGCGACTCGTACTGCTTCCGGTGACCGGTGGCGCGAGCCCGGGCGTGCTCCCGGCCCACGGCGGCCACGAGCACGCCCCGGCGGACCTCGGGCTCGGTGACTGGCTCGCCAGCGCCGGGCTCGGGGCCTTCCACGGGCTGAACCCCGGCATGGGGTGGCTCTTCGCGGTCTCCTTCGGGCTGCAGCAGCGCAGCCGTCGGGCGCTGCTCGGGGCGATCGTGCCGATCGCCCTGGGGCACGAGCTCTCCGTGCTGCCGACCGCCCTGGTGACCGCAGTGGTCGCCGGGGCGGTCACCCACGCCGTGGCGCTCGGCGTGGTCGCCGTGCTGCTCGTGGGCTTCGGCGTCTACCTGCTGGGGCGCCGCCGCCACTTCCGCTGGGTGGGCATGCGCCTGGGCTTCTGGGAGCTCGCCTGGTGGTCCTTCCTCATGTCCACCACCACCGGCGCGGGGCTGATGCTGGCGCCCGTCGTCGTGGGGGCGGGCGCCCCGACGCCCGAGGGGCTCACGCTGTCGCTGGGCACGGCCCTGTGGCAGGCGGCCGGGCTGGCCGTCGTCCACGCCCTGGCCATGGCCGTGGTCTCGGCCGCGATGGCGCTGGCCGTGTACGAGGTGATGGGGCTGGAGGTCCTGCGCAGCCACTGGGTGAACCTCGACCGGCTCTGGGCCTGGACGTTCGTGGTCGCCGGCGTCATCGTCGCGATCACGTGGGCCGTGGCGCTGCTGCTCTGAGCCCGCGGGCGCCCGCCACGAACGGCGCCACGCCGCGGTCGCCCACCCCGCCCCGCGAAGGGCACCGACGCCCCCACGACCCGAGCCCTGCTCAGGCCGTGGGGGCGTTCTCGTCCCGGTGCGCCACGAGGCAGACCGCCGCCAGAGCCCCGAGCACCAGCACGGCGGCGGGCAGCAGCATCGCCTCGCGCAGCGCGGCGCTCATGGCGTCGGCCACGACGGGCGGCACCTGGCCCCCGGCGTGGGCCATGGCCTCACCGCCGGCCGCGACACCGTCCGCGGACCCGCCGGCGCCGCTCCCGGCCGAGTCGGCCCCGCCGCCCGACGCAGGAGCGCCACCCGGAGCCCCGCCCGCACCCACGAGGTGCGCCGCCATCCGGGCCTCGATGAGGGCCGCGATGGCCGCCGACCCCAGCACCGACCCCACCTGCCGGGTGGTGTTGTACACGCCGGACCCGGCCCCGATGGCGTGCGGCGGCAGGGTGCGCGTGGCCGCGACCGACAGCGGCGCCCACACGAAGCAGCTGCTCAGCCCGATGAGCGCCCACGGCGCCAGGAGCAGCAGCAACGGGGTGCCCGGGGAGATCGTGAGGGCCGCCAGCAGGTAGCCGGCCGCCAGGCCCACCAGGCCGCCCGTGGCCAGGACCCGCGGGTGCAGCCGGTCGACCAGACCGCCGGCCCAGCGGGCCAGCAACATCGTGACCACGGACGAGGGGGCCAGCACGAGCGCGGCCTGCGTCGGCGACATGCCCCGCACGGACTGCAGGTACAGGATCATCGGGAACGCGGTGGCGATGGTGGCGAACCCCACCGTCGTGATGGCCAGGTTGGCCAGACTGAAGTTGCGGTGCGCGAAGAGCCCCAGCGGCACCAGCGGCTCGCCCCGCTGCACCGCCTGCCAGGCCACGAAGGCGCCGAGCACCACGAGGCCCGCGACGATGAGCAGGGGCACGCTCACCCAGCCGATGATGCGGCCCCAGTCGTAGGTCTGACCCTCCTGGATGCCGAACACCAGCAGGAACATGCCCAGGGCGCTGAGCACCACCCCCAGCCCGTCGAAGCGGTGCGCCCGCTGCTCGAACCGCGGCACGAGCCGGACGGCCAGCACGAACGCCAGCACCCCGACCGGCACGTTGACGAAGAAGACCCACTCCCAGCCCACCGAGTCCAGCAGCAGCCCTCCGAGCAACGGCCCCACGAGCGTGGCCACGCCAGCGGTCGCGCCCCACGCCGCCATCGCCCGGCCCCGGCGCTCACCGGGGAAGAGCCGCGTCATCACGGCCATCGTCTGCGGGCTCAGCAGCGCGGCCCCGAGCCCCTGCACCACGCGGGCGGCGACGAGCGCCTCGATGCTGTGCGCCAGCCCGCACCAGGCCGACGCGGCCGTGAAGACCGCCAGGCCCAGCAGGTAGATGCGGCGCGGCCCGAACCGGTCCCCCAGCCGCCCCGTCACCAGCAGCGGCACCGCGTAGGCGAGCAGGTAGGCGCTGGTCACCCAGACCACCTGGCTCACGGTGGCGTCGAACTCGCCCATGAGCGCCGGGGTGGCGATGGACACGATGGTGGAGTCCACCAGCACCATGAAGAAGCCCAGGCACAGGGCCCACAGCGCCGGCCACGGGTCCACCTCGCCCGGGTGGGGCGCAGCACGGTCCGGCACGGGGTGCGTCGTCGAGGGGTTCGCGGTCACGCGGCAACCCTAGGGCCGAGGACCGACGACCTCAGACGTCGAAGTCGACCTCGGCGGTGTCCGTCACCGGGTGGCTCTGGCAGGCCAGCGCGTAGCCGGCCTCCACCTCGTCGGGCTCCAGCGCGTAGTTGCGGTCCATGCGCACCTCGCCGGCGAGCACCTTGACGCGGCACGTGCCGCACACGCCGCCGGTGCACGAGAACGGCGCGTCCGGCCGCTCGCGCAGGGTGGCGTCCAGGATGGTCTCCCCGTCCCGGCTCGGCATCGGCACCTCGCTGCGGCGCCCGTCCAGGGTCACGGTCACCACGGCCTCCGGCGGGGCGGAGGTGTCCACCGGCTCCGGGGCGGACTGCGGCGGGGCGTCCTCCACGTGGAAGACCTCGTGGTGCACGACCTCCTCGGCGACGCCCTTGGCCGCCAGCAGCTCGCGGGCGGTCTCCACCATCCCGAACGGACCGCACAGGTACCAGTGGTCCACCTGGTCCACCGGCACCAGCGTGGAGAAGATGCGCTCCAGCCGCTCGGCGTCGATGCGGCCGTGGAGCAGCTCCACCTCCTGCGGCTCGCGGGAGAGCACGTTGAGCAGCTGGAAGCGCCCCGGGTACTGGTTCTTGTAGTCCGCCAGCTCCTCGAGGAACATGATCGAGTCCGTGCGGCGGTTGCCGAAGATCAGCGTGGCGCGCGAGCCGGGCTCCTCCTCCAGCAGGGTGCCCAGCAGGCTCATGACCGGCGTGATGCCCGAACCGGCCGCGATGGCCACGTGGTGGCGCACCGCATCGGGCTGCGAGGGGTTCACGAAGGTGCCCATCGGGGTCATCACCTGCAGCTCGTCCCCCTCGGACACGTGGTCCACGAGCCAGTTGCTCATCACGCCCTGTGGCACCGTGGAGACCGCCACGCGCACGTGCTTGTCGCGCAGGGCGCGCGAGCGCGGCAGGCAGATGGAGTACGACCGGCGCACGTCCACCCCGTCGATCTCGGCGCGCAGCGTCAGGTGCTGCCCGGGCTCGAAGGCGAAGTCCTCGGCCAGCTCGTCGGGCACGTCGAAGGTGATGGCCACCGAGGTGTCCGTCAGCCGCTCGACCCTGGCCACCCTCAGGGGGTGGAAGGTCGCGCGGCGTCGGGTCGGGGTGCTCAGGGGGCTCATCTCTCTCCAGGGTCTCGCAGGGTGTTCTCGGGTCGGGTCACGACGGCGGGCCTCACAGCGGCTTGAACTCGTCGAACGGCTCGCGGCAGGCGCGGCAGCGGCGCAGGGCCTTGCAGGCGGTGGAACCGAAGCGGGCCAGCTCCTCGGTGTCCGCCGAACCGCATGCCGGGCAGCGCACCTGGCGCACCTGCAGCTGCAGGCCCACCGGCCCGTCGGCGGGCCCGGACCGTGCTGCGCCGGCCGGGCCGGGCGGGGCGATGCCGAAGGCGCGCAGCTTCTCGCGGCCCTCGTCGGTCATCCAGTCGGTGGTCCACGGCGGGTCGAGCCGGCGCTCCACCTCGGGATCCCAGCCGCGCAGGGCCACCGCGCGGGCCACCTGGCCCTCCATGACCTCCATGGCCGGGCAGCCGGAGTACGTGGGTGTCATGACCACGTGCACCGTGCCGCGGTCCTCGTCGGCCTCCACCGAGCGCAGGACGCCCAGGTCCGCCAGCGTGATGACGGGGATCTCCGGGTCGGGGACCGACTCCAGGGCCCGGAGCACCTCCTCGACCGGGGCGCGCCCCGCCCCGGCCGCCGGCAGGTCCGCCCCGGTCACCACGAGGCGCCGGGGTGGGCCCGCGCCACCGACTGCATCTCGGCCAGCAGGTAGCCCAGCTGCTCGGAGTGCGTGCCCGTGCGCCCGCCGCCGGCGTTCCAGCGCCCGGCCGCGGGGCGCTCGAGGGTGGCCACCCGGAGCACCTCGGCCACGTACGCGATCGCCGCCTCGGCGGTGGTGCTCGGCAGCACGCCCAGCCCACGGCGCGCGGCCTCGGTGGCCACCGGGTCGTCCTCGGAGAGCTCGGCCACGAACGGCTCCAGGGCCGCCAGGGCGGCGGCGGTGCGCCGGCCGGACTCCTCGGTGCCGTCGCCCAGGCGGATCACCCACTGGGCCGCGTGGTCCCGGTGGTAGTCCACCTCCTTGAGCGCCTTGCGCGCGGCACCGACGCCGACGGCGTCGGCGCCCTCGGTGCGCACGAGGCGGGCCAGGGTCTCCAGCAGGTGGGCGGAGAACCACAGCATCCGCACCATCTCGTGGGCGAAGTCGCCGCGCGGCTGCTCGACGAGCCAGCGGTTGCGGAACTCCCGCTCGGTGCGGAAGTAAGCCAGGTCGTCCTCCGCCAGCTCCTGCACGCCGGGCAGGAGCTGGGCGTCCAGCTCGCCCACCCGGGTGTACAGCGTGCGCGCCTGACCGACGAGGTCCAGGGCCACGTTGCCCAGGGCCATGTCCTCCTCGATCTGCGGGGCACGGCTGATCCACTCCCCCAGGCGCTGGGCGTACACCAGGGCGTCGTCGGCCAGGCCCAGCAGGTAGCGCGCGGAGAGCTGCTCGTCGGTCATCGAGGCCGGGTCGCCGGCGGCGTCCCACGGGCGGGGCGCGCGGCCGACGGTCTCGGGGGTCGTGGGCACCGGCGCGCCGGGCTCGGGCTCGAAGCGCTGCGGCTCCTTCGGCGCGGTGCCGGGCATGGTGGCCAGCTGCTCGTCGCTCACAGGTACTCCACGTCCTCGGGGACGTCGTAGAAGGTCGGGTGGCGGTACACCTTGTCGGCGGCCGGGTCGAAGAAGCTGTCGCGCTCGTCCGGGCTGTTGGCCGTGATGTCGTCCGCCTTCACCACCCACACGGAGACGCCCTCACCACGACGGGTGTAGACGTCGCGTCCGTTGCGCAGCGCCATCTCGGCGTCCGGCGCGTGCAGCGATCCGACGTGCGTGTGGTTCAGACCGCGCTTGGCACGGACGAAGACCTCCCACAGGGGCCAGGCCTGCTCGCTCACGCAGCCACCTCCTTCTTCTCGTCACGGGCCTGCTTGGCGGCGTGGGCCGTCGCGGCCTCACGCACCCAGGCGCCCTCCTCGTGCGCCCTCACCCGGTGTGCGATGCGCTGTGCGTTGACCGGCCCGTTGCCCTTGACGACCTGCCAGAACTCGTCCCAGTCGACGGGGCCGAAGTCCCAGTGGCCGCGCTCGGCGTTCCACCGCAGGTCCGGGTCGGGCAGGGTCAGGCCGAGCTTCTGGGCCTGCGGCACGGTCATGTCGATGAACTTCTGGCGCAGGTCGTCGTTGCTGAAGCGCTTGATGCCCCAGGCCATCGACTGCTCGGTGTGGCCGCCGGAGGCGTTCTCGCCGGTGTCCGGCGGGCCGAACATCATGAGCGCGGGCCACCAGGTGCGGTTCACCGCGTCCTGGGCCATCTCGCGCTGCGCCTCGGTGCCCTGCATGAGCGCCCAGAGGATCTCGAAGCCCTGCCGCTGGTGGAAGGACTCCTCCTTGCACACGCGCACCATCGCGCGGCCGTACGGACCGTAGGAGCAGCGACACAGGGGCACCTGGTTCATGATCGCCGCGCCGTCCACGAGCCACCCGATGGCGCCGGCGTCGGCCCAGGTGAGCGTGGGGTAGTTGAAGATCGAGCTGTACTTCTGGCGCCCGGTGTGCAGGCGGTCGAGCATCTCGTCGCGGCTCATGCCCAGGGTCTCGGCGGCGGAGTAGAGGTAGAGCCCGTGGCCGGCCTCGTCCTGCACCTTGGCCATGAGGATGGCCTTGCGGCGCAGGCTGGGGGCGCGGGTGATCCAGTTGCCCTCCGGCTGCATGCCGATGATCTCGCTGTGCGCGTGCTGCGCGATCTGGCGGATCAGCGTGTCGCGGTACTCCTGCGGCATCTCGTCGCGGGGCTCGATGCGCTTGTCGGCCGCGATGAGCTCGTCGAAGTGGGGCGTGCCCTCGCCGTCCCGGTCCAGCACGCCGTCGGCCTGGTCCTGCAGGGCGGCGGAGTACTCAGGGGTCTCGGCCGCGTTCAGGGGTTCCTCGGGAACTGCGAAGTCGTTGCCGTACATGCACGCAGTATCGGCCACGGAATGTGATGCAGCAAACACCGGGGGGGTCACCTGAGAGACTGCCCCCCATGTCCCATGCCGTCCCCGCTCGCGTCGACGACACCCCGGCCCACCCCCGGGGCACCCGTCAACCCCGACTGCGGGGCATCGACCTCGCGCGGACCGCGGCGGTCGTCGGGATGGTGGGCACGCACCTCAACGTCCGCTACGTCGACGAGCCCTGGGGCGACCTCGGGTGGGTCGTCATCGGGCGGTCCTCGGCGCTCTTCGCCGTGCTGGCCGGGCTCTCCATCGCGCTGGTCACCGGGCGCAGCACCCCGCTGGTGGGCTCCCGGCTGCACGACGCCCGCATCAGCCTGTCGGTGCGCGCACTGCTGCTCTACCTGCTCGGGCTGGCCCTGGGCACCCTGGACTCCGGCATCGCGGTGATCCTGCCGGCCTACGGTGCGATGTTCCTGCTCGCGGTGCCCCTGGTGCACCTGGGGGCCCTGGCCCTGGCCACGTGGGCGGTGGCGTGGTGCTTGGTGGCCCCGTGGCTGGCCTCGCCGGCGCGCGCCTGGGTGGCCGACCCCAGCAGCCCCGTGCACTCCCTGCCCGACCACGGCGGGTGGCTGGCCACCACCGAGCAGCTCACCCTCACCGGCTTCTACCCGGTGGTGTTCTGGTTCGGCTACGTCCTGGCCGGCATGGCCCTGGGCCGGCTCGACCTCACACGCTGGACGGTCCAGCGCGGCATCGCCCTGGGCGGGGTGGCCCTGGCCACCGGCGCGTGGCTGGTGAGCCGGCTCGCCACCGCCCAGCCCTGGGTGCAGCACCGCATGCTGGCCACGTGGAACGACGCCCCCGTGGCGGACTTCGCCGGCCTGGACCGGGAGGCGCGCCACGGCCTGCACGGGCAGGCCCCGGCCGACTGGGTCTGGCAGCTCACCATGTACCCCCACGCCTCCACGATGATGGACCTCCTGCACACAGTGGGCACGTCGATGGCCGTCATCGGGATGGGGCTCCTGGTGGTGCAGGCGTGGCCGCGGGCCCAGCGGCTGTGGGTGCTGCTGGGCGCCATCGGCACCATGAGCCTCACCGCGTACACGCTGCACATCCTGGTGCGCACCTTCTACGACGGATCGGGCGACTACGGCGTGGAGGTGTTCGTGGTGCACCTGGCGGTGATGGCCGCCGTGGCCGTCCCGCTGGTGCTGCTCGGCCGCCGGGGACCGCTCGAGGCCCTGTTCTCCCGGGCCTGCCGCGGCGCCGCGGAGCTGGTGACGCGACCCTGAGGTCACGGTCGGGTCACGCCGTGCGCGGGGCCGGGTGCCACGGCCTCCGACGGGCGTAGGTTCGAGGCACCTCACGCCCCCATCCCCTCAGGAGGACCCCGATGTCAGCACCCCCGCAGGAGCGGCGGGCCCCCGAGGCCCGTGACCTGCCACCGGTCTCGGTCTCCGAGCCCCACACCGTGACGCCCAGGGAGAAGGTCGTCTTCGGCGTCGTGGCCCTGGCCGGAGCCGTCGCCTGGTGGATGATCGCGATCTCGCGCGGCGAGCAGGTCAACGCCGTGTGGTTCGTGCTCGCCGCCGTCGCCACCTACCTCATCGCCTACCGCTTCTACGCCCGGCTCATCGAGTACAAGGTCGTCAAGCCGCGCGATGACCGCGCCACCCCGGCCGAGCTGTACGACAACGGGCAGGACTTCATGCCCACCGACCGGCGCGTGCTCTTCGGCCACCACTTCGCCGCCATCGCCGGCGCCGGCCCGCTCGTGGGCCCCGTGCTGGCCGCACAGATGGGCTACCTGCCCGGCACCCTGTGGATCATCTTCGGCGTGGTCTTCGCCGGCGCCGTGCAGGACTACCTCGTGCTGGCGCTCTCCACCCGCCGCCGCGGTCGCTCCCTGGGCCAGATGGCGCGCGACGAGCTCGGCCCGGTCGGTGGCTGGGCCGCCATCGTGGGCGTGCTGAGCATCATGATCATCCTCATCGCAGTGCTCGGCATCGTCATCATCGGCGCCCTGGCACACAGCCCGTGGGGCGTGTTCTCACTGGCGCTGACCATCCCCATCGCCCTGTTCATGGGTGTCTACCTGCGCTTCCTGCGCCCCGGCCGCGTCTCCGAGGTCTCCCTCATCGGTGTGGCCCTGCTGCTGGCCGCCATCGTGGCCGGCGGCGTGGTCGCCGACACCTCGTGGGGCGCCGAGACCTTCACCCTCTCCCCGCTGGCCCTGAGCTGGTGGCTCATCGCCTACGGGTTCGCCGCCTCGGTGCTGCCGGTGTGGCTGCTGCTGGCCCCGCGCGACTACCTGTCCACCTTCATGAAGGTCGGCACCATCGTGCTGCTGGCCGCCGGCATCCTCGTGGCTGCCCCGGCCGTGCAGTTCCCGGCGCTGAGCCAGTTCGGCAAGGACGGCACCGGCCCGGTGTTCGCCGGCAACCTGTTCCCCTTCCTGTTCATCACCATCGCCTGCGGTGCCCTCTCGGGTTTCCATGCGCTGGTCTCCTCCGGCACCACCCCCAAGCTGCTGGAGAAGGAGGGCCAGGCCCGCCTCATCGGCTACGGGTCCATGCTCACCGAGTCGTTCGTGGCCATCATGGCGCTCATCGCCGCGGTCATCCTCGACCCGCACGTGTACTTCGCCATGAACGCCCCGGCGGCCGCCACCGGCGGCACCGCGCAGACCGCCGCGGACTACGTCAACGGCCTCGGCCTGGGCGGCACGCCCGTCACCGCCGAGCAGCTCGACCAGGCCGCCAAGCACCTCGGCGAGGAGTCCATCGTCAGCCGCACCGGTGGCGCGCCCACTCTCGCGTTCGGCATGAGCGAGGTGCTCTCCTCCTTCGGTGGTGGCGACGGCATCAAGTCGTTCTGGTACCACTTCGCCATCATGTTCGAGGCGCTGTTCATCCTCACCACGGTCGATGCCGGCACTCGCGTCGCGCGCTTCATGCTCAGCGACACCCTCGGCAACGTGCCGGGCCTGGGCCGCTTCAAGGACCCCTCGTGGAAGGTCGGCGCGTGGCTCTGCTCGGCCCTCGTCGTGGCCGGCTGGGGCTCCATCCTGGTCATGGGCGTCACCGACCCGCTGGGCGGCATCAACACGCTCTTCCCGCTGTTCGGCATCGCCAACCAGCTGCTGGCCGCCATCGCGCTGGCCGTGGTCACCACCATCGTGGTCAAGAAGGGCCTGGTGAAGTGGGCCTGGATCCCCGGCGTGCCGCTGGTGTGGGACCTCGTCGTGACGATGTCGGCCTCCTGGCAGAAGATCTTCTCGGACAACCCGAAGATCGGCTACTGGGCGCAGCACGACGCGTGCAAGGCCTTCCGCGACACCGGCCAGGGCGCCTGCGGCACGGCCAAGACCCCCGAGGCGGTGGACGCGGTCGTGCGCAACACCTTCATCCAGGGCACGCTGTCGATCGTGTTCGCCCTGCTCGTGGCCGTGGTGGTGCTGGCCGCCCTGTGGGTGTGCCTCAAGGCCGTCCGCGCCGGCGGGCTGCCCACCAGCGAGGACGAGCCGGTTCCCTCGCGCACCTTCGCCCCGCGCGGGTTCTTCCCCACCCCGGCCGAGAAGGAGGTCCTCGCCCAGTGGCAGGCCGCCGGTCTCGACCCGAGCGGCAGCCCGGCGCGGAGCCACTGACCGTGGCGCCCACCACCGACCGCTCCCCCGGCCCGGCGACCCCACCGCGGGCCGCCGGGCCGGGGGGCCAAGGCCCTGCCTGGCTCCGCGGGCTGCGCTTCGCCCGGTGGTACGTGGCCTCGATCATGGGCGACAACCACTACGAGCAGTACGTGGCCCGGATGCGGCGCGACCACCCGGACTGCCCGGTGCCCACCGAGAAGGAGTACTGGCGCGCCCGCATGGACGCCCAGGACACCAACCCGCAGAACCGCTGCTGCTGAGCACGCAGCACCCGGCACCGCTCGGCCACCCCGGCCGGTGGGGCTCAGTCCTCCGAGCCCTCACCACGGCCGCGGCCACCACGGGCGCCACGGCGGCGACGCGGACGACGACGCTCGCCGTCCTCACCGTCGGAGTCGCCCTCGACGGCCTCACGGGCCGGCTCGGCATCGGCGGAGTCCTCGCGGACGGACACCGGCTCGGGGCGCTCGGCCTCGTCCTCGGTGCGGGTCGCCCGGGCACCGCCACCGATCTTGCCGGACTGCGGGGCGGCCTCGGCCGCGCCCTCCTCGTCGGCCACCACGGCGCCCAGCGAGAGCTTGCCGCGCTGGTCGATCTCCTTGAGCTCCACCTGCACCTTGTCGCCGACGTTCAGCACGTCCTCGACCGCGTCGATGCGCTTGCCACCGACGAGCTTGCGGATCTCGGAGATGTGCAGCAGGCCGTCCTTGCCCGGCAGCAGGGAGATGAACGCACCGAAGGTGGTGGTCTTGACGACCGTGCCCAGGAAGCGCTCGCCGATCTCCGGCATCTGCGGGTTGGCGATGGCGTTGATGGCCGACCGGGCCGCCTCGGCCGAGGGGCCGTCGGTGGCGCCGATGTACACGGTGCCGTCGTCCTCGATGGAGATGTCGGCGCCGGTGTCCTCCTGGATCTGGTTGATCATCTTGCCCTTGGGGCCGATGACCTCACCGATCTTGTCGACCGGCACCTTCACCGCGATGACGCGCGGGGCGTTCGGGCTCATCTCGTCCGGGGCGTCGATGGCCTGCGACATCACGTCGAGGATGTGCAGGCGCGCGTCGCGGGCCTGGGTGAGCGCCTTGGCCAGCTCCTCGGCAGGGATGCCGTCGAGCTTGGTGTCCAGCTGGATGGCGGTGACGAAGTCCTTGGTGCCGGCCACCTTGAAGTCCATGTCGCCGAAGGCGTCCTCGGCACCGAGGATGTCGGTGAGCGCCTGGTACTGCACGCCCCCGTCGACCTCGGCGGACACCAGGCCCATGGCGATGCCGGCCACCGGCGCCTTGAGCGGCACACCGGCGTTGAGCAGCGACATGGTGGAGGCGCAGACCGACCCCATCGAGGTGGAGCCGTTGGAGCCCAGCGCCTCGGACACCTGGCGGATGGCGTACGGGAACTCCTCGCGGCTCGGCAGCACCGGCACGAGCGCACGCTCGGCCAGGGCGCCGTGCCCGATCTCGCGACGCTTGGGCGAGCCCACGCGACCGGTCTCACCGGTGGAGAACGGCGGGAAGTTGTAGTTGTGCATGTAGCGCTTGCGCGTCACCGGGCCGAGGCCGTCGATCTGCTGCTCCATGCGCAGCATGTTCAGCGTGGTGACACCCATGATCTGGGTCTCGCCACGCTCGAAGATGGCCGAGCCGTGGACGCGCGGCAGGGCCTGCACCTCGGCGGACAGGGCACGGATGTCCTTGGGGCCACGGCCGTCGATGCGGACGCCGTCACGCAGGATGCGCTCGCGGATGAGCTTCTTCTGCAGGGCCTTGAACGCGGCGGAGACCTCCTTGGCGCGACCGGCGAAGGGCTTGCCCTCCTCCTCGTCGGCCCCGGCCAGCTCGGCCTTGAGGGACTCCTTGATCTCGTCCAGGCGCGCCTCACGCTCCTGCTTGCCCGCGATGGTCAGGGCCTGCGCGGTGTCCTGCGCGGCGGCGGCCTCCACGGCGGCGTAGGCGTCGTCCTGGTAGTCCAGGAACAGCGGGAACTCCTGCACCTCCTTGCCGGCCTCGGCGTGCAGCTTCTGCTGGGCCTCGCACAGGGCGCGGATGAAGACCTTGGAGGCCTCGAGGCCCTGGGCCACGACCTCCTCGGTGGGGGCCGTCTTGCCCTCGTCGTTCACCAGGGTCCAGGTGGACTCGGTGGACTCGGCCTCGACCATCATGATCGCGACGTCGTCGCCGGCGATGCGGCCGGCCACCACCATGTCGAAGGTGGAGCGGGCGATGTCCGAGAAGTTCGGGAAGGCCACCCACTGGCCGTCGATGAGCGAGAGGCGCACACCACCGATGGGGCCGGAGAACGGCAGGCCGGAGATCTGGGTGGAGGCGCTGGCGGCGTTGATGGCCAGCACGTCGTACTGGTGGTCCGGGTGGTGGGCCAGCACGGTCACCACGACCTGCACCTCGTTGCGCAGGCCCTTGGTGAAGGTCGGGCGCAGCGGGCGGTCGATGAGGCGGCAGGTGAGGATCGCGTCGGTGCCCGGGCGGCCCTCACGGCGGAAGAACGAGCCGGGGATGCGGCCCGCGGCGTACATGCGCTCCTCGACGTCCACCGTCAGCGGGAAGAAGTCGAAGTGGTCCTTGGGCTCCTTGCCGGCCGTGGTGGCCGACAGAACCATGGTGCTGTCGTCGATGTCGTCCTCGACGAGGTAGGCGGCCACCGAGCCGGCGGCCTGCTGGGCGAGTCGCCCGGTCTCGAACCGGACCGTCTTGGTGCCGTGGGCACCGTTGTCGATGACGGCCTCGGCGAACGTGATCTCAGGACCCTCCATGGGGTCCTCCCTTCTGTTGGTCAGCACACGGGCATCGTCGTTGTGCCGTGTGTCTGGTGGTCCGGTGTTCCTCCCGGCGCGTGGTGCGACGGGTCACGAGGAGGCCGGTCGGACCGGCCGACCCCCTCTACTCATACCAAAAGCGGCCCCCGGGGGGGCCGCAGTCGGCAGAGAGCTCTTTCAGCGGCGCAGGCCGAGCTTCTTGATCAGCGCACGGTAGCGCTCGATGTCGGTGGACTCCAGGTAGCGCAGCAGGCGCTTGCGGCGACCCACCAGCAGCAGCAGGCCACGACGGGTGTGGTGGTCGTGCTTGTGCTGACGGGAGTGCTCGGTCAGGTCCTTGATGCGCTGCGTGAGCAGGGCGACCTGCACCTCCGGCGACCCGGTGTCACCCTCGGTGGTGGCGTACTCCTCGATGATGGACTTCTTCTTGGCAGCGTCCAGCGTGGTCAAGCGTGACTCCTCAGGGTCGTTGCGCGGCGCGCCCGGGCCTGTTCTCCGGGGCATTCGGCGTCCGCGGCCGATCGAACGGCAAGGTGTCACCTTATCACTGACGGGTGCGCCCCACGGCCGCCTCCGGGGCGGCCGACGCCGACGGGTTCTCCGTGGGCGCGTCGGCGGGTGCCCCGCCGTCCTGGAACTCCGTGTCCACCGGCCCCACGAGGGACTCCTTGGTGACGTCCTTGACGGTCACGGTCCGGGCCTTGGCCTCCTCGGCGCGCTTCGTGGCGGCCTCGATGTCGGCCTTCGTGTCGGCCGACGAGACGGGGGCGTCCGCTCCGTTGGCCTCGAGCAGGCCCTGCGTCTTCATCGTGTTCCAGATGGAGCGCGCAACCGGCGCCGCGTACTCGCTACCGGTCCCCGAGTCGCCGAGCACCACGAGCACCACGTACTTCGACTTCTGACCGGCGTCGTAGCTGACGAACCAGGAGGTGGGCGCCTGGTTGGCCACCTCAGCGGTCCCCGTCTTGCCGGCCAGGGGGTGGCGCGCGTTGTCCCAGTCCTTGAAGGCCCACGACGCGGTACCCCGGGTCATCACGCCCTCGAGGCCCTCGCGGAGCACTCGCAGCGACTCCTCGGTGAAGCCGACCCGCTGGCGGACGGTGGTGTCGTAGGTCTTGGCGACCTTGCCGTCGACGTCCACCGCCTCCTTGGCCAGCCGCGGCTCGATGACGTTGCCCCCGTTGGCGATGGCGGCGTAGACCACGGCCATCTGCAGGGGGGTGGTGGAGACGTCACCCTGGCCGATGGAGAAGTTCACCGCGTCACCGCCGCGGTACTGGTACCCACGCAGGCAGAACTCCTGCGCGCTCTCCTTGAGCTCCTTGCGCTTCTGGGCGTCGGGCACCTCCTTCTTGGTGTACCCGGTCTCCGCCCGCTTGCAGTAGCCCTCCTTGAGGGACTCCCAGTAGGCCAGCTTCCACTCGCGGTCCGGGATGCGGCCGGCCGACTCGTGCGGGAGGTCGATGCCGGTGCGCGAGCCCAGGCCGAAGCCGCGGGCCATCTCCACGTAGGGGTCGGCCACGTCCTTGGCGTTGAGGCCGCCCAGTCCGCGCCAGGTGCGGAAGGACCAGCGGTAGAAGGCGGTGTCGCAGGAGACCTCGATGATCTGCTGCAGCGTGAGGTCGCCGTGCTCCTTGGACTCGAAGTTGCGGAAGTAGCGGTCACCGATCTTGACGCGGGCCGGGCAGCTGTACATCTCCTTCGCGTCCAGCCCCTGGCTGAAGGCGGTCGGCAGCGAGACGGCCTTGAAGGTCGAGGCCGGCGGGAAGACCGAGGAGACGAGCTTGTTCGTCAGCGGCACCCCACCGTCCTCGTCCACCAGCTGCTCCAGCTGCTGGGAGTCCACGCCGCCCTTCCAGACCTCCGGGTTGTAGCCCGGCAGGCTCGCCGAGGCGACCACTCCCCCGGTCTCGACGTCCATGACCAGCGCAGCACCGGTCTTGGCGCTGCCCTTGTCGCCCGGCTGGGTCGCCCCGTTCTTGCGCGCCGCGGCCTGGCTGGCCTGCGCGAGTGCCTCCTCGGCCACGCGCTGCACCTCCGGGACCAGGTGGGTGCGCACGTCCAGACCGGCCTGCGGCTCGGTGTGGCTGATCTCCTCGAGGAAGCGGCCGGCCGGGGAGACGGCCACCTTGGTGACGCCGTTGCGGCCGCGCAGGTCGCCGTCGTAGAAGGCCTCCAGCCCGTCGCGGCCGATCATGGCCGTGGACTGCAGGTCGTCGCGCCCCTTGAGGTCCTCGGCGCTCACGCGCGTCAGGTAGCCCAAGGTCTGGGCCGCCAGGGCACCCTTCGGCTTGGGCCAGCCGCGCTCGGCGGTGGCGTCCACCTTGACGCCCGGGTAGTCCTCGGGGCGCTCCAGCAGCGGCAGCAGCTTCACCGGGTCCACGCCCTGGGCCATGGTGATGGGCTGGTAGGCGCCACCGGAGTTGCAGCGCGGCGGGCGGGGCGCGTCCTTGGCGCCGCAGGTGCGGGTGCGGCCCCACAGCGTGTCGGGGTCCTGCCCCAGCTCGGTGGCCACGGCCTCCACGATGCCGCGCCCCTTGTCCTCCTGCTCGCGCATCACCTGCGGGTCGATGGTCACCGTGGAGTGCGCCACGTTGCGCACGAAGGGGGTGCCGTCGGCGGCCAGGATGCGGCCACGCACCGCCGGGTGCACGATCGAGCGGGTGTTGGTGGTCTGCGCCGCGGTCGCGTACCGGTCGTGCTGCACCACCTGCATCTGGGCCATGCGTCCACCGAGCACGAGCAGCGCCACGAGCACCAGCACCCCCATGATCACGGTGCGGCGGCGGGCGGTCCTCAGGATCTGCATCACGTGGCGTTCCTCGTCAGGGCAGCGTTCTCCAGGTGCATCAGGGTGGGCACCACCACCACGCCCAGCAGCGCGGTGAGCAGCCAGGCCCACGGGTCGACGGTGTCGCCGGTCGGCTTCTGCAGGGCCAGGGCCATGACCCAGCGCACGCCCTGCACGGCCAGCGCCGCCACGGCGACGGTCACCGAGGTGAGCAACCACGAGCGGCGCACGGTGGCCGCGAAGGAGCCGGCCGCCCAGGCCACCAGGCCGTAGGTGAGGGCGGTGGCACCGGCCACCCCGGCGCCCGGCGGCACGAGGTCCACCAGCCAGCCGGCCACCAGGCCCCACACGAGGCCCGACCGCGCACCACGCAGCAGGGCCACTGCCAGCACCACGAGCAGCAGCAGGTCCGGCGCGGGGAAGGACACCCGCGGCAGCAGACCGGTGGTCACGACCGCCAGCAGCACCATGGCCACGACGCGGATGAGGCCGATCATGAAACGCATCACGGGGCTCCGGTGGGGGTCGGCGAGGCGGGCTGGGCGTCCGGGCGGGCGGCGTCGCTCGGGGCGTCGGTGGGCTGGTCCACCGGGGCCGAGGGGTCCACGAGCACCGACTCGTCGTCGCTCGGGTTGCCGTCCAGCGGACCGGTCTGGTCCCCGCTGGAGGACGGCTGGGAGGACGGGTCCGCCGAGGCGTCACCGCCCGGCGAGGCGTCCGGGCCCGACGGGCTGGGCTGCGACTCCGGCAGCGTGGTGGTCTCGCGCGAGCGGTCGC
Organism: Kytococcus schroeteri; assembly: GCF_002847825.1. Classification (GTDB taxonomy): domain Bacteria; phylum Actinomycetota; class Actinomycetes; order Actinomycetales; family Dermatophilaceae; genus Kytococcus; species Kytococcus schroeteri. Next base: position 29,736 of record NZ_PKIZ01000015.1, on the reverse strand, counting down.
GCTCGGCGGTGCTCAGCACGCCCACCACCTCGAGAGTGGAGACCTGCACCCCGGGGCGCACCACGGCCGTCTCCTGGAGCTGGCCCTTGTCCGGGTCGATCGAGGCCACGCGGCCGACGGCCACGCCGGAGACGAACGGGCTGTTGGCCCCACCCAGCGTGGTGAGCAGGTCACCCTCCTTGAAGGTGCCCGGCTCGAAGGCCTGCAGGGTCAGCTGGTTGGCCTGGCGGGCGGGCGTGCCGGGGGGCGCGGTGGCCGAGAGCACCCCCATCGCGCCGGAGGAGGAGCGGACGCCCAGGGACAGCGCCGGGTCACCGAGGACCATCACCTCGCTCGTCCAGTCGGTCACCGAGACAACGCGGCCCACCAGGCCCCGGCGGGAGACCACGGTGAGGTCGGGCTCCACGCCGTCGCGCGAGCCCACGTCGAGGGTGACGCGGCGGTCCGGCGAGGTGGCCGTGGCCGCGGTGAACCCGATGACGCGGGCCGGGGTCAGCTCACGTCCGGCCACCACCTCGGAGTCGAACAGCCCCACGGCGGCGGAGTCCAGCCGGTTCTTCTCGCGCTGGGCGCGCAGCTCGTCGGCCAGACGGTCGCGCTCGGACTCCACGGCCTGCAGCTCGTCGGTGGGCGGCACCACCATCGCGCGCTGCAGGGGGGCGAAGGCCACCTCCGAGGCACTGCGCACGGGGTCGAGCACCGCCGGGGACACCGCGTCGACCCCCACGGCGGCGAGGGTGAGGGCCAGGGCCGCCAGGGGCCCCGCCCACGCGCGGCGCTCGGCGGAGCGGTCCCGCTGCTGCATGCCCAGCCGGCGGCCGGTGAGGCCCTCCCGGCGGACCACGCCCACGGGGACGCGGCGCTGGGAGTCACCCCGGCGCCGGCCCCGCACCCGACGGTCACCGGAGTACGGACGGATGCGGTCGGCCATCAGTACCGCTGCTCCCCGACCACGATGCGGCGCAGGCGCGCCAGGTCGTCGATGCACCGCCCCGCACCGCGGATCACCGCCCGCTGCGGGTCCTTGGCCACGTGCACCGGCAGGGCCAGCTCGCGGGAGAGGCGCTGGTCGATGCCGCGCAGCAGGGCCACCCCACCGGTGAGCACCACGCCACGGCCGGTGACGTCACCGGCCAGGTCCGGCGGGCACTGGTCCACCAGGCTGCGGGCGAAGGCGGCGATGCCGTCCAGCGGCGCCGCCATGGCCTCGCGGACCGCGGCCCCGGTGACGTCCACCGTCTCGGGCAGGCCGGTGCGCAGGTCACGGCCGTGCACGCGGGCCGTGGCCTCCTCGCGCTGCGGCACCGCCGAGCCCACCTGGGCCACGAGGTCCTGGGCCGTGCGCTCCCCCAGCAGCAGGTGGTGCTCGGTGCGCAGCCAGTCGCGGACGGCCTCGCTGAGGTCGTCACCGCCCACCCGGGCCGAGCCCGAACGGACGATGCCGCCCAGGGCCGTGATGGCCCCGTCGGCGGTGCCGCCGCCGAGGTCGAGCACCATCGAGGCCTGCTCGTCGTTGACCGGCAGCCCGGCCCCGATGGCCGCGACCATGCCCTGCTCCACGATGAAGACCTCGCGGGCGCCGGAGCGCAGGACCGTCTCCTCGACGGCGCGGCGCTCCACGGCGGTGATCTGCGAGGGGGTGGCGACCACCACGCGGGGGCGGTTCAGCCAGCTGGAGTGCACCTGGTCGACGAAGGTGCGCAGCATCGACTCGGCGACGTCCGCGTCGACGATCACGCCGTCGCGGACCGGGCGCATGATGTGCACGTGCGCCGGGGTACGGCCGATGAGGCCGCGGGCGCGCTCACCGGCGGCGAGCACCTTGCCCGTGCCCCCCTCGACCGCCAGCAGCGACGGCTCGTCCAGGGCGATGCCCCTGCCCTTGCGCCAGATCCGGGTCCGCGAGGTCCCCAGGTCCACCGCCAGGTCACCACCGCGCAGGCGCTGCCAACTCGAAGTCATGGGCGGCATCGTATGTCCCTCCCGAGACCGCCGGCCGGAGAACCGGCCGGCGGAGCCCGCTTCCGTGGGCGTCAGGGAGGTCACACCCCCTGCGGGAACCAGATGGCGATCTCGCGCTCGGCGGACTCCGGCGAGTCCGAGCCGTGCACGATGTTCTGCTGCACCTTCAGGCCCCAGTCACGACCCAGGTCGCCGCGGATGGAGCCCGGGGCCGCCTCGGTGGGGTTGGTGGCACCGGCCAGCGCACGGAAGCCGGGGATGCAGCCGTGGCCCTCCACGACGGCGGCCACCAGCGGGCCGGAGGCCATGAACTCCATGAGCGGCTCGTAGAAGGGCTTGCCCTCGTGCTCGGCGTAGTGGGCGGCCAACTGCTCACGGGTGGCCTCCACCACCGTCAGGGCGGCCAGGCGGTAGCCCTTGGCCTCGATGCGGGCCAGCACCTGTCCGGTGAGGCCGCGGCGGTAGCCGTCGGGCTTCACCAGCACCAGGGATCGCTCGATGGTCTCGTTCGTGTCAGCTGCAGTCGTGGTCACGGACCCACCCTAGCCAGCGAGCCGACGGCGCCCGTGGGGGCACCGCCGGCTCGCCGGTCGTGCAGGGGCGCGGCCCCCGCGTCGGGGCGTCCGCGACTCAGGCGCCCGTCGCCGAGAGCGTGCCGGTGCCCAGCAGGCCGAAGAGCACCAGGGCCAGCACGATGCGGTACACCACGAAGGCGGTGAAGTCGTGGCTCGAGATGTAGCGCAGCAGCCAGGCGATGACCGCGTAGCCCACGACGAAGCTGATGAGCGTGGCCACGACGATCGGGCCCCACTGCGGCGCCACCGGGTCGTCGGCGATCTTCACCACCTGCATGAGGCCCGAGGCCAGCACCGCCGGGATGGCCAGCAGGAACGAGTAGCGGGCGGCGGCCACACGCGAGTAGCCCATGAACAGACCACCGGCGATGGTGCCACCGGAGCGCGAGACGCCCGGGATGAGCGCCAGGGACTGCCACAGGCCGAACTTCAGGCCGTCGCCCCAGCTGAGCTGCTGGAGCTCCTTGGCCTCGCCCTGCGGACGGCGCGCGGCCAGCCGGTCGGCCACGCCGATCACCAGGGCGAACACCAGCAGCATCGAGGCGGTGAGCCACAGGTTGCGCAGCTTGGTCTCGATGAGGTCCTGGAAGAGCACGCCGAGCAGGCCGATCGGCAGGGTGCCCACGATCACCAGCCACCCCATCCGCACGTCCGGGTCGCTGTGCGGCACCTTCCCGGCCAACGCCTTGAACCACTTGGTGACGATGGTGGCGATGTCCTTGCGGAAGTAGATGAGCACCGCGGCCTCGGTGCCCAGCTGCGTGATGGCGGTGAACGCCGCTCCGGGGTCCTCGTCACCGAAGAACCGCCCCACCACCGACAGGTGCGCGCTGGAGGAGATGGGCAGGAACTCCGTGAGCCCCTGCACCAGTCCCAGCACGATCGCCTCGAGCCAACCCATCACCGACCACCTTCCGTGGAGTTCTCCTGCGCGGCCCCGGTGCCGCCGTGGCGGGCGGCGAACTGCCGGGTGAGCTCATCCATGCGGTGACCCCAGTAGAGCGCGGCCACCCACAGCCCGAGGAAGATCGCGGCGACCACGAACATCGCCGGCTCCACCAGGCCGCACAGGACGGTGAGCACCTGCAGGACCCACCCGAGGGTGACGCCCCAGCGGCGCTTGAGCACCACCATCGTCACCAGGCAGGCCACGGCCAACGCCGACCCGCCGACGAGGTAGGACGTGGAATGCACGTCACCCCGAGCGTGGGCCAGCGCCCGTGCGGTGAGGGCACCGAAGAAGACGGCGAAGGACTGGAAGAACAGGGTGACGCTGGTGAACCGGCGGGACATCTTGCCCAGCGGACCGACCACGGGGATGGGTGAACTCACGAGGGGGATCCTCCCACGCGGGTCACGAGACGTCCGTGGTGCCCAGCAGCATCCGCACGTCCGCAGCCGTGTGGATGCTGCCGGTGGCGATGACGCCGCCGCTCACGCCGCCCTCGTCGGCCAGCGAGCCGGCGAGGTCGAGCGCGTCGGGCAGGTTCTCGACCACGGTCACCATGTCGTCGCCGAGCAGCTCCCGGGCCAAACGGCCGAGCGCCTCGGGCTCCATGGAGCGCGGGCTGGAGTTGCGCGAGACCACGAGGTGGTCCACCGCCGGGGCCAGCGCGGAGAGCATGCCCTCGGCGTCCTTGTCCTCGAAGACCGCCACCAGGCCCACCAGGCGGGCGAAGGTGAAGGACTCCTCCAGGGCGCGGGCCAGGGTCTCCATGCCGTGCGGGTTGTGCGCGGAGTCGACCACCACGGTCGGCGAGCGCCGCACCACCTCGAGCCGGCCGGGCGCGGTCATGCCGGCCACGGCCTCGCGGAGCAGCTCGGGGTCCAGCGGCTGCTGGCCGTCACCGAGGAAGGACTCCACGGCGGCCACCGCCAGGGCCAGGTTCTGCGCCTGGTGCTGGCCGAAGAGTGGCAGCACGAGTTCGTCGTACTCCCCCGCCAGCCCGCGGATGCCGACGAGCTGGCCACCGACGGCCACGTCGTGCTCGGTGACGCCGAAGTCGACGCCGGCCGTGGCCAGGCGGGCGCCGGCGGCCTCCACCGCGTCGGCGACGACGGCGCGCGCCTCCTCGGCCTGCTCGGCCACCACCACCCGCGCCCCGGGCTTGACGATGCCGGCCTTCTCGGCGGCGATGGACTGCACGTCGCCCCCGAGGTAGCGCTCGTGGTCCAGCCCGATGGGGGTGATGACCGCGACGTCGCCGTCGGCCACGTTGGTGGCGTCCCAGCGGCCGCCGAGGCCGACCTCGATGACGGCGACGTCCACCGGGGCGTCGGCGAAGGCGGCCAGGGCGAGCACGGCGATGCACTCGAAGTAGCTCAGCGGCGGGCCGCCGGCGGCCTCGCTCTCGGCGTCGACGATGGCGATGAAGGGCGCCACGTCGTCCCACACCTCGAGGAAGTGCCGCGGGTCGATGGGCGCACCGTCGATGCTGATGCGCTCCAGCGGGTCGTGCAGGTGCGGGGAGGTGAAGCGCCCCGTGCGCAGCCCGGTCTCCCGCAGGATGCGCTCCACCATCCGGGTGGTGGAGGTCTTGCCGTTGGTGCCGGTCAGGTGCACCACCCGGTAGGTGCGCTGCGGGTCGCCCAGCAGCTCCATGCAGCGGGCCACCCGGTCCAGGGTGGGCACCACGTCGCTCTCGGGCATGCGGGCCATGAGCGCCTGGGTGACCTCCCGCACGCGGCGAGTGGTCTCCAGGTTCTCGGCGGCCTCTCGGCGGGGGTCGGCGCTCATGCGCGGGACTCCTTGCGGCGCAGCAGCACGGTGACGGTGCGGCCCTCGCCGAGGTCCACCTCGCCACGGTGCCAGTCGCCGCCGGCCGGCAGCGGGGTGTCCGGACCGCCGGCGCCGAACTGCACCGCGAGGGTCTCGTCCATGATGAGCTGCTGGTGGGCCACGGCCGCGGCCCACACCTGCTCGTCGCCCACCACGGTGAGCGAGATGCGGTCGCCCACCGAGAGCCCGGCGGCGCGGCGCTCGCCCTGCACGGCGCGGATGACGTCGCGGGCGGTGCCCTCGGCGGCCAGCTCGTCGGTGACCGTGGTGTCGAGCACCACGAAGCCGCCGCCGGGCAGCACGCCGGTGGCCGTGCCCTCGTCGTCGCCGGAGGTCACGGTCTCCAGGGTGTACTCCCCCTCGACCAAGGCGATGCCGCCGGAGGTGACGGTGCCGTCGGCGTCCACCGACCAGTCACCGGTCTTGGAACCCTTGATGACCGTCTGCACGTCCTTGCCCAGGCGCGGGCCGGCGGCGCGCGCGTTGACCACCAGGCGCTGCTCGACGCCGTAGGAGGCGGCCTCGTCGGAGTCCAGCGCCAGCAGACGCACCTCGCGGACGTTGAGCTCGTCGGCCAGCAGCGCCCCCTGGTCGGCCAGGGCCCGCGGGTCCTCGGTGACCACGGTGAGGCTCTGCAGCGGCAGGCGGGTGCGCAGCGACCGGGTCTTGCGCAGGCCCGAGCCGACGGAGGCCACCTGGCGGGCGGTCCCCATCGCGGCGGCCAGCGCCGGGTCGCTCGGGAAGTCCGCGGCGTCCGGCCAGTCGGCCAGGTGCACCGACTCGCCGCCGGTGAGCCCGCGCCAGATCTCCTCGGTGGCGAAGGGCAGGAGCGGGGCGGCCACGCGGCACACCGTCTCGAGCACCGTGTAGAGGGTGTCGAAGCAGGCGGTGTCGGTGCCCTCCCAGAAGCGGTCGCGGGACCGGCGGATGTACCAATTGGTGAGGGTGTCCAGGAAGTCGCGGACCAGCTCGCAGCCGCGGGCCAGGTCGTTGGCGTCCATGCACTCGGTCACCTCGCGTACCAGCGTGCCGGTGGCGTCCAGCACGTAGCGGTCCAGCGGGTCGGTCGAGGCCGTGGACCACTGGGCGCGGTGCCCGCCCTCGCCGGCGGCGTTGGCGTACATGGCGAAGAAGGACCACGCGTTCCACAGCGGGATCATCACCTGCCGCACGCCGTCGCGGATGCCCTGCTCGGTCACCACGAGGTTGCCGCCGCGCAGGATGGGGCTGCTCATGAGGAACCAGCGCATCGCGTCGGCGCCGTCGCGGTCGAACACCTCGGAGACGTCCGGGTAGTTGCGCAGCGACTTGCTCATCTTCTGGCCGTCGCTGCCCAGCACGATGCCGTGGCAGATGACATTGCTGAACGCCGGGCGGTCGAAGAGCGCGGTGGCCAGCACGTGCATCGTGTAGAACCAGCCGCGGGTCTGGCCGATGTACTCCACGATGAAGTCGGCCGGGAAGTGGTGCTCGAACCACTCGGCGTTCTCGAAGGGCACGTGGTTCTGGGCGTAGGACATCGAGCCCGAGTCGAACCAGACGTCCAGCACGTCCTCCACGCGGCGCATGGTGGAGCCGGTGTGCTCCCCCGGCGCGGCGCCGGCGTTGCGCGGGTCGTCCGGGTTGGGGCGGGTCAGGTGGTCCACCCACGGGCGGTGCAGGTCCACCTCGCCGGCGGCGTTGCGCGGCAGCTCGCCGAAGTCGGCCTCGATGTCGGCCAGCGAGCCGTACACGTCGGTGCGGGGGTACTCGGGGTCGTCGCTCACCCACACCGGCACCGGGGAGCCCCAGTAGCGGTTTCGGGTGATGGACCAGTCGCGGGCGCCCTCGAGCCACTTGCCGAACTGGCCGTGCTTGACGTTCTCCGGCACCCAGGTGATCTGCTCGTTGTTCTCGAGCATCCGGTCCTTGACGTCGGTGACCTTCACGAACCAGGACTCGACGCCCTTGTACATCAGGGGCGTGCGGCAGCGCCAGCAGTGCGGGTAGGAGTGGTCGTAGGTCTCGTGGCGCAGCAGCACGGTGCCCGGGCTCACCGACCCGGTGTCCTGCCCGGCCTGGCCGCCGACCGCCCGGGTGGAGGCCTTGAGGTGGGCGATGATCGGCGCGTTGGCGTCGAACACCTGCAGGCCCGCGTACTCGCCGACCGGGGCGGTGAAGGTGCCGTCGGCGGCCACCGGCATCACCGGCTCGATGCCCTCGCGGTCGGTGACCACCTTGTCGTCCTCACCGAAGGCGCCGGCCGAGTGCACCAGACCCGTACCGTCGGTGGTCGTCACGAAGTCGGCCTCCACCACGCGGTGGGCGTTCTCCTGGCCGCGGTAGTAGCTGAACGGCGGCTCGTAGGAGCGGCCCAGCAGGTCGGCACCCTTGAGGCGCTCCACCACGCGCGAGGCGGGATCCTCGCCGAGCTCGCGCGCGTACGCCTCGAGGCGCGCCTCGGCCACCACGTAGCGCTGGGAGGCGCCGGTCGGGTCGGTGGCGGGGTCGGACTCCACCACCACGTAGTCGATGTCGGGCCCCACCATCACCGCGAGGTTGCTGGGCAGGGTCCACGGGGTGGTCGTCCACACCAGCGCGGTCTCGCCGGTCTCCAGGCGCACGCCGACGGTGACGGCCGGGTCCTGGCGCATCTGGTAGACGTCGTCGTCCATGCGCAGCTCGTGGGCGCTCAGCGGGGTCTGGTCGCGCCAGCAGTAGGGCAGCACGCGGAAGTCCTGGTAGGCCAGCCCCTTCTCGTGGAGCTGCTTGAACGCCCAGATGACGCTCTCCATGTACTCCACGTTGAGGGTCTTGTAGTCGTTCTCGAAGTCGACCCAGCGGCCCATGCGGTGCACGTAGGCCTGCCACTCGTCGGTGTACTTCAGCACCGAGGCGCGGCACGCGTCGTTGAAGGAGTCGATGCCCTTCTGGAGGATCTCCTCCTTGGTGGTGATGCCCAGCTGGCGCATGGCCTCGAGCTCGGCCGGCAGGCCGTGGGTGTCCCAGCCGAAGCGGCGCTCCACGCGCTGGCCCCGCATCGTGCGGTAGCGCGGCACCACGTCCTTGACGTACCCGGTGAGCAGGTGGCCGTAGTGGGGCAGGCCGTTGGCGAAGGGCGGACCGTCGAAGAAGACGTACTCGTTCTCGCCGTTCGTGCCGGCCGGGCGGTTCTCCACGCTCTTGCGGAAGGTGTCGCCGGCCTCCCAGTGACGCAGCACGCCTTGCTCGATCTCGGGGAAGGACGGCGCGGTCACCCCGCTGCCGGGTGCGCCGGGGGTGCCGGTGCGCACGATGGGGTACACGCCCGGGCCGGCGGGCGGGGTCTGCTCAGCGGGGGTGGTCTCGGGTGCGGTGCTCATCGCGGCTCCTGGGAATCAGGCAGCGGGTGCTGCACGGTCTTCCTCGAGGACGAGACCTGCTGGGGGCAGGTTCCGCGGTACCACCTCGGTTGCCCCCGCAGGGGCCCCTTCATGACGGCTGTGACGGGCCTACCCGTCCGGGTCTAGTGGAACCGGCCCCTGGTGGGTTCGCGGTCCGTTCTTCCGGAGGCTCCCCGGTGATGGCCGGATCAGTGCCTGTGGTGCAGATGCTACCCGGTGCGGGCCGGCGGCCCCGACTCGTGGTGAGTCGGGGCCGCCGGGGGTCGAGCTCTCCGGGCGGGGCCGGAGGCGGTGGGGTCAGCTGCCCACCGTCATGCGGGTCGCACCCTCGCGGTCGTCCTCGCCGAGGATGTCCAGGCGGCCCGCCTTGCGGTCGGCCAGGTACTCCTTCATCTCCTGCTTGATGACCGGCAGCAGCAGGTACACACCGAGCAGGTTCAGGAAGGCGCAGAGGAACAACCAGCTGTCGGCGAAGTTCATGACCGCCGTCAGGGTCAGCACCGCACCCATGACCGTGAAGAACAGGTAGATGACCTTGATGGCGAACATCGAACCGCGGGAGTCACCGAACAGGTAGGCCCAGGCACGCATCGCGTAGTAGGCCCAGGTGATCTGGGTGGAGATGGCGAACAGGGCCACCGCCACGGCCAGCACGTAAGGGAACCAGGGGATCACGGTCTCGAACGCGTTGGAAGTCACCAGCACGCCGTCCAGGGCCTCGGTGGCCGGGTCGTCGTCCGTCGCGTTGGCGATGGACTGGTTGTACTCCGGGGTGTCGGCGATGATGATCGTCAGGGCCGTCATGGTGCAGATGATGACGGTGTCGGCCAGGGGCTCCAGCAGGGCCACGAAGCCCTCGGAGACCGGACGACGGGTCTTCACCGCGGAGTGGGCGATCGGGGCCGAACCCAGACCGGCCTCGTTCGAGAAGGCCGCGCGCTGGAAGCCGACGATCAGCGTTCCGATGACACCACCGGCGACGCCCTCGGGGTTGAACGCGTCGGTCACGATGCGGGTCGCGGCGTCCGGCACGTGGTCGATGTTGACCACGATGACCACGAGACAGGCCACCAGGTACAGCAGACCCATGGCCGGGACCAGCTTCTCGGTGACCTTGCCGATGGACTTGATGCCACCCATGATCACCAGACCGACGATCACTGCGAGGGCCAGGCCGAAGAGCAGCGAGGCGCCGGCGCCGCCGAGGAAGCCGTCGTCACCACCGGTGACGCTCTTCATCTGCGCGTAGGTCTGGTTGGACTGGAACATGTTGCCGCCGGCCGCGCCGAAGAACAGGATCGAGATGGCGAACAGGCCGGTCATGAGCGTGCCCACGACGGGGTGGATCTTGCCGTAGGCCACGGGCAGGTACTTGAACGGACCACCGTCGACGGTGCCGTCCTCGCGGACCTCGCGGTACTTCACACCCAGGGTGCACTCCGCGAACTTGGTGGCCATGCCGAGCAGGCCACAGATGATCATCCAGAAGGTGGCACCCGGTCCACCGACGGCCACGGCAACACCGACACCGGCGATGTTACCGAGGCCGACGGTGCCCGAGAGGGCCGAGGACAGTGCCTGGAAGTGCGTGATCTCGCCCGGATCGGACTTCGTGGAGTACTTGCCGCGGACCACGTCCAGGGCCGTCGGCAGGCCCCGGAACTGGACGAAGACGGTGTACAGCGTGACGATGATGCCGGCGAGCACCAGCCAGATCACGACGAAGGGGACCTCGATGTCGCCGAAGGTGATCGGGTAGAAGATGATCTCCGCGAAATCCTTCTGGATCGGATCGAAGAAATCGTTGATGTTCTCTTCAAGGGATGTCTTCCAGTCCGCTCGGGCTGGAAGGGGGCTGAGTGAGTTCATGTTCACCACCGAACCAACACCCGCCCCGGGCCACAAGCAAAGCGACACATCGTGCACAAAACGTTATCGACCCGGCACCTCAGGGTGACCTCCGCCGACCAGCAGCTCCCGGGGGCACCGGTACGAACCTGCCCTCCGCCGCCTCTCCGAGGAGCTGCCGACGGGGCGCCGGGAAGTGCGAAGATGGCCCCATGACTGACTCCACCGCCGGAACCCGCCCCGCCCAGCTGCCCGACAAGCCGTCCGTCGACGGCCTCGAGGACCGCTGGACCGCGGTATGGCAGGAGCAGGACACCTACGCGTTCGACCGCGAGCGTGCCGCCTCGCTGCCCCGCGACCAGCGCTTCACCATCGACACCCCGCCGCCCACCGCGTCGGGCTCGCTCCACGTGGGCCACGTCTTCGGCTACACGCAGGCCGACTGCATGGCGCGCTACCACCGCATGACGGGCAAGGAGGTCTTCTACCCCATCGGGTGGGACGACAACGGCCTGCCCACCGAGCGCCGCGTGCAGAACTACTACGGCGTGCGCGGCGACATCAACCAGCCGTACGTGGAGGGCTACGAGCCCCCGCAGCGCGGTGGTGAGGGCAAGTCCGTGAAGGCCGCCGACCAGCAGCCCATCAGCCGCCCCAACTTCATCGAGCTGTGCCACGAGCTGACCGTGGAGGACGAGAAGGCCTTCGAGGCGCTCTTCCGCCGCCTGGGCCTCTCGCTGGACTGGAACTTCCAGTACCGCACCATCGACGACAACGCCCGCGCCACCAGCCAGCAGGCCTTCCTGCGCAACCTGGAGCGTGGCGAGGCCTACTCCGCCGAGGCCCCCGGGCTGTGGGACGTCACCTTCCAGACCGCCGTGGCCCAGGCCGAGCTGGAGGCTCGCGACTACCCGGGCGCCTACCACCGGCTGGCCTTCCACGGCCCCGAGGGTGACGTGGAGATCGAGACCACCCGCCCCGAGCTGCTGCCGGCCTGCGTGGCCCTCATCGCCCACCCGGACGACGAGCGCTACCAGCACCTGTTCGGCACCACCGTGCGCACCCCGCTGTACGACGTCGAGGTGCCGGTGGTGGCCCACACCGCCGCCGAGATGGACAAGGGCGCCGGCATCGCCATGTGCTGCACGTTCGGTGACCTCACCGACGTCACCTGGTGGCGCGAGCTGCAGCTGCCGACCCGGTCGGTGATCACCCGCAACGGACGCCTGGTCGGTGAGACGCCCGAGTGGCTCGCCGACTCCCCGGCGGCCGACTTCTACGCCTCCTCGGTGGCCACCAAGACGGTGCACACCGCCCGCGAGAACACGGTCGAGGCCCTGCGCGCCTCCGGGGAGCTCATCGGGGAGCCGCAGAAGACCCAGCGCAAGGCGAACTTCTTCGAGAAGGGCGACAAGCCGCTGGAGATCGTCACCTCGCGCCAGTGGTACATCCGCAACGGCGGGCGCGACGCGGACCTCAACGCCGCCCTCATTGCCCGCGGGCAGGAGGTGGACTTCCACCCGGCCTACATGGAGCGCCGTCACGCCAACTGGATCGAGGGCCTCAACGGCGACTGGCTGGTGAGCCGCCAGCGCTTCTTCGGCGTGCCCTTCCCCATCTGGTACCCGCTGGACGCCGACGGCGAGCCGGACCACGAGCACCCCATCACCCCCGCCGAGGCCGACCTGCCGGTGGACCCGCAGTCCGACACCGCGCCGGGTTACGACGAGTCGCAGCGCGACCAGCCGGGCGGCTTCACCGCCGACCCGGACGTGCTGGACACCTGGGCCACCAGCTCGCTCAGCCCGCAGATCATCGGCGGCTGGCGCAACGACCCCGAGCTGTTCGACCTGGTGTTCCCGATGGACGTGCGCCCGCAGGGCCACGACATCATCCGCACGTGGCTGTTCAGCACCATCGTGCGCGCCCACCACGAGCACGGCTCGGTGCCGTGGCACAACGCCACCCTCAACGGCTGGATCCTGGACCCGGACCGCAAGAAGATGTCCAAGTCCAAGGGCAACGTGGTCACCCCGGTGGACCTGCTCGAGCAGCACGGGTCCGATGCGGTCCGCTACTGGGCGGCCTCGGCCCGCCAGGGCGTGGACACCGCCTTCGACACCCAGCAGATGAAGGTGGGGCGTCGCCTGGCCATCAAGCTGCTCAACGCCTCGAAGTTCGCCCTGGGCTTCGGTGAGGTGGCCGGTGCGCAGACCGCCGAGCAGCTCCTGGCCGCCGTGACCGAGCCGGTGGACCGCTCCCTGTTGGTGGAGCTGGCCGGCGTGGTGGAGCAGGCCACCGCCGGCTTCGAGGCGTGGGACTACACCAAGGCCCTGGAGGTCACCGAGACCTTCTTCTGGTCGTTCTGCGACGACTACCTGGAGCTCGTGAAGTCGCGCGCCTACGGCGCCGAGGACGGGGCCTCCGCCGCCACCACCTCGGCCCGCGCCGCCCTGCGCGTGGCCCTGGACGTCCAGCTGCGCCTGCTGGCGCCCTTCCTGCCGTTCGCCACCGAGGAGGTCTGGAGCTGGTGGCACGCCGGCAGCGTGCACCGCGCGCCGTGGCCCACCACCGGTGAGCTGGCCGTTCCCGGGGTCCAGGAGGGCGACGCGGCCGTGAAGCCGGCCGCGGCGGCCGTGCTCGCCGGCATCCGCAAGGCCAAGTCCGAGGCCAAGATGGGCATGCGCGCCCAGGTGACCGCCATGACCCTGGCCGGCCCGGCCGACCAGCGCGAGGCCGCGCACCGCGCGTGGGAGGACGTCGTCTCCTCGGGCCACGTGGTGTGCGAGGTCACCGAGACCGACGGCGAGACCCTGGAGGTCCGCGACACCGAGCTGGTGAAGGTGGAGAAGCCGAAGAAGGACTGAGGCCCCTCCCCCACGACGACGGCGGCCACCCCACGGGGTGGCCGCCGCCGTCGTGTGCGGGAGCGAGCTCGGCTCCGGGGGCTCAGACGCGGGGGCCGACCACCGCCCACGGCACCGGCCAGCCGCCCACCCGCTGGATGCCGGCGGCCAACTCGTCGACGTCGGCCTCCACCACGGTGCCGGCCGCGGGGTCGTAGAGCACCCAGCGGCCCGCGGCGTCCTCGGCCACCACCGCGACGTGGCGCGGCATCCAGCGCGTGCCCACGTAGAGCAGCGCCGGCTCGTGGGTGCCGGTGCCCGCCAGGGCTCCGGCGAGCTGCTCGGCCCCGCCGGTGCGCACGGCCCGCAGACCGTAGCGGAGGTGCTCCAGCCCCTCGGTGTGCACCACCTGCCGCAGCTCGGCCAGTGCGCCCCACGGCGGGGTCCCCAGCGCCATCGGCCACGGGAAGCGCAGCGCACGGGCCTCCCACGGGTTGTTGGTGCGCCCGAAGGTGGCGAACTCGGTGGTGCGGAAGTCCTGGCCCTCCACCAGGTCGTCGGCGGACGGCAGGGGCATGCCCTCCAGCAGGCGGCGCGCGACCACGAGGCTGGCCGCCCCGCAGGTGACGGGGCTGGACTGGCGCGGCAGCCGCATCCCCACCGCCAGGGTGTCGGGCTGGAGGGCGGCACGGGGGCTCGTGGGGGTGCTGTCGGCGGGCTGGGCGGTCACGTCGGTCTCCTCGCTGTCAGCAGGTCCTCGCCCACCCGGTGCGGGTCAGGCGCTCTTGCGCTTGGGCCGCTTGGCGCGCTTCTCGTCGCGGCGCACGATGGTCGGGTTCACGTTGTCGGCCACCACGTCGGCGGTCACCACGACGCGCTCGATGCCGTCGTCGCTCGGCACGTCGAACATCACCGGCTGCAGCACCTCCTCCATGATGGCGCGCAGTCCGCGGGCGCCGGTGCGGCGCAGCATCGCCTGCTCGGCCACCGCGCGGACGGCGTCGTCGGTGAACTCCAGCTCCACCCCGTCGAGGCGGAAGAGGTGCTGGTACTGCTTGACCAGTGCGTTGCGCGGCCCGGTGAGGATGTCGACCAAGGCGTCGGCGTCGAGCGGATTGACCGCGGCCACCACCGGCACGCGGCCGATGAACTCGGGGATGAGCCCGAACTTCACGAGGTCCTCGGGGCGCACGTTGCGCAGGAACTCCCCCTCGGTGCGGCGCGCCGAGAGGGTGGCCCCGAAGCCCAGGCCTCCCTTGCCCTCACGCTCGGCGACGATCTCGTCGAGCCCGGCGAAGGCCCCGCCCACCACGAACAGGATGTTGCGGGTGTCGATCTGCACGAACTCCTGGTGCGGGTGCTTGCGGCCGCCCTGCGGGGGCACCGAGGCCACCGTTCCCTCCAGGATCTTCAGGAGCGCCTGCTGCACACCCTCGCCGGAGACGTCGCGGGTGATCGACGGGTTCTCGCTCTTGCGCGTGATCTTGTCGATCTCGTCGATGTAGATGATGCCGGTCTCGGCCTTGGACACGTCCCCGTCCGCGGCCTGGATGAGCTTCACGAGGATGTTCTCGACGTCCTCCCCCACGTAGCCCGCCTCGGTGAGCGCGGTCGCGTCGGCGATGGCGAAGGGCACCTGCAGGAGCTTGGCGAGGGTCTGCGCCAGGTAGGTCTTGCCGGTGCCGGTCGGCCCGATCATGAGGATGTTGCTCTTGGCGACCTCGGGGGCGTCGGGGTCGTCGGAGGAGCCCTGTGCGTCGATGCGCTTGTAGTGGTTGTACACGGCCACCGCGAGGGCCCGCTTGGCCTCGTCCTGCCCCACCACGTAGGACTCCAGGAAGGCGTGGATCTCGCGCGGGGTGGGCACCTTCTCGAGGCGCTCCACGGAGGCGGCCGGGAACTCCTCGTCGATGATCTCGTTGCAGAGCTCGATGCACTCGTCGCAGATGTAGACGTTGGGCCCGGCGATGAGCTTGCGGACCTGCTTCTGGCTCTTGCCACAGAAGGAGCAGGTGAGGAAGTCCCCGCTCCCCGCAGTGCGCGCCATTGACCTCTCCCGTCCGTCCGGTGGTGACTGCGCTCCACGCTACCCCCGGCCTCCGACGACCTCGGGGCAGGGGCCACGATGCGCCGCAGGGGACCGCCACCTGCACGGTGGCGGCCCCCTGCGGGGTGCGGCGGGAGGGTACTCAGCCCTCCAGGGCGGCCTTGCGGCTCGGGAGCACCGCGTCGACGAGGCCGTACTCCTTGGCCTCCTGCGCGGAGAGGATCTTGTCGCGCTCGATGTCGTTGCGGACCTTCTCCGGGGTCTGGCCCGAGTGCTTGGCCCAGGTGTCCTCCAGCCAGGTGCGCATGCGCAGCACCTCGTTGGCGGTGATCTCCAGGTCGGAGGCCATGCCGCCGGTGCCCTCCATGGCGGGCTGGTGGATGAGGATGCGCGAGTTGGGCAGGGCGAAGCGCTTGCCCGGCGCACCGGCCGCCAGCAGCACGGCGCCGGCCGAGGCGGCCTGGCCGAGCACGAAGGTCTGCACGTCCGGGCGGATGAACTGCATCGTGTCGTAGATGGCCGTCATCGCGGTGAACGAGCCGCCCGGGGAGTTGATGTACATCAGCACGTCGCGGTCCGGGTCCTGGGACTCCAGCACCAGCAGCTGGGCGATGATGTCGTCCGCCGAGGCGTCGTCGATCTGCACGCCGCAGAAGATGATGCGGTCCTCGAACAGCTTGGTGTACGGGTCCTGGCGCTTGCTGCCGTAGGCGGTGCGCTCCTCGAACTGCGGGAGCACGTAGCGGGAGCTGGGGCCGGGCGCGTGCAGACGTCCCTGGGCGCTGGCGTGGGTCATGTTTCCTCCGTGCATCATCGGCATGTGGGCGGGAACCTGCGGGTGGTGGGTCACTTGCCCTCCTGGCCGGTCTCACCGGCGTGTGCGGAGGCCTCGTCGGCCACGTCGCCCTTGGCCACGTCGTGCGTGTCGGTGGAGGTCTGGAACACGTGGTCCACGAAGCCGTACTCCTTGGCCTCCTGCGCGGTGAACCAGCGGTCGCGGTCGGAGTCCTTGGTGATCTGCTCGGTCGTCTGGCCGGTGTGCTGGGCGATGAGCTCGGCCATCTGGCGCTTGATGTGCAGCAGCTGCTCGGCCTGGATCTTGATGTCCGAGGCGGTACCGCCCACGCCACCGGACGGCTGGTGCATCATCACGCGGCTGTGCGGGGTGGCGTAGCGCTTGCCGGGGGTGCCGGCCGAGAGCAGGAACTGACCCATCGAGGCCGCCAGGCCCATGGCCACGGTCGCCACGTCGTTGGGGATCCAGTTCATGGTGTCGAAGATCGCCATGCCGGCGGTCACCG
>NZ_PKIZ01000015.1:0-12891 GCF_002847825.1 Kytococcus schroeteri | reverse complement strand
CCCGCCAGTCGCGCGCCCTCACTGGCCACGGCGGGGGTCGATGCGGTGTGCTCGCTCACGGGCGTCTCTCCTTCGTCGGACGGTTCCTGGTGTGGATCCCTCGAGGGACGCTAACGCCGAGCCGTCCCGCTTTCGTCCCGGCCGGCGGCCCTGTTCGCCCTCAGCGCACGCACCTGCCACCCCGGACACGCGGACGGGGCCGCTGCGCGCTCGCGCAACGGCCCCGTCCTGCGGGTGACCCGGGGGTCACTTCTCCTCGGAGGTCTCCTCCGCGGGCGCCTCGTCGGCCTTCTCGGCAGCCTTCTTGGCCGGAGCCTTGCGGGTCGTGGTCGCCTTCTTGGCCGGGGCCTTCTTGGCAGCCGGCTTCTCGGCGGCCTCCTCACCCTCGGTCGCCTCGTCACCCTCACCCTCGGTCGCCTCGTCACCCTCGCCCTCGGCGTCGTCCTCGAGCGCACCCAGGTCCACGGACTTGCCGTTGGTGTCCACGATCTCGGCGGTCTCCAGGACGGCGGCCAGGGCCTTGCGGCGGCGCACCTCCTCGACGACGGCGCCGATCTGACCTTGCTGGTCGAGCATGCCGATGAACTGGTTGGGGTCCATGCCGGAGGACTGCGCGGACATCATGAGGTACTCGAGCAGCTCGTTCTGCTCGACCTCCACCTCGTCGCGCTCCACCAGGGCGTCCATGAGGAACTGCGCACGCAGGGCGTCCTCGGTGGACTTGGTGACCTCGGCGCGGTGGTCGGCGTCGTCCTGACGACCCTCACCCTCGAGGTGGGAGTTCACCTCAGCCTCCACGATGGCGGCCGGCACCGGGATCTCGAGCTGGCCCAGGAGCTGCTCGAGGATCTTGTCGCGGGCCTCGATGCCCTGCTGGAAGGTGGCGTTGCGCTCTGCCTGCTTGCACAGGTCGGCCTTCAGCTCCTCGACGGTGTCGAACGGGGACGCCAGCTGGGCGAACTCGTCGTCGACCTCGGGCAGCTCGCGCTCCTTGACCGACTGCACGGTGACGGTCACCTGGGAGTCCTCGCCCTGACGGTCGCCGCCGGCCAGCGGGGCGGTGAAGGTCTTGGACTCGCCGGCGGACATGCCCACGAGGGCCTCGTCGAGGCCGTCGATCATGGTGCCCTGACCGACCTGGTAGGAGACGCCCTCCACGGAGTCGATCTCGTCGCCGTCGATCTCGGCACGCAGGTCCATGGAGACGTGGTCGTCGGTGGCCACGGCGCGGTCCACCCCCTTGAGGGTGCCGAAGCGCTCGCGCAGGTCGTCCATGCGCTTCTGCACGTCCTCCTCGGACACCTCGGCCGCGGCGACCTCCACCCTCATGCCGGCGGTGTCCGGCAGCTCGATGGCGGGACGCACGTCGACCTCGACGGTGAACTTCAGCGGGTCGCCGTCGGCCACGGGCACGTCGGTGAGCTCGAGCTGCGGCTCGCCGATGGGCTGCAGGTCGTTCTCGGTGATGGCGCGGGCGTACAGCTCGGGGAGCTGAGCGTTGACGGCCTCCTGCACCACGGCGCCACGGCCGAAGCGCTGGTCGATGATGCGAGCCGGGACCTTGCCCTTGCGGAAGCCGGGGATCTGGACCTGGCCGGCGATGGTCTTGTACGCCTCGTCGAGGGCGGGCTTGAGCTCCTCGTGGGGAACCTCCACCGCCACCTTCACGCGGGTCGGGTCCAGGTTCTCGACAGCACTCTTCACGTCACTCGTCTCCGTTGGTTCAGGGGGATGGGGCCGGCTGCGGCCCCGTCGTCCAGCGACCACGCCGTGTCGCCACGCCATCGCAATGGGGATCAATGCTAGACGGTCGGGGTAGCCGGATTCGAACCGGCGGCCTTCCGCTCCCAAAGCGGACGCGCTACCAAGCTGCGCCATACCCCGTGCTCGGCGCACGACCGCGGCGCCGACAGGGTAGGGTATCCCGGTGCATCGGCCTGCGGTGCATGCCACCGGCAGCAGACCGCCACGCGGCTGCACGCGGCGGCAAGCAGGTCACCACGCGTGCGGGCGTAGCTCAATGGTAGAGCCCCAGTCTTCCAAACTGGTTGTGCGGGTTCGATTCCCGTCGCCCGCTCCACGTCGTACGAGAGCCCCGCGGACACCCCCGCGGGGCTCTCGTCGTCCCCCTTTTCCTTGCGCCCCTCACGCCGGGCTGACAGGGTGGGTGCGGGCGACCCACCCGGGTCGCGCACCGCAGTCACCCGACGAACGGAGAACACCATGGGCATCATGGACAACGCCAAGGACCTGGCAGGCAAGGGCTACGACGCGCAGCGCGAGAAGGTGGATGGCGCCATCGACGCCGCCGGTGACCGCGTCGACGACGCGACCGGCAACAAGTTCGGTGACCAGATCGCCTCCGGTGGCGACAAGGTGGGCGAGCACCTGGACGGCCTGAGCGGCGACGAGCAGCAGGCCTGAGCCCCTCCCCCGGCCGTGCCGGGGAGACGACGAGGCCCCCACCAGGTGGTGGGGGCCTCGTCGTGCGCTACGGCCGGTCGTCCTGGTCAGGCCGGCAGGGTGCCGTCCTTCTCGTAGGCCTCCACCATCGCCACCCGACGGGCGTGACGCTCCTCGCCGGTGAACTCCGTGGTGACGAAGGCCTCCACGATCGCCTCGGCGGTGGCGGTGTCCAGGAAGCGCGCCCCCAGGCTCAGGATGCGGGCGTCGTTGTGCTGGCGGGCCAGGACGGCCAGCTCCGGGCTCCAGGCCAGCGCCGCGCGCACGCCGGCCACCTTGTTGGCCGCGATCTGCTCCCCGTTGCCCGAGCCGCCCAGCACGATGCCGAGCGAGGCCGGGTCCTCGGCCACGGCCCGCGCGGCGGGCAGGACGAACACCGGGTAGTCGTCCACGGCGTCGTACTCGGCCGGGCCGTGGTCCACGACCTCGTGGCCGGCGTCGGTGAGCCACTGCACGAGGTGGCGCTGCAGGTCGTAGGCGGCGTGGTCGCCACCGAGGTGGATCTTCATGGGTCTCCTGTCAGAGGTACGTGCGTCGGGTGCTCGGCGCGGCGTCGCTCAACCGAACTGGGGGCCGACGTCGCGGGAGCGCTTGAGCTCGAAGAAGCCGGGCACCGAGGCGGCCTGCACCACGCCGTCCCACAGTTGGAGCGCGGCCTCGCCGGTGGGGGCCGGGGTGACCACCGGGCCGAAAAAGGCGGTGTCGCCGATCCGGATCACCGGAGTGCCCACGTCGTCGCCCACGAGGTCGACGGCACGCTGCTGGCGCGTCCGCAGGTCCGCGGTCACCTCGTCCTCGGGGTTGTTGCCCACGCCACCGGGGTAGGCCACCTGGGCCAGCTCGGCGGGCAGGCCCACCTCGGCCAGCGCCTCGGCGATGAGGGCCTCGGCCTCGGTCCGGTCGCCGGGCTTGCGGCCACCCGGGTGCAGGCGGGTGCCGAGGGCGTCGTAGAGGGGCTTGGCCACCTCCTGGCCGTGGGCGGCCACGGCGGCCGACACCACACGGGCCGGACCCCACGCGAGCTGCATGCTCTCGGCGTACTCCGCGGGGAGGTCGCGCCCGTCGTTGAGCACGGCCAGCGACATGAGGGACCAGGTGACCTCGAGGTCACGGGCCTCGGCCACCTCCATGAGCCAGCGGCTGGTCATCCAGGCCCAGGGGCAGGTGGGGTCGAAGAACATCTCGACCTGCGTGCGCTGCGTCGTCTGCGATGCGTCGGTCATGCCTCCGAGTCTGCCACCGTCACCCGCCCCGCCGACGACACCACCGCCCGCCCACGGGCCCCGCCGCGGCCTCGTGATCTGCACCATCTGCGTGGCACACTGCCGCTGTCCACCGGCCCCCACCCCCTGGAGTACCCCGTGCCCGGCAAGAACCTCACCCGCGACGAGGCAATGGAGCGCTCGCAGCTCATCGCGACGCACAGCTACGAGGTGACCACGGACGTCACGACCGGTCCGTCCACCTTCGCCACGCGCTCGGTGGTGCGGTTCACGGCGCTGGGGGCCGGCGACACCTTCATCGACTTCATCGGCGACCGGGTCACCCGCGCGACGCTCGACGGCGCCGCGCTAGACACCTCCCGTTTCGACGGCGCCCGCCTGCCGGTGCCCGGCCTCACCGAGGGCGAGCACGAGCTGGTGGTGGAGGGCGTGGGCCGCTACATGAACACCGGCGAGGGCCTGCACCGCTTCGTGGACCCGGCCGACGGCGAGGTGTACCTGTACACCCAGTTCGAGGTGGCCGACTGCCGCCGCATGTTCCCGGTGTTCGAGCAGCCGGACCTCAAGGCCACCTTCCAGTTCACCATCACCGCCCCGGCGCACTGGCAGGTGCTGAGCAACGAGGCCACCCCGCAGGGCGTGCCCGCCGGCACAGGCACCCTCGACGGCGAGAACCCGGTGGAGCGCGCCACCTTCACCTTCGAGCCCACTCCCCCGATCTCCTGCTACATCACCGCCGTGGTGGCCGGGCCGTACGTGCGCTTCGAGGACTCGGTGGAGACCCGCAACGGCACCGTGCCGCTGGGCGTGCTGGCCCGCAGGAGCCTCGAGCAGCACCTGGACGCCGACAACGTCTTCGCCATCACCAAGGCCGGCTTCGCGTTCTTCGAGGAGTACTTCGACCAGCCGTACCCCTTCCGCACGTACGACCAGGTCTTCACGCCGGAGTACAACATGGGGGCGATGGAGAACGCGGGCTGCGTGACCTTCGCCGAGATCTACGTCTTCCGCTCCGCCGTGCCCGACACCCTCGTGGAGCGCCGGGCCCTCACCATCCTCCACGAGCTGGCCCACATGTGGTTCGGCAACCTGGTGACCATGAAGTGGTGGAACGACCTGTGGCTCAACGAGTCCTTCGCCGAGTGGGCGTCCACCACCTGCCAGACCGAGGCCACGCAGTGGGACACCGCGTGGACCACCTTCGCCATCAGCGAGAAGACCTGGGCGTACCACCAGGACCAGCTCTCCTCCACGCACCCGATCGTGGCCGAGATCCGCGACCTCGCGGACGTGGAGGTGAACTTCGACGGCATCACCTACGCCAAGGGCGCCAGTGTGCTCAAGCAGCTGGTGGCCTACGTGGGCGAGGACGCCTTCCGCGACGGGCTGCGCGCCTACTTCGCCGAGCACAAGTGGGGCAACACCACCCTGGCCGACCTCACCCGCCACCTCGAGGCGACCTCCGGCCGCGACCTCGGCCCGTGGGTGGCCGCCTGGCTGGAGACGGCGGGGGTCAACACCCTCTCCCCCGTCCTCGAGGTGGACGACGCCGGCACCGTGACCGCCGCGGCCATCGAGCAGAAGGCCACCGCCGAGCTGCCCACCCTGCGCCCGCACCGCATCGCCGTGGGCGCCTACGACCTGGTGGACGGCTCCCTGCAGCGCACTGACCGCTGGGAGCTGGACGTCACCGGCGAGCGCACCGAGCTGCCGCAGCTGGTGGGCCGCGCCCGCCCTGACCTGCTGCTGCTCAACGACGACGACCTGGGCTACTGCAAGGTGCGCCTGGACGCCCACAGCCTGGCGACGGCCACCGAGCACGTGGCGGCCTTCACCGACTCGCTGCCCCGCGCCGTGGTGCTGGGGGCCGCGTGGGACATGACCCGCGACGCGCAGATGTCGGCGCGCGACTTCATCGAGCTGGGGCTCCGCGCCCTGCCCGGGGAGACCGACTCCACGCTGGTGCGCATCCTGCTCTCGCAGCTGGAGGCCGCCGCCGGCCGCTACGTGGCGCCGCAGCACCGCGAGGCCACCGCCCAGCGCCTGGCCGACGAGCTGGGCCGCCTGGTGGAGCAGGCCGCCCCGGGCTCGGACCTGCAACTGCAGCTGGCCACCGCATGGGCCGCCGCCGTGCGCGGGGAGGCCGGCGTGGCCCGCCTGCGCGCGCTGGTGGACGGCACCACCGAGCTGCCGGGCCTGACCGTGGACACCGACATGCGCTGGGCGCTGGTGACCGGCCTGGCCAAGAACGGTGTGCTGGACGAGGACGAGCTGGCCGCCGAGGGGGCGCGCGACCGCACCGCCTCGGGTGCCGAGCGCCTGGCCCGCGCCCGCGCCGCCCGCCCCGACGCGGCCTCCAAGCAGGCGGCCTGGGACAGCGTGTGGCGCGACACCCGCCTGCCCAACGCCGAGGTGGTGGCCACCGCCGCCGGCTGGCAGCGCGCCCGGACGCCGGAGGACCTGCGGCCCTTCGTGGAGCCCTACTTCGAGGCCGTGGCGGACATGTGGGACGAGCGCACCCACGCCATCGCCGAGGCGGTGGCCGGCGGCTTCTACCCGCACCCGCTGGTGCACCAGGACCTCGTGGACGCCGCGCAGGCGTGGCTCGACGGCCACCCGGACGCCTCGGCCGCGCTCCGCCGCGTCATCGCCGAGAACCGCGACGGCACCGTCCGCGCGCTGGCCGCCCAGGCCTTCGACGCGCGTTCGTGACCGCCGGCACCACCGCCCCCGGGTGGGAGGACATCACCCGGGTGGTCGGCGCCTGGCTCGCCACCCACGGCCTGGCCGTGGTGCTCATCGTCGTCGTCGCCCTCCTGCTGCGGAGCGTCGCCCGGCGCCTCATCGGGCGCCTCACCTCGTGGATGACCGACCGCTCCCGCCAGGGGAGGCCCGACGGTCACGCCGCGGACCTGCGCCGGCGCCAGCGGGTGCTCACCCTCACCAGCCTGCTGCGCAGCGCCTCGTCGGTGGTCATCTGGACGGTCGCGGCGCTCATGGTGTGCGACCAGCTCGGTCTGCCGCTGGGTCCGCTGCTGGCGAGCGCCGGCATCGGCGGCCTGGCCATCGGCTTCGGCGCGCAGTCGCTGGTCAAGGACGTCATCAGCGGCGTGATGCTCATGGTGGAGGACCAGTTCGGCGTCGGTGACTGGGTGGACCTCGGCGAGGCCTCCGGCGAGGTGGAGGAGGTGACCCTGCGCGTCACCCGGCTGCGGTCGGCCGACGGCGTGGTCTGGTACATCCGCAACGGCGAGATCCTGCGCGTGGGCAACACCACCCAGGGCAGCCCGGTGGCCACCATCGACGTGCAGGTGGGTGCCCGTGCGGACTCCCGGCAGGTGATGGACGTGCTCACCACCGCCATGGAGGAGCTCGCCGCCTCCGAGGCCGGGCAGGCCACCCTGTTGCGCGCCCCCACCGTGGCCGGCATCCAGGAGGTGAGCAACGGCGCCATGACCGTGCGCGTCTTCGCCGACTGCGTGGCCGGGCAGCAGTACGCCGCTGCCCGTGACGTGCGGGCCGCGGCCAAGGTGGCGCTGGACACCGCGGGGGTGCCCGGGCCGCCGGTGCGAGACTGGGGCCATGAGCAGCGCTGAGCAGACCGGGCAGCCCACGATCTACGAGATGGTGGGCGGCCACGAGGCCTTCGTGCGGCTCACCGCCCTGTTCTACGAGGGCGTGGCGGGCGACCCGCCGCTGCGCGACATGTACCCCGAGGATGACCTCGGCCCGGCCGAGGAGCGCCTGCGCCTCTTCCTGGAGCAGTTCTTCGGCGGCCCCACCACCTACTCCGAGACCCGCGGCCACCCCCGGCTGCGGGCCCGTCACGTGCCCTTCGCGGTGACGCCGGACATGCGCGACCGCTGGCTGCGCCACATGGGGGCGGCCATGGACGCGATGGGCTTCCCCGCCGAGGCCGACGAGATGATGCGCGCCTACTTCGAGCGGGCCGCGCACTTCATGGTGAACACCCCCGACGAGGGCGATGCCCCGCTGCACGAGAGCGCCCCGCCGGTGCACCCCGCGCCGCGTCGGCCGCGGCTGACGATCACCCGCGTGGAGGATTGAGCCCGGGCACTCGCTCGGGCCCGGGCCCGGCCCGCTCAGCGGGCCAGCACGTGCCCGGTGGGCGTCGCCAGGCGCCACCAGGGGCCGCTGCGCAGCACCACGGCCTCGTCGGCCCCGGTGAGGAATCCCAGCGCATCGGCGCCCAGCGCCAGACCCTGCGGCCACCCGGCGCCCACCGAGCGCGACCAGACGCGGCGGCGGAGGTCGGCCACCGCCGCGGCCCCCGACCCCGCCGGCGCCCCGGCGGACACCTCCTGCACCCCGGTGCGCGTGAGCTCGGCGAGGTCCGCGGTGTCCACGCGTACCACGGGCTCCCAGCCCGTCATCGGCGGGGAGGCCGCGGCCCACGGGGCGGCCACCTCGCTCGGCGGCACGGGCAGCGTGGTGGTCGATGCCGAGCGGGCGGCCAGGCGGTCGGTCACCGCAGCCAGCGGCACCACCACGTCCACGTCCACCGGGCAGGCGGCCGGGACGGCGCGCATGCCCAGCACGGTGCCCTCCTGCAGCAGACCGGCCCCGGGCACCACGCACACCCAGGTGGCCAGCACGCCGTCGCGCAGCTGCAGCCGCATGGCGCCGGCGGCGTCCAGGTGCTTGGCGCGGGCGGTGAACGAGGCGAGGTCCGCCAGGTCGTCGGCGGCCAGGGTGAGCACCGGCTGCCCCCCGCCGGTCGTGGTGCCCGGCGTCGTGCCCGGCGCGCCGCCCGTCATCGGCGGAAGGCCACGGGCTCGGCCACGAAGCGTTCCAGCACCTCGCGCTCGGTGGCGGTGAGGCGGCGCGGGCGGGCGGCCTCGAAGTCGTAGGTGACGATGGCGGTGCTCGCCCGCAGCGCCACCGTCAGGTCGGCGTCCGTGGGCACCGGGGCGTCGAGCGACACGGGCACCTCCCCGCCGGCCAGCGGGTGCTCGCTCAGCTCGTACTCCACCGAGAAGCTGCCGCCGGACAGGCTGCCGATCCACATGTCCACCACCACCGGGGCGTACCGGAACTCCACCGGCCGCAGGTACTCCACCTTGTGCGAGGCCACGAGCAGCCCCGTGGACAGCGGGCTGGAGCCCTCGAACCACTCGTGCATGCCCTGCACGCGGGCGTCCTCCAGCAGCTGCAGGAAGGTCACGTTGTTGACGTGCCCGTAGGCGTCCATGTCCGACCAGCGCAGCGGCACGTTGAGGCGGTAGGGGCGCGGGCCGGCGGTGGTGGAGGCGTGCGTGGTGAGGTTGCCCGCGGTGGGGCGTCCCGGGGCGTTGCTGTGGGTGGTCATGCGCGCCATCGTTCCACCCGGGCGCGACAGCGCGGCGCCCGGGTGGGGCCGGCGAGGCGTGGTTGAGTGGCCCCGTGACGTCCCAGAACACCCCGCCCCGAGACGAGTCCACCCCCACCACCGGGAGCGAGCCGCCGGCCCCGATGGGGTCGAGCATGGGCCACCGCCAGACCGTGCACCTGCCCGAGGACCCCTTCGCGCAGCTGCTGGAGGTGCTCGACGTGCAGGCCCTGGGGGCCAACACCTTCATCGGCCAGAGCCAGCCGCAGCCCCAGGGGCGCGCGTTCGGCGGGCAGGTGCTGGCGCAGTGCGTCATGGCCGCCGGCCGCACCATGGACGGCCTGGACGAGCGCCGCATCCACTCCCTGCACGCCTACTTCCTGCGCCCGGCCGACTCCACCCGGGAGATCCGCTTCGAGGTGGAGCGCCTCCGCGACGGCCGCTCCTTCTCCGCTCGCCGCGTGGCCGCCTACCAGGACGACCGGGTGGTGCTCTCCATGACCACGTCCTTCCAGGACCCGGCCGACGGCCTGGACCACCAGGAGCCGATGCCGGACGTTCCCGCCCCCGAGGAGCTGCCCTCCATCGCCGAGCTGCTGGCCGGCGTCGACGACCCGCGCGCGGCCTTCCTCACCCGGGGCCGCCCGGTGGACATGCGCTGGGCGGACGGCCCGCTCTACGGCCCGGACTTCGCCCGCGCCGACCACCAGAGCGTGTGGGTGCGCCTCACCGGCGCGCTGCCCACCGATCCGCTGCTCCACGCCGCCGCGAGCGCCTACCTCTCGGACTACACGCTGCTGGAGCCCGTGCTGCGCTGCCACGGCATCCCGTGGACCGACCGCCGCCTGCGCCCGGCCAGCCTCGACCACGTGATGTGGTTCCACCGCCGCCCGCGCCTGGACGGCTGGATGCTGTACACGCAGGCCTCCCCCTCGGCCCAGTCCGGCCGCGGGCTCGGCGTGGGGCGCCTGTTCCACGCCGACGGCACGCTCATGGCCTCGGTGGCCCAGGAGGGCATGGTGCGCATCAAGGAGGACTGAGCCTCAGCCCTCCCCCGGGACCTCCGGGTGGCCTCGCAGCGGCAGCGTCCGCGGCGAGGCCGCCGTGCGTCGGGCCCCCGTCCACGGGTCGGTCCAGGCCAGTTCACGGGCCAGCAGCTGCAGCGGGGTCGTGAAGTCCCCCGTCACCTGCTCGGTCTGCACCGGGTAGAGCGGGTCGCCCACGATGGGCAGGCCCAAGTGCGCCAGTTGGACGCGCAGCTGGTGGGTGCGCCCGGTGCGCGGGTGGAGGCGCAGCGCCGCCCGCCCGGCGGCCTCGTCCACCTCCACGGCCTCGATGCGGGTCTCCGCGTCGGGCGGGCCCGACACCACGGCCACCTGGTGGCTGCCGCGCCGCTTCACCAGGCGGTGGCGCTGCACGCCGAGGGCCCGCTCCACACGTTGCGCGAGACCCAGACCCTCGGTACCCGGCGCCACCGGCCACGGGGGCCGCTCCCCCGCGCCGGCCGCGGCCTCGTCGGAGGGCAGGGACACCACCGCCTCGTAGGTCTTGGCCACCTCACGGCGCTCGAACAGCTGCTGCAGGGGCGCCCGGGCCCCCGGCGTCCGCGCGCACAACAGCACCCCGGAGGTGAGACGGTCCAGCCGGTGCACCGGCACCGCATCGGGGTGGGTCTGCTGCAGCCGGGCCACCACGGTCTGCTGCACGTGCACCCCGCGCGGGATGGTGGCCAGGAAGGGCGGCTTGTCCACGGCCACCCAGTGCTCGTCCTGCTGCAGCACTGGCAGCCCACCGGGCACCTCGGGCTCGACGGGGTGCGGGCGGTACAGCCACGCCACCCGGCGCCGGGGACCGGTGGGGAGGTACGCGGTGGTCTCGTCGGCCACCAGGCCCCGGGAGCCGGGCACACCGTCGTCGACCACCACCTCCCCGGCCGCGATGCCGGCGGCCACGAGCCCCGGCTGCCCTGTCACCTCCGCGAGCGCCTCGGCCACCGTGGCCCACGGACCACCCGGCGGGATGCGGACACGGGCGACGCCCACCCCCTCCCGCGGTGGCAGGGGGGATGGGCGTCGGCGCCGGGAACGGCTCACTCAGTCACGCGTGAGGCGACGGTGGGTCACGCGGTGCGGACGCGCGGCCTCCTCGCCCAGACGGTCGACCTTGTTCTTCTCGTAGGACTCGAAGTTGCCCTCGAACCAGTACCAGTTGGCCGGCTCCTCCTCGGTGCCCTCGTAGGCGAGGATGTGCGTGGCCACGCGGTCCAGGAACCAGCGGTCGTGGCTGATGACCACGGCGCAGCCGGGGAACTCCAGCAGGGCGTTCTCCAACGAGCCCAGGGTCTCGACGTCGAGGTCGTTGGTGGGCTCGTCGAGCAGCAGCAGGTTGCCGCCGGCCTTGAGGGTGAGGGCCAGGTTGAGGCGGTTGCGCTCACCACCGGAGAGCACGCCGGCCTTCTTCTGCTGGTCCGGGCCCTTGAAGCCGAACTGCGAGACGTACGCGCGGCTGGGGATCTCCACCTGGCCGACCTTGATGTGGTCGAGCCCGTCGGAGACGACCTCCCACAGGGTCTTCTCCGGGTCGATGTTCTCGCGGCCCTGGTCGACATAGCTCACCTTGACCGTCTCGCCGACCTTCACGGTGCCGGAGTCCGGCTCCTCGAAGCCCACGATGGTCTTGAACAGCGTGGTCTTGCCCACGCCGTTGGGGCCGATGACGCCCACGATGCCGTTGCGCGGCAGGCTGAAGCTGAGGTCCTTGATGAGGGTGCGGTCCCCGAAGCCCTTGGACAGGTTCTCCACCTCGATGACGGTGGAACCCAGGCGCGGGCCCGGCGGGATCTGGATCTCCTCGAAGTCCAGCGTCCGCATCTTCTCGGCCTCCGCGGCCATCTCCTCGTAGCGGGCCAGACGCGACTTGGACTTGGTCTGGCGGCCCTTGGCGTTGGAGCGCACCCACTCGAGCTCCTCGGCGAGGCGCTTCTTGAGCTTGGCGTCCTTCTTGCCCTGGACGGCCAGGCGCTCCTGCTTCTTCTCCAGGTAGGTGGAGTAGTTGCCCTCGTAGGGGTACAGGCGGCCGCGGTCGACCTCGCAGATCCACTGGGCCACGTTGTCGAGGAAGTAGCGGTCGTGGGTGACGGCCAGGACGGCGCCCTCGTACTCGGCCAGGTGCTGCTCGAGCCACTGCACGCTCTCGGCGTCGAGGTGGTTGGTGGGCTCGTCGAGCAGCAGCAGGTCGGGCTTGCTGAGCAGCAGCTTGCACAGGGCCACGCGGCGGCGCTCACCACCGGAGAGGTGGGTCACCGGCTCGTCGGCCGGCGGGCAGCGCAGGGCGTCCATGGCCTGCTCCAGCTGGGAGTCGAGGTCCCATGCGTCGGCGGCGTCGATCTTCTCCTGGAGCTTGCCCATCTCCTCCATGAGCGCGTCGAAGTCCGCGTCCGGGTCGGCCATCTCGGCGGAGATCTCGTTGTAGCGGTCGAGATCGGCCTTGATCTGGCCCATGCCCTCCTCGACGTTCTGCCGGACCGTCTTGGACTCGTCCAGCGGCGGCTCCTGCAGCAGGATGCCGACGGTGTAGCCGGGGGTCAGCCGGGCCTCGCCGTTGGAGGGCTGGTCGAGCCCGGCCATGATCTTGAGGATGGTCGACTTGCCGGCACCGTTGGGGCCGACGACGCCGATCTTGGCGCCCGGGTAGAAGGACATGGTCACGTCGTCGAGGATGACCTTGTCGCCGACGGCCTTGCGGGCCCTGGACATGGTGTAGATGAACTCCGCCATGGCAGGTGAGTCTAGGTGTGATGTCCAGCCAGGTTGTTGAGGCGGCTGACTGGCGGGGCTCCGATCGCGGAGTGGACCCGGTGGTGATTGTAGAAGTGGA
>NZ_PKIZ01000149.1 GCF_002847825.1 Kytococcus schroeteri | reverse complement strand
CTCACCGACGAGGAGCTGCAGGCCAAAACCGACGAGCTGAAGAAGCGAGTTCAGGAAGACGGCGAGAGCCTGGACGACATCCTGCTCGAGGCTTTTGCCACAGCGCGTGAGGCCTCCTGGCGCGTGCTCGGCCAGAAGCACTACAAGGTGCAGATCATGGGTGGCGCTGGCCTCCACTTCGGCTACGTCTCCGAGATGAAGACCGGTGAGGGTAAGACCCTGACCTGTGTGCTGCCCGCATATCTCAACGCACTGTCCGGCAAGGGCGTGCACGTCGTTACCGTGAACGACTACCTGGCTAAGCGTGAC
>NZ_PKIZ01000148.1 GCF_002847825.1 Kytococcus schroeteri | reverse complement strand
GTTCACGAAAATGTACGAGGGCCTATCAGAAGTCCTCACCGCAGTACGCCAATGCGAGGAAGCGACCCTCGAGTGGGCTGAATCCCCTCTAGGCGACGCCGACGTACACCAGCTCTCCGGCCCACGCGCCGAAGACCCACCAGCACCAGAGTCCACCACCGACACCCCGGACGAGAAGGAGGGCGAAACCCCAGAGCCAGCCGTGAGCCTCGAAGACGTCCGGGGCGAACTCGCCCGGCTCGCAAAATCCGGACGCAAAGACATCGTCAAGCAACTCATCACCGATCACGGCGGGACGAAACTCTCCGAC
>NZ_PKIZ01000147.1 GCF_002847825.1 Kytococcus schroeteri | reverse complement strand
GCCAAGACGTGGGCTTCCGGCTCCAAGTGGACCGGTGATGTGGACTACGACAAGGTTGGCGGCGACGTGAACAAGGCTGCAACCCAGCTGGGCGCGGAGATCCTCTCCCCGGAATACAAGCTGGTCACCCCAGAGAACGTAGCCTCCGCCCACGAGGCAGGCCTGCAGGTTCTGCCGTGGACGGTCAACGAGAAGCCGGACATGCAGGCCGTGATCGACGCGAAGGTCGACGGTCTGATCACCGACTACCCGACCCGTGGCATGGAAGTTCTCAAGGAGAACAAGCGCCAGGTTCTCTAGACGAGCTTGA
>NZ_PKIZ01000146.1 GCF_002847825.1 Kytococcus schroeteri | reverse complement strand
GACTACGAGACCAAGAAGGGCAACGTCATTCGTTTCCTGGAGAAGGGTTCCAAGGTCAAGGTCACGATCATGTTCCGCGGGCGTGAGCAGTCTCGCCCGGAGCTCGGGTTCCGGTTGCTTGAGCGACTGGCAAACGACGTCGAGGAATACGGCGTAGTTGAGACCCGTGCCAAGCAAGACGGTCGCAACATGACCATGGTGCTGGGCCCGGTCCGCAAGGGCAAGAAGTAGTAACAGAACTAGTTGTTAGAGGTTTTTCACCAATGAAGCAGAAGACTCACAAGGGTGCCGCAAAGCGCATCAAGATCTCC
>NZ_PKIZ01000145.1 GCF_002847825.1 Kytococcus schroeteri | reverse complement strand
TGACCCTAGCTCCGGGATCAGTTGAGCGATCGCCTGTTCGAGGTCGGTGGCCTGATTCTGTTGAATCACCTCGGTTGTGGTTCCAGAGGCCACAATGTTGCCCTGGCTCAGGACGGTGACGGTGCCAGCGGTTGCCTCTACCTCCTTGAGATGATGGGAGGCAATCAGCACGCAGCGCCCCTCGTCCGCCCAGCCTTGAATCAGCGAGCGTAGCCACATCACGCCTTGGATATCGAGGCCGTTGAGTGGCTCATCCAAGATGATGTTGCGTGGATTGCCGACTAGCACGCTTGCGATGCCAAGACGTTGACG
>NZ_PKIZ01000144.1 GCF_002847825.1 Kytococcus schroeteri | reverse complement strand
TGTCCATCACCTGCCGCATCGTGCGGGTGGGGCAGGCGGTGCCGGACATGATGCCGGTGCGCAGGCTGGAAAGGTCATAGGTCTTGCCCTTGGCCTTGGCGTGTTCGATCTCGTCGAGCTCCGCCATGAACATCGTCGGCACGCCGAACAGGCTGGTGGCCTTGCCATGCTCGACGGCCTCCAGCACCGACTGCGGGTTGAACACCGGGCCGGCGATGATCGTCGTTGCGCCGTGGGTGATGGCACCCAGGTTGCCCATCACCATGCCGAAGCAGTGGAAGAAGGGAACGGGGATGACGACCTTATCCTGGTC
>NZ_PKIZ01000143.1 GCF_002847825.1 Kytococcus schroeteri | reverse complement strand
GGAGGGTCGCGCAACACGATGCTGGCGAGGTTGCGGACGGCGGTGACGGGACGCATAGGAATGACCTTCGCAAGATTGTTAGGATGAGTGTACAAACGGCCGCGCGATGCGGGATTGCGCTGGAGCTTTAGCCACAAGGCTTTTAGCTTAGCGCCCGGCGCGTGGGCGAATATGGAGTGGCAGGAGAAGGAACGATCATGGCTGAACAAAACAACCAGCTGGCTGCGGCACTGTCGAAGAAGCTGAAGAAGGACGGCGCTGAAGGTGCTGGCGCTGGCGCCGAGGGCACGGCAGGCACTGCGGGCTCCGGCAA
>NZ_PKIZ01000142.1 GCF_002847825.1 Kytococcus schroeteri | reverse complement strand
CACCAACACTTGCAGCAAGACCACGATGCACACCGCGACGACCTTGCCCGCGATCAGCGCCCAGGTGGGCACGCCCGCCGCGCCGATGCGCTTCAGAGCCCCATAGCGTCGGTCGAAGGCCACTGCGATGGCTTGTCCCGTGAAGCCCGCGCCCATCAGCGCGATCGCCAAAGCCATGGGAAATATGCGTGTCACTGCGTGGGATGCGTCATCGCCGGGAATCAGCGTCAGACCAATAAGCAGCCCCAGCGGAATGACCATAGAGAGCAATTGCTGCTCCCCGTGGCGCAAGAAGAGCAGCGATTCGATCTTG
>NZ_PKIZ01000141.1 GCF_002847825.1 Kytococcus schroeteri | reverse complement strand
CACCTGCATATCCACGTGGTAGCGGGTACAAACGTCACCAAAGTTGGCGATGGGCAGGGAGGCGTAGGTGGACTCCCCTGGCCCGCGGCCGCCGAGCACGATGTTGCGGGCTACAGCCACGACGTCACCCAGAACGGCGGAAGCGGTCGGGCCGCCACCGGCGCCGTTGCCGTAGAACATCAGGCGACCGGCGGACTCCGCCTCAACGAAGACCGCATTGTAGGATTCGGACACGCTGGACAGCGGGTGGCTGCTGGGGATCAGCGCCGGGTACACGCTTGCAGACACGGATTCCTTACCTTCCTCATCCACC
>NZ_PKIZ01000140.1 GCF_002847825.1 Kytococcus schroeteri | reverse complement strand
GCTCGGTTGTGCTCTTTTATGCCTTTACGACAGTAGCCTAGCGGTATCGACCGCCAGGCTACTTCGGTTCAAGGCTTACCCTGCAGGCCTACCCGGGCTGCCCGGGGTACTCGGCCTACTCGGATTCCGTTTCCGCCTTCGCGGTGGCCTCGGCAGACTCCTCTGCCTCTTCCTCCACGTTGCGGTCCACGGCAACCAGCTCGTTGCCCTTGGCCAGGTCCACCAGGCGCACGCCCATCGTCGCGCGGCCGCTGTGGCGGATCTGGCTGACCTCGGTGCGGATCACGCCGCCGTTGGAGGTCATGGCCAGGATC
>NZ_PKIZ01000014.1 GCF_002847825.1 Kytococcus schroeteri | reverse complement strand
CCCCCATCATCAGGGGACCTCGACCCCTACCTCGACCCGGTCACACCACCACTGCTACACCCTCAGATCGGAAGAGCCGGTGAAGCTCGCACCAGGGCAGAGGGCCTCTCGGCACACGTATCTGCGCTTGGCCCACACCAGTCGCACCGGTCTGCCGAACGAGGGGGCGTCCACCAGGCGGACCTGATCGCGGCCGTGAGCGGTGGCCACCACCCCACAGTGCGGGCACCCGGCCGGCCCCGACGTGGACTCCACGTGCACCACCAGCCCAGCATCACCGTCATCCACCACCCCGGTGACGCTCATCGCCGGCAACCCCAGCCACGTCTGACAGGCACCACACGAGGCAGCAGGGCACGGGGAAGTAGGCTCAGGCACAGTCGAGGTCCTTGGCGATCCGAGGGGGTAGAAGTCCTCAGATCATGCCCGGGACCTCGACCCCTACCCCCAAGCACCCACGCTCAACTCCGAAGAGCCGGGTAAGGGCCTACCGCTGGCGGCAGGCTCAGAGCAGCACACGACCGAGTGCAAGGCGAGGTTGTCGGTGCCCGGCGGTTCACTCCTCGACGTGACGCTGCATGACGGGAGGAATGGCATGGACCCGACCCCGATGGTCGCCGACTGGGCCTCTCGCGTCTGGGCGCGCCTGCTGAGCACCCAGTCGACGAGCGCGATCATTGCGGAGCTCGCAGCCGCCATTCGGGAGGCGCGCGACTTCCGGACCCACGAACCGTCAGACGTGGAGCCGGGACGCCTGTACCACGAGCGCATGGACTCAGCGGTCCGCGAGGCTCGGCAGCAGGCCACTGCGCGCCTGACTATGGGGCCGGGCTCCAGGAACCGGCACCGCTTCATTCTGGCCATGACCATTGCCGCGTGCACTGTCGCCCTGATCGCCGCGGACTACGTGCTGGAGCATCACTTCGATCCCACTCCCTCCACGGCTCTCACACTGTTCCTTCTCGGTGGAATCTTGTTCCTGCTACTCATCGTCATAGCCCAGATGGCTACGCTCATCGCCAGCGCGGGGTACCGCGAGTGGAAGGACAAAGCCGAGGTCGATGCCCTAGTCAGGCGACTCCCCGACCGGTTGGAAGAGCACGGGTACTGGGAGGAGGCGCGTGAGCTGCACGCGCACATGGAATGGCAGCGTCGCCGCACGCCTCATCCCGCACGTACTGCGCCCAAGTCAAAACGAGGCGTCCGGCGGATCACGCTTCGTCGTGGCCCGCTCCGCTGAACCCCCGGCCCAACAGTGCCGCGCCGGCCAGCACCAGTCCCGCACCCACCATCGGCGCCGGGCCGGTGGTGGCCGACCAGCCCGTGTCCACTACCGGCCCGCGCTGGGCGGCCGACTCGAACCGCCGCCACAGACGCTCCCCTGAACCACCCACGGGTCCGATCGCGCGGCGCAGCGCGTCTGAATCCGGGCGCCACCGAGCGTCCACGGCCTCGAGCGCGTCCTGCCGCGTGGTCACGGCAGCGCACAGGCTGAGGATGTAGTCCGGCGTCTCCAGGCCAGGGGCCGTCACACCCACCAAGGGACACCCGACAGCGGCGACGTTCGGGAACACCGAGCCGGGAATCCCCACGCACACCTCAGCCCGCGCAGACGCCTCCACCGTGCCCTCCTCAGCGATCTCGAAGCGGCTCCACAGCGCAGGGTCCTCCCGGGGGTGCAGACCCACACGGACCGCCCTGCCGGAATCGGCCAGGGCACCGGCCACCCCCATCAACAACTCGGCCCCGGGGGCCGCCTCACCGGTCTCGTCGGGGTGGGTGACCGAGGTGGCGACGACAACGCTGCCGGGTTCCGACCTGTGAGCAGGAAGGTCGTCCAGCGCCGGGTTGCCGACGACCGCGACGTGGGAACGGGGAACCCCGAAATGGGCAGCAAAGACGCCGGCCTCATCCCCGGAACCTGCGGTCATGGCGACAAGGCGCGGACGCAGCTCGGCAGCTCCCGGTGCCTCCTCCGGAGTCAGGTAGGCGAGCGATGCAGCCACGACGGGGACATCGGACAGAGCACGGGCAACCCGTACAGGCCATTCCAAGGCCGAGTTGACCACCAACACGTCAGCACCCCAAGCAGCTGCCTCCGCGACAGTGACCACAGGGGTGGCGTCATCTTCCTCGAGGTGGCTGCGGTCCGGGACGACCATCGCGATCGTCCGACCGGCAACGGACGCCTCATCCAGAAGGTGCTCGATGTGGTAGGTCCCCCAGGGTTCAGAGGTGGCCACCAGGACGCGGACCGGGCGAGCGGCAGCCGCTGCGGCAACAGGCTGGATGGCGGCCCCGAGAGCGGCGCCACCGGTTGCGAGGAGGAAGTGTCGTCGGTGCATGCCGGCAACGTACGGAGCCAGCGTGAACACCCGGTTGCCCACGGACGAACCTCCGATGCGCTCGCCCCCCCCGATCACTCGTCCGCTTTGCCGCACCCACCACGACGCACGCATGGCCCGCCCCCTACCCTGCCCCCATGCAGACGCTCACCAAGACGGCCAACTCCCTGCTCCGCGGCACCGAGGACGTCGCCCTGTCCCCCATCAAGGGCATCTGGGTGGGCGGCAAGATCACTGCCGACGCCTCCGGTGTCTCGTTCGCCCCCAACGGCGTGAACAAGGCGATCCACCCGGTCGACACCACCTGGCACCTGGACTACGACCAGATCCGCGCCGTGCGCATCCGTTTCGGGGTGGGCACCAAGATCGTGGAGCTGCACACCCACGATCAGGTGGCCTCCTTCCGCAGCTACGGCACCCGCCGCATCGCCCAGGAGATCGCCGCCCGCGCCGGGGTGCCGCTGGAGGGCTGAGCCGGACCGCCCGGCCCGCCTACCCCTCGCTCGGCGCGCCCGACGCGCCGCCCAGCCACCGCTCCAGCAGCGCCTCCCCGAGCCCGTCCGGCACCGGCCCCCACGCACCGAACACCTCGGCACTCACCAGCCCCACCAGCCCGGCCCACCACGTCATCGCTGCGGCCACCTCGTCCGCCGAGGCGTCGACCCCCAGCTCCGCCACGGCTTCCCGCGCGAACGGCACCAGGACATCGTCCCTACCGGTGGGCACGTCGCCCAGCCCGCCGGCAGCCACCAACTCGAGTACCCGCGCCATCACGCGCGTCCCGGGCCCGCCAGTGCGATCCGGCGACGCCGCGAAGCCCGGCACCGGCGTGCCGTAGAGCAGTCCCCACTCGGCCGGGTGCGCCACACCCCACGCCCGCACGGACCGGGCCAGGGTCCCCAACCGCGCCGCCGCGCCCGCCACCCCGGGACCGTCACCCGGCACCTCGGACAGCGCGTCGTCCACGGCATCGGCCAGGCCGTCGAACGCGTCCACCAGCAGCCGCGTGAGCAGCTCGTCGCGGCTGTCCACGTAGCGGTACACCGCCGAGCTCACCACCCCCACCTCGCGCGCCACCTCCCGCAGCGAGAGCGCCGCCGCGCCCCGCTCACGCAGCTGGGTGCGCCCGGCGGCCAGGATCGCCGCCTCCATCTCGGCCCGGGTCCGTCTGGTCATGCGTGCAGTCTCGCAGCCGCAACAGAGAGCAGTGCTCTTGCGCGCGCACCCCACTTGCCCCTACGCTTCGAGAGCAGTGCTCTCTACCGCCCACCCACGCCCCGGAGGCCCCCGTGCACGTCCTACTCACCGGTGCCGGCCAGATCGGCCAAGCCCTCGTCCCCCACCTGCTCGCCCACGGCGACACCGTCACCGTCCTGCGCGCCTACGGCCCCGACCTGCCCGGCACCACCACGGTGCGCGGCGACGCCGGCGACCGCGCCCTGCTGGCACGGCTCACCGCATCGACCCCGCCCGATGCGGTGGTGCACACGGTCCACGCGGCCTACGACCACCGCGTCTGGCGCGCCGAGCTGCCACCCCGCGAGCAGGCGGTGATGGATTTGGCCACGGGCCTGGGCATCCCGGTGGTGTTCCCCGAGTCCGTCTATGCCTGGGGCAATGCCGCCCGCGACCTCACCGAGGGAGCCCCCGTCGCCCCGACCACACCCCTGGGCCAGGTGCGCGCCGAGCTGCTCGCCGCTCGCGCGGCGCACCCGGCGCGGACGCTCAGCATCGTGGCCGCCGACCTCATCGGCCCCACCGCCACCACCAGCGGCTCGGTGGCCACGGCTCTGGTGGTGCGCCCGGCGGCGGCCGGCCGGCGCGTGTGGTTCCCCGGCGACCCCGACGCACCTCACGCGCTGACCCACCTGCCGGACCTGGCCCGCGCCCTGCGCCACGCCGCCGCCCACGCCGAACACCTCGCCCCCGGCGGCGATGCCGTGATCCACGCCCCCACCCCGCCCTCGCGCAGCATGGCCGCCCTGGCCGATGCGGCGGCAACGGCCACCGGCGCCGGCCGGGCCCGGGTGACGCGGCTGCCCACGTGGCCGCTGGCCGTGGCGGGCCTGGCCGACGCGACCATGCGCGAGCTGCACCGCATGCGCTACCTCTGGACGCAGCCGTCCCACCTGCGGCCCGGGACGCTCACTACAGAGGAAGGACTGGCGGCGAGCGCGTGGGAGGACGTGGTGGCGGGGGGCGGTGACGCCCGGTCGGGGTAGCCACTGATGCCTCTGCGCCTGGACGGCCGCCCCGCTTGCCACCCCACCCCGCCGGCCACGCTGGAACCCATGAGCCAGCACCCCCCAGAGCCCGCTCCGGCGGCGGCATGTTCCCGTTCCCCCACCGCTCGTGGCAGACCAAGGGCGGCTCCCGCGTGGTGGTCGGCGGCTGCTGCCTGCCCATCCCGCCCGGCTTCTGCGCCCTCGTGGCCGCCGGCGGCGCGATGTCCCACCACGTCATCACCAGCGGTACCGGCCCGGCCTGACGCGCCACGAGGGAGGTTGTCGGCCCCGTCGCCTACGGTGGCCGGTAAGACCGCCACCGCCGTCAGGAGAACCGGGCATGACCAGCCAGCACGGCGTGACCGACGCCGCCGTCATCGAGTACTTCGCACGGGTCCTGCAGCGAGGCCAACTCGATGAGGTGACCTTCGGCGACGACAGGTTCGTGGCCGTTCCCCGAGCCGACCTGCGTTTGGGCTGCCTGCCGCAGGAAAAGACCGACAAGCTGTTCTCCCGCAAGAAGACCAAGGCCCCGATCCCCGTGGTCGTCTCGCTCCTGTCGCTGCAGATCGGAGGCGGCAAGCACTCCGGCCTCGTGCTCCTGGCCGCCTCCCTCCGCCCCGACGGCACCCTCGACCCCGTGGTGGAGACGGGTAGCTCACCGTGGATCCCCGCCGAACGGCTGAACTCACCCCAGGTGACGGGCCGCGAGGTGATGCTGGGGGACCAGGAGGCCTTCTGGTCGGCCTTCCACGGGCCGTTGAGTGCCGAGGTCTCGCAGGTGGAGACGTTTGGCGGTGCCGTGGACCTCGCCGATGCGTTGACCAAGGAGGTCACGGGCCTCGCGCCCCAGGAGTTCGCCACCCGCCGCTCCACCAGCCGGACGGTGCTGGAGGCAGACACCTGCTACGTCATGGAGTTCGAGCGCATCAGCGCCGCCCGTTCCCTGTTGGAGCTCTACGACCACATGCAGCGCACCGGGGAGCGCGGCCTAGCCTCCCGCCTCATCCTGGGCGCCCCGGACAAGCACCACGAACGCGACATCCACGTGGGGGACGGCCTCCTCACGCGCGCACTCGCGGCCTGCGGATCCATGAGTGACGGGTTCCCCCTCACCCCCTCGCAACGACGCGCCGTCCACGGCTTTCTCACCGACGGCGACGGCGACGTCACAGCCGTCAGCGGACCACCCGGCACGGGCAAGACCACCATGCTGCAGGCCGTGGTGGCCTCGACCCTCACCCGACGAGCACTCGACGAGGAGCCGCCGCCCCTCATCGTGGGCACGTCCACCAACAACCAGGCGGTCACCAACATCATCGACGCCTTCGCCTCGGTGACCAAGGAGGAGCCCGGCCCGCTCGACCACCGGTGGCTGCCCCAGGCCCAGGACGGTGCAGCCGGTGACGCCCCGATGACGTCACTGGCCGTTTACTGTCCGTCCAAGGCCAAGTGGAACGAGGCAGCCCGCAAGTACCTGGTGGAGGACGACAGCCGCGCCGGTGTCTACGCCGACCACAGCGATGAGGCGTACCTCGAGGCTGCACGCGATCGGTTCGTGACCAAGGCGTTTGAGTACTTCGGCAGCGCCTCCGACGTTGCCGGGCTGCGGACGCTCCTCCACGAGGCGCTCTGCGAGGTGGACGAGACGCGCAGGCGGCTCCTGGCCACCATGGCCACCGAGGGCCCCGGCACCCGTTACGCCGACCTCTGCCAACGCGTCCTGACGAACCCTCTGCTGTCCGGCCTCGAGCACCTCACCGAGCTGCCCATGTGCCGGGACCTGGAGTCCCTCGACGCGGAACTCGACCGGACCCTGCGGTACGTCGCCTTCTGGCTGGCCGTGCACTACTACGAGGCGTACTGGCTGGAGGCGGAGTTCCTGCCCGAGAACGAGCGGTGGAAGAACACCCGACGCACCATGGACACCTACTGGTCCCAGGCGCCGGCGCTCACCCCGTGCTTCGTGATGACGGCCTACCAGGTGCCCAAGTACTTCGAGCTCTACGCCAAGACGGGTGAACCGCGACCGTTCGACATCGGGCGCATCGACCTGCTGATCGTGGACGAGGCGGGACAGGTGGACACCCCCGTGGGCCTCCCACCCTTCGCACTGGCCAAGCGCGCCCTGGTGGTGGGTGACACCAAGCAGTTGGCCCCCGTGTGGTCCCTGGACGACGTGACCGACCAAGAGGTGGCCGGCAGCACCGGCGTCTCGGCCGAGGACTGGGACCGGCTGTTGAAGCCACGTGGCCTGACCTGTTCCCAACCGTCCAGCCTCATGGCAGCCGCGAGCAACGCCTCACGGTGGGTGTACGGCGACCCCGTCGCACCGCAGCCGGGACTGTTCCTCGCCGAGCACTTCCGGTGCCACCCGCAGATCATCGGCTTGTGCAACGAGCTGCTCTACGACGGGTTGCTCAATCCCCGGCGCAAGGAGGAGCAGTCACCGTTGCACGGGGTGGCCGAGCCCTTCCAGTTCCGAGAGGTGCCCGGCTCCAGCGACACACGGGAGGGGACGAGCCGCAAGAACGTGGCCGAGGCCGAGGCCATCACCAGGTGGATCGTGGACAACTTTGACGCCTTGCACGAGGTCTACATCGACCGCCAGGAGGACCCCAACAAGCGGCCCAAGCCGGAGGAGATCATCGGCGTGGTGACGCCGTTCAGCGCCCAGGCGCGCGCCGTGAGAACTGCTCTGCGCCAAGCGATACAGTCGCTGCCGGCCGGATCACACATCCCGTCCGGCTTGGCAGAGGCTCTGACCGTGGGCACGGCCCACCGGCTGCAGGGGGCCGAGCGGCCGGTGATCCTCTTCTCTGCGGTCTACGGGCAGAGCGAGGGGACGGCCAGCTTCATCGACGGCAATCCTGAGCTGCTCAACGTCGCCGTGTCCCGCGCCAAGGACCTGCTGGTCGTCTTCGGCGCCGAACGGCGGTGGAACAACGGTCCGGCCTTCAGTCTGATCTCCCAGTACGCCACGCGGACCACGCTCGACATCGGGGAAGAGCCCGAGCCCCCGGCGGAGCCGCAGCCGCTGGTTCCCACCCCGGCACCGACGCCGACCTACACCGTGGGCCAGCCTGCCGACCTGCCGATCCGCGAAAAGGTCTCTGAGCCGGTGACCACCTCCACGGGCGGCTCCCCCCGGATGACCTTTGCCACCCTGCGGGCGGCCAACCCCGCGCCAGGGCCCGGTTCAACGTCCCCGCCAGCACCTGGGGGCGAGGCCGAGGACCGGGGAGAGGCGCTTCCTGTGTCAGGCCTGCTCAAGCAGTGGGCGTCCTCCGGCCACCTCCTTCCGGAGGACAGCGGCCTCACAGCGGCAGCCTTCAACCTGCGGCTGCACACGGCGGGCATCCTCGCCGGCGAACCGGGGGCCTGGACCGTCACGGCGGCCGGGGAGATGGTCGGCGTCACCACGGAGCCACGGACCAGGAGAGACGGCTCGCCCTACGACGTCATCCTGTACGGGCTCCAAGCCCAGGAGGGGCTGCTGCGGCTGTACCGGACAGGACGGCTTTGACGACCGCTGGCGCAAAGTGCAGACCCACCCACCCCATCCGGTGGGGTGCTACTTTTTGCGCGAGAAAAGTAGCACCCCTGAGTCGAGGTCGCTCCCATGACACTTTTCAACCCCACACCCGCCGAGAAGGCCGTGACCCAGGCGATCGCAGAGCTCCGGGCTGGGCGTCCGGCCTCGGAGAGCCGCCACCTTGATCTGAAGTCGGCCACCACCCGTCACGGCGCCCCCGTGCCCGACCCAGCGCGTGATCCTGCGCTGGTACGCCAGCTGGCCCCAGAGGTCGCCTGCATGGCCAACACACCCGGCGGAGGGGCCCTGGTCCTCGGAGTCGGGGACGACAACACCCTCGAGGGCACGACGGCCCACGCCGAGTGGCTCCGCCGCGAGATCTACACCCAGCTGCAGAGTCGAGTCACCTGTGACGTGCGCGAGGTCTTCGTCCACGAGCGCCGTCTCCTGGTGCTCCTGGTCCCGGAGGCGGTGGAACCCGTCAAGGTCAAGGGACGAATCCAGTGGCGCATCGACGACGGGTGCCACGAGGTGGACGCCAGCACATGGCGTGCGCGCATGGACCACGCGCGACGAGTGGACTGGTCCGCGCGATCGAGCCAGCTGCCCACGTCTCGTGTTCGCCCCAGCGGAATGGCAGCGGTTCGCACCTTCCTGGAGGACACGCGCGAGACCGCCGCCAGGGACCTGGCTCAGCTGCCCGACGAGGACCTCCTCCGCCGCCTCAACGCCGTGGACGTGGACGGATTCCTCACGAACGCCGCAGCCCTCCTGTTCGTGGGCTGGGGCCCGGAGCACAACATGCTCGACTACATCCGCCGAGACCACGCGGGGGGAGACAGCCGCGAGCGCCTCCACCGCACGGGCCTGTCCCTCGCAGAAGAGCTCCAGGAGGTCCTCCGCACCTGCCGCTCGTTCAATCCCCTGAGGCACACGGGTGACGGTCCCGCTGTCGGCCAGGTGCGCGAGATCCCCGAGCGGCCCCTCCGTGAGGCCATCATCAACGGTGTCGCCCATCGAGACTGGGCCATCCAGCAACCCACCACGATCGAGCACGTCGGAGCCACGCTCCAGGTGACCAGTCCGGGTGGATTCATGCCCGGCATCACACCCGACAACGTCATCCACCAGCCGTCGACCTCCCGCAACACAGCACTCACCGAACTTCTGGCCGCCATCCGAGTGGCAGAGAGGGAGGGCATCGGCATCGACCGCATGTACCAGGACATGCTGTCCCACGGCCACCCCGAACCCAGCCTCCAGGAGCTCGCCACGGGCGCGGTGCGCACGCGGCTTGTCGCGAACGTCAGTGACCAGGGGTGGTTGGAGTGGCTCCACCTGATGGACCAGTCATGGGCGGTCCTGGATCTCGACACCCTGATGACCCTCCGGCAACTCGTGACGCGAGGGTGGACTGATCACCTGCGACTCGCCCCCTACGTGCAACGGCCTCCAGGGGAGACGATCCCGCTGTTGCAGCGCGTCGCCGAGCTCACCATGGGCGGCGATGCCGTGACCACGATGCTGAGCAGCACCCCCGCGGGTGGGACGCCGGCAATGACGCTGAGCAAGGGGGCACTCCGCGCCTTGGCGCACGCGGACAGCCGAAGTGCCTACCCCGTCGAACGATCGACGCGCCCCACGCTGGCACTCGACTTCGCCCGCAGCCGTGGCCGGATCAGCAGCTCCGAGTTGGGCGAGATGACCGGGATCGCCAGCCAGACTGCTGGGCGGGTCCTCCGTGACCTCGAGGAACAGGGTGAACTCCTGCCGAGCCGGGCCAACCGCCGAGGTGCGGGCTTCCACTACCTGCCCGCTCCACCTCGCGAGGACTCCCCCGCCTGACTCCCCCTACCCTGCCCCCATGCAGACGCTCACCAAGACGGCCAACTCCCTGCTCCGCGGCACCGAGGACGTCGCCCTGTCCCCCATCAAGGGCATCTGGGTGGGCGGCAAGATCACTGCCGACGCCTCCGGTGTCTCGTTCGCCCCCAACGGCGTGAACAAGGCGATCCACCCGGTCGACACCACCTGGCACCTGGACTACGACCAGATCCGCGCCGTGCGCGTGCGGTTCGGCGTGGTCACCAAGATCGTGGAGCTGCACGCCGACGACGTGGTGGCCTCCTTCCGCTCCTACGGCGCGCGGAAGCTGGGCCAGGAGATCGCCGCCCGCGCCGGGGTGCCGCTGGAGGGGTGACTCAGCCGCGCCCCTCCCGTTGTCCACAGGCTGCGCCGGCACGCCAGCGGGGCTCCTGCCACCCCTGCCACGCTGCCGGGCATGAACCGCACCGTCGCGCTCACCGTCATCGCCGCCACCACGGCCCTGCTCACCGCGGGCTGCTCCGCCGCGGACTCCGCTGAGCCGCCCGCACCGGCGGAGGAGTCCACCAACCAGAGTCCCTCGCCCCAGGAGGCCCGCCCCATGGAGGGCGAGGTCGTCTGGGCGTCCCCGGAGCTGGTGGTCACCCGGGTCGCAGGACCGAAGGACGCCGAGCTGACCGGTTACTCCCCGGACGGGGAACGCCTGTGGAGCCGCAGCCGGTTCGAGCGCATCGGCAGCGGCGTGTGGTTCTGGGAGGCCGATGGGGTGCTCGCCGTCCGTGACGCCTACCTGGACGACGGGACCCGCACCACCCTCGCCCTGCTGGACCCCCGCACCGGCGAGGTGGTGGCCGCCGACAGCGCGGAGGGAGACACCGGTGACCTGCCGAGCGCCGAGGAGCGCCTGACGAAGCGCACCCGGGACTGGGCCACCACCCAGGACGCCGTCAGGGCCGCCCACGGCGGGCCCCGCGTGTTCGTGGACGCCGACACGCTCTCGCACCCCGTGGCCGTGGTCCACGCGCTCGACTGGGTGAAGGCCACCAACATGCAGACCGGCGAGGAGACCGCCATCGCGTGCGAGGACGGCTCCACCGTGCTGCCCACCGCGGTCACCTGGCTCCGGGCGGACGGCGCCTACGCGCAGCTGGACGAGCGCATCGTGCTGGACACGCGGTCCATGGAGGTCTCCTGCTTCGGCGCAGAGGAGGACGAGGACCTCCTGGTGGAGGACGTCTCTGCCGAGGGGCACGTGCTCCAGCGCGACGACATGGACGTGCTCCAGCGGGGCGGGAAGCTCTCCGTGGTGACCCTGCAGGGCGGTGTCGTGTGGACCGCCCCCGAGGCCCTCGGCACGGTCATCGGGGCCCGGTTCGTGGACGAGGACACCCTCGCGGTGAGCGAGCGCGAGGGACAGAACGTGACCACGCACGTGGTGGAGCTGGAGGGCTGACCTACCCCCGCGGCACGGCCACGGCCACCCACACCCCGGCCCCCACGGCCAGCCCCACCACCACGCCCACCAGGCCACCCCACCCGGCACCACCCCAGGCGAACCCGCCGGCGTACCCCACCACCGAGCTGCCCACGTAGTACGCCAGCGTGTACAGCGACGTGCTCTGCGCCCGCCCGCGCACGGCCAGCACGCCGGTCCACCCCGAGGCCACCGAGTGCGCCGCGAAGAACCCCGTGGTGAACACCACCAGCCCGGCCACCACCACCGGCAGCCAGGACGCCAAGGTCACCAGCGCCCCGGCCACCATCAGGCCCACCGACCCGAGCAGCACCGGCAGACGGCCGTGGCGCCCCGCCATCGACCCGGCCACCCGCGCCGACAGGGTGCCCGAGAGGTAGGCCAGGAACAGCAGGCTCACCGCCCCCACCGAGAGGTGCCACGGCGGTCCCTCCAGCCGGAAACCCAGGTAGTTGTACATGGCCACGAA
This sequence comes from Kytococcus schroeteri, assembly GCF_002847825.1. Classification (GTDB taxonomy): domain Bacteria; phylum Actinomycetota; class Actinomycetes; order Actinomycetales; family Dermatophilaceae; genus Kytococcus; species Kytococcus schroeteri. Next base: position 63,371 of record NZ_PKIZ01000014.1, on the reverse strand, counting down.
GCCGCCCATGAGCAGGAAGGCCGTCGCGTAGAGGGCCAGCAGCGCGGGGCGGCGCAGGTGGGCGGCGCAGGTGCGCGCCACCGATGCCGGGGACGACGTCTGCCGTTGGAAACCCCGCGGCGCCGGCGGCAGCAGGAACGACGCGGTGGTGGCCACGGCGGCCAGCACTGCCACGGCACCGATGCCGGCGCGCCACCCCATCGCGTCACCCACCGGTGCGGCCACCAGGCGTCCCAGCAGCCCACCGATGCTGGTGCCCGCCACGTACGTGCCGGCGGCCACGGCCGTGACACGGGCGTCCACCTCCTCGCCCAGATAGGCCACGGCCAGCGCCGCCACCCCGCCCAGCGCGGCCCCCTCGGCCACGCGGAGGGCCAGCATCAGCTCGAACCAGGGGCACCACGGCACCGCCAGGCCCAGCACGGTGCCGGCCACCAGCGCCGTGCGGATGGCGGTGAGGCGCCCGATGCGGTCGGCCGCCCACGACCACGGCAGCACCGACAGCGCCAGGCCCAGGGTGCCCGCGGACACCGCGAGGCTGGCCTGCGAGGCGGTGACGCCCAGGTCGGCGGCCAGGAGCGGGAGCACGCCCTGCGGCGAGTACAGCTGCGCGAAGCAGGCGATGCCGGCAGCGAAAAGGGCCGCCTGGATGCGGCGGTAGCCCGGGGTGCCCTTGGCGTGGCCCGGCCAGCGGTCGGCGGCGGGCGCGGTGGGGGTGGGCACGGCATCGAGGGTAGGCGGGGCGGGTGGCAGGCCGAGGGGGCGCCCCGGGCACCGTCTTCGACCACTTCTCGCCGTCGTACTTCGTGTACTGGGCCAGGAAGAGCGACTCCTCGCCCTGGGTGGGCACGTCGCGGGCCGTGGTCTGCAGCTCCAGGGTCAGTGCGGCATCGGTCACGGTGACCCCCTGACCGGTGGGCTCGTGCGACCAGTACTCGCGCGCGTCGATGGTGCCGATGCGCACGGCCAGCTGGTGGCCCTTCGCGAGCGTCCACTCGACGTCCCGCAGGTCCACGGCGTGCCGGCCACCGTCCGCGGCCAGGCCACGGCCACGGCCTGGGCGAGGCGGGTGGGTGTTCATCAACATGTTCTACATAGGGGTTGTCCTTGTTGAGATGTGTGTACTAGTATTGCTGGTGACGGAGGGGACGACCGACGACACCGGGAGGGGGTGCGAGATGGCCGCCGTCACGCACGATGCAGCGCCACCGGCACCACCGCCCCCGGCGGGTCCGGTCAGCACCGGCCCGCCGGATGGCGCAACTCCGGGGAGCGGGGCACTGGGCCGGGCCCACGACGCGGTAGCACGCGCTCACGAGGCGGCGGACGCGCTGATCCGGGCCGTGGCCTCGCTCGGCGAGGCGGCCTCCACGCTCGGCCCCCAAGAGCTCGAGTGGCTGGTGGAGCAGACGCAGGCCCTGGCCAACCGGCACGACCGCGTGCGCTCCCGCGCGCTCGACGTGGTGCGACGGACCCGGGAGGCGGGTCGCGCCGGCCACGACGACGACGCGCAGTTCACCGCCGGACGCACCCGCACGGACCGACGGTCGGCCTCCGAGGACGAGCGACTCGCCCGCGCCCTGGGCAACCACGCGCCCGCCGAGCCCGAGGACGTCGACACGGGTGAGCCGAACGGGCCGGGCAGCGCGGGCAGCGGCGACCGTGGCGAAGGGGCCGGACGGCGCCAGTCCCCCACTGCCGACGCCTGGGACGCGGGCCGCATCACGCGCCAGCAGGCGCGCATCATCACCAGCGCGCTGGAGGACCTGCCCGAGGACGTGACGCCCGAGGAGCGGCTCCGGATCGAGACGAGGCTGGTGCGCAAGGCGCAACGGATGTCACCGGGCCAACTGCGGCGTGAGGCCCGGCGCTGCCTGCAGGAGCTGGACCGAACCGCTGCCGAGGTGGACGCCCACCACGACGCGGTGGTGCGCTCGGAGGAGGAGGCCGCCTGGGAGGCCGCGAGCTTCTGGATGGTCGACCGCGGGGACGGCACGAGCTACGGCCAGTTCGTGCTGCCCACGCTGCAGGCGCGCATGCTCGGCAAGGCCCTGCAGGCCGCCACCGCGCCGCGACGACTGGCCCACCAGCAGCGCCAGCAGTCAGCGACCCGGGGCGCGGCGGACGACGCGGGCACGGGGCCGCTCGAGGGCGAGCCCGGACTCCCCGAGCCGGCCGGCGACGAGCTCACGGGCACAGCCTGGAGGGACCAGCAGATCGATTGGTCCCACGAGCGGGGCAAGGCGTTCGCCGAGCTGATCGACCACCTGCCGACCGACCACCTGGGGTCGAAGATCAACGCGATCCTGCTGGTGACCACCGACCTCGAGACCCTGCGAGGCGAGACCGACCGGACCGGCATCACCGACACCGGAGACGACGTCTCGGCCGGGCAGGTGCGGCGGCTCGCGAGCAATGCCGGGATCATCCCGGTGGTCATGGGCGGCGAGTCGCTGCCTCTCGACCTGGGGCGCCAGTCGCGCTCCTTCACCGACGGCCAGCGGGCAGCGTTGGCCACGCGGTACCGCGAGTGCGCCGCGGAGGACTGCGATCGACCGTTCTCCTGGTGCGAGATCCATCATGACCAGCCGTGGGCACCAGTGCGGGGGCCGGGCGGCGAGGTACTCGACCCCGGCGGCGGGGCGACCGACCTGACCAACGGGATCCCGCTCTGCGGGCGACACCACCGACGACTCAGTGACCCGACCGTGCGCCACGTGGTGCACCGGGCACCCGACGGCACTGCCGTGGTGGGGTTCCGACCATGAGGGCACCCATCCGCCCGCGCCACACGCCCGCTGGGGCCGTGGGGCCGTGGGGCCGTGGGGCCGTGGGCACAGCCTGCCCGACCGACCCCGCTGCGTACTCTGGGCCGATGATCGAGCCGCCGGAGTTCCAGGGCGATGCGCCTCGCCAGACGCCCGCCCAGCGCCGCCAGAAGCGGGTGGCTGGCGCCAGCATCGCGGGGCTGGTGGTGTTCCTGCTCGCATTCTGGGTGCTGGGGCACACCTGGCCGTCCCCCACCAGCCCGGAGGGATGGGGGTCCTTCCTCGTGTGCGTCGGCCTGGGGGCCATGGCCTTTGGCGCCGGACTCGCCCTGCGGGACCCCGACGAGGTGCGCCGCGAGGACGACGACCCGGAGCGCGGCATCGTCTGACCTGCCCACGGCCCGACCTGTCCGCACGTCATCGCGGCGGCTGGCCCTGTCGCTGCTGGTGCACCGCGGCGCCGCGGCGGCCACGCTGCCCGGCATCATGGCCGCCCTGGCCGACGCCGGGGTCACCGTGCACGGCGACGAGGCGGTGCGCGGCTACGCCGAGGCGGCCGGCGCCACGTGAGTGCCGGTCACCGACGAGGACGACGACACCGAGTACCTCTCGCTGGACCTCTCCGCCCGGGGTGGTGGACTCCCTCGACGCGGCGATCGCCCACGTGCAGGAGCACTCCAGCGGCCACACCGAGGCCATCGTCACCGGCGACCGGGCCGCGGCACGGCGCTTCACCGCCGAGGTGGACGCGGCCGCCGTGCTGGTGAACGCCTCCACCCGGTTCACCGACGGCGGCGAGTTCGGGTTCGGGGCGGAGATCGGCATCTCCACGCAGAAGCTGCACGCACGCGGGCCGATGGCGCTGCCGGAGCTGACCACCACCAAGTGGGTCGTGGAGGGCGACGGCCAGGTGCGCTGAGCCGGCGCGCCCCGGGTCGGCGCACACGCCATCGGGCCGGGCGCGTTCCCGTCCGCCGCGTCGCGTCGCGGTCTTCGGGAACGCACCCGGCCCGTGGTGCCGGTGCCGGCCTCAGGCCAGCGAGGCCCGCGGGGCGCCGATGCCCGGGTCGATCTTCGGCACGTCCCCGGCGCCGGGCCGGATGTCGATGTCGAAGATCTCCGTGGGCAGGTAGACCGTGGCGCACGCGTTGGGGATGTCCACCACGCCCGAGAAGCGGCCCTCGATCGGCGCGGCACCCAGCAGCAGGTAGGCCTGCTCCTTGGACCAGCCGAAGGTGCTCAGGTAGTCGATGGCGTGCAGGCAGGCCCGCTGGTAGGCCAGGTGCGAGTCGAGGTACCGCTGCTCGCCGTCCAGCGTCACCGAGGTGCCCGAGAAGCTGAGCCACTGGCTGTAGCGCGGCTCCACGTTGCCCGGCATGAAGATCGCGTTCTCGGTGACCCCGTACTTCTCCATGCCGCCGGGGATGACGTCCACGTGGAAGTCGATGAAGCCACCCATCTCGATGCCGCCGCAGAAGGTGATCTCGCCGTCGCCCTGGCTGAAGTGCAGGTCGCCCACGGAGAAGTTCGCGCCGTCCACGAACACCGGGTAGAACACGCGCGTGCCCTTGGACAGGTTCTTGATGTCCTGGTTTCCGCCGTTCTCACGCGGCGGGGCGGTGCGGGCGGCCTCGCCGGCCACGCGGTCGTAGTCTCCCTGCGGAACACCACCGAGGATGGCGTCCTTCGGCTGCGGCGGCAGGGCCAGCGGCGGCACGCGCTCGGGGTCGGTGGCGATCAGCGCGGCCTCGCGGGTGTTCCACTTCCCCAGCAGCTCCGCGGAGGGCGCGGTGCCCATGAGACCCGGGTGGATGATGCCGGTGAAGCTCACGCCCGGCACGTGGCGGGACGTGGCGGTCTGGCCGGTGAAGTCCCACACGGCCTTGTACGCGTCCGGGAACTCGTCGGTAAGGAAGGAACCACCGTTCTTCTTGGCGAAGATGCCGGTGTAGCCCCAGCCCTGGCCGGCCAGCGGGCCCTCCTCCTGCGGGATCGGGCCCACGTCGAGGATGTCGACCACCAGCAGGTCACCGGGCTTGGCGCCCTCCACCCGGAACGGGCCGGAGAGGGTGTGCACCTTGTCCAGCGGCGCGTCGCGGATGTCCTCGGCGGAGTCGTCGTTCTTCATGAACCCGTCGAACCACTCGCGGCAGTCCACGCGGAACGTGTCGCCCGGCTTGACGGTGGCCACCGGCGGGATCTCGGGGTGCCACCGGTTGTGGCCCAGCTTCTCCTGCTCGGTGAAGGACTTGGCGGAGTCCAGCGGGAAGATGTTCTTCGGCATCACGTGCTCCTTCCGGGGGCCGCCCCGGACCTCCCGGAGCGGTGGCGTGGGGGTGCTCAGGGGCGAGGCAGCTTGGCGTGCCGCGGGTCGCGGCTCACCGGGGTGGCGCGGCGGTTTCCCGCGCCGGGCACGGCATCGACCACCTGGGGGGCGTGCGCGGTGGCCTCGGTGGACTCGATGAGGCGCGCCCGCGGGTCGTTGCCGCGGCCGATGCGGGGCGAGGAGATGAGCCGGCGCGCGGCGGCCCCGCAGGTGGGGCAGGCGATGGGCTCGTCGGCGCGGGCAAGCGGCACCTGCACCTCGCCCTCGTGGGCGGCCTCGCAACGGACGGCGTACAACGGCACCTCGGCCTCCTGACGATGGGGCGTGGCTCGGTCGGGCGGGACCCGGGGCCGCCGGGTGGACGGCCGTGCCCCGAACCTATGCGCCCCGACGCATCCCAGCAAGGGGTGGGGCGAGGTCGGTCCGGGTGAGGGCGTGCGGGCCCGGCGTGGCAGCACCGGGACGCGGTTCCGGGTCAGGACCCCGCCCCAGGTCAGGACCCCCGCCAACCCGGCCAGCCCCCCCGCGCGGCGGCTCAGTCCACGCGGGGGTAGCTGCCCACCAGGTGGAAGAACACCGCGTCGTCCCGCAGGTCGGCGAGCGCCGCGGCCACCGGCTCCTCGTCGGAGTGCCCGTCCACCTCCAGGTAGAACACGTACTGCCACAAGGCGCCCCGCATCGGGCGCGACTCCAGCCGCGTCATCGACACCCCGTGCCGGGCCAGCGGCTCCAGCATCGCCATGAGGGCACCGTCCCGGTCGGTGCGCGGCGGGGCCACCACCAGGCTCGTGCGGTCCCGGCCGCTCGGCGGCGGCGAGCTGTGCCCCAGCACCAGGAAGCGCGTCGTGTTCTCCGGGTCGTCCTCCACCCCGGAGCGCAGCACGTCGAGCCCGTACAGCTCCGCCGCCCCCTCGGGCCCCAGCGCCGCCACGTCGGTGACGCCCTGCGCGGCCAGCTCGGCCACCAGGCGCGCCGCCTCGGCGTTGCTGCTCACCGGCATCCGCTCCACGCCGGGCAGGTGGCGGGTCAGGTACTCCTGGCACTGCGCGAGCGCCTGGGCGTGCGCGTACACCCGGCGCACCCCCTCCACCGGGCCGCGGCCCATCAGGTGGTGCACGATCCGCAGGCTCACCTCCCCCACGGCCTGCAGCGGGCTGCGCGAGAGCAGGTCCAGCGCCCGCCCCACGGCACCCTCGGTGGAGTTCTCCACCGGCACCACGGCGTAGTCGGCCTGCCGTGCCTCCACCTCGCGCAGCACCTCCTCGAGGCTGGCCGCCGCCACCGTGTGCGCCGCACCGCCGAAGTGCCGCACCGCCGCCTGCTCGGTGAACGTGCCCGCCGGCCCCAGGTAGGCCACGGTCAGCGGCCGCTCCAGCGCCAGGCACTCGCTCATCACCTCGCGGAACACGCGGCGCACCGCGTCGTCCGGCAGCGGGCCGGGATTGCGCTCCACCAGGCGGCGCAGCACCTGGGCCTCCCGCTCGGGCCGGTAGGCCGCGCCGGTGCCCTTGAGCGTGCCGATGGCGCGGGCCTGCGCCGCCCGCTCGTTCACCAGGCGCAGCACCTCGCGGTCGATGCGGTCGATCTCGGCCCGGTGCGGGGCCAGGCGGGCGGCCAGCTCGTCGTCGTCGGCGGCCGGGCCGGTGGGCTCGTCGGGCCCGCCGGCGCGCAGGCTCTTGGCAGCCTGCAGCAGCTCGCGGCTCTCGGCCAGGAACGCCTCGGAGTGGCCCGCGAAGTACTCACGGACGGCCTCGAACTCGGCCAGGAAGCCCTCCCGGTCGCCGGCGCGGAGGCGTTCCACCACCTCGCCGAGGGTGGTGTGGAAGTGCTGCAGCAGCTCGAGGTTCGCCTCGCTGGCGGTGATGATGTCGTGGTACAGCCCGGCGTCCTGGGCGAAGAGGCGCGCCACCATCATCAGCTCGGTGCGGTAGATGGGGCTGCTCAGGGCCAGCAGCGTCTCCAGGTCGGCCCCCTCGCGGCGCAGGTCCGCGCCGTACGCGAAGGTCACGGTGTGCCGCAGCGCCTGGATGACGCCCATGAGCCGGTCGTGCTCGGCGGCGTCCACGGTCTCCACGCGGCACCCCCAGCCGGCGATGCGGTCCAGCAGCCAGGCCACGTCGCCGCGGCCCGGGGAGTGCACCACCACCTCGCCGGCGGGTGAGGCGACGTCCGGCCCGAACATGGGGTGCAGGCCCGCCACCGGCCCGGGGTGGGTGTCCAGCATCGCGGCCACGGCGGGGGCCTTCACGGACGTGAGGTCGGCCAGCACCGCGTCGGGGCGCAGCGGGGGCAGCGCCGCGACGACCTCCGGGGTGACCCGGATGGGCACCGCCACGAGCACGAGGTCGGCGGCGGCCAGCGCGGCGGCGTCCGCGGCGGGGTCACCGGTGTGGGAGGCCGCGGGCAGGCCGTCGGACCCGGGGCGGGAGGGCGCCGCGGGGTCGATGACGTGCACCAGGTCGCCCTCGCCGCGGAACCACTCCACGAAGCGGGAGCCCAGCGCACCGGCCCCTCCCACGACGACGATGCGACGGACGGTCTGCGACGGCTCCATGCGCCAGAAGTCTAGGAGGGACGCGGCGTCACCCCCTCGCGCGCATGGGGCGCCCCGCCTCAGGGCGACTCACGTGGGGCCGCCCCGCCTCAGGCCGGCTCGTCCTCCAGCGCCACGTCCAGCCACCGGGCGGAATGGGTCAGCGCCCCGGAGCTCAGCACGTCCGCGCCGGCCTCGGCGAGCGCCCGCGCCGCACCACCGGGCGCCACGCCGCCGGAGACCTCCACCACCGGCCGCAGCCCGGCACCGCGGAGCAGCGCCACGGCATCGCGCACCCGGGCGGGGCCCATGTTGTCCAGGAGCACCACGTCCACCACGGGGCGCCGCCCGGCCTCGGCGCGGGCCCGGTCGAACGCGGCCAGTTCCCCGAGCTGCTCGAGGGTGTCCACCTCCACCTCGACGCGCACCATGTGGCCCGGCGCCTCCGGACCCTCGGCGAGCCGCTCCAGCACCGCCGTCACACCGCCGGCCAGGGCGATGTGGTTGTCCTTCACCATCACCGCGTCGTGCAGCCCGAGGCGGTGGTTGGACCCGCCGCCGTGGCGCACCGCCCGCTTCTGGGCGGCCCGCAGACCGGGCACGGTCTTGCGCGTGTCCACCACCCGGGCGCCGGTGCCGGCCACCTCGTCCACGAGGCGGGCGGTGGCCGTGGCCACCCCGCTGAGCAGGCCGAGGAAGTTCAGCGCCACGCGCTCCCCGGTGACGATGCCGCGCGTGGGCCCGGTGACACGCGCCAGTGGGGTGCCGGCGGGCACACGGTCGCCGTCGGCGGCCAGCGGCTCGACCACGAGGCGGGGATCGACCTGCTCGAAGGCGGCGGCCACGAAGTCCAGCCCGGAGACGACGCCGGCCTCGCGGGCCACCACGACCGCCGCGCCGGTGGCGTCGTCCGGGACGGTGGCGCGGGCGGTGACGTCTCCGCCGGTGCCGAGGTCCTCGGCGAGGGCGGCGGCCACGAGGGCGTCGACGTCGGCCGGGCGCGGGGCGCGAACGGTCACAGCGGGTGTCGAGAGTGTGGACGATGGCGATGACGATGGCGTGGCGTGCGTGGTCATGCGACGGCTCCTGCGCGGTGGGTGGGCCGGCCCTGCTCCTCGACCCACCGGTGGCCGCCCACCGACCGCTCGCGCCGCAGGGCGGAACGCAGCACGAGGCGGGCCACCAGGGCATCGGGCCCGGGGCGGCCCTCGAGCGCGGTCAGGGCGCGGTGCACCTCGTCGCGACGGCGGGCCACGCCGGCGGCGGTGGAGAGCAGCTCGCCCACCAGCGGGTCGCGGGCGGGACCGTCCCCGAGGAGACGCTCGGTCGCCAGGGCGGCCTCTGCCGCATCGGCGGTGATGGTGCGCTCGGCCCCCACGGGCGAGCGCCACCCATCGTGCCAGGTGCCAGCCAGATCAGCCGACTGCGCGGCGCTCTCAGCCGGCTCCCCCGCGGCCGAGAGCACGTCCGCTGCGGCCGCGCGTGCGGTCACCACCCCCTCGAGCAGCGAGTTGGAGGCCAACCGATTGGCGCCGTGCAGCCCGGTGCAGGCCACCTCGCCGACGGCCCAGAGCCCCGGCACGGTCGTGCGGCCGCGGGCGTCGCTGAGCACCCCGCCCACCGTGTAGTGGGCGGCCGGGCAGACCGGCAGCGGGTCCCGACGCGGGTCCAGGCCGACCGCGGCGGCGGTGGCGGCCAGGGCGGTGAACTCCTCCAGCCCGCGCACACCGCGGCAGTCCAGCTCCACCCGCCGGCCGGCCAGGCGCTGCGCGTGCACGGCGGCGGCCACGACGTCGCGCGGGGCCACCTCGCCCACGAAGCGCTGGCCGTCGGCCCGCAGCACGGCGCCGTCGCCGCGCAGGGCCTCGGTGAGCAGCGGCAGGCGCCCGGCCGGGGGGCGGCCCGCGGCGGTTTCGGACCGGCCCACCGGGGTGTCAGTCAGGTCGAGCGCGGTGGGGTGGAACTGCACGAACTCCAGGTCGCCCAGCACGGCCCCGGCGCGGGCGGCCAGCACGATGCCGGCGCCGGCGTTGGTGGCGGGGTTGGTGCTGTCACGGAAGAGCCCGGCGAACCCGCCGGTGGCCAGCACGACGGCGGCCGCGGCCAGGTCGCGCTCGCCGGTGGCCGTGCGCACGCGCACGTCGGTGACGCGGTCCTCGCCGGTCAGCAGCCCGGTGGCCTCGCCGGCCAGGTGCGTGACGTGCCCGGCGGCAGCCACCGCATCGGCCAGGGCGGCGGCGATGACGGCGCCCGACCGGTCGCCCGCGTGCACCACCCGGTGCCGGCCGTGCCCGCCCTCGCGGCCCAGCGCCCACGGCGCGGGGTCGGCGGCGGGCTCACGACCCTCAACCTCCTCGCCCGCGGCACGGTCCCAGGCCACGCCGAGGTCGGCCAGCAGCGCCACCACCTCGGGCCCGGCGCCCACGATGCGGTCCACGGTCGCCGCGTCGCACAGCCCGGCCCCGGCGGCCAGGGTGTCCGCAGCGTGGTCGGCCGGCCGGTCGCCCGCTCCCACGGCCGCGGCGAGCCCGCCCTGCGCCAGCTCGGTGGAACCGCCCCGCCCGGGCGCCTCCGGACTCACCAGCACGCACGGCCACGGCGCGACGGACAGCGCGGCCACCATCCCGGCCACGCCGGCGCCGAGCACCACCACGGGGCGCGCGTCCCCCATCGGGCCCGGGTCCCCGGAGGCGGCCCCCGTCGCGCCCGCGCCCCTCGCGTGCGTCACGAGAGCTCCAGCATCCGCTCGACCGCCCGGCGCGCCGCCGCGGCCGTGGACTCCTCGAGCACCACCTCGGGCCCGCCGGTCTCCAGCGCGGCCCGGATGCCCGCGAGCGTGGAGCGCCGCATGTGCGGGCACAGGTTGCACGGCTGCACGTACTCGGTCTCCGGCTGGGCGGCGCGGATGTTGTCCGCCATCGAGCACTCGGTGATGAGCGCCACCTGGGCGGGCCGCTGCGTGCGCACGTAGTCGAGCATGTGCGCGGTGGACCCCGCCACGTCGGCGGCGGCGACCACGTCCGGGTGGCACTCCGGGTGCGCCACCACGGTGATGCCGGGGCGCTCGGCGCGGATCTGCTCCACGTCGGCCACGGAGAACCGCTCGTGCACCTCGCAGCGCGCCGGGTGGGTGATGACCTCCACCCCGGTGGCCTCGGCGACGTTGCGGGCCAGGTACTCGTCGGGCACGCAGATGATCTTCTCGGCCCCCAGGTGGCGCACGATCCGCTCCACGTTGCCGCTGGTGCAGCACACGTCGCTCACGGCCTTCACCGCCGCGGAGGAGTTGACGTAGGTGACCACGGGCACGCCGGGGTGGGCGGCGCGCAGGGCCAGCACGTCCTCGGGGGTGATGCCGTCGGCCAGCGAGCAGCCGGCCCCCGCATCGGGCACGAGCACGGTCTTGCCGGGGTTGAGCAGCTTGGCGGTCTCGGCCATGAACGGCACGCCCGCCAGCACGATGGTGGAGGCCTCCACCTCCTGCGCCATGCGGGCCAGCGCCAGGGAGTCGCCCACCAGGTCGGCGACGCCGTGGAAGATCTCGGGGGTCTGGTAGTTGTGCGCCAGCACCACGGCGTCGCGGGTGCGCTTGAGCTCCTTGATGGCCACCACGTCCTGCGCGAAGGTCGCCCACTCGGCCTCGGGCACCACGTGGCGCACGCGGTCGTACTCCTCGCGCGTGGCCTCGATGGCGGCCGCGACGTCGAGCAGCTCGGCCTCCGTGGCGCGGTGGCGCACCCGCGGGGTGGCCAGGTGGGTGGTGGTGGCGGTCATGTCGGCCCCTTGTGTTCAGAGTGAGTACATGCTCAGAGCGAGCACAAGGGTAGGTCATGCGGAGGGATGCTCGTGACCCGCGCCACAGGGTGGTGCCGGCGGGGGCCGCACGCGCACCCGGCGCACGCGACACCTCACACAGCGCGCCCCGGTGCACGCGAAACCTCACGCGGCGCGCGAAACGTGCCCGCCGCTCGGGAAACGCCGCGTGCGGGCAGCACCTTTCCCGTGCGCGGTGAGGTGTCGCGTGCGCAGAGCCCCCACCTCACGCGAGGGGAGGCCACCCGACGCTCCGCGCCGTGACGCCCACTGCCCGCCGGGCGCCGGCCGCTCAGCGCACCTTCGGCCGCGGCAGCTTGGTGCCCCCGTGGCGACGCTCGGCGTGCACGGACCGCCGGAACCGGTACAGCTGCGCCGGGCGACCCCCGGTGTCGCGGCTGGTGCGCCCCGTCGGCTCCACCAGCTCGGCCTGCTGCAGCACCAGCCGGCGGAAGTTCGGCTTGTGCACCTCCTGCCCGGCCAGCGCCTCCACCGTGGCCTGCAGCTGCCCCAGGGTGAACTCCTCGGCCATCAGCTCGAAGATCAGCGGCCGGTACTGCAGCGTGGAGCGCAGCCGCGCCAACCCCGTGGCCAGGATGCGCCGGTGGTCGTGCACCATCACCGCCCCGGTGGCCGCCACGGCATCGTCACGCGAGCCCGCCCCGGCACCCGCCGACTCGCGCACCAGCCCGGCCTCCCACAGCAGCTCGTAGCGCTGCAACGCCAGCTCCGGCGCCCACGGCTGCCCGTCCAGCCCGAAGGTGTGCGCCACCCGCGCCACGGCGTCCTCGTCCCCCTCGGCCCAGGTGCGCAGTGCCCGCTCCACCGCCGGCGCCAGCCCCGCGACACCGCGCCGGTCCTCCCAGGGCAGCAGGTCGTACACCTCCAGCCACCGCGGTGAGGGGGTGCTCCGCGTCAGGCCGAGGTAGCTGATCGCCACCGTGCGCCCCTGCCCCGCCGGCTCCCGGTCGGCAAAGGTGTACAGCTGCTCCACGTAGCCCAGCTCCACCCCGCCCTGCTCGGCCACCCACGCGCGCACCCCCGCCTGCAGCGAGCGGTGTGCCGGCTCCAGCGGCCCGTGGGGCAGGGCGTCGGGCTCGGTGGCCCCCAGCACCACGGGCGTGTCGTCACGCACCCCGATGACGACGGCGACGAGCTCGGCGGCGACGAGGGAGGACACGCCGCCATTCCAGCACGCGGCCCCGCCGGGCAGGCGCCGCGCCCCCCCGCCACCACCCGGGCGGGCAGCGCCTCCCTGCGTACCCTCGACCCCGTGAGCACAGACACCACCCCCGCACGCACCGCCACCCCGGAGCGCCGCCCCGGCACCGGCGTCGGCCACGGCCCCGTCCCCGCCCTCGTGGGCCTGGCCGCCCTCGTCGTCCTGGGCGTCGGCATCCGCTCCCAGGCCAGCCTGCTCGGGCCCATGTTCCTGGCCCTCACGCTGGTCATCACGGCCTACCCGATGGTGACCTGGCTGCGCCGCCACAAGGTGCCCGGGTGGCTGGCCACCCTGGCCTCGCTGGTGACCATCTACGCGGTGCTCGTGGCCATCGCGTGGTCGATGGTGTGGTCGGTGCTGCGCCTGGTGGAGGTCATGCCGGAGTACCTCGAGCAGGGGCAGGACCTCTACCGCCAGACCATCCAGCAGCTCGCCACCTTCGGCGTGGACGAGGCGCAGCTCAAGGAGATGACCTCCAAGATCGAGCCGGGCCAGGTGGCCGGCGTGGTGCAGGGCGTGGCCGGGCAGCTCTCCAGTGGGCTCTCGCTGCTGACGTTGCTCGCCATCGGCCTGATCTTCCTCGTGCTCGACACCGGCTCCATGCCCGACCGCATGCGCGTCATCGCCCGCGAGCGCCCCGAGGCGGCCGAGGCCCTGGGGGACTTCGCCCGGCGGGTGCGCTCCTACTGGGTGGTGACCACGGTGTTCGGTCTGCTCGTGGCCCTGGTGGACGTGGGCTTTCTGTGGCTGATGGGCATCCCGCTGGCCATCACCTGGGGCGTGTTCAGCTTCGTCACCAACTACATCCCCAACGTGGGCTTCGTGCTGGGCCTCGTCCCGCCCGCGCTCATCGCCCTGCTGGAGAAGGGCCCGATGGCCGCAGTGATCGTGGCCGTGGGCTACTGGGTCATCAACTTCGTGTTCCAGACCATCATCCAGCCGCGCGTCACCGGCGACATGGTGGGCCTCAACGCCACGGTCATCTTCGTCTCGCTGATCCTGTGGGCCTACCTGCTGGGTCCGCTGGGGGCACTGGTGGCGGTGCCGGCCACCATCCTGGTCAAGGCCGCGCTCATCGACCACGTGCCGGGCAACCGGTGGATGGCGGCACTGGTGGGCGAGAACCCGCGCCCGGAGGAGCAGGACGAGGACACCCCGGACTCCCGCGACACCGACCACCTGCACGACCACGAGGGCGAGCCCGTCACCTCCACGCAGGGCCGGTCGGGGCTCGAGGGGGAGCGCACGCCCGAGGGGGCCGCGGCGGGCTCCGCGCGCAGTGCTGCTCCGGCCGCGGACGGGGCGCACCGCGTCGAGGACGAGCGCGGCTGAGGCCACACCCGCGCGAGCCACGCACGAGGCGGGCCGCACAGCACGGGCCGCACACAACGCAAGGGGCCGGAGTTCCGAAGAACTCCGGCCCCTTGCCGGCTCGTCAGACGCCCTCTGCGTGTCCCATCAAATTCGCCGTCAGAGCTGTCTGCCACGGGGAGATCCCGGCCCCTGTGGCATGTCACCCATCCTGAGGGGCGATCCGCCGGATCTCCCAGCCCTGCCGAACTTCTGGGGAAAACCTTTACCCGGCACGTCGTGCGCGGGCACTCGGCGGGGCCGGCTGGGCCGCCGGTCGCGTGCTCGGAACCTCTCGCCGCGCGGGAACTCCCGAGCACGCGAGCGCCGCCCCCGCACCGTCGGCCCCACCACGCAGGCGCACCCGTCGGCCCCACCACCTTGCCTACGCTGGCCGCATGAGCGACACGCCCGCCGCCTCGCCCACCGCGCACCTCGTCACGCTGCCGCCCGGCATCGCCCTGGAGCCCAGCGGATCGGGAGCCGGCGAGCTCGTGGCCCGCACCGCCGCCTGCACCCTACGCCTCGACCTCCAGGGCGCCCACCTGCTCTCGTTCACCCCCGCCGGCGGCCGCGACCTGCTGTGGACCAGCCCCGACGCCGTCCGCGCACCCGGCCAGGCGATCCGCGGCGGGGTGCCGGTCTGCGCACCATGGTTCGCCACGGGCCCCGACGGCCACCACACCCCCAAGCACGGCCCGGCCCGCACCCAGCCGTGGCAGCCCACCTCGGTCGACGTGGCCCCCGACGGCACCGTCCGCCTGGGCCTGACCACCACCGCCGATGGCGTGGACCTGCACCTGGACGTCACGGCCGGGGCCGCCCTGCGGATGGCACTCACCCTCGCCCTGCCCGACGGCGCCGCACCGCGCACCGTGGAGGCCGCGCTGCACACCTACCTGGCCGTGAGCGCCGTGGCCGACTGCACGCTCGCCGGTCTGGACGGCGCCGGCGTGGTGGACACGCTCACCGGCGGGGTCACCACGCAGTCCGGCGACCTGCGCACCGAGGGCGCCATCGACCGCATCCACCGCACCGCCGGGCCGGTGCACCTCACCGACGCCCACCGCACCGTGGCCGTCACCACGCAGGGCGCCCGCGACACGGTGGTGTGGAGCCCCGGCGCGGAGGGGGCCCGCACCATGACCGACGTGCCGGACGCCGGATGGGACGGGTTCCTCTGCGTGGAGGCGGCGTGCATCGGCGATCGCGGCGACGGCACCGACCACGCGGTGCACCTGCAGCCCGGGGCCTCGCACGTGCTGACAGCCACCTACGCGGTGGAGCCACGCGACGGCGCGGACGGTGTCGGCGCGGCCACCCACGAGACCGGCCACGGGGCCGCCCGATGACGGGGCGTCGCCTCACGCGGGTGCCGCTGCGCGCCCCGGACGCCGACGTCGTGGTGGTGGGCTCCGGCGTGGCGGGGCTGGCCGCCGCGGCCCGGTTGACCACAGCGGGCCGCCTGGTGCGGGTGCTGGAGGCGGGCCCGGTGGCCGGGGGCCGGGTGGGTTCGGCGCTGCACGACGGCTTCGCGGTGGACGAGGGCCTGCACCTGCTCGACGCCGCGGCGGCGTGGCCGACCGACCTGGTGGACCCGGCCGCGCTCGACCTGCGCCCGCTCGACCCCACCGAGGGCCTCGTGGACGGGCAGGACGCCCCGGTGCGCCTGGGCGATGACGCGGTGCCCGCCACCGGCCCGCTCGCCGCCGGGATCTCCCGCCCCGCGGCCCCGGCCCTGCCCGCGCACGGCCTGGTGGCCCTCACGGTGCAGCTCACGGCGCACCTGGACTCCCCCGTGGTGACCGGCGCCCACGTGGAGGTGGTGCGGTGGCACGGCGGGTCCTGGCAGGTGGTCGGCGACCACGGCACGTGGACCACCGGTCAGGTCGTGCTCGCGGTGCCGCCCGAGGAGGCCACGCACCTGCTGCACGGCACCCGCATCGAGCACGAGCTGGCGCACCCGGAGTGGCTCGGGACGACCACGTGGTGGCTGGCGCCCGAGGCCGCGCCGAGCCCCTCGCGCTCCCTGCGGGTGGACGCCCGTCGCGCGCCCGGCCCGGTGGCGGCCACCGTGGTGGTGACCAACGTGGCGCCGGGGTACTCCGAGGACGGGCGCGCCCTGGTGGCGGCGACGGTGCCGCACCGCGGGGGACGCCCCGTGGCCGGCGAGGCGGCCGTGCGCGCGCACCTCTCGGAGCTGTGGGGGACGGCGGCGTTCGACTGGCCCGTGGTCGCCCGCCAGGACCACCCGCGCGCCGTGCCCGTGCCCGTGCCCACGCCCGATGCGGCCGGCCCCCTCGCGCTCGAGCTCGCCCCCGGCCTCGTGCTGGCCGGCGACCACCTCGCCCCGGGAGTCACCGGCGCCCTGGCCTCTGGGGACGCGGCGGCGCGGGTCCTGCTGGCGTGACCGACGTCGCGTGACCGGCGTCGCGTGACCGGCGTCACGCCGACCCGGCCCGTGTAGCACCATGGGCGCGTCCCGCCGCCCCGCCCCACGAGCACCAGGAGCGCCCATGACCCAGCTCGAGCCCGCCTACCTCTACGACGCCGTGCGCACGCCCTTCGCCAAGCTCGGCGGCGCCCTGGCCACGGTGCGCCCGGACGACCTGGCCGCCACCGTGGTCCGCGCGATGGTGGAGCGCTCCCCGCAGCTGGACCCGGCCCGCATCGACGAGGTGGTCTTCGGCGCCGCCAACCAGGCCGGGGAGGACAACCGCAACGTGGCGCGCATGGCCACCCTGCTGGCCGGGCTGCCGGTGAGCGTGCCGGGCTCCACCGTCAACCGCCTGTGCGGCTCCTCCCTGGACGCCGCGATGGTGGCCAGCCGCACCGTCGAGACCGGGGACGCCGACCTGGTGCTGGTGGGCGGCGTGGAGTCCATGAGCCGAGCCCCGTGGGTGGTGGCCAAGCCGGAGCGCGCATTCCCCGCCGGCAACGCCGAGATGGCCTCCACCACCCTGGGCTGGCGCCTGGTGAACCCCGCCATGCCGGCCGAGTGGACCGCCAGCCTGGGCGAGTGCAACGAGCAGGTGGCCGACGAGCTGGGCACCACCCGTGAGCAGATGGACGCCTTTGCCGCCCGCTCCCACCAGCTGGCCGCCGCGGCGTGGGAGGACGGCTTCTACGCCGACTGGACGTGCGCGGTGCCCGGCGTCGACGCGGCGGACCTGCCCCGCGACGAGACGGTGCGCCCGGGCTCGTCGGTGGAGTCGCTGGCCGGGCTCAAGCCGTCCTTCCGCCGCGACGGGCGCATCACCGCCGGCAACGCCTCCCCGCTCACCGACGGGGCGGCCGCGGTGCTGCTCGGCTCGGCCGGGGCGGCCGAGGGGCTGGGCCGCGAGCCGATGGCGCGCATCGCCGGGCGCGGGGCGCACGCGCTGGAGCCGCAGCGCTTCGGCCTGGCACCGGTGGAGGCGGCGAACAAGGCCCTGGCGAGGGCCGGCATCGGCTGGGGCGAGGTGGGGCTGGTGGAGCTCAACGAGGCCTTCGCCGTGCAGTCGCTGGCGTGCGTGGACGCGTGGGGCATCGACCCCGGCATCGTCAACACGCGCGGTGGTGCCATCGCCATCGGGCACCCGCTGGGAGCCTCGGGGGCGCGCATCCTGGGCACCCTGGCCGCCGCGATGCGGGCCGACGGCGTGCGCTGGGGCGTGGCCGCCATCTGCATCGGAGTGGGCCAGGCGCTGGCGGTGGTGCTGGAGAACGAGGGCGCCTGAGCCGCCGGGCGGGGTGCGCACCGGGCCGGCGGGGTGCGCACCGGGCGGGCCACACCCGAAACCCTCCCCCGCACGCGAAAGGTGTCGCCCGCACGGGACGTTTCCCGTGCGGGCGACACCCTTTCCGCGCGCCAGACGGTTTCCCGTGCGCCGAGCGCCAGGCGGTTTCCCGTGCGCCGAGCGCCGGGCCGCCTCGTGCGAACGCCCCCGGCCAGGGCGGCGTGCGCAGGCCCTCAGGCGCCGGCGCCAGCCGCCTTCCCCGCGGCGCTCCCCCGCAGGGCCCTCTTCCGCAGCGCGCTCTTCCGCGCAGCCTTCTTCCGCGAGCCGCCGAGCAGCTGCCGCACGGCCCACTGCGCGCCGGTGGCCACCGAGCCCACCGGGTCGCGGCGCAGCTGCCCCCACGCCCCGTTGGGCAGCGCGTAGCGGAAGATCTTGCCCCACGCGCTGGCCAGCTGCACCGGCAACGGCCCGGAGACGTAGGCGAACCCGTACCGGTCGAACACGTCGCGCATCTCCACCGAGATCTCGGCGTACCGGTTGCTCGGCAGGTCCGGGAAGCAGTGGTGCTCGATCTGGTGGCTGAGGTTGCCGGTCATGATGTGCATGAGCGGCGAACCCGAGATGTTGGCCGAACCCAGCATCTGGCGCAGGTACCACTCGCCGCGGGTCTCCCCCACGGTGGACGCGCGGCTGAAGGTCTGCACGCCCTCGGGGAAGTGACCGCACAGGATCACCGCGTTGCTCCACAGGTTGCGGGTGAGGTTGGCGGTCCACGTGGCGGCCAGCGTCGACTTCCAGTTCGGTCCGCTCAGCGCCGGGGTGACCACGTAGTCCTTGGCCACCTGCTGGGCCACCTTCTTGCCCACGCCCAGCAGGCCGGGCACGGCGGGCTTCCAGGCCGCGAGCGGCTTGCCGGCATAGCGGCCGAGCTCCAGGTCGTACAGCGCGATGGAGTACTCGAAGGTCACCGCGTTGACCGCGTTGAACAGCGGCTGCCACACCATCCACGGCTTCCACGGCTGGTCGGGGTCCACGCGGGCGATGCCGAAGCCCAGGTCGTTGTCGCGCCCGATGACGTTGGTGTACGTGTGGTGCAGGTCGTTGTGGGAGTGCTTCCAGCCCTCGGCGGTGGAGGGGTGGTCCCACTCCCAGGTGCTGGAGTGGATCCGCGGGTCGCGCATCCAGTCCCACTGCCCGTGGAGGATATTGTGGCCGATCTCCATGTTCTCCAGGATCTTGGCCACGGCCAGGGCGCCGGTGCCCAGCACGAAGCCCACCTTGGTGCGGCTGCCCACCATGAGCACGAGACGACCGCCCATGTCGAGCGCGCGCTGGGTGGCGATGACGCGGCGGATGTACGCGGCGTCGGCCGACCCGCGGGAGTCCATGACCCGCTGGCGGATGGCGTCCAGCTCGCGCCCCATCTCCTCGATCTGCTCGATCGTGAGGTGCGCGGCCGGGTCGTCGCCGCCGGAGCGCTTGGGCTTCCAGTGGCGCTCGGGGGACTCGGTGGCGGTGATGCGGTTGACCCCGCGGCGGGTGTCGCGGCGGGCCCGGGCGAACGCCTTGTTGACGCGCATGGAGTCGCTGAACGCGGCGGGCGCCAGGCGGGATCCCCCCAGGCCGGGGCGGGCGGATGCGGGGCGGGTGCGTCGTGCGGGGGTGGTCGTCATGCCGGTACCTCCAGGTGGCAGTCGCCTGCGGCGGTCGTGACGCAGGTCTGGACGAGTGCGGGGTCCTCGGGGGTGGCGAGGGTGAGCGAGCCGTCGCGCAGGTCGCGCACGGCCCCCTCGGTGAGGTTCAGGACGCAGGAGTGGCAGATGCCCATGCGGCAACCGCTGGGCAGCAACAGGCCGGCCTCCTCGCCCGCATCGAGCAGGGTGGTGGAGCCGTCGGTCTCCACCTCGGTCTCGGAGCCACCCGTGGCGAAGGTGGCCAGGCCACCCTCGCCGGGGGTGATCTCCACGGTGCGGAAGCGCTCGGTGAGCAGTTGGTGGCGCAGGCCGGCGTCCTCCCAGAACTCCTCGCAGTCGTCGAGCATCCCGGCCGGACCGCAGGCCCACACGGTGCGCTCGCGCCAGTCGGGCACCTCGGTGTCCAGCTCGTCCAGGCCGAAGCGCCCCTCGGTGGCCGTGTGGCGGGTGATGAGGCGCAGCCCGAAGCGGTCGGCGATGGCGGGCAGCTCCTCGGCGAACAGCCGCTCGGCAGGCGTGCGAGCGGACTGCACCACCACCACGTCCGGCGCGTCGGGACCGTGCCACTTGTGCCCACGCAGCAGCCCCATGATCGGCGTGATGCCGGAGCCCGCTCCCAGGAAGAGGATCTTGCCGGGCCGCGGGTCGTCGAGCGTGAACTCGCCGTCGGCGGCATCGAGGTGGAGCAGGTCGCCGACCTTCGTGTTGCGCACCAGGTGGGTGCTCACGAGGCCGTCGGGCACCTGGGTGACCGTGATCTGCAGCAGCCCGGCGTCACCGGGGGTGCCGGCAGGTGCCGGCTTGCTGGTGAGGCTGTAGGTGCGCCAGTGCCGCACGCCGTCCACGTCCACGCCGATGCGGACGTACTGGCCGGGGCGGTGGGCCTTCCACAGCACGCCGGGGCGCAGCCAGAGGCTCACGGTGCGCGCGGTGTCGTGGTGGACGCGCTCCACGCGGGCCACCAAGGAGACGCGGGACTGCAGCGGGGCCACCATGTCGACGTAGTCGTGCGGCACCACCGGGGTGGTCACCACAGCGGCGGCCTCGATGAGGCGGTCCACCCAGGCAGGGCGGGGGGTGACCCGACGGGTCGAGGAACTCATGCCGTCCATCCTGTCTGGCACCGGTGAACGATTCACCCCCGCTCGGCGTGGAGAACCACGCCCGGATTTGTCCCTCGTGAACAAAGCGCGCACGATGCCCCCGTGGACGCCTCCCCCGAGCCCCTCACCACGGGCACCGCCGCCTCCTTCTGGACCCCCGAGCTGGTGGCCGCCCTGCGCGATGCTGTGGAGGTCGCCTCCCAGCAGAGCGTCACCGCCATCGTGCAGGACGTCCCGGCGTACCGCGACGAGTTCCGGCACGGACGCTCCGCGGTGCTCAAGGAGGCGGTGTCCATGGCGCTGCACGGCTTCCTGGACCTCATCGA
This sequence comes from Kytococcus schroeteri, assembly GCF_002847825.1. Classification (GTDB taxonomy): domain Bacteria; phylum Actinomycetota; class Actinomycetes; order Actinomycetales; family Dermatophilaceae; genus Kytococcus; species Kytococcus schroeteri. Next base: position 42,517 of record NZ_PKIZ01000014.1, on the reverse strand, counting down.
GACGCCGGGACCGGGCGACGCGGCCCCCACCGGACCCACCTCGGCCACCGTCCTGGGCGCCCGTTCGCTGGGCCGCCGGGAGGCCCGCGCCGGGCGCACCGTGGAGGCGGTGCTGGCCGCCTACCGCGTGGGGGCGCGCGTGTGCTGGGTGACCTTCAGCGACGTGGCCCTGGAGCACGGCCTGGCCGCCCGGGAGCTGCAGACCTTCGCGGCCCTGACCTTCACCTACATCGACGACCTCTCCGCGGCCACGGTGGCCGGGCACACCCAGGAGCGGGCGCGCTCCGACCAGCGGCGCAGCCAGGCCCGCACCAACCTGGGGCTGCTCGTGGTGCGCGGGGCCCGCACGGCCGAGGTGGACGCCGCGGCCCGCGCGGCCGGCCTCACCTCGCCGCGGACGGTGAGCCTCATGGTGTGCCGCAGCGAGGACACCGGCGCGCTGACCTCCCGGCTGCCGCTGCGCACGCTGGTGCTCGACCAGGTGGGGCTGGGCCCGGAGGGCTCCGGCTGGAGCACGCTGCTGCTGCCCGACCCCACCGACGACGAGCTGGACCGCGCCCGCCGCACCCTGCGCCGGGCCGGGGTGCACTGCCTGGTGACACCCCCGGTGGGCCGGGCCGCCGCCCCGGAGACCTGGCGCCTGGCCAGCCGGTGGGTGTCCGTGCCGCCGGACCCGATGGGGGTGCCCGAGGGGCCGCTGGACCTGCAGGACGTGCTGCCGCACATGGTGGTGCACAGCGACGCGGCGGCCGCCCGCGAGCTGGCCGCGGCCGCCCTGGAGCCGCTGGCCGACCTGCCGGGGTCCACCCAGGAGCGCCTCGTGGAGACCCTGCGGCTGTGGATGCTGCTGCGCGGCCAGCGGGCGCTGGTGGCCGAGCGCCTGGGCGTGCACCCGCAGACGGTGCGCTACCGCATGAACCAGCTGCGCGACCTGTTCGGCAGCACCCTGGACGACCCGCGCGGCGCCGAGCAGGTGCTGCTGGCCACGCTCGTGGCCCCGGGGCTCACCGCATCGGACTGACGCGCCGCGCTCAGATGCGGTCCACGTGCGGGCGCAGACGCTCCACGTCCACGGTGGTCACGGCAGGTCGCTTCGGCCTCCGCCCGTCCCCGGAGGAGCGGCCGGTGAGGCGCCGCTGGATCCACGGGCGCAGGTGCAGGCCCGCCCACTCGCGGTTGGCCTGGAGCGTCTCCCACCGGGTCAGCGGCTCCAGCGGCGGCAGCGGCTCGTCCCAGGCGCGCTCGGCGGCGCCCTCCACCTCGAGCCCCAGCGTCCACGCAGCCTGCTGCGCCACCCGGCGATGCCCCTCGGTGGAGAGGTGGATGCGGTCCGGCGCCCACATGCGCGCGTCGCGCAGGGAGCGCAGGGTCCAGATGTCGGCCACGAAGCAGTCGTACCGCTGCGCGATGCCCCACACGTTGGCCGTGAACTCGGCGAAGCGCGGGGACGCCCGGCGCAGCACGGGGGTACGGCTCATGTCCGGCGCGGTGACCAGCAGCACGTCGGCCCCCGTCTCCCGGATGCGGGCCACGGCATCCTCCAGCTGGTCCACCACGGCGTCGCGGTCCACGCGGGGGCGCAGGTAGTCGTTGCCGCCGGCGTTGAGGCTCACCAGGTCCGGGGTCAGCGTCAGGCCCTCGTCGAGCTGCTCGCCGGTGACCTGCCCGATGAGGCGCCCCCGGATGGCCAGGTTGGCGTACCCGAAGGGTGCCGGCGCGGGCTTGCCCTCGGCGTCGGTGAGGGCGGCATTGCGCAGCGCGAGGCGGGCGGCCAGCCGGTCCGCCCAGCCATGGTGGGCCTCCGGGTCGTCGTCGGTGGGGTCCACCAGGCCCTCGGTGAACGAGTCACCCAGCGCGACGTAACGCTGCCAGATGCGGCCCTCGAGCGGTGCTGCGGTGGTCATGCGTTCCCTCCGTGGTGGTCCGGGTCAGCCTGCACCGTAACGTTTCTGGGCACGCGCCCGGGCCTTGGCTGCCTCCTCCTCGCGGTCCTTCGGCGGCGCCGAGGTGGTCAGTCCGTCCAGCAGGCGCTGGGTGGCTGCCGTGATCTCCTCCACCGCCTGGTCGAAGGCCTCGGTGTTGGCCTGCGACGGGGTGCGCGTGCCAGCGATCTTGCGGACGTACTGCAGGGCGGCGGCCTCGACCTCCTCGGCGGTGGCCGGGGGCTCGAAGTTGTGCAGGGTCCGGATGTTGCGGCACATGCCCCCATCCTCCCACCCGCGCAGCCACTACCGAGGCGAGAGTGACCGCTTGCCCAGATGGCCACTCGGACCGCCCGGGTCTGCATCCAGATCTCATCCGGCCAGTGCGCGCCGACTGCGGGCAGCCCCTACCCCCAACCCGATAATCACTCCACCCCAATAGGTTTCGACTTAACACCCTTAATGGGGACGCCCCAGTGGACACCGAGGACCACGCGAGGTAGCGTGACCCTTCTCACACTCAAACCAAGGGGGATCATGGCCCGCATTGAACTGGGCATCTTCTCGGGGCTGCCAAACCCAGTCTGGGATCTCAATACCACAGAGACGGCCAGCCTCATCCGCCAGATCAAGAACGACCAGACGGAAGTGCGCCCACTCAGCGAGTCTTCAGATCGACTCGGATACAAGGGCTTCATCATCCACATGGACTCCCAAGAGTCTTATCGTAGCGGCCTGGGGGCCAACCCAGTTGCGTTCCGCCTGGGCGAGGGCCACGCCAACCCCGACACCCTGCAAGAGCTGCTTCTCCGCGGAGCCCAAAGAGCAGAGATCAACGCACTGGCTGTGGATGCCGCAGCACTTGCCATCGAAGGGAGTGCTGAGCCCGCAACGAGCACCACCGACCCCGACACCCCGGACGCCGGCAGTGAGACTTTGGCGGGCTGCGGGTACCACCTCACAAGCTCTGTCGACTTCAAGTTCTGGGGAGGAGTCCACACCTCGAAGAACAACTGCTACAACTATGCCGCGAACTGGCGAACAGGAACGTTTGCCCACCCTGGGCGAGCTTCGGGGAAGCACTTCCGGTTCACAGATTTCTGGGGAAGAACCCGAACCCTTTCCCAACAGAAGCAGGCACTGCGCGAGTCCATGATGGCTGATGGATGGAAGACCACATGCAGTTCCCGATCGCTCTATGTCGCCGCAGCCATCTAGCCCGGAGTTGACTACCATTTCTGGCGCCGCACTGCCCCTCATAAGTGGATCAGCGTCAGCAAACCCTGGTCACACAAGCGCGGAGGATACTACCCCCAGAACACCGACTCCGGGGGGAATCACATCAGCTCCCCGTACCACTCCAAACGATGGGACTACACCCTCTGGTGCGGAACCATGTACTCCCCCACGACCGTCTTCGTCAAGTGAACCAAGGAGATTCCATGCCCTCGGCCACCATGAGTCGTAGACTCTTCCTCCTTGGCCTCGCGCCGGGATTGGCTCTTGCGTCGCACACTGCGCATGCCACCAGCACCCCCATCGCAAAGCTCGCCACAAGCAGTGGATCCACGCCCGCCACGCTGGACGATTTCCTGCTAGATCTTGCACTCCGCGCCGATGACCGGTCGCCTCTCCCCAAGGAGGGCCCCCAGTGACCCGTATACAGCGTCTCGTTCCGATGTCTGCCGCCCTGCTCCTGACCCTGGCCGGGTGCGGAGAGGAACCGCAGACGGGTGCCACGACCTCCCCCTTCCGAGCGACGGCCGACGTGTTCTCCGGCCGGCCGAACCCCGAGTGGGACGCCTCCGACGAGGCCCGCCGCGCCGCCGCCACGTGCCTGGACCAGCTCGCGCAGGCCGATGAGGCCGCCGCCGCACCGCCCAGCCCGGGCGGGCTCGGCTTTGGCGGCGTCACCTTCGAGCCGGCCCCCGCATCGGGCGGCACCGCGCTGACCCGCATCGTGGACCACACCGCCTTCGGAACCCGGGACGGGCGGCCGGTCACCGCGGAGTGCACCGACCTGGGCGAGGCCACCTGGGAGCAGTTCGCGGAACTCGAGCCGGTAGCCGTCAAGGACCTCCGGAGCAACGCCAACGCGTCCTAACCCTGCCCCCACAGACACGCCGCGCGCCCGTCAGCAGGTGCTGGCGGGCGGCGCGTGAGCAGCGTGGGTGGGCGCGTGGCCCTACCGCGGTATCGGGTCAGAGGGCCTTGCGCAGGTCCTTGTTCAGCTGGCTGATGACGTCCAGCGGGATGCCCTTGGGGCAGACCGCCGCGCACTCACCGATGTTGGTGCAGCCGCCGAAGCCCTCCTCGTCGTGCTGGTTCACCATGTTGACCACGCGCGAGTCACGCTCCGGCTGACCCTGCGGCAGCAGGCCCAGGTGGGTCACCTTGGCGCCCAGGAAGAGCATGCCGGCCGCGTTCGGGCAGGCCGCCGCACAGGCACCACAGCCGATGCAGGTGGCGGCGTCGAACGCGCGGTCGGCGTCCTCCTTGCGCACCGGGTGGGTGTTGGCGTCCACCGCGGCACCGGTGTTCACGGAGATGTAGCCACCGGAGCCGATGATGCGGTCGTAGGCGCTGCGGTCGACCACGAGGTCCTGCACCACCGGGAACGCGTCCGCACGGAACGGCTCCAGGGTGAGGGTCTCGCCGTCCTTGAAGGAGCGCATGTGCAGCTGGCACAGGGTGGTGCGCTCCGGGCCGTGGGCGATGCCGTTGACCATGAAGCCGCACGCACCGCAGATGCCCTCGCGGCAGTCGGACTCGAAGGCCACCGGCTGCTCACCGGCCTCCGTGAGCTCCTCGTTGAGGACGTCCAGCATCTCCAGGAAGGACATGTCCTCGGTGATGCCGTCCACCTGGTAGGTGGCGAACTGGCCCTTGTCGCCGGCGCCGGCCTGGCGCCAGATCTTGAGAGTGATCTTCACTTGTAGCTCCGCTGCTTCATCTCGATGGCGTTGTACACGAGGTCCTCCTTGTGCAGCACCGGACGCTCACCGGCACCGGTGAACTCCCAGGCCGCCACGTAGGCGAACTCGTCGTCGTGGCGCAGGGCCTCGCCGTCCTCGGTCTGCGACTCGGCGCGGAAGTGGCCACCGGCCGACTCGCGACGGTGCAGGGCGTCGATGCACATGAGCTCACCCAGCTCCAGGAAGTCGGCCACACGGCCGGCCTTCTCCAGCGACTGGTTGAGGGTGGCGGCCGCGCCGGGCACCTTGACGTTGGTCCAGAACTCCTCGCGGAGGGCCCGGATCTTCTCGATGGCGGTGCGCAGACCGGCGTCGGTGCGCTCCATGCCGCAGTACTCCCACATGATGGAGCCCAGCTCGCGGTGGATGGAGTCCACCGTGCGGGTGCCGTTGATGGAGAGCAGCTGCTGCACGCGGGCGTCCACGGCCTCGCGCGCGGCCACGGCCTCGGGGTGGTCCGCGCTGATGTTGGACTGCCCCTCCTTGGCCAGGTAGTCGTTGATGACGTTCGGCAGCACGAAGTAGCCGTCGGCCAGACCCTGCATCAGCGCCGAGGCGCCCAGGCGGTTGCCGCCGTGGTCGGAGAAGTTCGCCTCACCGGCCACGAACAGGCCCGGGATGGTGGACTGCAGGTCGTAGTCCACCCACAGGCCGCCCATCGTGTAGTGCACGGCCGGGTAGATGCGCATCGGCACCTCGTACGGGTTCTCACCCGTGATGCGCTCGTACATGTCGAAGAGGTTGCCGTACTTGGCGGCCACCGCGTCCTTGCCCATGCGCTCGATGGCCGACGCGAAGTCCAGGTACACGCCGCGGCGCACCTGACGCTCCTGGCCGTCCTGGTCCACCTCGGCCACGGCCGGGCCGACGCCGCGGCCCTCGTCACACATGTTCTTGGCCTGGCGCGAGGCGATGTCGCGGGGCACCAGGTTTCCGAACGCCGGGTAGATGCGCTCCAGGTAGTAGTCGCGCGCCTCCTCCGGGATCTCGCGGGGGTCCTTGTCGCAGTCGGCGGCGTCCTTGGGGACCCAGATGCGGCCGTCGTTGCGCAGGGACTCCGACATCAGCGTCAGCTTGGACTGCTTGTCGCCGTGCTGCGGGATGCAGGTGGGGTGGATCTGCGTGAAGCAGGGGTTGCCGAAGTAGGCGCCCTTGCGGTGCGCACGCCACGCGGCGGTGACGTTGGACCCCATCGCGTTGGTGGAGAGGAAGAAGACGTTGCCGTAGCCGCCGGTGGCCAGCACCACCGCGTCGGCCATGTGCGTCTCGATCTCACCGGTGCGCAGGTTGCGGGCGATGATGCCGCGCGCCTTGCCCTCCACGACGACCAGCTCGAGCATCTCGTGGGCGTTGAACATCTCCACGGTGCCGGCGCCGATCTGGCGCTCCAGCGCCTGGTAGGCGCCGATGAGCAGCTGCTGGCCCGTCTGGCCGCGGGCGTAGAAGGTGCGCTGCACCTGCACGCCACCGAACGAGCGGTTGTCGAGCAGACCGCCGTACTCGCGGGCGAAGGGCACACCCTGCGCCACGCACTGGTCGATGATGTTCGCGGACACCTCAGCCAGGCGGTACACGTTGGTCTCGCGGGAGCGGTAGTCGCCACCCTTCACCGTGTCGTAGAACAGGCGGTAGACCGAGTCGTTGTCGTTCTTGTAGTTCTTGGCGGCGTTGATGCCACCCTGCGCGGCGATCGAGTGCGCACGGCGCGGCGAGTCCTGGTAGCAGAAGGACTTCACGTTGTAGCCGGCCTCACCGAGGGTGGCGCCCGCGGCGGCGCCGGCCAGGCCGGTGCCCACGATGATGACGTTGATCTTGCGGCGGTTGGCCGGGTTCACCAGCGCGGTCTCGAACTGGCGGCGCTGCCACATCGTCTCGATGGGGCCACCGGGGGCCTTCGTGTCGGCGATCGGGTCACCGAGCACCCACGGGTCGTTGGTGTGCTCACCGGACTTGTTCACCGGGCGGGTGTCCGCCGGGGCGTCGCCCTGGGCGGTGCCGCGCTGGGCGTCGCCGTCGGCGTCGAAGGCGTCGTCCTTCTTGCGCTTCCAGGGGGCGTTGTCACCGAAGAGTGTTGCCATGAGTCTGCTCCTCCTGGGGCGGTCAGTTGACGAGGTCGAGGAACACCGCGAACGGCGGCACCAGGAAGCCGACCACCACGAGGGCGGCGAGCACGGCGCCGATGGTGCGCAGCATCGGGATGTTCTTGGTCTTGGTCAGGCCGAGCGTCTGCATCGCGGAGAAGAACCCGTGGAATATGTGCATGCCCAGGGCGGCCATCGCCAGCACGTAGATGAGCAGCACCCACCAGATCTCGAAGGACTCCACGTAGTTGGCGGCGGGGCTGGCCAGCTCGCCCTGCGGGTGGATGGTCTTGGTGGTGAAGTGCAGGATGTGGAAGACCACGAACAGCAGCAGCGCGATGCCACCCCAGCGCATGGTGCGCGAGGCGAGGCTCGAGGTGAGCGACTTCTTCATCGCGTAGCCGACGCTGCGGCCCTTCTTGGCGCGGCCCCACAGCTTGACCGCCAGCACGACGTGCGCCAGCACCGCGGCCAGCAGGACGAGACGCACGATCCACAGCGCACCCTCGTAGGGCAGGATCGGCTCACCCATGGTGCGCAGGTGGTGCGCGTAGGTGTCGAACGCCTCGTGGGACTGGAGGATCTTCAGGTTGCCGAGCATGTGCCCGAGCACGAAGAGGATGAACAGGAGGCCGGAGACCGCCATGAGGATCTTGTTCCAGATCGTCGTGGTGGTGGCCGACCGCTTCGTCGGAGCCGCGTTGTCAAGTGCCACGGGGCGGATTCTACTGAGAGGCTGGGAGCGGGCTGGGTGAGGCTTGCCTACCCCGTGGGTCGCGCCCGCGCGCGGGCCGGGCGCCGCCCCCATCGGCCCCGCGGTGGACGCACCTAGGATGCCAGCCATGCCCTCCACGCCCGGTGACGTCGCGACCCCGTCGCCCTCGGCGCCTGATCTCGAGCAGCAGCTCCGCGAGGACCTCCTCGGTCCCCTCGCCCGGCGCGGCGCGACCGCGCGGCGCATCGCCCGGTGGGCCTGGGTCGGCCCGCTGCTGTGCATGCTGCTGGGCGGGTGGATGCGGTGGTGGCACCTGGACGAGCCGCACCAGCTGGTCTTCGACGAGACCTACTACGTCAAGCAGGCGTGGTCGCTCGCCGAGTGGGGTTACGAGCGGGACAAGCCCGACGGCATGGAGGAGCCCGACCAGTTCTTCACCACAGGCAACTGGCAGACGGTCTACGACGACAAGGCCGACTTCGTGGTGCACCCGCCGGTGGGCAAGTGGGTGATCGCCGCCGGCGAGGTGGTCTTCGGCATCGAGTCGTCCTTCGGCTGGCGCGTCTCGGTGTGGGTGCTGGGCAGCCTGTCCATCCTCGTCATCGGCCGGGTGGCGTGGGAGATGTTCGGCTCGGCCACGCTCGCCACGCTCGCCTCCTTCCTGGCGATGCTGGAGGGCCACCACTTCGTGCACAGCCGCACCGGCCTGCTCGACGTGGTGCTCATGTTCTTCGTGCTCGTGGGCTTCTGGTTCCTGCTGCTGGACCGCAACGCCTCGCGGCGCCTGCTGGCCCGGAGGGTGGCGGCGCTGCACGGCGGGGACGCCTGGCGGTGGAATCTCCGCCGGCCCGCGGTGGGCATGACCTACGGCCCGTGGCTGGGGCTGCGCCCGTGGCGATGGGCGGCCGGCATCAGCCTGGGGCTGGCCGCGGGCGTCAAGTTGTCCGGGCTGTACCCGCTCATGGCCTTCGGGCTGCTCACCGTGCTGTGGGACTGCACGGCCCGGCAGCGGGCGGGCGTCTCCCGGCCGTGGAGCGCCGGGGCAGTGCTCCGGGACGGGCCACAGGCGTTCGTCACCTACTGCGGGGCGGCCCTGGCGGCCTACCTCGCCTCGTGGGTGGGCTGGTTCCGCAGCACCGACGGGTACATGCGCCAGTGGGCCACCGAGCACCCCGGTGAGGGGGTCACCTGGCTGCCCGGCCCGCTGCGCGCGTTGTGGGAGTACCACGCCAAGATGTACGAGTTCCACGTCGGGCTGACCAGCGACCACACGTACCGCTCCAGCCCGTGGAGCTGGCCGCTGCAGCTGCGTCCCACCTCGTTCTTCTACGAGACCAAGACGTTCGGCGAGGCCGGGTGCGAGGTGGAGAAGTGCTCCAAGGCCATCAACTCGGTGGGCTCGGTGAGCATCTGGTGGGTGGCCACCGCCGCGGTGTTCGTGCTGCTGTTCTGGTGGGTCGCGCAGCGCGACTGGCGGGCCGGCGCCATCGCCGTGGGGGTGCTCTCGGGGTGGCTGCCCTGGCTGCCGGTGCAGCACCGCACGATCTACCAGTTCTACTCGATCGCTTTCGAGCCGTTCATGGTGCTGGCCGTGGTCTTCGTCATCGGGCTGGCGCTGCGGCACGTGTGGGGCAAGTACGCGGTGGGGGCCTACCTGGCCCTGGTGGTGCTGAACTTCTGGTACTTCTGGCCCATCTGGACCGCCCAGGTGATCCCGTACTCCGCGTGGCGAGCCCGCATGTGGTTCGCCAGCTGGATCTGACGCGGGGGCCGGCCGGGGCAGCATCGCCTGCGCCAGCCGCCCGCGGCATCGCTCTGCCGCACCCTGCCGCACGGCCGCACGCCCGCGGCATCGCACCGCCGCACGCGAAACCACGCGCCGCACGGGAAGGGTGGTCGCCGCACGGGAATCGTCGCGTGCGGCGACCACCGTTCCCGTGCGCGGTGACCTTTCCGGTGCGGCTGGCCCACGAAGACCCCCACCCGCGACACGCCCATCCTTCGACACGCCGACCCATCGACACGCCGACGGTCGGGAGGTTCATCGGTACGCGCATCGGAGGATCGCGGACGCCGCCGGTGTTGGTGGCTGCGCGTCCGGCGGGCCGCGGCCGGCCACACGGGGCGGTCCTCGCCGGCGCGGGCAGCCCGCATCCGCACAGCACCCACCCCCGCGCGATGGGGCCGGTCAGGCGGGGTGGGAGAACTGCCCCACGAGCTCCGGGGAGACCGCGCGCATCATCGCCACCGCGTCGGGCAGCGGCAGGTTGGGCACGCGGTAGGACTCGTCGCCGCCGGCCACCGTGGCCACCGCCGTGCACAGCCCCAGGCGCCGCTGGAAGAAGGACTGCTCCACCGTCCAGCTGAGCACGCCCTCGCACTCCAGGGCCAGGTGCCGCCGCAGGAGTGCGCCCTGCCGCACCAGCAGGTGCCGGTCGGTCACCGCGTGCCCCAGCGAGCGCCAGGCCGGCCACACCGGGGCCAGGTTGAGCACCGCCATGAGCGCGGTCCACCCCAGCAGCCAGGTCCACGCCGAGGCACCCGTCCAGCCGAGCGGGTCGCCCACGGCGAAGTGCCGCAGCACCGCGATGCCGCCGAGCACCGGCACCAGACCGACCCAGAAGGTGGTCACGAGCGCCCCGACGGCCATGCGCCGCAGCGCCTTCGGCCCGTGGGAGACCAGCGGCCGCTCGAACAGGTCGGCCGGCACCGTCTTGGGCTCGCCGCTGCCGAGCACGTCGGCCGCCAGCGCCCGGGCCTCGGAGCGCGGCACGGTGGGCAGCAGGTCCACGGAGCCGTCCTCGGCACCGGTCACCACCGCCTCGGCCGAGGCGCCGCGCTGCCAGCGCTGCTGCCACGGCTCGGTGACCACGACGCCGCGCACCTTGCGCTCCTCGAGCGTGGCCGAGCGGGTGGTGGTCAGGCCGCGGGTGACCTGCAGGGTGCCCTGCGCGGTGCGGGTGACGCGCAGCCCCCACCAGCCCAGCAGGTAGGCCACCGTCGAGGTGAGCAGCGAGAGCACCACACCGGCCACCACCAGCAGCACGACGGTGTGCACCAGGCCGAGGCTCTCCACGGCGTGCACCACCTCGCCACCGATGCGTCGCCCCACCGCGGAGTCGGCGATGTCGTCGAAGAACTGGCCGCCGAAACCGACGACCGCCGCGGCCACGAACAGGCCACTCGCCCCCAGCGGGCCGAAGCGCAGCCACCGGGGGTCCCACGTGGCGAGCACCTGCTCGGGCATGTCGTCCGCGACCGGCTGCACGGCCTCCTCGACGCCGCTCTCCACCCCGGCGCCGGGGGCGCTGACGCCACGCTCGGCCTCGGAGGGGTCGAGCGCGTCCACCCCCTGGGCGGCCTGCACGCGGCGGGTGCGGCGCAGCAGGTTCTCGCGCAGCGCCTGGGCGTCGGCGGTGCGCAGGCCCTCGAGCTCCACCTGGTCGTCGTCCACACCGGTGCCGATCTTCATGGTGCGCAGGTCGAGCAGCCGCATGAGCAGGTTGCCCTCGACGTCGATGGTGCGCACCCGCTCCAGGCGGGCCGTCTTGGTGCGTCGGTTGAGCCACCCCTGGCGCACCTGCACGGTCTCGCCGTCCACCCGGTAGGCGAGCGTGAACCACTGCACCAGCGTGACCACCACGGCCAGGACGGCACCGCCGACGGCCGAGAACACCTGGAAGCCGGGGTCCCCGCTGCGGGTGAACAGCAGCACGAGCAGCACCGGCAGCAGGGAGCCGACCAGCTTGACCGGGTGCACGAGCAGCATGCGCAGGTCCTGGCGGCGCCACTCCCCCTCGGCGGGCACCGGCTCGGGCGCCGGCGGCATCGGGGCGGGCTGGGGCACCGGCGGCACCGGCCCCGGCGCCGGCGCGGGGGCGTCGTCCGGGGCGCCCCACCCCATCGGCGTGCTCACGTGCCGTCACCCCGCACGGCGCTCGCGGCGCGCGTCAGCTGCTCGAGGAGCACCTGGGCCCGCTCGTCGTCCAGCGCCTCGATGGTGACGTCCCCGGCTGAGGACGCGGTCGTGATCTTCACGTCGGTGAGGCCAAAGTGGCGCATGATCGGGCCGCGCGAGACGTCCACGGTCTGGATGCGGGCCAGCGGCACCATGCGGCGCTCGATGTCGATCCACCCGGTGCGGGTGTACACCGCGTCCGGCGTGGCCTCCCACCGCGCCCAGCGGTAGCGGAGGCCGGGGGCCACCACGAGCGACACCAGGCCGACGAGCACGAAGAGACCAGCCACCGCCCAGGCCCACCAGGGCGGGGCGTGCTCGGCCAGGAACCACCACCCGCCCAGCACGCCGGCGGAGATGACCAGGGTGACCACCAGGCCCACCACCTCGCCCACGCGCCAGTAGGCGGGGGCGCGCTCGGAGACCCGGTGGCGGGGCTCGTCGAGGACGGCGACGTCGGGGCGGCCTGCCGCGACGACGAGGGACTCGGCGGGGTGGGGAGAAGTCACCGGCACATTCTCCGGGACGACTCCGTCGGGGCCGGTCCCTCCGCGGACGGACCCGGCGCACCCGACAGCAGCAGTCCCAGGACATGCCCACGCGCCGCAGGTCTCCCCGGGCCAGGTCCTCGACCGGGACGAAGAAGCCCATCACGCCCGCATCGCCGACGGTGACCCCCGCACTGTCGCTGTCCAGCTGGAAGAGCAGGACGCGCTCCGGCCCCTGATCCTGGTCGCGCGGGTCGGACTGGGTGAAGTACGGGTAGCCGCCCAGCTGCGTGCCGCCGGAGGCCACCCCGGCCGCCATCAGTGCCTCGACCGCTTCCCCCTAGGGGGTGTCCCCGAGGGCCGGGGGGACGTCGGCCGTCCCGAGACCCGGCAGCTGCTCCTCTGGCTCCCGGCGGGTGAAGGTCATGCGGAGGGGGAGGCGCACCTGGTCCAGGGGGGCGTCTCGCCCCCGTGGTCCGTGGACCGCACGTACCCGTCCGGGGCCGGACGCGTGGGCCACGCCACGCCGGCCGGGAGATAGGGCGAGCCACCGAGCTTGCTCTCCCACCGGCGCGGCAGGGACAGGTACTCCTCGATGACGTCCAGGCCCCGATGCTGCCCGGCCCGGTCAGGCCGCTCCTTCCTCCCCCCGACGGAGCCCCACCCCGGGGCAACTATGGTCGCCGTCACACACCGACCACTGGGAAAGAGCATGCAGCACACACGATCCAGAACCGTCCTGATGGCCATGACAGCGGCCTCCCTCTTCGCCATGTTCTTCGGCGCGGGGAACCTCGTGTTCCCACCGATGCTGGGGGCGCAGGCCGGAGACGGGTTCGCACCCGCCCTCCTGGGCTTCATGCTCTCGGCCGTGGCCCTGCCGATCCTGGCGGTGACGGCCGTGGCCGTCACCGGCGGCGACATCCTGCACCTCACCTCCCGGGGAGGCCGCGTGTTCGGCGTGCTGTTCCCGGTGCTGGTGTACCTGTCCATCGGCGCCAGCTACGCGCTGCCGCGCACCGGCGCGGTGAGCTACGCCGCGAGCGTCCCGCCGCTCACCGGCACCGACTCGTGGACCGCCAAGGCCGTCTTCGCCGTGGTGTTCTTCGGCCTCACCTACCTGCTGGCCCTCAACCCCGACGGCATCATCGACACCATCGGCCGCTACCTCACCCCGGCCCTGCTGGGGCTCATGGTGCTGCTGGTGACCCTCTCGCTGGTGCGCATGGAGCGCCAGCCCGCCGCGGCCTCCGCCGAGTACGCCGACCAGCCGTTCGTCTCCGGCTTCCTGCAGGGCTACCTGACGATGGACTCCCTGGCCGCCCTGGCACTGGGCATCGTCGTCATCACCACCCTCACCCACGCCGGCATCGAGCCGGGCCGCCGCCTGCTGCGCAGTGTCTCGGTGGCCGGTCTGCTCGCCGGCCTGATGCTGGGCGCGGTCTACCTGGGCCTGGCCCTCATCGGGCAGCGCCTGCCGGACGGGCAGGGGTACACCGACGGGGCGAGCATGCTCTCCGAGGCCGCCCACCAGACCATGGGCCCGACCGGCACGGTGGTGTTCGCGCTCATCGTGATCCTGGCCTGCCTCACCACCTCGGTGGGCCTGCTGGGCGCCACCTCGTCGTTCTTCGCCCGCCTTGTGCCGGCCGTCTCCTACCGCACGTGGGCGATCGTCTTCAGCCTCGTCTCGCTGGCGATCTCCACGCTGGGCCTGGAGCAGGTGATCGAGGTGGCGGCACCCATCATCGGCTTCCTGTACCCGCCGGCGATGGCGCTGATCCTGCTGGTGCTCGTGGAGGCCGCCCTGCGGCTCCGCCTGCACCTGGCCTACGTGCTCGCGCTGGCGGTGGCCCTGGTGTGGTCGGCCGTCATGACGCTCGTCGGGCTGGGATGGGGCGCCTCGGCCCTCGAGCCGCTCATCAGCTGGTCGCCGGGCCACGCCCAGCAGCTCGGGTGGGTGCTGCCCACCCTGGTGGCGGCCGTGGTGGGCGCGGTGCTCGACCGGGTGCGCGGGGTCCCGGAGCGTGCCGCCCGCCCGGACACGGCGCGGACCGAGCCGGCCACCGCCTGAGCGCGGCACCCGCATCGGGGCAGGGTCCGGTTGGCCCGGGGTGACGACGCCCACAGCGTGCGACACCCCGGGCGATGTGGACCCACCCCCCGGAGCAGCACTTGCGGGCCACGGCCCGCGCACGACGAAGGCCCCCTCCGTGCGGAGGGGGCCTTCGTGTCACCGGTGGAGCTAAGGGGATTCGAACCCCTGACCTTCTCATTGCGAACGAGACGCGCTACCAACTGCGCCATAGCCCCGTGTGCGACCGCCGACTATAGCAACTGTCCGGACGGTGGGCCAACGCGGCCAACGCGGCCAACGCGGCCAACGCGGCCAACGCGCGGCCGGCTGCGGGCCAGCGACCCGCCCCGCTCAGCGGCGGGCCGCAGTGCGGCGCTGGGACCGCGGCGCCGCGGTGACCTTGACACCCTTGGGCAGCGGGCGACGCGAGGGCGCGTGCGTGGGCCGGCCGGGGCGGGCCGGACGCTGCGCACGAGTCGGGGCCGAGGACCGACCACGGCGGGCCGCCACGGAGCGCGAGCGCCCGGAGGCCGACCGGCCACCGGCGGGCACCTCCCGGGCCCCGCGGCGCACACCGGTGATGCGCAGCCCGGTGCCGCGCAGCTGCATCTCGGCGCACTTGCGCGACCAGGCCACGGTGGCGGCGAACCCGAGCACGAACAGGGCCACCCAGAACCAGCTCAGCGCTCCCACCAGCGCACCGGCGAGGGAGACCAGCAGGCCCAGGGCGGTGGCCAGCAGCAGGCCGGCGCGCACGGAGGCGTCGGCAAGCTGGTCGCGCACCGAACCGAGGGTGAAGAGGTCGGCGCCGCGAGCCGCGCGGGCGCGGCGCTCGGCCTCCCGAGCGTGGGCGCGCGCCACGTCGGCCTCGTCGCGGCGCGGCTTGACGGTGACCGTCGGCTGCAGCTGCGCGGTCGGCGAGACGTGCTGCGCTGGAGGGTGGTCCAGGTCGCGCGAGCGGGGGTCGGGCATCCGCACCGACTGCTCCAGGGCCTCCATCGCGTCCAGGAAGGCGTCCATGGACTTCACCGTCTTCACGTGGTCACGTCGCTTCCACCACCACTGAGCACCGAAACCCACCCAGACGAGGACGACGAGCACGAGGACGAGGAGGCTGGGCGGCATGGCCGCAGTCTAGAAACACAACGGTGTGATTCACAGGGGCAACACACGTCCTCGACCCCAACGGAGAGTGAACATCCGGTCACGGTTCGCGCACCACCCCGGACGGTCCCCACTCCGGGGCCGTCACGGCGAAGACGCGGTGGTCGCGCCACGCCCCGTCGATGAACACCGCGGCCCGCCGCAGCCCCTCCTCGCGCAGGCCGAGGGCCCCCACCATCGCCAGGGAGGTGGCGTTGTCCACGGCCACCGCCACCTCCACACGGTGCAGGCCCACCGGCCCGAGCGCGTGGTCCAGAGCAAGCCGCAGCGCGGTGCGCCCCACACCCCGACCGGTCACCGCACTGTCCACCCAGTACCCCGCCGAGGCCGACCGGTGCCCACCCCACCGGATGTCGTCGAGCACCATCTCGCCGGCGAGCTCGCCGCGGTACTCGACGCCCCAGTGCAGCGCCGCCCCGGAGAGCGCCTCCGGGCGGGCGCGACGCACCATCCGGTGGAAGGCCGCCCGCACCGGCGGCACCGCCCCCAGCCCGGGGGCGTCCGGGTCGTCGGCCGTGCCCGGGGTGAGGTGCCCGAGGTTGGCGCGCCGCAGCCGCAGGTAGGCCGGCCAGTCGCCCCGCACCAGGGGGCGGAGCCGCACCACCTCGCCGGCCGGAGTGAGCCCCTCGGGGCACACGGGCCAGGCGACGGTGCGGGCCACGGTCGTACGGAGGCGGGCGCTCAGGCGTCGGTGGTCGGGACGTCCAGACCCTGCACGTACTCGCGCAGCCAGGCGTCGAACTCCTCGCCGAACTCGCCGTGCCGGCGGCCCAGACGCACCACGGCCTTGAGGTAGTCCAGGCGGTCGCCGGTGTCGTACCGGTCGCCGCGGAAGACCACGCCCCACACCCCGGCGCCCTCACCGGTGGCGGTGGCGCGCTCCTGCAGGGCGTCGGTCAGCTGGATCTCGTTGCCACGACCCGGGGGCAGGTCCTCCAGCACGTCGAAGATGCTCGGGTCCAGCACGTAGCGGCCGATGATGGCCAGGTTGCTCGGCGCGTCGGCCGGGTCCGGCTTCTCCACCAGCCCGGTCACCTTCACCACGCCGTCGGCGTCGGGCTCGCCCTCGATGGCCGCGCAGCCGTACAGGTTGACCTGGTCGGCCGGCACCTCCATCAGGGCCACGACGCAGCCGCCGCGCTCCTGCTGCACCTCCATCATCTGCTCCAGGAGGTGGTCCCCGGCGCCGATGAGGTCGTCGCCCAGCAGCACCGCGAACGGCTCGTCGCCCACGTGCGGGCGGCCGCAGAGCACGGCATGGCCCAGGCCCTTGGGCTCACCCTGGCGCACGAAGTGGGGGCTGCCCATCTCGTTGGACTTCTGCACCCGGCGCAGGCGCAGGTCGTCGCCCTTCTTCTCCAGGGCCTTCTCGAGCTCCCAGTGGCGGTCGAAGTGGTCCTCCAGCGCGCCCTTGTTGCGGCCGGTCACCATCACCACGTTGCCCACGCCGGCGCGCACGGCCTCCTCCACCACGTACTGGATGGCGGGCTTGTCCACCACCGGCAGCATCTCCTTGGGGATGGCCTTGGTGGCGGGCAGGAAGCGGGTCCCCAGACCCGCCACGGGGATCACGGCCTTGCGGACCGGGCGTCGCGTCGTCATGGGCCCACAGTAGGCGACCCGGCCGGGCCCCGCCCGTCCCACCGGGGGACGGAGCCGTCTCGGGGCGGGTCCGCCGCGGGGTCGGCGGGATACTGCCTGCATGGCCACCGACCTGCCCCTGGAGCTGCCCGCCGACAAGAAGGAGGCACGCCGCGTGGTGCGGGCCGCACGCCGCGAGTGGGCCGCGTGCGAACGGCACGCCGCGGACGGCGCCGCCCTGGCGCGCCACGGCATCGAGCTGGTGCGGGGCGAGGGGGCGCGGACGGTGACGCTGTTCACCGCCTGGCGTACCGAGCCGCCCACCGCCGCCCTGACCCGTGCCCTGCTGGACGAGGGGGTGCGCGTGCTCGTGCCGCTGACGCTGCCCGACCTCTCGCTGGACTGGGCGGAGGTGCGGGGCCTTCCCGCGGGTGACGTGGTGGCGGACGACGCGGTGGGGCTCGGTCCCGCGATGGGGCTCGACGGCATCGCGGAGGCCGACCTGGTGCTCACCCCGGGGCTGGCCGTGGACCGAGCGGGGATGCGCCTGGGCCAGGGCGGCGGCTGCTACGACCGCACCCTGCCGCGGCGTCGCGAGGGGGTGCGGGTGGTGACCCTGCTGCACGACGTCGAGCTGGTGGACCGCGTGCCGCACGAGGCGCACGACCTGCCGGTGGACGGGGTGCTGCGGCCGGCCGGGACCACCTGGTTCGGCGGCGGGCGGGGCGCGGAGACGCCGTAAAATCCGCCCCATGCCCACCTACTCCTACGCGTGCACGGCGTGCGACAACGCCTTCGACGTGAACCAGAAGATGACCGACGACGCCCTCACCACCTGCCCGCAGTGCGAGGGGAAGCTGCGCAAGGTGTACGGCACCGTCGGCGTGACCTTCAAGGGCGGCGGCTTCTACCGCACCGACAGCCGTGGCCCCTCCGGTGGCGGGGACTCCGGCGGGTCCGGCGACTGACCGACGACCCATTGGCTGTGGAGGGGGAACACTCCCCCTCCCGGCATCCACAGGCGGCCCGGCTCCCCCACACACGCGGAGGAGCCGGGCCGCGACGCTCCTCCCGGACGACACCCGGAGGAGGACCCATGGACCTGCTGCGCCGCCTGCGCCGACGCGACCGCACTCCCGCCACGAGCGACCGCCCGGCGGCCCACCGCGTGCGCCGATGGCGGCGCGCGGGGGCCGTCGCCTGCGCGGCCCTGGCCGTGGGCACGGGGGTGCAGGCCGTGGCACCACCCCCGCCGGAGACCGCCCGTGCAGTGGTGGCGGCCGGCGACGTGGCCCCCGGCACCCCCTTGGCCGAGGAGCACCTCGAGGAGGTGGAGCTGCCGCAGGACGCGGTCACCTGGTCGCCGGTCGGGGCGGACGCACTGGTGGGACGCACAGTGGCCGTGCCGCTGGCGGCCGGCGACCCGGTGACCGAACGGGCGCTGCTGCCCGACGGGCGCCAGGTGCCGGCCGGGCAGGAGCTGGTCTTCCTCCCGGTGCTCGACCCGCCGGTGCTGCAGGCCGCCGGCAGCGGGTCCACGGTGCGGCTCATCGAGCGGGAGACCGGCCGGACCGTGGCGAGACGGGCCACCGTGCGCGGCAGCGTGGCACCCGACCCCGAGTCACCCGATGCGGTGGGTGGGCTGTGGGTGGCGCTCACGCCCGAGGAGTCCGACGCGGTGGCCGGCGCGGGCGGTGCGGCCACGGGCCTGGACACGCCGGTGGCGGTGGTGCTGGTGGCACCCGCTGGAAAGGGGGCCGGGGCCCTGGGGCCGGACGATCCGGAAAAAAGTGACGACTCACGCACCAAAGTGGCGGGGTGAGGGGCCCTGCCCCGGATAGTCTGCGGGCCTGGACCCCCGCACCCGGTGGTTCACCCCCCCCACAGCTTCAGGAGCACCACCATGCAGGGTTTCAAGGACTTCATCATGCGCGGCAACGTCATCGAGCTGGCCGTCGCGGTCGTCATCGGCTCGGCCTTCGCCGCCGTGGTCAACAAGGTCGTCGAGAACCTCATCAACCCGATCCTCGCCGCCGTCGGTGGCGTGAACGCCGACGGTCTGGGCTTCCGCCTGCGCTCGTCCAACCCGGCCACCTTCATGGACTTCGGCGCCATCATCACCGCGCTGATCACCTTCCTGATCACCGCCGCCGTCGTGTACTTCGTGTTCGTGCTGCCGATGAACAAGTTCAACGAGCGTCGCGGCCTGGAGGTCCCCGAGACCGACTCCGAGGTGCTCGCCGAGATCCGCGACCTGCTCAAGGCCAACCGCGGGCTGTGAGCCCCCGGCCGGTGACCCGGCCCCGGCGCCGAGCGCCCGCTGACGACGACGCCGCCGCACCCGACAGGTGCGGCGGCGTCGTGCTGTGCCGGGGAGGGGGCGCGCCGTGCGGGCGTCAGCCCCAGTGGGGCGGGCGGTCCTCCAGCCACCGGCTGTCGGCCGCCGAGAAGGGACGCTCGCTCACCACGCGCCGGGCCCCGGGTGTGGCGGGGCCGGGAGCGCCCCCGGACACACCACGGGCGGGTCCTGCCGCCGCAGGGCCGGCGCCGGCGGGCTCGTCCTCCGCACCGTCCCGGGTGCGAGGCGTCGAGTCCTCCCAGTCCACCGCCCCCACCGCCGTGGAGGGGGCGACCACCCGGCGGTGGGCGCGCCCGGTCACGCGCGACCCGACTGCTGCGCGGCAGCGCGCAGCACGCCGTTGCGCACCCGCATCGCCTCACGGCCCAGGTCACGGTGCAGGTCCAGGCTCGAGACCTGCTCCACGAGCCAGCCGGCCCGGCGCAGCTGCTCGGGCCAGACGCGCACGTGGGCGTCCACCTCGACGTCGCGGCGGGTCACCGGCTCGTCGAACAGGATGGTGGTGATCTCCGGACGGCGAGGACCCGGGGCGACGTGCAGCACCCAGCCCAGCAGGGCGTGGTGCACCGGGCGCACCACGAGGCCCTCGGCCCGCAGGCGGCGCACGAAGCGCGCGTGCAAAGGCGGCAGATCCGCATCGGCCACGGCCCTGCCACCCACCGGCGGGGCGTCGAACCAGCGGGTCAGCAGACCACCGGCGGTGTCCGGGACGGAACGGGCGGCGCGCAGCTCGTCCTCCGACGAGCGGGTGACCACGAGGTCCAGGGCACGACGCGCCCGGCGCAGCACCGGCAGCACCAGCCGGTCGGTGCCCGGGGCGGCCACGACCTCGCCCAGCAGCTCGCCGTGCCCGTCGGCCAGCACCACCACCACGTCGGCCGTGGTGCGGACGGCGCGACGCCACGGCAGCACGGTGACGTTGCCGCGCACGGCCGCCGTGTAGTGGTCGCCCTCCAGGTGCCGGTCGAGGCGCTGGCGCCACCAGGTGGCCTCGGCATCGGTGGGCGGGGTCACCAGCACCGACTGCGTGCCCGAGGGCTGCGCGAGGGCGCCACGGACGAGCTCCCAGACGGCCTGCGGCACGGACTCCTGCTCCACCACGTGGCGGGTGCGCACCGTCGACCGCAGCCCCGGCACCGCGGCCAGCGGCGTGCGGCCCGGAACCGGGGGCTCCAGGTCGGCCGAGAGGGGACGCCAGGCGGTGGCCAGCGCCAGCTGCGGCACGCGCCGTGCCAGGACGACCCAGGCGGACTCGCCCACGGCCGGGGCGGTCGGCTCGCCCGGGGTGCTCGGCTGCGGCTCGCGCGGGCGCGAGACCTCCGGGTCACCGAAGCCCACCAAGGTGCGGGCACGGCCCAGCGCGGCGGCCACGCGCGCCGGCGTGGTGCCCGTGAGGTCGTCCACGACCACCAGGTCCAGCCGCGCCGAGGCGGGCAGCGCGTCGGCCACCACCCACGGCGAGGCCACCACCACGGGGGTGAGCGCCCGCATCACGTCCGGGGCGCGGCGCCACCACTCGGCCAGGCCCCACGGGCCGTCACGGCGTGCGGCCTCCAGCAGGGCGGCCGCACGGCGGGAGCGACCCAGCGCGACCCGGGCCGTGTGCACCCCCTGCGCCACGGCCTCCCGCGCGGCGGTGTGCGAGGCGGTGACGGCCTCCTCGAGCGCGGCCACGCCGGCCAGGGCGGACTCGCGGTCGTGCGTGGTGAGCTCCGGGGTGGCGCGCTCCATCATCGCCAGCACGGCGCGGATCCACACGTGCTCCACCTCGGTGGCCACCCGCTCGGTGGGCACCGCACGGCGCGAGAACTCCCGCAACACCGGCTCCAGGCCCCGGCCGGCCAGCTCACGCCAGCGAGGCGAGACATCGGCCAGCACCGCGGCGCCCTCGGGGTGGGCGACGAGCCGCTGCATCCGCTGCTGCAGCGCGTCCAGGTCCGCCGCGGGGAGCTCCGCCCCCTCCTCGCCGGAGAGGTGCGTGCCGAACCAGACCACGTCGTCGTAGACCGACTCGAAGCGCTCGGAGGCCGCCGTCAGCTCAGCGCCCAGCGGCTCCACGGGGGCGTCCGCGCGGCGGCCCGGCCACCCCGCCAGCCGGTGCCCGGTGCTCACCGCCTGGGCCACGGCCGCGGCCACGCCCTCCTGCGGGTCGGCACCGTGCTCCTGCAGCAGCTCGCGCACGTGGGCGCGGGTCCGGCGGGCCTGCAGCCCACCGAGCGGACGCGGCGCGCGACCACCGTGGGCGGCGGACCAGGCGTCGAGGTCCTCCTCGAACACGGCGGGCCCGAAGCGCTGCACGGTGAGCCGCACGGAGCGGGCCAGGCGCAGCAGGCGCAGCCCCTCCTCCAGCGAGCCGACCGGCGGCACCCCGAGGCTCTCAGCCACGGCGGCGAGGTCGTCGCGCACCTGCTGCAGGCGACCCTCGGCCAGGCCACGGGCCACCGCGGCCAGGCGCTGCGCCTCCGCCTCGTCGTCGGCGTGCACGCCGAACCAGGCGTTCTCCCGCGCCCGCACCGACCACGCGCCCCGGCGGGCCAGGTCCGTGAGGTCGGCCTGCACACCCGGCAGGTCGGCCACGCTGATGCGCTGCACCACCTCGTCGTCCAGCGGCACCACCACCGAGGGCGGCGTCGGCGTCCCCGCCAGGGCGGCCAGGCGCTGGTGCAGGTCGTGGACGCTCACGCCCCACGGCTGGCGCTTGTCGTGCACCGTGGCCGCGTGCCCCAGGTGCTGTGCCAGGGCCTCGTCGAGCGACGTCCGCGAGGGGTCCGCCGTGGACACCGGGGCCGGGTCGCCGCCCTCCACCAGGCGCTCCAGCGCGGCGGTGAGGGCGGCGTGCTGGGTGACCTCCTCGTCACGCGTGCGGGCCACCCCCCAGGCCACGGGCACCTCGGACTCGGCCCAGTTGTCGATGACGGCGGCCACCTGGCGGCGCACCGACGCGTCCGCCGCGGCCACCAGCACCGTGCGGCCGTGCGCCACGGCATCGGCCACGAGGGCCGAGCGCAGGCTGGTGCGGCCCGTGCCCGGGCGGGCCTCCACGAGGACGTCCTGCTCGGCGGCCACCAGGTCGAGCACCTGCAGCTGCACGGCATCGAGCGGGCACACCACGTTGCGGGTCACCCCGGCCACGCGGGGCAGGTGCGGGGCCACCGGGTTGGTGTCACGGCCGCCGGTGGCCGCCGCCAGCTGGGTGACCAGGCGCGAGGGCGCGGCGGTGACCTCCGCCAGGTCGGCGATGCCGGCGTCCTTGGCGTGCGTGAGCGTGGCCAGGCGCTGCCCCGAGCGGACCGTGAAGCCGGGCACGGCGCGGCAGAGCATCTCCAGGTGGCGCAGCAGCGGGTCGTCGGTGCGGGCGTGGAGGCGGTCGACCATCTCGGCGAGCACCACCGGGTCGAGGTCCACGCCGTGGGAGACGCGCAGGAAGCGCAGTAGGGCCGGGTTCACCTCGGGGATGCCGGTGAGGGCGAACTCCACCTCGCTGCGCGCCGGGTCCACCACGGTGACCCGGGCCGGGCGAAGCACCACCGCGGCGGCCGGGGCGAGCGTTCCCGGGACGTCCCAGGTGGCGGTGCCGGAGGTGACGAAGCAGGTGGTCAGGCCCCAGTCGTCCTCCATCTCCTGCGCGCGCTCGGCGATGGCGAGGGCCGTGGCGAGGGCGCGGGCGCGCGGCCCGGGGGCGCGGACGAGGTCGCTGAGGAGCACCGGCTGGCCGGAGAGCAGCTTGGCCACGCCACCGGGGTGGGCGGCCACCAGGTCCAGGGACAGGCCCGGCCGCGGACCCCAGATGAGGCTGTTGCGCCCACCCGAGTCGGCGAGGGCGGACGACCACGCGGCGGACGTCGCGCGACCGACGGGGGTGGGGGACTGGGGCTCGGTGCTCACAGGGGCAGGGTAGTTGCCCGCGGACCCGTAGACTGTGCGACCGCGCGACGCGCCCGCCCTCGTAGCTCAGGGGAAGAGCACTTCTCTCCTAAAGAAGGTGTCGCAGGTTCGAATCCTGCCGGGGGCACACGCACAGGACCCCGCTCCGACGGCCAGATCCGGCCGGGGAGCGGGGTCCTGCGCGTGGGGCGTGCGATCTCCGCGCGATCCGTGTGCCCGTGTCGTGCCCCAGGTGGCGTCAGTCGACCTCGGCCGCGAGCTTCTCCAGCGAGTCCTCGAGGGCCTCCTGCGGCACCAGCGGGAAGCCGACCTTCTGCAGCAGCGCCTCGTCGGTGACCTCGGACCAGTCGTAGGAGACGGTGACGAGGGTGGAGTCCGGGCCCTGGGCCTCGAGGGTCCACACCCACTCCCAGCCGGGCGGCTCGGTGCCGGCCGGGGCGGTCTTCCAGGCCAGCGACTGGTTCTTGTTGTACCCGGTCACGTGGTTGTCGGTCTGGTACTCGCCGCCCATGTGGTCGCCCTCCATGTTCATGGTGAACACCTGGCCGACCTCGGTGATGCGGTCGCCGTGGCCGACCGAGCGGACGAAGCCCGAGCCGTCGAGCTTCACGTGGTTCTCCGGCAGGGAGAGCACGTCGAAGACCTCGGCGGTGGAGGCCGGGATCTCGCGCTGGGCACTGATGCGGGTGGGCTTGTCGTTCATGAGCACCTCCTGGGTGTCCGGTCCGGGCGCGTCCGGTGGAGCGGCGCCCGGCCCCGCCGGCGGCGGGATTCGCCCTCCACGCTAGTCCGTGACCCGACCGGTCGCAGCCGCGGCGGCCCGCAGGTCGTCGGTGTGCACCACGTGGGCGCCGGGGACCGCGTCGTAGCGGCCGGGCGTGCAGGTGAGCACGATGACCTGCGCGTCCTCCCCCGCCCTCCCGAGGGCACGACCCATGCTCCGTAGACGGTCCGGGTCGGTCCACCCCAGGGCGTCGTCGAGCACCACCGGGACGCCCTCACCGGGGTCCACCACACGGGCCACGGCCAGGCGGCTGAGAACCGCCAGCTGCTCCCGGGCGCCGGTGGAGAGGTCCGCCAGCGGGACCGGCACCCCGTCCACGGTGCGGGAGGTGATGGCGAGGTTCGGCGAGACGTCCACGGAGAAGCCGTCGCCGTGGACCACGGCGCCGAGCTCCTCGAGGGCCTCCCGGAAGGGCCGTACGTACGCTGCCTGGGCCTCGGCCCGACGGGCACGCAGGGTCTCCAGCAGCAGGCGCAGCGCGTCCGCCCGGGCCTGCACGCGGGCAAGGTCGGCCGCGAGGTGCTCCCGCTCCGCGCCGGCCCGGGCCAGGGCGTCCGCGCGGCCCTCCTTGCCGGCCTGCTTCACCATGCCCTCGGCCTGCTGGTGCTCGTCACGTGCCCGGCGGTGCCGCTCCTCGGCCCGCTCGGCGGCCACCCGGGCCGACTCCACGTCCTCCGGCGACACCGACCCGGCCGCCGCCAGCGCCGCACGCCGCTCGGTGACCCGCTCCTCGGCCGACTCCAGCGCCTCCGCGGCCACCCTGACCGCAGCGGCCACCGCGTCGTCGTCGGCCACGCCGCGGGCCGCCGCGAGCCGATCGGCCACCCGGGCCGCAGCAGCGGTCGCGGCCTCGAGCTGCACCTCGGCACGCTCCGCCGCCGCCCGGCGGGTGGTCACAGCCTCCCGGGCCGCAGCCTCCCGGGCCCGCAGGGACTCCGCCGCGTGCCGGGCCGTCTCGTGGCCCTCCCGGGCCGCAGCCAGGGCCTCACGGGCGGCTGCGGGGTCCACCGGCTCCTCCGCGGCCTGCTCCACCTGGTGCGCGGCGTCGGCGGCCTCCGACCGCCACTCCTCCACCGTGCGTCCCTCGAGGGCGTCCGCCAGCTGGGCGTCCACGTCGTCGCGCTCGGCCCGCGCCCGCTGCACCTCGAGGTGGCGACGGTGCGCCTCGGCCACGTCGCGCACCTCCACGGCGGCGAGCGCCTCCGCGAGCGTGCGCCGGGCGGACTCGACCTCGTCCTCTCCGGCCCCCTCGGGCGGCAGCACGTGCACCTGCACCCCGGAGACCTCCACCACGGTGGGCTGGGTGACCGGCTCCTCCCAGGGCCACTCGTCGGCCGGCAGCGCCCGGCCGCCCACGCTCACGGGGACGGCGGTGTCGCCCGCCACCCGGAGGCGGGGGCTGGCGGCGTCACGGCGCGCCGTGGCCAGGTGCAGCTGTTCCTGGGCCCCGGTGATGCGTTCCAGTGCGGCGTCGTCCACCACCTGCCCGGCGAGCGTCTCGGCGATCGTCCGCTGCCGGGCCCGCAGGGCGTCGAGCCGTTCCACGGTGCGCTGCAGGGAGGTCAGACCGGCCGCTGCCCGGGCCAGACCCTCGGCCGCCTCGGCGGCACGGACCCCGGACCGCGCCTCGTCCTCGGCGGCCTCGGCCTCCTCCCGCTCACCGACGACCTCGGCGAGCGCCTCGTCGGCCTCCGCACGAGGACCGGACGCCGCCTCCTGGGCCTCCTGCGCGGCCGTCACGTCCGCCGTGGCCCGCTCGGCCTCGGCCACCAGCTCCTCGCGGGCCCCGGCATCGGCCACGGCACGCTCGTGCTCCCGTCCCGCCCGGCGCAGGGCCTCCTCGGCCTCGGCCACGGCACATCGCTCGGACTCGGTGTCGGCCCACCGCTTCTCCAGCTCGTCGCGGGTGCGCTGGGCAACCCGTCGCCGCTCGTCGGCGGCCTCCACCCGCTGGGCCAGGTCGGCGGCCCGCTGCACCTCGGACTCGATGGCGTCGACGGCGGCCTGCGCGGCCTCCTCCGCCGCCACCGCCTCGGCGTGCGCGTCCTGCAAACGCTTGAGCTCGCCGCGCGGCTGTCCCTTGGCCGTCCAGCACTCCCCGGCGTCGGCCTCCACACGCTCCAGCAGCGTGGCGGCCTCGCCCTGCTCGTCGGCCGCCTCACCACCGGACGCGGCGTCGAGCGCCGCGGCCAGGCGCTGCGAGCCGTCCAGGCCGGTGACCTCCAGCGGCCCCTCCTGGAGCAGCTGCAGCGCGCGGCGCAGCGTCTCGTCCCCGTGTTCGGCCAGCAGCCCGCTGACGTGGTTGTGGGCGTCGTCGCCGGTGAGGCGGCGCGCGCCCCCGACGGCCCGGAACTCGGTGCTCGGGCTGCGCAGCCACTGCTTGGTGTAGACGAAGCGCTCCGGCCCGATGGTCAGCTCGGCGCTCACCCGGGGGGCCACGTCGCGCCCCACCGGCTGGGAGTCCTTCACGTACTGCTTCCTGGCGGAGGCCTTCTCCGTCAGCAGCATGTCCAGGGCCTTGAGCATCGTGCTCTTGCCGGCCTCGTTGGGCCCCTCGAGCACGAGCACCCCGGCCTCCGGCACGTCCGCGAGCACGGCGTGCTCCACCCCTCGCAGGTCCTGCACCTCGATGCGGTGGATCCTCATGCCCGTGCTCCTCCCCGTGCGTAGCGGTACAGCAGGCGCAGCGCGTCCGAGGCAGCCACCGCGTCCCGACCGCCGGCCCCGGCGGTGTCCGTGAGGTCCTGCGCGGCGCGGGCCACGTAACCCCCGATGCCGATGTCCGCCAACTCCGCGTCGTCCGGCACCACCACCACGTCAGTGTGGCGGTCCCACGCGAAGGCCGCGGCGAAGGCGTCCTGCGCCCACTCCAGCAGCTCCTGCAGCGCGACGTCCTCGGTGAGCGTCAGCGTGCCAGTGAGGGCGTGCTTGAGCACCACGGTGGACTTGTTCTCCACGGCCTCCCACTCGGCCCGGAGCCGCGCCACGTCGTCGGCGGAGTCCACCTGCCGGGAGACCTGCAGCATCTGCCAGGTGCCCACGTGGACCACCTCGCAGGACGGCTGCTCCTCCCCCTGGCCCAGGTCCACCACGAGCACGTCCCCCACGTGCTCGTCGCGGAAGTCCGTCACCTCCACCGCACCCGAGTAGTGCACGCGCCCACTGGAGTCCGCCCACCGGGAGTGCCGGTCGCCGAGGGCCACCCAGTGCACGAGCCCCTCGTCGAGCGCCCGCCGCATGCGGGCGCCGTCGAGCGCCGAGACCCGGTGGCCCGGGTCGAGCTCCCGCAGCTGGCCGTGGGCGACGAGGACCCGCCGCACCCCGTCGGCCGGCGGGTCGAGGAGGTCGAGCACCTCGGCCACCACGTCGCGGTCCGGCCGGTTGGTGGTCAGCGGGACCCCCACCAGCTCCACCCCCTCGGCCACCGTCACGGGCTCGCTGTCGCGCAGCACGTGCACGTGCCCCAACCCGGCCCCGGTGAACACCTCCTGGTCGTAGATCGAGGCGGCGTCGAGCGCGTCGTGGTTGCCGGGCAGCAGGTAGACGTCCACCGGCACCTGCCGCAGCGCCTCCATGGCCCGTCGCACCGTGTCGCGCCCGAGCTGGTTGGAGTCGAAGACGTCCCCCGCCACCACCATGAACGCGCAGCCGTGCTCGGCCGCCACCTGCCCCGCCCGCACGACCGCGTCGTTGCG
Organism: Kytococcus schroeteri; assembly: GCF_002847825.1. Lineage (GTDB taxonomy): Bacteria > Actinomycetota > Actinomycetes > Actinomycetales > Dermatophilaceae > Kytococcus > Kytococcus schroeteri. The sequence goes on along the minus strand of NZ_PKIZ01000014.1, from coordinate 14,833 downwards.
CGCCTGCGTGAAGCGCGCCTGGTCGGCCTCGGAGAACCAGCGCCGGGTCATGCCCCACTGCCAGTCGCTCGTCTGCAAGAACCTCATGCCCGCAGGCTAGGGGGCACCCCCGACAACATCCCCCGGCCGTCCACAGGGCCGGCCCGATGCAGGGAACGTGCCCGGCGCCGAGACGCACCTCAGCCCGTCAGCGCCACGGACGCCTCGGCCGCCAGCCGCGCCGCCCCGGCTCCCAGCACCCAGGTGGCCAGCCCCAGCGCAGCGGCCACCGCCCGGTCCCCGGCCACCCACCGCCGGACCACCTGCAGCGTCAGCGTCGACCAGGTGCTCAGCGCCCCGGCCAGCCCACTGCCGAGCAGCCACCAGTCCCAGCCCAGCACGGGTCCGGACACCAGCGGCAACGGCGCGGACCCCGGGGCCGACGACACCAGCACCGTTCCCCCGGCCACCCAGCCCAGCAGCGCGCACGCCACGAGGTTGGCCACGAGCACGCCCACCTCGGCCACGGCCGGGACCCACCGCTGCGCCGCCCGGTCGGCCGCGTACCGCCCCACGGCACCCAGCGCGCCGCCCACGGCCACCCAGAGCAGCACCGTCACCGAGGGCATCAGCGCACCGCCGCCTCGCCACCGACGGCCCCCACACCGTCCTGCCCCCGCACGACCCGCCCCACGCGCACGCCCGCCCAGGCCAGCAGCACACCGACCGCCAGCAGGAGCGGCCCGGCCCAGAACCACGCCCACGACCCGGCCATGAGCAGCGCCCACCCGCTCACCGTGGTGAACCCGCCCAGCGCCCCGGTGCCCACCAGCACGAGCAGCCCCGGCCGCCGACCGGACCACACGGCATCGGCCAGACCCAGCAGGAAGGCCCCCACCAGGTTCACCACGAGCACGCCCACCGCGGACCCCCAGGCCTCCGAGAGCAGCACCCGGGCCACCGACCCGACCGCGCCACCGAGCACCACCAGCGCCCAGGGCCGCCACCCGGTCACGGCACCACCACCGGAGCCACCCGGCCGTCACCCGGCCCGGCGCAGACCCCGGCTGGCCCCCGCGGCGCGCACCAGCTCGTCGGTCTCGTCGTCGAACTGGCCGAGGATCTGCTCGAGGATGTCCTCCAGTGCCACCATGCCCACCTTGCGCCCGGCCGGGTCGGCCACCATCGCCAGCTGGGCGCGGTGCTGCCGCATCTGCGTGGCGGCGTCGATGAGGGGCAGCTCGCGGCGCAGCGTCGGCATCTGCTGGCGCAGGTCCACCACGCCCGGGTTGGTGCCCGTGGCCCGCGCGGTCACGGCATCGCGCACGTGCACCAGGCCCACGTAGCGCGACCCGTGCGTCACGATGAGGCGCGAACGCCCCGTGCGGCGGCTCAGTTCCTCGACGTCCGCCGCGGTGGCGCCCACGTCGATGGTCACGAGGTCGCGCGCCGGCCGGGTGACCGCCGAGAGGTCCTGGTTCTCCAGACGGAACGCGCCGGCCAGCAGGCGGGCGTCCTCGTCGGGCAGCACGCCGGCCTCCTGCGAGGAGGACATGAGGCGCTGCAACTCGGCCGGCCCGTGCTCCTCCTCGATGGTGTCGACGGCCTCCACGCCCACCAGCCTCAGCCCCAGGTTGGTGATCTCGTTGAGCAGCCAGATGAACGGCTTGGTCACCATGGCGAAGGCCCGGAAGGGCAGGGCCACGACCACCGCGGCGGTCTCCGGGTGCGCGATGGCCCACGACTTGGGCGCCATCTCGCCGACCACCATGTGCAGGTAGGTCACGAGGGTCAGGGCCACCACCAGGGCGACCGGGTGGGTCAGCGCGTGGGGCACGTGCAGGGCGTGCAGCACCGGCTCCAGCAGGTGGGCGATGGCCGGCTCGGCCATGGCACCCAGGCCCAGCGTGGCCAGGGTGATGCCCAGCTGGCTGGCGGCCAGCATGAGCGAGAGCTCCTTGCTGGAGGCCACGGCGGCGCGGGCGGCACGCCCCCCGGCCTCGGCGCGCTCCTCCAGGCGGTGGCGCTTGGCGGCCATGATGCCGAACTCGGCGGCCACGAAGAACCCGTTGGCCGCCAACAGCAGCACCGAGAGCAGGATCTTCTCGAGCTCCCCCATCAGGCCACCTCCTCCACGTCGTCCACGGTCACCGGCGCGAGCAGCACCTCGTCGGGCACGTGGCGCTCCACCGCCACCACCTCCAGGCTGGTGCAGGCGCGCACGGTCTCGCCGTCGGCGTCACGGACGGTCCAGGCCACCTCGGCCACGTCGCCCTCCTGCACCACGCGACCCAGCGTCTTGAGCACCAGTCCGGAGAGGGTGTCGTAGTCGTCGCTCTCCGGCAGCGCGATGGAGGTGAACTTGCGCACCTCGTCCAGGCGCAGGTTGGCCGGCAGCAGCCAGGTGCCGTCGGCGCGCTCGGTGGCGGGCGACTCCTCCTCGTCGTCCTCGTCGAGGATGTCGCCGACCACCTCCTCGGCGATGTCCTCGAACGAGACCACGCCGGCGAAGCCCCCGTGCTCGTCCACCACGACCGCGATCTGCCGGTGGCGGCGACGCATCTCCTCCAGCGCCTTGGTGACGCCCAGCGAGGTGGGCAGCAGCACGGCCTCGTCCACGATGCGGTGCACCACCGTGCTGGCGCGCTCGGCCACCGGCACCTCGAGCACGTCGGAGATGCTCACCACGCCCACGATGTCGTCGATGTCGCGCCCGTACACCGGGTAGCGGCTGTGCCCGGTGGCGAGCAGGTCCACCAGCTCGGCCACGCTCGCGTCGGCGCTCACGGTCTCCACGTCCACGCGGGGGGTCATCACCTCGCCGACGGTGCGGTGGCGGAAGGCCAGCCCGCGGTCGAGCAGGTCCTGCAGCTCGTCGTCGAGCAGGCCGCTGGCGTGGGACTGGTCGATGATGCGCTGCAGGTCCTCAGGTGTGGCGGCGGAGTCGAGCTCCTCCACGGGCTCGATGCCGACCTTGCGCAGCAGCCACGCCGCCGAGCTGTCGAAGAAGCGCACCACCGGGCCCACCACGGCGAGGTAGGCCGCCGTGGGGGCGGCCAGGGCCCGGGTGAGGGCCACCGGGCGGGCGATGGCCCAGTTCTTGGGGCCCAGCTCACCCAGCACCATCTGCACGATCGTGGAGAAGAGCAGCACCCCCAGCGAGATGGCCACGGCGGTGGCGCCACGGGAGGCCTGCTCGGCGCCCACCAGGTCGCGCAGGCCGGCACCGATGAGGGGCTCGGCCGCGTAGCCGACGAGCAGCGTGGTGACGGTGATGCCGAACTGGGCACCCGAGAGCAGGAAGGACAGCTGCGTGGTGAGGTCGTAGGCCTTCTGGGCACGGGCGTCACCCCCCTCTGCGCGGGCCCGCAGCTCGGTGCGGTCCACCGAGACGAACGCGAACTCCTGCGCGACGAAGAACCCGGTGAGGGCGGTCAGGGCGAGGACTGTGAGGACGCCGAGGGCGACGAGCACGAGGGGTGGGTCTCCGATTCCGGGGGATTACTGGGTGGGCTGGGTACTTCGGGGGTCCACGCGGCTGACGAACACGTGCACCGCGATCTCCTGCGGCAGCGAGACGCCGCCGGTGACGCCCTCGCGCAGGCCGCGGGCCACCACGCGGTCGTCGCCGCGGGCCTCCACCTGCACCCGCTCGCCGGGGACCACGCCGGCCTCCGTCAGCAGGGCGAGGGCCTCGGCATCGACCTGCACGGGCTCGCCGATGCGACGCACGAACACGGCCTCATGCCCGTCGCGGACCACGTCCACGAGGCGCTCCACGCCGTCGCGGAAGGTGGTGCCCTGGACGCCGCCGAGCTCCTCGAGGCCGGGGATGGGGTTGCCGTACGGGGACTCCTCGGAGTTTTCCAGCAGGGCGAGGATCTTGCGCTCCACCCGGTCGCTCATGACGTGCTCCCAGCGGCAGGCCTCCTCGTGCACGTACTCCCACTCCAGGCCGATCACGTCCACGAGCAGGCGCTCGGCCAGGCGGTGCTTGCGCTCGATGCGGGTGGCCTGCGCACGCCCCTCCTCGGTGAGGTGGAGGCGGCGGTCCTCCCCCAGGGTCACCAGGCCGTCGCGGTCCATGCGGGCGATGGTCTGGCTCACCGTGGGTCCGGAGTGCCCCAGTCGCTCGGCGATGCGGGCGCGGAGGGCCGGGATGCCCTCCTCGTCCAGTTCGTAGATCGTCTTGAGGTACATCTCGGTGGTGTCGATGAGGTCACTCACCAGGGCCTGCCTTCCGTGGCGCACGAGGGGAGCCCCCATCGTAGGCCAGCGGACCGACAACTGGTTAGGCGATCCTCACCTCCGGCCGGGGTCACGGCTGGAGGGCCAGGTGCGTCCAGGCCGTCTCGTCGTCGAGCGGCAGCAGGAGGTCACCCTGGTCGGCCACGGGACGGGTCAGGTCGAGCGGCTCGGTGAGGGTCCAGCGCCAGCGGTCGTGCATGCGCGACTGGCGGCCGGTCCACACCTCCACCTGGTAGGGGCGCACGAGGTAGCCACCCCAGTGGTCCGGGGTGGGCACGTCGTCCTCACGGGCCCGGTCGGGCCACCGCCCGGCCAGCTCCGCCTCGCGGGCCACCAGCTCGGCGCGGTCGGCCAGCGGGTGGGACTGGCGGCTGGCGTGGGCGCTGATGCGCGACCCCCAGGGGCGCTGCCGGAAGTAGGCGGTCACCTCGTCGCGGGGCAGCTCCTCGGCCACGCCGCGGAAGCGGAGGGCGCGGAACATGCTCGGCCAGGTCCAGGTGAGGGCCACACGCGGGTCGGCGGCCATCTGCTCGGCCTTGGCGGAGACCAGGGAGGTGTAGAAGCGCAGGCCCTCGGTGGAGACGTCGCGGCAGAGCACGGTGCGCACGTCCGGGGCGCCCTCGGCGTCCACCGTGGCCAGGGCCACGGCGGCCGGCTCGGGCACGTCACCCCGCTCCAGGGCCCGGTGGTGGGCGGCGTGGACCCACTCCTGCACCACGTCCCACGGGGCGGCGGGGACGTGGTCGGGCTCGAGGCCCTCACCGGTGTACTCCAGGCGTCCGAGTCGGCGACCGCGCCGACGACCGAGGTCCGAGGGGTGCATGCGCCCAGCCTAGGTCCCGGGAACGCGCGCCCACCTGCCGGTGTTGACATCATGGCGAGGGAGTGAACCCGTCACCCCGCCCGTTCGAGGAGGCCCCGTGGTCAACCCCAACCTCATCCGCAACGCCGTGAAGTACGGGCCGGTCATCGCCGGCGCCGCGCGCAGGTACGGCCCCACGCTGGTCTCCGAGGCGCGCAAGCACGCCCCGGCCGTGGTGGAGGAGGTGGAGCGCCGCACGGGGCGGCGCCCGGCGGGCACCGACGAGCAGGGCCGGCCGATGGCGGACGCCACCCCGCGCCCGACGGGCAGGCTGGTGGACCGCACGCCGCTGGGACCGGCCGCGGCCAAGCGGCGCGCCACCGCCCACGCCCGCTCGGTGGTGGACGGGTCGGTGCTGCAGACCTTCCTGCACTCCCGCCCGGTGTTCGTCGTGTTCTCCGGGGACACCCCGGTGGCCACGCACCCGCACACCGACGTGCCGTACAGCGAGCTGCTGCGCCATGCCGACCTCTCCGCGCGCCGTCGGCCGCGTCCGCACGGCTCGGCGCCATGGCGCCCCGCGCCGGGGGCGCCGGGGGCGCCGGGCGCGCTGGGCGCGCCGGGGTCGACGGGGTCGACGCCCCAGCGCCCCGAGGACGGCCCCGGCGACGAGCCGCTGACCGGCACCGTGGTCAACCCCTGAGGCACCCTTCGTCCACAGGCGCCCGGCCGTCCGTCAGGTCGTCCACCGACACCCGGGGGTGGTGGGGACGTGACCGACGCCACGTCCTGATTGACTGGCCCCCGTGACGTACAGCCCCACCGCCCCGCACTCCTCCCGCAACCTCACCCGTGCCGAGGCCGCCCAGCGCGCCTCCCAGGTCAGTGACCTGGCCTACCGGGTCGAGATCGACTGCCGCACGGCCCCCGATGCCGAGGCCACCACCTTCGGCACCACCACGACGCTCGACTTCACGAGCACCGCCGGGTCCACCTTCCTGGACTTCCTCGGCGGCGTGGACGCGGTGACCGTGGACGGCGAGCCCCTGAACGTCGAGTCCGCCTTCGACGGCGCCCGCATCCAGCTGCCCGAGCTCTCCGCTGGCCGCCACCGCGTGGTGGTGCAGGGAGTGGGCACCTACGGCCGCACCGGGCAGGGCCTGCACCGCTTCATCGACCCTGCCGACGGGCGCACCTACCTGTACACGCACTTCGAGCCGGCCGACTGCCGCCGTCTCTACACGACCTTCGAGCAGCCCGACCTCAAGGCGGCCTTCACCTGGGTCATCACCGCCCCCACCGACTGGGTGGTGCGCTGCAACGCCGAGGACGAGGTGTCCACCACCGAGGCCCCCGCCGGCACCGTGACCGGCCACGAGGTGCCCGCCGGCACCACCCGCGAGTGGGCCCCGACCCTGCCCATGAGCACCTACATCACCGCCATGTGCGCCGGTGAGTACCACCGCACCGAGCGCACCTGGACGGGCACCACCTCCGAGGGCGAGGCGCTCGAGGTGCCGGTGGGCCTGCTCTGCCGCCAGAGCCTGGTGGAGCACTTCGACGCCGACGAGGTCTTCGACATCACCTTCGCCGGCCTGGACTTCTTCCACCGCACCTTCGGCGTAGCCTACCCGTGGGGCACCTACGACCAGGTGTTCGTGCCCGAGTACAACCTCGGCGCCATGGAGAACCCGGGCTGCGTGACCTTCACCGAGAACTACGTGTTCCGCTCCACCCCCACCCGGGCCCAGCGGGCCGGCCGGGCCAACACGATCCTCCACGAGATGGCGCACATGTGGTTCGGCGACCTCGTGACCATGGAGTGGTGGAACGACCTGTGGCTCAAGGAGTCCTTCGCCGAGCTGCTGGGCACGCAGGCCAGCGCGGACACCACCGAGTTCACCGACGCGTGGGTGGCCTTCTCGACGGCCCGCAAGCTGTGGGCCTACCGCGTGGACCAGCTGCCCTCCACCCACCCGGTGGTCGCGCAGATCGACGACCTCGAGGCGGCCCGGCAGAACTTCGACGGCATCACCTACGCCAAGGGCGCCGCGCTGCTGCAGAACCTCATGAACTACGTGGGTCGCGAGCAGTTCTTCGCCGGCTCCACCGCGTACTTCCGCGAGCACGCCTACGGCAACACCACGCTGCCGGACCTGCTGCGTGCGCTCGAGGAGGCCTCGGGCCGCGACCTCGACGCGTGGGTGGGCCCGTGGCTGCGCACGGCCGGCGTGTCCACCATCGGGCTGGAGGTGGACACCGCCGAGGACGGGACGGTCACCGCCGCGCGCCTCACCCAGCACTGCACCGACCCCGTGACTGGCGAGGAGGTGCTGCGTCCGCACCGCCTGGCCGTGGGCACCTACACCCTGACCGGTGGCCGCCTGCAGCGCACCGGCCACGCCGAGCTGGACCTGGCCGGGGAGTCCGTGGACCTCGCCGGCGTGGCGGGCCTGGAGGCCCTGGTGGGTGCCGCCCGCCCGGACCTGGTGCTGGTGAACGACGGCGACCTCACCTACGCCAAGCTCGCCCTCGACGAGCACAGCACCGCCACCCTCGTGGAGCACCTGGGCACCCTGGAGGAGGACACCTCCCGGTCCACCGCGTGGTGGGCCCTGTGGGACGCCACCCGCGACGGCCGCCTGCACGCCGCGCAGTACGTGCGCGCCGCCATCGCCAACCTGGCCGACGAGCGTCACGGCGGCGTGCTCGGCGCGGTGAGCGCCAACGCGCGCGCCGCCATCGAGGGCTACCTGCCGGCCGAGCAGCGCGACGCCTGGCGCGCTGCCTGGGCCGAGGCCTGCCTGGCCAACCTGCGCGCCGCCGAGCCGGGTTCCGACGCCCAGCTGGTGTGGCAGCGGGCCTTCGGGGCCGCGGCGGCCACGCATCCGGCGTCGGGCGAGGTGGCCCGCGGCCTGCTCGAGGGCACCGAGACGATCGAGGGCCTGGCGTGGGAGTCCGACCGCCGCTGGGACCTGTGGACCGCCCTGGCGGCCACCGGCCAGGCCACCCGGGAGGAGCTCGACGCCGAGCTGGAGGCGGAGCGCAACAACACCACCATCACGCGCCATCTGGCCGCCGTCACCTCGCTCCCCGGTGAGCAGGGCCGCCGCGAGGCCTGGGAGCGCCTGCTCACGCCGCTGTCGATGACGAACGACCACGTGTCGGCCACCATCGAGGGCATGCGCCAGCCGCTGCGCTCCGAGGAGCTGGGCTGGCTGCGCGAGGAGTACTTCGGCCGTCTCGAGGGCATCTGGGCCGACCACGCGATGGAGATCGCCGAGCGGATCGTGCCCGGCACCTTCCCCGAGGGCGAGGCCAGCGAGGCCGCCGCCCAGGAGTGGCTCACCACCCACCCCGAGGCCCCCGCGGCGCTGCGCCGCATCGTGGCCGACGAAGTGGACGGCCTGCGCCGCTCGCTGCGCGCACAGCGGTTCGCCGCCGAGGCCGGGCCGGTGGACGTGGCCTGACCCGGCCGTTCCGGTGCCGGCCTCACGGGTTCCTCACAGTCGGGCCCGTGGGGTTGGCACCGGGCCCCCGGTGGTCCACCGTGGTGTGACCCCGACCACGAAGGAAGGTTCCCATGGCAGCCAGCACCCGATCCGGCCTCCTGGCCGTCGCAGCCCTGGCACTCGGCGGTCTCACCGCCTGCAGCAGCTCCGGTGACGACGCGGCTGACTCCGGCACGTCCAGCACGCAGGCCCCGTCGTCGCCCGCGGACTCGCCCACCGAGGAGTCGCCGAGCGAGCCGGGGACCAGCCCCTCGCCGGGGAACGGGACGATCACCATCCCCAGCATCGAACAGCCGTCGGGCGACTCCTCGCCCATGAGCGCCACGCCGCCGGCCTCCTGAGGCATCGCGCGCGAACGGCCCCCTCACCCGCGGGGAGAGGGGGCCGTTCGGCTACCGGGGCCGAGCCGGAGCTCAGTTGAACAGGGCCGCCAGCACGGGGCCCAGGATCAGGGCCGCCAGAGTCACGAGGACGATGATGCGTCGGGACTGGGCACTCATCACACACCTGCCAGGTCGCGGATCGGGTCGATGCCGAAGTAGAGCAGGAACATCACGGCGATGAGCCACATCAGCGGGTGCAGCTGCTTGCCGCGGCCCTGCACCACCTGCAGCACCACGTAGGTCACGAACCCGGCACCGATGCCGGCGGTGATCGAGTACGTGAAGGGCATGAGGACGATGGTCAGGAAGGCCGGCACGGCGATGTCCAGACGGTTCCACTCGATGCCGGTGACCTGCTGCATCATCAGGAAGCCGACGACCACCAGGGCGGGGGTGGCGGCCTCGTAGGGCACCACCGACACCAGCGGGGAGAGGAAGGTGGCCAGCAGGAAGAGCACGCCGGTGACCACGCTCGCCAGGCCCGTGCGGGCACCCTCGCCCACGCCGGAGGCCGACTCGATGAAGCTCGTGTTGGAGCTCACCGAGCCCACACCACCGGCGGCGGCAGCCAGCGAGTCGACCACGAGGATGCGCTGCGCGCCCGGCGGGTTGCCCTCCTCGTCGAGCAGGTCGGCCTCGGCACCGACGGCCACCATCGTGCCCATCGTGTCGAAGAAGTCGGCCAGCAGGAGGGTGAAGACCAGCAGGCTCGCCCCCACCACGCCGATGGAGGAGAAGGAACCCAGCAGGTCGAACTGCCCGATGAGGCCGAAGTCCGGCGCCTGCACCCAGCTGTCGGGCACGCGCGGCACGTTGAGGCCCCAGCCGGTCGGGTTGACGACCTTGCCGGTGGCGTCGGTCTGCGACCCGATGCCGGCGACGGCCTCCACCACCATGGCCAGCACGGTGGCACCGAGGATGCCGTAGAGGATGGCGCCGCGGACGCCGCGCACCATCATCACGACGATGGCCAGCAGGCCGATCACGAACACCACGGTGGGCCACCCGGCGAGGAATCCACCCACACCCATCTCCACCGGCACGGGACCGGAGGCGGGCTTGCGCACGATGCCGGCGTCCACGAGGCCGACGAAGGCGATGAACAGGCCGATGCCCACGCTGATGGCCGTCTTGAGCTGCGCCGGGATGGCGTGGAAGACCGCCTGCCGGAAACCGGTGAGCACCAGCAGCAGGATGATGAGCCCCTCCATGACCACCAGGCCCATCGCGTCGGCCCAGGTGACCTGCGGGAGGCTCGCCACGCCGAAGGCGATGAACGCGTTGAGGCCCAGGCCCGTGGCCAGGGCGAGGGGGTAGTTGGCCACCACGCCCATGAGGATGGTCATGACGCCGGCCACCAGCGCCGTGGCCGCGGCCACCATCGCGATGTTGGGGTCGTGGCCGCCGCCGAGGAACTCGCCGGTGCCGTCGGCCACGGTGCCGATCATCAGCGGGTTGAGCACGATGATGTAGGCCATCGTGAAGAAGGTGACGACGCCGCCGCGCACCTCCTGCACGACGGTGGTGCCCCGCTCCTGCAGGTGGAACCAGCGCTCGAGCGCCGCGTTCACGCGCGGTCCTCGGCGGTGGTGGGGGCGTCGGCGTCGGACTCCCGGGCCTGCGACGGCTCGGCACCGGCCTCGGTCTCGGCACCGGAGGCCTCGGGCTCCACCTCCGAGAGGTCCACCACCTCGAGCTCGAACTCGTCCACGAGCGGGTCGGGCAGGGGGTCGGGCTCCGGCTCGGTCAGGGCGGCGCGGTCGGCGCGCAGCACCTCCACGGGCACGAGGTAGCCGGTGCAGTCGCACTGCTCGCAGCGGGCGGCCACGCGCTCGGGCTGGTGACCGCCGGGGCGCACGGGCAGGGCCTGGGGGGCCACCAGCACCAGCTGGGCCTCCTCGGCCTTCGCGTCGGCCACACCGAAGTCCTCGGGGCGCAGCCGGTCGGCCCACGGCACCCACTCCGGGGCCAGCAGGGCCCCCTCGGCGGGGGCGAGGTGGGCCTCGCACACGGTGACGCGGCGGCTGCGCGGGGCACGGGCCAGGGTGACCTCCCACTGCCATCCGGTGTAGCCCGGCATCAGGCAGGTGAAGGCGTGCGTGACCAGGCGCTCACCCACCGAGCGGGCGCCAGTGTGCTCGCCCACGGAGCCCTCGGCGGCGATGCCGTGCAGGCCCTCGCGGGCGGCGTCCACGGCCTCCATGAGGGCCGTGTCCGGGCGAGGGGCGCGGGCGGGGCGGGTGGCCGGGCGGGACTCGGGCGTGGTGCTCATCAGCGCCCCACCTCGAACTGGTCGGCCACGGCGCGCAGCGCCTTGGCAAGGGTCTCGCCGTGGCGGGCGTCGGGGTAGCGGCCGCGGCGCAGCTGGTTGGACGCGTCGTCGAGGAGGCGGATGAGGTCCTCCACCACCACGGCCATGTCGTCGGCCGGCTTCCGGTCGCGCAGGGTGCGGCCACGCTGCACGGACGGCGGGGCGTCCACCATCGCGACGTGCATGGCCTGGTCACCCTTGCGGCCCTGGACGATGCTGTACTCCAGCCGGGTGCCGGGGCGCAGGGTGGTCACGCCGGCAGGCAGGGCGGCCGCGCGCAGGAAGACGTCACCGCCGGCGTCGTCGCCGATGAAGCCGAAGCCCTTGTCGGCGTCGTACCACTTGACCTTTCCGGTGGGCACTGGGAACTCCTGTTGCAGAAGGGGGGTCGCCGATGGACGGCGAGCAGGATGGGGCGCGACGGCGCCAGGTGTCGGGGCTGGCCGGGTGGCGGTCGCGTGCGGGCCCAGTCTACGGGCCGGCGTCAGAGACGGTGAGCGCCGCCGGCGGGGTCCGAGCCACTCTGCGGGGCGCCGTCCCCGGCCTCGGGGGCGCTGCCGTCGGGCCCGTGCCCGGGGGCGTACTGGCCGTACTCCGGGGCGGGTCGGCCCTGGAGGCCCGTGAGCGGGTGCGGCTGTCGCGGGTCCGGCTGGGGAGCCGCGGCCCCGCCGGGCGTGGCGCCCGGGGCAGGCGGTGCGGAGACCGGGTTCCACACGGCCCCCTGAGCCGGGGGCTGCCCGGTGGGTGCCTGGCCGGGGGCCGACCCGGTGCGCGGGGCATGGGGGTCCCCGCCGTACGGGGCGCCGCCCGGGCCACCCATGCCGCCCGGGCCGTGCTGGCCGTAGGGGCCGTGCTCCCCGGGCGGGACGGCGGCGGCACGACGGTTGGTGCGCACCAGCTGCGCGATGCCCCAGATGATCAGGCCCATCCCGAGGAGGAAGACGAGCAGCGCCAGCAGGAAGGCGCCGACGGTCCAGCCCATGATCCCCTCGAGGGCGTCCCCGGGGGCCACGGCCATGACCGAGCCGTCACCGCATCGCAGGGTGTGGTCGCCGGCCCCCTGGGTGTGGAAGGTCCAGAAGTGCTGCGGGTCCTGCGGGTGGTCCACCAGCTGGGGGTGCAGCTCGAGCTTCTCCCCCGACGGCCCGGTGACCGAGCACGCGTCATGGGCGAGCGACTCGCCACCCTCCCCCATCGCGTAGAGCACGCGGTCCTCGCCGGCCGGCAGGTAGCGGGTGTCCCCGTCCGAGGCCGGGTTGAGCAGGGCCCCGAACAGGTCACCCATGCCGATGGCGACCGGCAGCAGGAACGCCAGGGGCGTGCCCACCAGCAGCGTCAGCCCGCCGAACACCAAGGGCATCACCCCACGGCGGCGGGGCTGCTGCTGCGGGCGGTAGGCGTACGGGCCGGGCTGGCCTCCCGTCACGTGACTCATGCCCGGAGTCTAGGTGAGGCACCCTTCGGCACGGGGGCGCGGGGCGGAGTGGGCAGGGCCCCGCGCCGGGGCCGGTTGTGACACCCTGCTCCCCGAACGCCCACCGAGAGGACCCCTGCCGTGCCCACCATCGTGAAGTCGATCGTCGCCGTGGCCCTGTTCGCCGTGGTGGTGACCTTCATGGGCATGGTCAACCCCCGCGGTCAGCACCGGGCCTTCCACCGCATCACGTTCTGGCGGAAGACCCCGGAGCCCACGCGCCGGGAGCTCGCGGTGCGCGCCGGGGTGAACGCCGCGCTGCTGGCGCTGGTGGTGGGCTTCATCGTGGTGATGGTCTACGACGTGCGGCCCGTCTGACGGGTCACGGTCGGGCGAGCACATCCAGGCACCGCCCGATGCGGTCGGCCCACCACGCACGCCGCGCCGGCTCCGCGACGTTCGCGACCCGGTCGGCCTCCACACGGCGCACCTCCAGCCGACCTCCCTCGGGCGCCAGCGGCGCGGACGTGACGTCCTCGGTGAACAGCCGCGCGGTGCCGAGGCCGCACGGCCCGTCGAGCTCCGGCATCGAGGCGGCGAGGGCCACCCCGGCGGCCAGGCCGACGCTCGACTCCAGGGCCGAACTGACCACCGCGGGCAGGCCGGTGGCTGTGAGGATCTGCGAGGCCGCGGCCACCCCGCCCAGGGGTGCGGCCTTCACCACCACGAGGTCGGCGGCCCCCAGGGCGCGCACCAGCATCGGGTCGGTGGCGCGGCGGACGGATTCGTCGGCGGCGATGCGGACCGGGACGCCGCGGGCCGCCAGCAGCTCGCGCAGCTCAGCCAGCTCGGCGGCGGTGGCGCAGGGCTGCTCGCAGTAGTCCAGGTGCTCGCCGGTGGCGGCCACCTGCTCGAGGAAGGCGGCGGCCTGGCGGACGGTCCAGGCCCCGTTGGCGTCGATGCGCACCCGCACCCCGGGACCGGTGGCGTCCCGCACCGCCGTGATGCGGGCGAGGTCGGCGGCTGCGGAGGCGTCCTCGTCGGCCAGCAGGAGGGCCTTCTCGGCCACCTTGACCTTGGCGGCGGTGGCACCCGGCACCCGGGCGAGGACGGCGGGCACCTCCTCGGCGGCGACGGCCGGGACGGTGGCGTTGACCTCCACGAGCGGCCGCAGCGGGGTGGGCCATCCCCACCACCCGGCCTCGAGGGTGGCGGCCAGCCAGCGGGAGGACTCGGCGTCGTCGTACTCGGTGAAGGGGGCGAACTCGGCCCAACCGAGGGGTCCGCGCACCAGGGCGGTCTCGCGCACGGTGAGGCCGCGGAAGCGCACCGCCATCGGCAGGCGGACCACCACGAGGTGCTCGAGCAGCTCCCCGAGCTCGGGCAGCGGGCGGCCGAGGGTGGGGTCGGCCACGGCGGGTGGGCGCGGGGTGGAGCAGGGCAGCATCGTCAGTCCTCCTGCGCCACACGGACGTAGGACGGGAGCTCCGGGGGTGCAGGGTCGAGGCGGGTGACCGGGTCGTCGGCGAGCACGGCGGCCAGGCGCGCGCGGAAGACGGGCTGCAGCGGAGGGAGGTCCGTGAGCGGGAACCAGCCGGTGGCCAGAGACTCGTCGTCGCCCACCGCGGGGTCGCCGGAGAGCCAGGTGCAGGCGAAGCAGTGGTCGAGGTACTGGGCGCGGTCGCCGTTGACGTGCTCGACCGGGACGGTCACCGACACCCAGGCGAGGCGGTCCACCCGGCACGTGACCCGGGCCTCCTCGAGCACCTCCCGCTCGGCGGCGGCCGCGGGGTGCTCGCCCGGGTCGACGATGCCGGTGACCGGTGTCCACCGACCGTTGTCCGCACGCTGCACCATGAGCAGCTCCCGGTTCCCGGGCGCGGCCGGCAGCCCCGGGGCGGGTCGAAGCACCACGGCCGTGATGCCGCTCAACCACAGGGGCGCGTGCCCGATGTGGCGGCGTAGTTCGACGATGAAGTCCGGGACCGGCATGGGCGGCAGCCTAGTGATCCAGGCCGTCGAGCCGGTTGACCGCGCGGACCGCCCCGGTGGGTCGTGGGTGGCAGGCCCGGGGGGGGAGCCACCAGTGGTGGACGGGGTGGGCCTCAGGGGTTGCGGTAGTCGTGGGGTGTGGTGGTGTACCTCTGGCCCAGGAGGCTGGTCCAGTGGATGGTGCCGTCGGGG
>NZ_PKIZ01000139.1 GCF_002847825.1 Kytococcus schroeteri | reverse complement strand
TTCAGGATGCGCTGGTAGTGCGTAATCATTACCACGCCGCCGTTCTCACGCTCCTGGTAGCGGTTGATGCCATCGGAGACGACACGCAGCGCGTCAACGTCCAGGCCGGAGTCGGTCTCGTCCAGGATGGCGAACTTCGGCTTCAGCAGACCCAGCTGCAGGATCTCGTGGCGCTTCTTCTCGCCACCGGAGAAGCCCTCGTTGATGGAGCGCTCGGAGAACGACGGGTCGATCGCCAGCTCTTCCATCGCGCCGCGGGCCTCCTTGACCCATTCGCGGATCTTCGGTGCTTCGCCGCGCACGGCGGTGGCGGAA
>NZ_PKIZ01000138.1 GCF_002847825.1 Kytococcus schroeteri | reverse complement strand
ATCGCCGACCCGCGCGCCCTGCCCGGCAGCAGCATTGTCGGCAGCGGCATTGTCGGCAGCGGCACCGGAAGCAGCGCCGGCGCCACTGGAGTGCCCGGCCCCAGCGGGATCGTTGGCTGGCTGGGGCGAGGGGGCGTCATTAAAAGAAGGCTTAGACATCCGCATCACCAGCGCCAGAACCCGCACCAGCACCAGAACCTGCGTCGCCAGTCCGCGGCTCGACCACGCGCACCACGCGGCTGGCCTCGCGCGGCTTCGAGCGGAACGTCCACAGCTTGTTGAACAGGAAGTTCGCCGGCACCGCCAGGATCACAC
>NZ_PKIZ01000137.1 GCF_002847825.1 Kytococcus schroeteri | reverse complement strand
GACCCAAGCCAGCCAGCTTGACCTTGACCTCGTTGATGGACTTCTGGCCGAAGTTGCGGATGTCCAGCAGGTCGGACTCCGTGCGTGCAGCCAGCTCGCCGACGGTGTGAATCTCTTCACGCTTCAGGCAGTTGTAGGAGCGGACGGAGAAGTTCAGGTCCTCGATCGGCATGCTGTAGGCAGCGATGTGCTCGCTTTCCTGCGGCGACGGGCCGATTTCGATGCCCTCTGCTTCGTGGTTCAGCTCCTGGGCCAGACCGAACAGCTCCACCAGGGTCTTACCTGCGGATGCCATAGCATCACGGGCGGTGATGG
>NZ_PKIZ01000136.1 GCF_002847825.1 Kytococcus schroeteri | reverse complement strand
AGTGGTTGGCGGTCAGGGGGCGGAGGTTGCGGATGCGCATGGCACGGAGGTGCCGGCGGATGGCGAAAATCCGGGAGTGGGTGGGGCGGCGGATGGCGGCATCGATGAGGTTGTCGATGTAATGAGCTTGCCACCAGTAGTGCCAGCGGACGAACATGCGGTCGCGAGTCGTCGGCGGCCAAGCGATAACTCCCAGCGTGGTGCGCGGGATGCCCCAGAGGCGGCTGGCATGGCGCTCGTGAACCGCCTGGTAGGAGAGGTCCGCGCGGTGATCCCAGCGCTCGATGAGCTCCTGGTTGGGGTTGGAGGATCCTGC
>NZ_PKIZ01000135.1 GCF_002847825.1 Kytococcus schroeteri | reverse complement strand
GTTTTCGTCCTCCTTCCGGCGCCATACGCGCTGTAGCCCGTATGGGAACACACGTTCGCGGTCTCTGCTCCCTGTTGGGCGTTCCCAGTCCGGGAGCTTCTTCAGGATCGCCGACGGTCATCGGTCTCGATAGCCGCGTCTTGGTGCTGCTGGGCTTGCTCGGCGATCTCACCGGTGAGGTGGAGCGCTTCCCCGGCCTCGTAGCAGCCCATGACCTCCGCCCATATCTGCTGGATGGTCTCACTAGTCATGCTCCACGCTTTCAGTCGACCGGAGCCGGTGACGCGCACCGGCCAGAACCGGCGGTTGCCTGTAG
>NZ_PKIZ01000134.1 GCF_002847825.1 Kytococcus schroeteri | reverse complement strand
CTCCTTGATACGCTCGACAGCCACCACAGTTCCCGTACCACCGGCCGCACGGTCGCAATACAGCCACTCGCGCTCCGGCGCGGCGACAAGCCCCGGCACCTGCGGAATACCAATCGGCTGCCCCAACGGCACCTGGGATAGCTGTTCAGCGGTGGTTTTCTGCACCTCGACGGGCTGCTGCAGAATCAGCCGCGCGGAGGCGACATTCGTGATCGGATGGTAAGAATCCTCCAGGCGCAGGTGCAGCGTCCCGGTCTCGTCGGCCACCAGGTCGGCTCCTTCAAGGCTCGGCTGTGGACGTAGCAACCCCAGCATCA
>NZ_PKIZ01000133.1 GCF_002847825.1 Kytococcus schroeteri | reverse complement strand
GATCCGCCGGCCATCCTTCAGAATGATCGCCGTCTCACGACTGTCCGGCATGGACCGCACCTGCTCACGGCAACAACTCCACCCCACACACCGAGGCAAGATCCGCCAAAATATCCCCCGACGACTGCGACCACTCCGGGGCATGGAAAAAACGCGGCAACTGCTCCCCCACCGGCTCCGAACGAGGCGCGAAACCACTGTCCGGAGCCACCAGACGATGATCACTCATGCACCCTCCTTAGCTGCGGCCAACCTTTCCTGGCGCTTCCGCTTCAACTCGTCCGCCATCGACGGACCAGACTTTTTCTTTTCTGCCT
>NZ_PKIZ01000132.1 GCF_002847825.1 Kytococcus schroeteri | reverse complement strand
CAGGTGATGCTCGGTTACCTCAACAACGAGGAAGCCACCGCCAACACCATCACCCCTGACGGATGGCTGCGCACCGGCGACATCGCGAACCTAGACCATCTGGGCAACGCCTACGTGGTCGACCGCATGAAGGAACTGATCAAATACAAGGGCTACCAGGTTGCCCCGGCCGAGTTGGAAGCGCTGCTGATGACCCACGAGGCCATTGCCGACGCAGCCGTGGTCGGTTACCTGCGCGAATCGGACGGCGAAGAGCTGCCGCGTGCATTCCTGGTGCTGCAGCAGGGAGTGGACCCGAACGACCCGGCCGTGAGCGCAG
>NZ_PKIZ01000131.1 GCF_002847825.1 Kytococcus schroeteri | reverse complement strand
ACGCATGTCGGGAAAGTGTGAATTGCATTACTCTCCGTTTCACACGCCGGCTCACTCCTAGGCTCAATCACTGGCTCGCCCACCGGCTCGAGTATGCTCCACGTGCCCTCGACGAGGTTTGGGTTGTCCGGTTGATACTCGATCCATTCGAGACCGGGGGCGTCACCACGAACAACGCGAGGAAGCAACACCCGCGCTCCGGTGCGCGCCAGGACATCGGGAAGATCCGCGCCGCCCGGCTCGCCTGGGAGGGGGACATAGGCGCCGATGGTGGAAGGTGTGCAAGGGAGTTCCGCGAGAGCGTCCAAAAGGTGAGTCT
>NZ_PKIZ01000130.1 GCF_002847825.1 Kytococcus schroeteri | reverse complement strand
GAAGCTGGTGGTTTCCACGGGCTACTTCCGCCACGGAATTTTGCTGTCCGCGCTGGGGGCTACAGTGGGGGCAGCGCTGGGAATGGGTCAGCCGATGCCGAGACGGCTAGAGGACAAGATCATGCTGAAGATCGCTGATAAGGAATTCGATTCTCACCTAGTCATGGGCACCGGTGGGGCCAGCAGCCAGTCACTGCTGGAGGATGCACTGGTTGCAAGTGGCACGCAGCTGACCACGGTGGCGATGCGCCGCCACAGCGCCAAGACCACCGGCGGTGGCGAGAGCGTGTTCGAGCTGCTGAACCGCCTGGACATCGAC